>CAZTDD010000063.1:0-39198 GCA_964612675.1 uncultured bacterium
GGTAGAATCTCAGGCCGTATCGATTGAGTTCCAGGAATCCAGCGGTCCTCCCCCAAGACCGGTCTCGACATCTACACGGCTTGAGTCGCTCGGCTGGTATTTGGGGCTTCTTGTTCTCTTTGGGCTGTGCCTTTCTGGCCGTACAGCAAACGATCCATTGCCTCCAGATAGGCTTCGTGATTTCTCCAGTCTTTGAAATCAACGACTCGTCCGGCTTCATGAAGATGAATTGCCCATTTGGTCTTCACGCGGCCGAACGCCTCGTCGATCTGGAGCGGGAACAAGATCGATTTTTTGACGTCCCGCTCTCTTGTAAGAATAGCCGTCGCTTCTTGATCGATCCATTTCGTGTTTGTCGAATGTTCGGAAAGAACAACGAGGATACGATCGTGTACTTTCACCGCGTCTTCCACGGCGTCCCGAATCCGCATCTCTGCATCCGCATCCGCCGGTGCCAACCAGCAGCGTATTCCTTTGGATTGCAAATCGGATTGGACTTTGCGGGCGAAACGTTTATCTTTCTGCGAATACCGGATGAAACAGGTATGAAACCGAGAGATCTGGGAATCGTCGGCTACATATTCTTCGATAAGAGCATCCGGAAGACCGCAGCCGCGCAGGAACACAACCGGCAGTTCTTTTGAGCGCATGATCGTACGATGATCCAGCGTGCTTGGTCCATGATGGGTACAAGAGGCCAATCCGACGGTACCGGACAGGTTGGTGTTTGCCAACGTTGTTTCGAAAAAATGAGCCGACTCAAAGCTGCATTTCGATAAATCGGTTCCGGTCAAGTTTGTCCATACCAGACAGGCATCGTTCAAAAAGGCGGAAGAAACATCTGCACCCGCCAGGTTTGCTTCACTCAGGTCGGCCCAGGTCAGGTACGACTCCTTCAAGCAGCTTTCTCGCAGGTCGGCGCCGCTCAAATCCGCACGAAACAGGATCGCTTCGGTGAGGTTGGCTCCGCCCAGTTTCGCCTGGCTCAGGTTCGCCCAACGCAGATCGGCCCCCCGCAAATTCGCCCAAATGAGAAACGAATCGGAGAGATCCGCCTCGCGTAAGTCCGCTCCAGAGAGGTCTATGCGGAACAAGTTCATTCCGCTCAGATCCGCTCCGCTGAGGTCGGGAGTTACGTCGGGATATTGCTTTTTCCAGGCGTTCCAGGCGTCGATGCCCTGATTAAGCCTGAGTACATATTCTTGATCCGCCATGGTGAACTACCTTGTCAGCGGGTTTCTACAGATTGATCGGACGGAGAGTTCTTTACGCGTTTGTACGAATTTCTCAGGATGCTGGAGTATTTCTCTCTACGCGGTGGGAATTCAGTTACGTCCGAAGATCTTCGACATGAATGCCATCCGACGCGTCTTCTTTTTGGGATTGGCCTCCTCCTGTGAGGTGCTATCGCTGCTGTCCCCTTGCTTCTCCATCCGTTTCAAAACCTCGTCCATGAATTCGATCACTTTTTGGATGTCATGCATCAGTATGCGTCGTTTTTCAAGGGATACATCCATTTCAGCAAGAGCTTTCTCCAGCTCTCCCACCGTTATCTTTGCCGGTTTGGGTACCTTCTCCCCACCGACCCGTTTCGCTGCGGTGTATATGCCCGCGATTCGTTCCATCGTCTTGGGTTTGATCTCGGACTGAATTTCCAAGACCTTTTCCTTGATAAACCCCTTGGCGAAATCTCCTAATCGGTTGCCGAGATCGTATTCACGGGAATAGAGGTCGTTCTGGGACTTCAGTTGATCGAGAAGAGCGCGAAAGTAGAGAACAATGATACTGCGAATCCGGGATCGACTGATCTTTGCCCCCCCGGACATCATCTCGAGGAATTCTTTCTTGATGTTATGCTTTGTGTGGGTTCGATCGAGGATAACCCGCTCGCAACGCTTCAGGGTATTCAGCGTCTCTTTCTTTTCTGCAAGACTGAACACAATGAAGGCCGCTGTGAAGAGAAAATCTACGACCTGTTTACAGCTGGCAATGGACTGACTACAGGCTTGGTAGCGCTCGTCATCGCTAACCTCCATCTCCTTGCGAAGCAATTCCTGCTGGTTCTCTTTGGACATACGGACCGACGCGGAAGACATGACCTTGTCGATCGTGTCAAAGACCGGCTTTCCGTTCTTGAAACGCAAGACAACCTGAGAACGATGAAGACCCGGGTTCTGCTCAAGGTAGTCATCAATCAGCGCTTCCTTGAACTGGTCCGAGGTTTTAGTTGCTTTTCCCATGTTCAATACAAAACCGCCCCTCTGATGAGACGCCACCGCTGGAACTGCAAACAAGGAAGCCCTTGTTCGATTCCTCCTTCAGCATAGAAAAAGCCACAGGTGACTATGAATGCAGATGATAAGATTATATTGGTTATCGAAACCAAATACAATCGCTATAACCCATATTCTTTTGCGTTCTATTCAAGGGTGCAAGTCTATTGTTCTCCGAGCGACAGAATTCCTCTCAGTAAAAGTCGTCAGAAAATAGGAAGAACACCCTGTTTTGGTCGCCATCTGCACATTTGAAGCCGCTTTGCAGGTTCGTTCGCTGAAGGCAAAACCGTCTACCGTTTCACCTATTCCGGGGGAAAAAAAACTCCATTCTCGGCAGATTTGTAACGAAACGTTGTCTCCCCCCTTGTGGAAATAAGCACACTGGGACTACGGAAAGAGCGTTCCGCAGAGAACTTGCACAAGATGCATCGATTCTCTTAAACTCGGACCTTCTTCAACGCGATCTGAGGCTCTGGAGGGAGCTACCAATCGGCAAGAACCGCCCGGTGAGAGCTTTCGATGGGCCTTACAAAAGAGGAGGTAGACCGGTGAGACTCAGACGATTCGACGGAAACCCCATTCTGGCGCCGAATCCGGATAATCCGTGGGAGAATTTGGCGGTGTTCAATCCGGGGGCCTGGTATGACGAGGACCGGGGAGAGGTGTTTCTGCTTTACAGGTCCGCCGAGTCCCACCGTGAGTACAAGTGCTATTTCGGGCTGGCGACCAGTAGGGACGGCTATCACTTTGAACGAGTTTCGGATCGGCCTGTATTGAGTCCGAGCGAGGACGGAAACGACGCCGCAGATGATCGCGGATTCGACACCTCAAGGATGGGGGAGCATGCTTATAGGCTGGTGGCACAGTCTGGATTGGTCCGGGCTTGTCCAGGCGCTTCACAACCGGGTACTAACGGATGCCTGGTCGCCGTTCTCGCTTTTTATTTTGATTTTATTGATCAAAGGAATCCTTAATAGTATGGCCGGACCGACACCCGGCTATGGAATGCAGCATGTGCTCGCCACACGCAACCCCAGGGAGGCTGCTCTCGAAAACGGTTGGATTTCCCTTGTCGCTTTTTTCCCGCGATTCCTGATGATTTCGGCGATCGTTGTACTGGGCCTGGTTTTCTTCTCGCCGGAGATGAACGCGATGGGCGCGGACGTGGACGGGGAACAGATCTTGCCGCACGTCATCAATCGATTCCTTCGACCGGGGCTTGTCGGCATTGTACTGGCGGGTCTGCTCGCGGCTTTTATGAGCACGTTCGATTCCACGGTAAACGCAGGCACAGCCTATATTGCCAACGATATTTACAAACGGTATATCAACCCAAATGCTTCGGATAGAAAATACGTTATTGTCAGTTATATCTGTTCGATCTCCGTGGTCCTTATCGGGATTGTCTTCGGTCTGATGACGGAGTCGATTCACAGTGTGACGAAGTGGATTGTCGGTGCCTTGTTCGGAGGATTTACGGCACCGAACATCCTCAAATGGCACTGGTGGCGTTTCAACGGGTACGGTTTTTTTGCGGGGATGGTTGCCGGGGCGGTCGCTGCGATAGCGTTTCCGAAGTTTTTCCCCGAGGTGGATATACTGTATGGATTCTTCTTTATCGTAGCATTCAGCGGTATCGCATCGGTCGTTGTGTGTCTTTTGACACCGCCCGAAGACGAGGAGACGTTGGACAGTTTTTATATCGAGGTTCGTCCCTGGGGTTTTTGGAAGCCTGTTTATGCACGTCTGCGTTCAAGACTGCCGGAGCTGCGGGAGAACCGCGATTTCATAAGAGACTTCACGAATTGCCTGGTCGGGATCGTATGGCAGACAAGCCTGGTGACGACACCGATGTATATCGTCATTCGGCAGTTTTTCCCGCTTTGCATTTCTCTATTGGTTCTTGCGGTTACCACAATTTATCTGAAATTCAGCTGGTACGACAAACTCGGACGCGGGAAGATGTATACGGCGGAGGATACGAGACCGGTGGCGCAAGAGACTGCGTGATGGGTAGTTGATATACATCTTGAACGTGACGCTGGTCGATATGTAGCGCCCGGGTTCATCCCGGGCGACAGTCCACACAGCGGGTTCATCCCGGGCGATCCTTGGCGACACTTCACGCGGACAAATACTTATTCATATTCTCAATGGCCTCATCGATTTCGGCCGTGGTTTTGAAACCGATTACCACTGCGTCGACGCAATCCAGCTGCATTACATACTTGATGGCCGCTTCACGCTGTGCGGGATCTTTAAAATCTCCGTTGGCGATCAGTTTCATACCGATCACACCCGTCCCGTTATCGTGGATCTTTCGGATATCTGTCACACATTGTTCGACATCGCCGACCAGCCCCCACTTGTTCTCCACGGTATCCATGTGCGCGCCGTTGTGATTCACGCGAAGGAGCGCCACGTCGGGCCATGTGGTTTTCGTCATCGCATCGAGTCCGCGTGTACCGTGAACGGAAGCGCCCATCGAGCGGACCGCGTCTTTGTCCTTTGCCTCACAAAGCGTGTCCATCTGTCTTTTCAGCGCGTCGGGCCAATCATCGGTACTCACGCAATGCAAAAGAAACGAGTCGAAATAGTCGGTCTTCAGTTCCTTACGAAAGCGGTCGATTTCGGTCCACGGATCGCGGTTGTTTCCCCACTTCATTTTCGTTTGAATCGTATAGGTATCCCGGTCGATTCCTTCGAGGGCCTTAACCAGCATTTCATGCATTTGGTCGTAGTTGTCGGCGGTGTCGAAGAAGCGGACGCCGCGCTCGTAGGCGTGCCTGACCAACCGGGTGAACTCTTTCTGTCCGAGGTTTCGTTGAACTTCGCCCCCGTTCGTCCCTGTGCCCAAGCCCAGTCGTGTTACCTTGACTCCCGATTTTCCGAGCGCCACCCAATCTGTTGCGGCCCGTTTCTTTTGACTGGGTTCTGCGGACCAGACAGCGGGTACGCCGGCGGCAATGCTCGCTGCCGCCACACCGGATCTGAGAAAATCACGACGGTTCAACTTGGACATGGGATACCTCCAGTAGCCGATCGGTATGGACTGAGTTCGTTTCTGCGAATATGTTGAGAGAATGATACTCAATTCCGCTGATTTGGCATGTCTTCCCTGCCGTGAAAAGCTACTTCAAAAACGTGGGATCTTGTCTTTTCGATAGGTGGAGCCCCCCGGGATATCTCTCCTAACTTGCTTATGAGAATAGAGTTACTGCAAAAGAAGGCAACTTGTATCGGTCACGGCCGATCTTTTGGTATGCTATCTTTCAAAAGAGTTCGGGGGCTTTCCGATCATGCAAAAGCTGTTTCCCGTACGGTTGTTTCTTTCGTTCGTTTTGGCTATCGCGATTCTGTTTACAGGAGGTCCGCTTATGAGTCTCGCAAAAGACGATCTTCTTCTGTTCGACTTTGATTCGCCTGAGAAGGCAAAGGAGTGGTATGCGATCAACGATGTAGTCATGGGAGGCGTATCGAACAGCCGGCTGGAGATCGAAGAAGATGGAACGGGAGTTTTCTGGGGACGAGTGTCTTTGGAGAACAACGGCGGTTTTGCATCGGTGCGAAAACGAGAGAAAGAGTCCGAGGTTTACGATCTGAGCAAATATGACGGAGTCGCTCTTCGCATCCTGGGCGATGGGAAATCTTACAAATTTACGTTCAAGACCGCGCCGCAATTCGACAGTGTGGTTTATCAACATCGATTTGAAACAAAGAAGAACGAATGGAAAGTCGTGAATATTCCGTTCAAAGAATTCATTCCCACCTACCACGGGCGCGTTGTGAAGAACGCACCCCAACTGGATCCACACAAGATAAAGACCTTCGGTTTCCTGATATCGGAGAAACAGGAAGGCTCTTTTCGCTTGGAAATCGACTGGATCCGGGCTTACAAGGTGCTTGAGGATTGAGGGGGGGGGATTCGGTAGAACGATCGTCCTGACACGCCGTTCTTTTGTGCCTGTGTCTCGGCCGGGCTGCGCGGAATAATCCCTGGTGGTTTGTCCGGCAAACGTAGCGACGCGACATTTTCCACTTTGTTTCCATCGGCTATTTCTTAGAATTCCTTCACACAAAGAGGAACTAGAAATCAAGAAAGGACAGCAGCTGATGAAACAAAGAGCAAAGGAAATGGTCTATGGCGGTAGCGCGTTTGCGCGGGCGGATGAAGGCAGCGACAGCGTCTTCTACGCAAACGCACGATTTGTGAGTCATTTGGATGAAGTGGCTTTGGCCACAGTCGAACAACTTATCGGTTCGCTCGTCAAGCAGCCCGCCCCTGTCATTTTGGACCTCATGGCGAGTTGGGATTCTCATATTCCCGATACGATTCGCCCGTCGAAAGTCGTCGGGCTCGGGTTGAATCACGAAGAACTGGATACGAACCCAAAACTGACGGAAACTGTGATCCAAGATATCAACGCGAATCCACGTTTACCGTTCCCCGACAATGCTTTTGACATTGTTTTGAATACGGTATCCGTGGATTATATCACGAAGCCTTTTGATGTCTTCCACGAAGTCGCACGCGTATTGAAGCCCGGAGGCCAGTTTATTGTCATATTCTCGAACCGGATGTTTCCGGAGAAGGCTGTGAAGATCTGGCGTCAGTCAGGCGACCAGGAACGCATCATCATGGTCGAAGATTTCTTTGAAGACGTCCCTGCTTTCGGGAAGACATCCATATTCACCTCGCAGGGGAAGCCGAGACCGCAAGGGGACAAATACGCGGAAGTCTCTCGATACAGCGATCCGGTCTTTGCTATCTATGCGCACAAAGCCGGAGGCGATGCTGACCGTTCAGAGACGGTCGATACAGTGTCGATTCTGCCTGCTTGCGAGACGGATTATGAGGAACGGATGGTGGAGGGGCATCCCTGCTGCCCGCACTGTCAGGAACGAATGAAAAAATGGGCTGTTCCCCAAAGTCCGTTCACCGAATGGGATACGGACTACATGTTCATCTGTTTCAACGACACCTGCCCTTACCTGATGCGGGGGTGGAATGTGATGAATGAACAGGGGAACATCGGCTTCTCCTACCGGATGATGTACAACCCGGAACGGAAGCGGTTCGCGCCGGTGCCCGTCCCGACCTTGGGGGCGCTCAAGGAAGGCATTATCGAAGATCACTAGGTAAGGTACCCACCCGCAATCAACGTACTCTCCAGGGGCGGCCGGTCGGTCGCCCCTTCCTGTTATGCCTCTTTCAATTCGTTTGTGCGTGCCCTCTCATTTTCAGTCTACCTGGAATGCTCCGGACCTTGGCGGCTTGGATCGTCTTGCCCAATCCGACCGTCTATAGAAACATTCTATATCGTGCTTAAAATAAAGATCCGTTCTTGAACGTTATACATATTTGAATCGGTATTTCTGTCTGGAGAACCAACGGACCTGGGGAACGGGCACGGGGGCTCATGCGTTTACCATTCACGAACACGTATTCTTCTTTGCGAGGTTGTGATTTTGAGGAAAGAGAGCTATTGGATGACAGAAGGTCGAGTTGTCCGGCTCCACGCCGGGATCGTGTTAGCGACTGTCTTAGGGACTGTCTGTGTTCTTCTTCTCGTCGGCTGTAACTCTGCGGGCGTCTACCGCAAACAGATCGACAAAACGGCCGGGCATATCATCGATCAAAAGCAGAAGGAAGCCCTGGGGCGGACGGAGCCGTTCACGATTGAGAAGCCGTCCGACGCATTGCGGCGGAGGCTCTTTGCGGCACAGGCGTTGCCACGGTCGGCCTCGGCCTCTCTAGGCACGAAAGAGCTGCGGCGTATCGAGCACTGGCCGAACGATGATTATTTGGAGGCGGATGAAGGTGTTGCCGATGCATCGGTCGCGTTATCGACTGAGCCCCTGCGATTGACTTTGGTCGAAGCGTTGCAGGTTGCGGCAGCGAACAGCCGCGAGTACCAGAATCAGAAAGAAAGTGTGTTCAGTGCCGCCCTGCGTCTCGACGGGGAGCGGGACATTTTCCGGACTACCTTTACCGGTGCCATGGATGGATCGTTCAACACGAATGAGAGCGGTGAGGATACCGTCAAAGGGATGGACGGTTCCGGGGTGTTTGGAATCGGCCGCACGCTCAAGAACGGCATCGCCCTCTCAGCCCAAATCGGTATGGATGTCGCTAAACTCCTCTCGCCGGTCAACGACAGCTCGAGGGCGACTTTTGCGGATGCAAGCATTACGATTCCGCTCCTGCAGGGTGCCGGAAGGCACATCGTGGCCGAACCACTGACACAGGCGGAACGCGACGCTGTCTATGCGATCTGGTCATTCGAACGCTACAAAAGGTCATTCGCGGTGCGGGTATCGGACGAGTACCTTTCGGTGCTGCAGCAGCACGACACGATCACGAATGCCGAAGAGAACTATCGGAGTTTGATCGATGCGACGAGACGTGCCCGACTGCTGGCTGAGGCAGGTCGGCTGCCGCCGGAAGACGTCGATGAGGCTCTGCAGGATGAACTTTCCGCCCGGGAACGCTGGATCCGGGCTCAGGAAGCGTTGAAAAGCGGAAAAGACCGCTTCAATATCCTCCTCGGCCTCCCCACAGACGCTAAAATTCGACTCGTCACAGAAGAACTTGAACGTCTGAACGCCGAGTTCAGGGACCTTCTACCGGATACGGAATTGCCGGAGCCGGACGTGGCGGAAGAATCCATCGACGATCCAATTGTTTTGAAGCCTGCAACTCGAGAAAATGCAGGGCCTTACGAAATCGATGAGTCTACCGCCATACAGCTGGCTTTCGAGAATCGACTTGATTTGAGAACAGCGGAAGGAAGGGTTTACGACGCCCAGCGGCAGGTTGTCCTGGCGGCGGACGATTTCAAGCCACGCGTGACTCTGTTCGCCAACGCCGGGTATGGCGAAAACCGCAGCATGGGCTCGGCTACACTCCCGAATGCCCATCGCCTCGACTTCGACGAGGGCGTCTATTCCTTTCCGCTTACTATCGATTTGCCCTTAGACCAAACGGGCAATAAGATAGCTTACAGACAGAGCCTGATTGCGCTGGAGCGAGAGGTGCGCAGTTATCAGGAAACCGAAGACCAGATCAAACTCGAGGTGCGCAACAATCTGCGGAACCTACTGGAGTTTCGGCTGGCTCTCGAGATTCAGGCTCAGGCACTCGAACTGGCCGAGCGGCGGGTTGAGATGACCAATATGCTTCTCGACGCCGGTCGAACTGAAATGCGATTTGTTTTGGACGCGCAACGCGCCAGGCTCTCCGCTCGAAACAGCTTGACTTCCGCAATCATCGATTACCGCATGGCGGAGCTGGGATTACAGCGAGACCTGGGGGTGCTCCAGGTGAATGAAAAAGGACTCTGGAGAGAATTCTCTCCACCCGAGGTGAAAAATGAGTGACGAGAAACGAACACGACGTGGAGGACTACTGAATCGAGGGATTCTCTGGGTTCTCGTAATTGCCGTCATTATGGTCGCCGGATTCAGCGCGACGGCGTTTCAGGGGTTTTTCGAGGAAAAAAGCGCGCTGGCCAACGAGCCGATGTTTGAAGTCCAGCCCGGCCCGCTTCAAATCAGTGTGGTCGAATCAGGCACGGTCCGCCCCAAAGATCAGCTGATTCTCAAAAGCGAAATCGAGGGCAGGGCGACGATTTTGTACCTGGTTCCCGAAGGGAAAGAGGTTGAGAAAGGCGAAGTCCTCGTGGAACTGGACGCGAGCGGTCTCGAAGACCAGCTGATCGACCAAGAAATCAGTGTCCAAAACGCAGAGGCCGCCTACATCGGTGCGCGTGAAAACTTTGAAATTGTGAAAAACCAGGCGCAAAGCGACATCGACGTAGCGGAACTGAATTACGAATTCGCGAAGTTGGATCTGGATAAATACCTCAGCGGCGAGTATCCCAATGAACTTAAAAAATTAGAGACCAACATCACGTTGGCGGAAGAGGAACTGAGTCGCGCGGAAGAGAAGTACGAATGGTCGAAGACCCTGTATAAAGAGAAATACATCTCCGAAACGGAGTTGAAATCCGATGAATTAGCCGCCAAGAAAGCGGAACTCAATTTGGAGATCGCTCGGCAGGATCTGGAACTTTTCCAGAATTACACCAAAGAGAGACAGGTCGCACAGCTGGTCAGCGACGTGACACAAACCGAGATGGCCCTCGAACGAACCTACCGAAAAGCTTCGGCGGAGGTTGCCCAGGCCAGCGCGGAACTTCAGGCGAAACTGGCCGAGTACGATCGACAAACAGACAAGTTGGAGAAACTCGAAAAACAGATCGCGAATGCCGTGATCAAGGCCCCGATGAACGGCACTGTGATTTATGCTACCAGCGTTCGTATGAGCTGGAGGGGGAGGGGTAACGAGGAACCGCTCGATGAAGGTCAGGAGGTTCGCGAACGCCAGGAATTGATCTACCTGCCGACGACGGATTCGTATATGGCCGAAGTAAAGGTGCATGAGTCGAACCTCAAGAAAATTAGTGTCGGAATGCCGGTACGTATTACAGTGGAGGCGTTACCCGGCAAAGTATTCAGGGGGACTGTCGATAAGATTGCTCCCCTACCGGACGCCCAAAGTATTTTCATGAATCCCGACCTGAAGCTGTACCGGACGGAAATCAATATCGATGCGGATGGGAACAGCGGACTCCGGAACGGGAATACGTGCCGAGCCGAGATCCTGATTGACGAGTTTGAGGATGCTCTCTTTGTCCCCGTTTCTGCGATTGTGCGAAGGAATGGCGAGCCGACGGTTTACGTGGCGAACGGCAACGAATGGGAGCCGCGTCGGGTCGAGTTGGGATTGGACAACAACGTGATGGCTCGAATTGTGAGTGGGTTAAACCCAGGCGAAAAAGTGTGGCTTGCACCGCCGCTTGTTTCAGAGGAACAACTGGCGTTTGCCGGTTCCGGTTCCACGGGCGGGGAACGAAATAGTTCTGGAGATGCAGCAGCGGAGGCGGGCGGTGAACAGGCAGCCGGTCCGCAAAGTGATGGACCTCGCGGCGGAGATCGATCACAGGCCGGTGGACGGCAACGACCTGAGGGGGAATTCGGCGCGCCGGATGGTTCAGGTGGCCCTGGTTCCGGAGGTCCTCCGGGAGGGCGTGATGGCGAATCGATGGGCCGAGAGCGCGGTCCGCGTGGCGGAGGTCCCGATGCTTCGCAGGAAGACGGGCAACGTCGAGATCGAAGGAATCTAACGCCCGAACAGCGCGAAGAAATGCGCAAGCGAATGGAGAATATGTCCGAGGAGGAACGGGAACAGATGCGGCAACGGTTTCAGCAGCGGAGTTCAGAACCCTCCGAGCGCGGCGCTGGGCGCGGCGGACGAGGAGCCGGACGTAGAGGAGCTCCGCAAGAATAATGAACTTTAAGACGGAAGCAAAATCCGATACAGCCATCTTTCTCGATGACGTCCAGAAGATTTATCAAATGGGCGATCAACAGGTTAAGGCATTGGCCGGTGTAACCGCCGATTTTAAGAAAGGCAGTTTCTGGGCTCTGCTTGGCCCCAGTGGATCCGGAAAGAGTACTATGCTGAATTTACTCGGATGCCTGGATCGCCCGAGTAGCGGGAAGTACCTGCTGGACGGAAAAGACGTGAGTACGTTGGACGACAATGCTCTCAGCCAGGTCCGGTTGAAGCATTTCGGCTTCATTTTTCAAAGTTTTAATTTGATCCCCCAGTCGACAGTGGAAGAGAATATCCAGTTGCCTCTCTACTACCTCGGATGGGATCCGGTGAAAAGCAACGAGAGAGCGAAAGAACTGGCCGAGAAAGTCGGATTGGGGGATCGGTTGAACCACCGTCCTGCCGAGCTGTCGGGTGGACAACAGCAGCGCGTGGCAATTGCGCGGGCATTGGCGAACGATCCGCAGATTCTTCTCGCGGACGAGCCCACCGGGAATCTGGACTCCGCCACCGGAGACGAGATTATCAATATGATCGCGGAACTGAATGAACAGGGCAAAACAATCATTATGGTAACGCATGAAGTGAGTATCGCGTCCGTCGCCCGGCAGCGTATGTTTATGAAAGACGGACAAATCGAGCGAATTGAAGGAGAGCATTGATGCACCGCTCGAAACATTACCGGGAAATCAAACTCGGCATAAAAAATCTCCTCTTACACAAGCTCCGGTCGCTTTTGACCATGCTGGGTGTTGTGTTCGGTGTCGGCAGCGTCATCGCGATGTTGGCGGTCGGCGAAGGCGCGAGTTCGGAGGCGATGAATCAAATCCGAATGCTGGGAAGCAACAATATCATCCTCAATTCCATGAAGCCCGTGGAAGAGGAGACCGCCACGAATGTGCGCGTGATGATGAGCGTGTACGGGTTGTTGTACGACGATGCGACCCGATTATCCGAAAGCCTTCCGACCGTGTCCCGCGTGGTGCCGGTGAAGCACGTGCGCAAGGAAGCCCGTCTGAAACATCGGGCGCTTGAACTGCGTGTTGTGGGAACGACACCGGCGTGGTTCGAACTCGTAAAACGAGACGTCATCGGTGGACGAGTACTGACTTCAGAAGATGTGATCAGTCACGGAAACGTCGTTGTTCTGACGGAACATGGCGCTCGCCGCGTACTGGCCACGGAAGAGACGATCGGTCAATCGCTTCGCATCGGTGGAGACTACTTTGAGGTGACCGGAATTGTCAAAAACGCCGGTGGGTCCGCCGGAGGCATTCAAACTCCCGATCAGGAGATCGACGCGTATATTCCTATCAGCGTGGCGCGCGAACGCTTCGGCGATGTGTTTACTCAGATGTCCGCCGGATCGCGGACACGGGAGCTCGTAGAACTTCACCAGATCATTGTGGAAGTCAATAATCTTGAAAATGTTGAAATGACTTCGAATGCGGTTCAGGCTATGCTGGAGCGATTTCATAAAAAGAAAGATTACCGTATGAGCGTTCCTCTTGCTTTGCTCCGGCAAGCGGAAGCCACGAAGCGCACATTCAATATCGTTCTTGGGTCGATCGCCGGGATCAGCCTGTTGGTTGGTGGAATCGGAATTATGAACATCATGTTGGCTTCCGTGACCGAACGGACGCGCGAAATCGGAATCCGCCGTGCCATCGGAGCCAACAAAAAGCAGATTGTCACGCAATTCCTGATCGAGACTGTTGTGCTCTCTACAAGCGGCGGATTAATTGGTATCGGAATCGGATTGCTCATTCCTTGGCTGGTTACTCATTTTGCCGGGATGCCGACAGTCATTACGCCATACAGTCTCGTCCTCTCTTTGGGGATTAGTATGGGCGTAGGAATTGTCTTCGGAATTTACCCGGCCATGCGCGCCTCCAACCTCGATCCTATTGTTGCCTTGCGGCATGAATGATCGTGGCGGGCAAGGGAGAAGAGCCCTCACCCTATCCCTCTCCCAGAGGGAGAGGGGACTGCGGATGTCGACTTTCGTTTCGTTTCCCGTACGACTAGTTTCGTTTGCAGCGCAATGTGTTTCGCTTCCGGTACGTCCAGATTCCCGCCGGACGAGGCTCCCAACGAGCTGACGGCCGTTTGCCCCTCCCCTTTTTTCGAACGCTTTCCCACACACGCTATGCCACTCGTGACAGCAATACCAAAATGAATCAACATGAGGGAGTCTCACAATCGCACACATGAAGAGGTCATGAGGACAATGAGAAGATTTGAGTTGTTTTTGCCGCAACTTTGCCTTTCCCTGTTTCAAACCGGTCGATCCCCGTTGGCTGTGTTTTTCGCTGTCTACATCACACTTTGTGTGACAGGCTTCTCCGTGGAGCAAGCCCTTGGGCGGGGCGGTACCGAAGTCGATATTCCCAGCTGGAAAGCTTGTTTGCGACAAGATCCTGGGTGGTACACGAGCGATCAAGCGATTCGAATTGCGGACAATGTTTTGCTCTACCAACGCAAGAGCGGCGGATGGCCGAAGAACACCGACATGGCTGACGTGCTCAGCAAGGAAGAAGAAAAGAAAATCATTGCGGACAAGGACGAGGACGACAGTACAATCGATAACGGTGCGACATATCGGCAATTGGAATATCTCGCGCGGGTTTACTCTTCAACCCAAATCGACCGCTTTCTCGAATCGTTCCAACGGGGGCTGGACTATCTATTCGAAGCACAGTATGAGAACGGCGGTTGGCCGCAGTTCTATCCCAACGCGTCGGGATATCACAAACATATCACATTCAACGACAATGCCATGATCGGAGTGATGAGACTCCTGCGCGATGTTGCTCGGGAAGAACAGCCGTACGCATTCGTTAGTGAAACACACCGTAACCAAGCGGCCGAAGCTGTTAAGAAGGGCATCGAGTGCATATTGAAATGCCAGATCGGTGTCGACGGAAAACGAACGGCGTGGTGCGCCCAGCATGACGAGAAGACTCTGGAGCCCGCGCCGGCGCGCACCTATGAAAAAGTGTCTCTCAGCGGTGCTGAAAGTGTGGGGATCGTTGAATTCTTGATGGGAATCGATCAGCCGGATTCCACGACTATTCATGCGATTCAGTCTGCGGTTCAGTGGTTCGATCGAGTTAAGATCATAGGGATCAAGGTCGTTGAGAAACGGGACTCAACGCTGCCGAGAGGATATGATAAAATCGTCGTTCAGGAATCCGGAGCCGGGCCGATTTGGGCCCGGTTTTATGAAATCGGTACGAACCGTCCGATATTCTGCGGCCGGGACGGAATCGTGAAGTACAAACTGAGCGATATTGAACACGAGCGGCGCGTCGGATACGCCTGGTACACGGACAACCCGGAAGATCTTCTGGAAGATGAGTATCCAGAGTGGCAGGCGAAATGGGCGCCGAACGATAATGTTTTGAAGCACTGAGAGCCAGCCGGAGGGTCTTTCAAAAAAGAGAGGGGAATTTATCATGAAGAGTTTTCTGCACAATTTGTCCATACCGTTCTTTATCTCCATATTGTTTCTCCTTCTTTCGTGCGGCGGTCCGGAAGGAGAGCCGGGGCAGGAGAGAATTACGTATAGTCTGCCTCACGTTTTGAATACGGATCACCCCGTCCATAAAGCGCTGGAGCGTTTCGCAGAGGAACTCGAGACGCGAAGCGGCGGGACGATGGTCGTCAAGATTCAACCCGGTGGAACGCTGGGGAACGAGCAGGAACTCTGTGATAATGTAACCAACGATGCAGATGCGTTCACGAAAATCTCCTCGACCATATTGGAGACGAAAACCGATTTAGCAAAAGTGTATTCTTTGCCCTATCTGTTCCGTGACGAAGACCATATGTGGAAAGTACTGGACGGCGAAATCGGAACGGAACTGCTCGACATGGCGATCGAACAGAATTTGAAAGGGATTTGCTATTTTGACGCCGGCGCTCGATCATTCTACACAAAGAAGAAAGTGGACTCTCCGCAGGACCTTCACGGAATAAAGATTCGAGTGCAGAAAAGTGTCATGATGCAGAAACTTGTGGAATCGCTGGGAGCTTCTCCACAGCAGATCGCCTTCTCGGAACTCTATACGGCGTTGGATACAGGCGTAGTGCAGGGGGCGGAAAATAATATTCCCAGCTATTATACGACGCGGCATTACAATGTCGCTCCGTATTATGTTTTCGACGAACATGTATGCATTCCGGACATTCTTTTGATGAGTGCGAAACGATGGAACCGATTGAATCCCGAACAGCAGGCCTGGATTATGGAGTCCGCCGAGGTGGCGAAAGAATTTCAAAAGAAATTATGGAAAGAGAAGAATCGGGAATATATGGAGAAAATGGAGGCGGAAGGTGTCACCTTCACCTATCTCGACAACAAAGAACCTTTCGTGGAAGCCACAAAATCCATATACAATGAATTTGAGGGGACGGAAGTGATCGAGTATGTCAAGCGGATTCGTGCGGTGAACTAGGGGATATGAACTCGGAAGTAGGGGGGATTTACAGATCGGTCGGAGAGAATATTGCAACGTTTTTACGATATATTGGATAAGGGTTTAACCGCCGTGTTACTGACATTGGTCGTTGCGATGGTGCTCAGTATCACGACGGAGATTCTGTTGAATGCCGCCATACAGCCGATTACCAGCAGTCTATTGAAATCCTATAGAAATGACGCGATTCCTACCCAACAAACAGAGCAAGAAGAATCTTTTCCGGTTCCCCAGCTTGAAGCGATGATGGGATTCGTCGCGAAAGTCTCTGCTCCGGTAAATACCGCTTCGCAAACCTTGCTGGTATGGATCGGCATTTTGGGAAGCGCTCTCGCGTTCCGGATGCGTGCGCATCTTGGCGTGGATGCGCTTGTGCGGCTCTATCCGCCAAAGGTTCGATTGATCCTCGATTATGTCTCTACGGCGCTGGTAGGGCTGTTTTCGTTGTTTGTGTTGGCAATTGGTGGATATATGGTCTGTTATCGGGCATTTTCAATGGGATCGAAGATGCCCGGTTTTGAGGTGCTCAACCGTGGCTGGTTTTACCTGGTTCTAGTACTTGCCGGAATACTCAATCTTCTTTACTGTATTTATCACTTTGCCCACCCGAGTCCGGTGGCGGGATCGCAACCGGCCGAACAGGAACGGACGAACAGATGACACCGGAAATGTTGGCTACGATTGTCTTGATCGTGGCGTTTGTTTTGTTGATCGCCCACAACATCCCTATTGCCTTCAGTATCGGCATCGCGACGGTGTTTTCTTATCTCTGTTTGTGGCCGGATCGGCCGATTTTGGTTTTTACTCAAATCGCGAAAGATATGTGGCATGGGATCGACTCGTATGCCTTGCTGGCGATTCCGATGTTTGTGTTGTCGGGGTTGCTGATGGGGGCGGGCGGTATCGCGCGCCGCCTGATCGATTTTGCGGATGTCCTGTTCGGCCGCATGGTGGGCGGCCTGTGTTATGCGAACGTCATGGCCTGTATGCTGTTTGGGGCCATATCGGGATCGGCCACGGCAGCGACCAGCTCTATCGGAGCCTTCATGATTCCGGAGATGCTTCGAGCGGGGTATCCGCGCAGTTTCAGCACGGCGCTTACGTTGTCCGCCGCGACCTTGGGACTCGTGATTCCTCCGTCGAATATAATGATCGTGTATGCGGTTGCGTGGGGCGACGTTGGAGGACAATCGGTCGACGTCGCGGCGATGTTTATGGGCGGTTTTCTGCCGGGTGTCATAATCGGCGTCGGTCTCATGATTGTCGCCGGGATTTACGCGTTTCGGGATCGTGTAGAGCCTACCGGGAAAGTCCCTTTGCGTGAGAGCTTGATTCGGTTCAAACGATCGATTCTCAGTATGCTGCTGATGGTAATTGTGCTGGGAGGAATTGTTCTCGGTTTTTTTACCGCGACTCAGGCGAGCGCCGCGGCGGTTATTTATTCGTTCATCCTTGCGGTTCTTGTCTACAAACAGGTGGGGTGGAAGGACCTGCCGGCGATTCTCAAGACCACAGTGATTACGACAGCTTTCATTTTTATTCTCATCGCCACGAGTAAAGCGATGGGCAATCTGATGGTTCGTCTTGAACTGCCCCAAATGGTTAGTGAAAGTCTACTGAGTCTGACACAAAACAAGTATATCCTGTTGCTAATCATCAATCTGATACTGCTTTTTGTCGGAACCTTCATGGATATGACACCGGCGGTGTTGATATTCACACCCATCTTTAGTCAAATTGCGATTACAACGCTGGGTATGCATCCGATACACTTCGGTCTGATCATGATCGTCAATCTATGCATCGGTCTCTGTACGCCGCCGGTGGGTACCGTGCTATTTGTGGGATGCGGCGTCGGCGGTACGACTATTGCGAAGCTGGTCCGGCCAATGCTTCCGTTTTACGCGGCCATGATTATTACGTTGATGATCATCACCTATCTTCCCGAAGACCTGGTTCTGTGGCTGCCGAGGATCGTATCACCGAACATTTGATTTGCGATCGTGACGTGAGAGAATGAATATCCAAATACACATTGGGTTAGGATGCAACGAGAGTTTCTACATACAGTCCGGACGGAGCGACAAAACGTGAGCGGGATATGGGAAGACAGGTCTTCAACCCCAACCCACCTTTCCCCGAAGAACGGCGGAGAAGAACCTATTCCTCCCCCGAAGATCGGGGGAGGTTAGGAGGGGGTTGAAATTCGTATCCCAGACTTCTTGCGGGAGCGTCAAGACCGGGGAGGCTTAGAGTGAGGTTGACATATAAAGGAAAACTTTTGGAGAAAAACCATGACTGGAAAACCTTTTATCCACGACGACTTCCTTCTGCAGACCAACGCGGCGCGAACGCTCTATCGCGAGTACGCCGCAGATCTTCCGATTATCGATTATCATTGCCATCTGCCGCCGCAGCAGGTGGCCGACGATCATCGATTCGAAAACATGACGCAGATCTGGCTGTACGGCGATCACTACAAGTGGCGTTCGATGCGCAGTAACGGTATCCCCGAACGCTTCTGTACAGGAGATGCGTCCGATTGGGAAAAATTCGAGAAATGGGCGGAGACCGTTCCAAAAGCATTACGGAACCCGCATTACCACTGGACGCACATGGAGTTGAAACGTCCCTTCGGGATCGCCGACCGTCTACTGGGACCGGAGACGGCGAAGTCGATTTGGGAGGAATGCAACGCGAAACTCGCGCAGCCGGAGTTTAGCAGCCGAGGAATCATGCAACAGATGAAGGTCCTTCTTGTCTGCACGACGGACGACCCCGTCGATTCGCTTGAACCTCATAAGAGCGTTGCGGAAGACAAATCGTTTACCGTTCAAATGCTTCCCGCCTGGCGGCCGGACAAAGCCATGGCGGTTGATAATCCTGAAACGTATAACGCGTATCTCGATAAACTCTCAGCCTCGGCGGATACGGACATACGAACGTTTTCCGATCTAATCGAAGCGTTGCGCAAGCGTCATGACTTTTTCCATTCGATGGGATGCCGTCTATCGGATCATGGGCTGGAAACCCCTCATGCGGAAGACTACACAGAAGCGGAAATTGTGCGGATTTTCGCGAAAATCCGGGGCGGCCAATCGCTCGATTGCAGCGAGATCGAACAATTCAGATCCGCTATGCTCTATGAATTTGGGGTTCTAGATCACGAAAAGGGATGGGTACAGCAGTATCATATCGGTGCGTTACGCAACAACAATACACGAATGTTTCAAAAACTCGGACCGGACATTGGATTTGATTCGATCGGCGATTGGAATATTGCTCAGCCACTTTCGAAAATGTTGGACCGACTCGATCGAGAAGGACGATTGACGAAAACTATTCTCTATAATCTCAACCCCCGCGATAACGAATTGATCGGGTCGATGATCGGGAATTTCCAGGATGGCAGCGTTCCCGGGAAAATCCAGATGGGAAGCGGCTGGTGGTTCCTGGATCAAAAAGACGGAATTGAGCGAATGATTGAGACATTGAGCAATTTGGGTTTATTGAGCCGATTTGTCGGTATGCTTACAGACAGCCGTTCATTTCTTTCGTACACACGGCACGAGTATTTCCGGCGGATTTTGTGCAATATACTGGGTACCGACATGGAACAAGGGCTCATTCCACGTGATTTTGATTTTGTCGGGCAGATGGTGAAAGATATTTCCTACAATAATGCGGCGGACTATTTTGGGTTCGATCTACCGAAAAACGTCTAAAAACAGAACTTCGCATCATCCCGTTGCCTGCGATACGGCGATAAACGAGAGATAGAAAGCGAGGAGCGAAATCCAATGTACGCACACCCCTTTCAAACCGAAGCGGAAGAGATTCGCAGAAACAATCCGGATATTCAGCCTCAACCGCTGGGAATCAAACCGAGTTTTGGATTCGGAGACCGCATGGGCATTGCGACGCCGGGTCATATCTGGGCGCTGCGACGGTTTCGCCCCAGAAATATCCTTCCCGTATTCGCTCAGCAGTCCATTCGAGAGATGACGCGTACCGGGCGTTCACCGCAGGAGGTGATGGACGCCGCGACGGTCGCGGTGTACCGTGAAAACTGGACCGAACCCTGGGGAGCGGATGCAGACCATTTGAAAACGGTGGAGGACATCCGCGCTACTATGGCGGCGGGTTTTACGATGTTCACAATCGATCCTTCCGATTACGTGAATGAAGACGGCACTTCAATTTCCGGACAGGATTTGAACGCTGAGTTCAACAAGCTTTTTGACGACCACCAGCAAGGCTCCCGCTTCTTGAGTGAATATTCCGGAAAAGAACTCGAACTGAAATCGGGCAACGTTCTTACGATCACGCAAGAAGACACCAAGCGCACAGCGGTTATTTATCTCCGTGCGATAGAACACATCGTCCAAATGGCAAATTTTGCCAACGGATTATGGAATCGGCCGGAACCATTCGATCTGGAGATTTCGGTCGATGAAACGGAAACTCCGACTACGCCGGCGGCGCACTTTATTCTCGTTTCAGAATTGCGTTCTCATGGAATCCGCTTTACCGCCATCGCTCCACGTTTTGTCGGCCGATTCGAGAAGGCCGTTGACTATCGAGGGAACCCGCAGCAGCTGGATGAGCACATACAAATCCACGCCGATATTGCTGCGATACTCGGGCCGTACAAATTGAGTCTCCACTCCGGCAGCGATAAGTTTTTGGTGTATCCGATTCTGGCAAGGTACGCGCGGTCGTTAATCCACGTAAAAACCGCAGGCACGTCCTATCTTGAAGCGTTGCGGGTTGTAGCGCGCCATGAGCCGGACCTTTTCCGCGCCATCGCGGAACTATCCAATCGCGCCTTCGAACACGCCCAGGCGACCTACCACCTGACAACCGACTTCGATCAGGTTCCCGATCCGAGGAACGTTTCCGATGAAGAACTGGAATCGAAATTCCTGAACGGCCCCGAATCGGATGACGCGCGTCAGGTCATGCATGTGGCATACGGAGATATCTTAACGCACACCGAATTTGGTCCGAGGATGTATGAGCTTTTGTTGCAGTATGAGGACGAACACGCCGAATGTCTGGCCAATCATTTCGAACGTCACCTACGCGGTCTTCGCTGATTTCCAGCCAGGTAGGCGGGCAGGTCGTTTCTTGATAAAATAATGGTACTTCTCGGCAGTTCCAAAAAAAGAGGTGATGCCAGGACTACCCTGAGTCGAGCGGGGTTTGCTTTGGTCTATCTGATTCCCGCTCGAAAGAGACGAGTCAAAAGGAGGAAATGAAATTATGAGGATAAAGGTTTGTATTATCACCCTGTTCATCTTCGCAGCGGTTCCGGCGTTTGCACGGGAGCCGATCGGGATCTTCGACGACCATTTGGATGTCGGCGAACCGACCGAATGGGGGTTCGCGACGTATGACGACGGGGCGGGGCGGTACACCATCGAAGGCCCGGGCGAAACCATCGGCTATGAAACATTCGAGGATGAATTTCACTTTGCGTACAAAGAGATGTCTGGAAGTTTTGCCATCGAGGGAATTCCTGCGCCTATCGAGGGAGGCCGAGGAGGCGTAATGATTCGGCAGAACCTGGACGCCGACGCGGTGCACGGCTCTTTCTTAATGACAAGCGAGGAAGGGACCGACTTCAGCGCGGAAGCGATTTACTGCGTTTTTCCCACGTTTCGCACTCTGAAAGGCGGGTCGACAATTCGGGCAGGCGATCCGGAACCCGCAGGATTGCATGAAACGCACACAGGGAAGATTCGGTTGGAACGTATCGGCAACAGTGTCCATTACTACACCTACGACGAATCCGGAAGTAAATACTATGTCCAGAGTGAAGTTGTACCTTTGGACGACAGCGTTCTGGCTGGACTGGCTGTGACCGCCGAATCAGGTAGTGGGATCGCATATTTTGAGTTTACGGAAGTCGCTTTTGAAGAGTTTCCTCTTTACGTTTATCGGTCTATACCGGCAGAGGAATATGAACCGGGCGCACAACTGACTGGAATCTCAATCACAGCTCGCGTGCGCGAAGGGGAAACGGTGGACACTTCGGTTCACGAGGTTGTCCCTGTCGGAGCCGTTGTCTCAAACGTCCAGGCGGACGATGGTGAGTTCCTTGTGAACGATGACGGATCGATCGATTGGACGTTGAGTGGATTCTCTGGAGAAGCGACTTTGACCTATGATCTGACTCTCGGCACTGGATCCTCCGGAGCCTGGCAGGGTACTTTCAACGACGGAATCAACCGCGAGAGCTTCCTCGGCGGCGATACTGTTCTGCCGAAGCATCCGGAATTCCAGGGACGCGGATCGATCGAGGTCGATCCTGTTCTCCCGACGCTGTTCGAGGCAGAGTGGGGAACACCCGTGGGTTCCGACGATTTCGGGTTGTTCATTAATCCGGAGATTCCCAGCGGAATCGCCGTCGTCGCCGTCGACAATTTCGCCTCGGATACAGCCGTGGAATACGCCCTCAACATTCCGAAAGACGGTACCTACTACTTCTTCGGCAACGTCCGATCCGAAGACGGGAACAGTGACTCGTTCCACACGGACGTCGATTACACTCCGGTGGGTGACGATTCCTCACGCTGGGGAATCAGCTCCCGCAAAGAATTCAATCAGGAGTGGCTCAGCAGCGAGAATCCCAATCGGGACCCGCGGCCATTCGAACTGACGGCGGGTGAACACGTGCTGATCATCGCCTGCCGCGAGCGAAGCGCCAGCTTGGATTACCTTGTTGTAACCACGAATCCCGATTTGGATCCGGACGAATATACGATTGGTCAAAAAGGGTTCATTACTCGTTGCATTCCCGAGACCATATTGGAGTACGGATCGGACCGATTCTCAGTCGAAGTCGCAGCCTATGCAGCGAAAGATGTTGAAGGAAGCATCCTCGTTACGGAGATTCCTCCCGACGGGGGAACCGTCGAGAACATCGCGTATTCCGCCGGTACTGCCGAGCTGAGCGGCGATGGCAACATTTTGTGGGATATTACCGGGGTAACAGGCGAGGAAGCGACTCTGACGTATGATGTTGTCGTACCCAGCGAGACATGGGGTGGTTTCAGTTTTGACGGAGAGATGGCTATCGGTGTGGATGAGCCTCTTGGCACAGGAGGCGATGATATGGTGTTTATTGCTCCGCCTGCGAAAGCTCCCACCGGCAAGACAGTCTATTTCTTCCGTCGTCTTGGCCCTTCAACTGCAGGGGACAGTGCGTTTAACGATGAGGCGTTTGCCGCTTATGTAGCTGCCATGTTCGGCGTGGAAGTTGTCAGTTTCGACGACACAAATGCGGAGGGCTACGAAATGCCGCCGGATCTGAGCGGTGCCGACGCGGCGTTCGTCAGCGGTTCAATCGGTTCCAGCAACGTCGGAGATATGGAGTATCATCTCAACAGCCCGGTGCCGATCTTCAACCTGGAAGGCGCCTTGGATGACGATTACGCGTTTCAGCCCGGAGAAGGACTCGGAAGCGCCGATGACGATGAAATCGAGATTGTCGACAACACCCATCCGATTACGCAGGGATTTCCGCAAGGAGCCGTCCAGGTGTACGACAGTGAGACGTACATCGGGGGTCTGGAGAATCCGCCGGATGGTTTGCGGGTCCTCGTGACTACCCCGGCGAATCCCAATCTAGCGGCTCTCTGGGGATTGGAGCCGGGCGAGTCCGCAAATGGTGTGACAACGCCGGGACTGCGCGTCGACAGCTGGATGTCGACCTCATCACTTATGAATCTCAATAATGAGGGATTGCGTTTGTTGAACCAGATCATCGCGTATGTCCTGGATGAAGAACCACCCACCGCTGTGGAAGATTTCGCTCTCTATTGATTGAAATCTCTCCACGGTGAATTTCGAGGTGGATTTGACACAGTTTTTGAGTTATAACGGGGTACATGTTTGGATTGAGGCATGTACCCCGTTTGGCAAAATGAGTCAGTCGAAGAAAGGTGGAACATGCGGAGAGAAAAGGCATTTACGCTGATCGAATTGCTCATTGTTGTAGCGATTATCGGGATTCTTGCCGCAATAGCCGTTCCAAATTTCCTGAACGCCCAGATGCGGGCAAAGATCGCCCGTACGAAGGCCGATTTGCGGATGCTGGACGATCAGGCGACCATTCGGCACATGGACACTGGATTGTGGCCGATTGACGGTGATGATTGCGGCAAGGCGGGGACCGACGACGAGAAATGCTGTTACCCCAACGGCGTCCACTATTTTGGCATAAGACCGAGTGAGGCCGGTTTGACAAACGTTCTTCAAGACAACCACTTCAACGGCCAAAATTGGGCTCTGATGACCACCCCCGTGGCCTACATCAGCAGCATACCCACGGATCCGTTTGGAAAGGGATGCTTTTACGGTTACGTGGACCGTCATTGCTCAAATTCTCCCCTGGGCACGTGGTACATGATGTTTGCAGCCGGTCCCGACGGGGTCTATTACGGCGACTGGGCCTCGACACAGCGCGTCATTCCGTACCAGGGAAGCAACGGGTTGGCTTCTAACGGCGATATCTGGCGGTCCCGTAAGTTGGGCGGCGATCAAAGTCAGTATCCGTATGATCAAGAGGTGTTGCAGGATTACTGGGATTGATCTCTGGACTCTAGGAGTCACGTTTGCAGAGAGAGCATGAAAGGATAGTCCAATGAGATTTATCAGGTTCCGACGAGGTTTCACATTGATCGAACTTCTCATTGTCGTGGCGATCATTGGGATTTTGGCAGAGATCGCCGTCCCGAATTTTCTGAATGCTCAGGTGAAGGCGAAACTGGCGCAAGCATACGGCAACCTGGCTTCTTTGCGCACGGCGATAGGCACGTATGAGATGGACTGGAATTGGCCGCCCATGGATATGGGTGAGGAGACCGAAACCGGCCAGAGCTATCGACCACTCACGACACCTGTTGCCTATATCAGCGGCTATGGTGTCGTGAAAGAGATCTTCCCTCCAAAACAACATTCTCGCAAGTATTACGAGTACGGAGCTTCGCTTCGGTACGGCAACGAACCGGATACCGCCGGCGGTCAGAGTCGAGTCGCTCAGTACAAGGCCGCTGGCGTCTCGTTTGTTTGTGTTTCCGGAGGTCCCGACGCCGATACGGATTGGCCATGGACGGACTGGGCGGTCGGTCTTCAAGCATTGAAGAATCCAAGCCGAGCCGGCCCAAACGGTGACGGCGGTGCGTTCTATGATTCCAGCAACGGGCTCGGCTCCAGCGGCGATATCATCGGCACAAGCGCGAAGGTGTACCAGTAGTCGGTGTCCACATGAAAGCACTTGTCCTAAAAGAGCCAAATCGGTTTGTCTATGAAGATGTTCCTCCGCCTGAGTTTGGGGATACGGATGTGCTGATTGAGGTGCGCGCGTGTGGGATTTGCGGGAGCGACGTGCATGGTATGGACGGATCAACAGGACGACGTCAGCCTCCAATCATTATGGGACACGAAGCCTCTGGGGTAGTTGCCGGAGTGGGCCGAGGAGTCACGGAGTGGAAACAGGGCGACCGTGTCACGTTCGATTCAACGATCTACTGTGGCGAATGTTGGTACTGTCGCCGAGGCGAGATCAATCTCTGCGACCGTCGCCGTGTGCTGGGCGTATCCTGCGATGATTATCGTCAGCACGGCGCGTTTGCCGACAATGTCGCGGTTCCCGAACGAATACTTTACCGCCTGCCGGACGATATCTCCTACGAACAAGCCTCGATGGTCGAAGCGTTATCGATTGCGGTACATGCCGTTGGGATTTCCCCGCTATGTTTGAACGATGTCGCCGTGGTTTTGGGATCGGGGATGATCGGATTACTTGTTGTGCAAGTGTTGCGGACGGCGGGGTGTGGAACCATTATCGCTGTAGATATCGATTCCCGTAAGCTCGATCTCGCACAGAAACTGGGAGCGAATACCGCGTTCAATTCGAAGGAATGCAACGTTCCCGAGGAGGTCAAGAAACTTACCGACGGCCGCGGGGCGGATCTCGCCTTTGAGGTGGTCGGGATTTCCGAGACGGTGAAAGCCGGAGTGGAATCTTTGCGAAAGGGCGGAAATCTCACACTGGTAGGTAATCTCTCTCCGTCGGTTGAATTCCCGCTCCAATCGGTTGTTACCCGTCAGATCGAGGTTAGAGGTTCTTGTGCCTCATGTGGCGAGTATCCTACCTGTTTGGATCTGATCGCGAAGAAGCGCGTTGATGTGGATCCTTTGATCAGCGCTATTGCCCCGCTGCATGAAGGGGGACTATGGTTTCAACGGTTGTACGAGAAAGAGCAGGATTTGATGAAAGTCATCTTAAGGCCTCAGGAGAAAGCATGAATCAGAATCCATTCGATCTATCCGGCAAGGTGGCTGTTGTGACCGGTACCAGCCGAGGACTGGGCCAATACATGGGCCGCGCGCTCGCCAAAGCGGGGGCGGATCTTGTGATAACGAGCCGACATAAGGATACGTTGGCTGAGTTCCAATCCGAAATCGAAGGTCTGGGCCGAAAAGCGCTGCCTCTGGAACTCGACGTTCAAGATTACGACAGCATCCAGCGGATGGTCGATGACGCAGTCGGTCATTACGACAAGATCGACATTCTTGTGAATAACGCGGGCTGTAACCGCCGGAAACCCGCCCTCGAAGTGACGTGGGAAGACTGGGATGTTATTGTCAACACAAACCTGCGTGGGACTTTCTTTGTTGCCCAGGCTGTCGCGCGGTATATGATCCCGCGCAAGTACGGCCGGATCGTCAATATCGGGTCAGTGACCTGCGTGGCGGGCTATGCCGGACTCGCACCGTATTGCGCCAGTCGGGGAGGCACGAAACAACTTACGATGAGTTTGGCGGATGATTGGGGACCCTATGGGATCACAGTCAACTGTCTCGCGCCGGGGTGGTTCAAGACCGCCCAGAACGAAGTTTTGTATCGAGATCCTGAATGGGTCGAGTACCTCTGCGATCGGATTCCATTGAAACGACCGGGACAGCCCAACGACCTGGATGGTACCGTTGTGTTTCTTGCGTCCGATGCCTCTGCGTATATCACCGGACAGACGCTTCTGGTGGATGGCGGGATTTCTACGGGAGCGACCCGCGCCGTGGCAAAGAAGTAGATCCCCATCTTCTCCGCATTTACGTCAGCGATCCCCATTCTCTCTGCCAGGCGACCGCTTTCCGTATGCCTTCTTTCAGCGGTGTTGTCGGCTCATACCCGAGCAAGTCTCTTGCTTTCGAGATATCCGCAACGTATCGCGTAACCTCTCCCGCTTGGGTTTCCCGGTAGGTTATTTTGGGTTCGACGCCCAGCGCCTCTGCTATATAGGTGACCAGCATGTCCAGACTGTTCCCGTCACCGTACGCCAGGTTGATCGTCTGATTTCTCACCGTGCCGTCCGCGAGTTTCTCGATTGCCGAATAGATTCCCTGCACGCAGTCATCGATATAGGTGAAATCCAGGACTTTCTCCCTTCCGAAAATAGTCACCGGTTCTTCTTGCGCGATTCTCCGGATAAACAATGGGGTGACACGCTCCATGCGCTCCAGATCGTTGTCGTATCGTCCGTACACATTGCTGAATCGAAATACGACGTATGGAAGTTGATAACACTGAGCGTACGAATAAATAAACGCTTCGCCTGCGATTTTGCTTGCGGAATAAGGACTTTCAGCGACCACAAAATCGGCGCAACTCTCGTTGGTCATGTGGCGGTGAATATCGCCATAGACCTCCCTCGAACTTCCGAAAATGATCGGGACTTCTGCGAGTCGGGCGCTCTCCAGAATCTTGAACGTCATGTTGACGTTTTCCAGCGCTCTGGAGGGTTCGACGACCAGTTCGTAGACTTTTGCGTGTGCTGCGAGATGAATGACCATATCGATCTGATACCCTTTAATCAGCTCGATGACATGACCGACACACTGGGAACGTAAATCGATTTCCTTAAAGGGTATACGCTCCGTCCACATGTTGGGCCGACGATCAATCCCCAGAACGGAATGACCGTCTTCCAACAGCTTGAGGGCCAGGTTTGTCCCGATCATTCCACTGGAACCGGTAATCAGCAATTTCATAGGATTTCCCCTACTTTCTATGTGCGCGACTGAGCCATTGCAGACCGGCGATTATTGCCACGCCGCCCCCGCCTTTCAAGGGCAAGAAAGGCTTCCGTCTGCGACTTCTTTCCATCTGTCTCTATCTGTCAAGAACGCGGGCGCGCTATCGAACGTCACGATCTCTACTCCGCGGGCGGGAGATCGACAGGTGCCAGCCCCAACCGTTCCAACGTGCTCAGCAGGTCCTCGAGCTTGGAGCGGCGCGCCGACAGAAGATTCGGTCCCAACCGTTCGACAATCGCGGTGTCCGCTTCCGGTAAATGGAGTATATCTTCCGCGATTTCAGCCGAGCGGCACCGGAGCAGAATCACTTCCTGCACTTCCACCCGACCGAATGAATCGAACCATTCATCCAACGAAAACCGTATATTCTGCGGAATACGGTCGTTGGTGAGGTCATGAAGCCATTTCCGGATGTTATCGGACGATAGACCATCGCGTAGTCCACGGATAATGGATTGCCGCGAAAGATGATATACCGAAACTACATCGGTATGATGATGGTCTGCAAATCGTTCAATCTCCCAAAGTATATGCAACGGCATGTCCGGCGGGATCATCATTTCGAAATTCGGTTGAAGCGTACACATTCCTTTGCGCAGCTCTGTGTTCTCGTTCGTATCGGATTCCCAGGGCAGGGGATCTGCTGTCCGCAATGCTAGGAGGTGACCGTTTCCACGGACGACCTGGATCAACCCGAACCAAGACAACCACACCGCCAGAGGACCGGGCAGTTTTCCGTCACCACTCGGATAAATCACGAGAAACGTATTGTCCTCCGGACTACTGTAGACGGCCTCGAACAACGGCCTGTGCCAGTGTTTCTCTTTTGCCGCTATTCGTGCGACGAACTCAGTCCAAATACTCTGCATCATGCGGCCGCGACCCTGTTGCAGCCATGCCGGTGTTTCGGGCGTGCTTACGATTCCTCCCTCCACCACTTTCAGGAGTCTCGCCCGTTTTCCGAATTGGAAAAGGAAATCGGCCACATCCCCCATATCCGGTGGTTGGGGAATCGTGGGCGGTGGAACCGCGTCGGTCGGTAGAGAATCGAGCCAGGCATCCAAATCGCGCTTGACCAAAACGCCCGTCTGTGTGACACGCAGTCTTCCCGCTCGTGCGCAAGCCAGGAGCCGGTAAAGCATCCAGCGAATTCGTTCGGTGCCCCCCCATACCGGCTCGGTATCCCTGCGACTCGTTTCCACAGCGGACACACTGAGCGCGTCCCGCACCGCTGGAATGATTTCTCCCGGCACAATCACCCGTTCCCGATCTTGCGGGTGATAGAAAACCAGCCCGATGTCAATCAACTCATCAAGTTTTGAGGCGGGTATGGAGGTTTCTTCTTCCCGATTGATCACAGATGTCTTCGAGATGCCTTTGTCCCCGTGGTTTTGCAACAGCGTCAGAAACGCCAAGAGATCTCTGGCTTCATTGGAGAGGTCGTTCATCAGATCTTGAACGAAAGCCGGATCGCGATATTTACTGAGCACTTGTGACGAAAGCGCTCTGCGCGATGGGGTTGTCCCCATGCACCCGAACCGGGAGGCCAAATCCTGCAGCT
Organism: uncultured bacterium; assembly: GCA_964612675.1. Lineage (GTDB taxonomy): Bacteria > Hinthialibacterota > Hinthialibacteria > Hinthialibacterales > JAKPRU01 > CAZTDD01. Next base: position 29,824 of record CAZTDD010000063.1, read on the forward strand.
GTTCGTGCCCGAGATGAGTGAGCAGCTCGAGGAGGCCGGGATTGAGTTTACTGGTCGATTGATCGGGCATCGGTTTCTGGTTGAATCTCCGGTCAGGCGGCTAACTCCGGCACGTAGGTATCGGCAGTTTCCAGGTTGTACTTGTAGCCCTGTTCGGTGAGAAACAGTTGGCGCTTCTGAGCAAACTCCGCTTCGCTGCTGTCTCGTGTCACCAGAGTATAAAAATGTGCGGTGGCTTTATCGCTCTTCGGCCGCAGAATCCGTCCGAGGCGCTGCGCCTCTTCCTGACGCGACCCGAATGTTCCTGAGATCTGAATCGCGACATGCGCTTCCGGCAAATCGACAGCGAAGTTTGCAACTTTCGAGACAACGAGTGTGGTGATTTCACCGCTGCGGAATTTGGAGTAGAGATCTTCTCTCACTTTATTCGAGGTCGAGCCGGTGATAATCGGACATTTCAGTTCTCCCGCGATCTCCCGCAGCTGAGTCAAATACTGTCCGATCACCAGAGTGCGCGCCCCTTGATGTCGGCGAAGGATCTCCTCCGCTACGGGGAGTTTCAACGGATTCTCGGACGCGATACGGAACTGGGCCCGTGCGTTGGCCAGGACGTAACGTCTTCGCTCCGGAGAGGGAAACGGGATGCGCACTTCATGACACTCCGCCGAAGCGATCCATCCCTGATCTTCCAGGACTTTCCAGGGCACGTCATAACACTTGGGGCCGATCAGGCTGAACACGTCTTCCTCCAAGTGATCTTCGCGGACGAGGGTGGCGGTCAAGCCAAGTCGTCGTCTCGCCTGAATCTCCGCAGTGATTCGGAACACCGGTGCCGGGAGTAGATGGACCTCGTCGTAGAGGATCAGGCCCCAATCGCGTGCGCTGAACAGTGTCAGGTGCGGAAACTCGTCAGTCTTCTTCTTTCGGAACGTTAGGATCTGATAAGTTGCTATCGTAATTGGACCGATTGTCTTGACTTCACCGCTGTATTCACAGACCGACTCGGGGTCGATGTCTGTTTTGTTCAAGATTTCCCGTTGCCACTGACGAAGTGCGACGACGTTCGTCACGAGAATCAACGTGTGGGTGTTCATGGCGGCCATCGCTCCAAGACCGACCATCGTTTTGCCCGCACCGCACGGCAGAACCACGACACCGCTGCCGCCTTCCCGGCTTCCGTCGCGATAGAACGCTGCAACCGCATCGTTTTGATAATCCCGCAGAGAGAATTCTTCGCCTTCCCGGCTTACTTGTCGCAGGTTAATTTCAAGCGGCGCTCCGGGGACATATCCAGCGAGGTCTTTTACCGGATAACCGAGCTTAATCAACTCCTGTTTCAGGTGTCCTCGATAGCCACCGCCTACACGGGCTGTGTGGGTGTCCAGGCGCTTGGCGATGTACGGCGCGATCTTTTTGTGGCGGCAGACCTCATCCAGCAACAGTGGATCGTCGGCACGAAGAGCAAGTCCTCCGTCGCTTTCGAACAGCACAAGCCGGCCGTACCGGCCCATATATTCGACAATATCCGCCTCGACATTTGCGGGGACCGGGTAACGCGAATACCGTTTCAGAATCTCGATAACGTCGTCGGCCTGCATCCCCGAACTTGCCGCATTCCACAGGGACAGAGGAGATATCCGGTAGGTATGGACATGCTCGGGACATTTGACCAATTCAGCGAAAGCGCCCATTTGGTCGCGTGCCTGCGCGAACTGTGGAGAATCCACCTCAAGAAATATCGTTTTGTCGCTCTGAACGATCAACGGTTGATCGTGATTCACTGCAAGCCTCCCTGAGGGCAAGTCATTTTTCTTCAGATGTCCAGTGTTTTATCGCCGGACTGTGACGTAACTTTTGTGTTGTCAGTCAGTTGAACTGGACAACGCGGAAAGGCGGCCCGAAATTCGGGCAAAGAGCTCATGATAGCCTAAAGGGGGCTGATCGACAAAGGGCAAGACGGGATTCCTCAACCGAGTGCGGCCTCGTAAGCGCGTTCCAGCTGATCGACGTGCCAACTCCAGTTGTACTTTTCTTCCGCCCTTTCTCGTGAGGTAATCCTGAAGGAATTTCCAAGGTCCTCGTCCGAAAGGATCCTCTGAACGCATTCCGCCATCGCTTCCGCATCCCCCGGAGGACATAAAAGCCCCGCATTCTCGACCATCACGCGGGCATCCCCGACATCCGACGCCACGATCGCCAGACCCATGGCGAGGTACTCCGCAATTTTGAGAGGGCTCTTGCATTGAGCGACAAGGGTGTCTTGGAACGGCGCGAGAGCGACTGATCCCACTGAGAGCCATCGTGGAACCTCGTCACCCGGAACATACCCCGTGCATTTTACAAACTCCGATACGCCTTTCTCTTCGGCCGCTTTTCGAAGACGCTGTTCGTATCGGCCGCCTCCGATGACCAGGAGAAGAACAGGGATGCCGCGTTCTCGGAGAACCGAGATAACATCCACGGCCGTTTCAGCGTACGTCGCTACTTCGAGCTGTCCCACGTACACGAGTATCGGAATCTTGGGATTGCCGATTCGTTCGAGGATCTCAGGATCCGGCGGACGCGGCTGAAATAGATCGATATCTGCGCCGACGGGAGCGTCCCAGATCCGGTTTTTCGGCATCCCCCAATCCAGAGCAAATTCTCGAATCCGTTTGCTGGCTACCGAGCAGCTATCGCATGCCCCCAGGATTGCGCGGTCCCACAATCTCGCCAGATGGGCGGCCAATCGCGAACCGGTGAGTTCATGCGCGATGGCAGGTTCCCAGTCATCCCAATCGTAGTGGAGCGGTACGCCCGAATGATCCGCGGCGACCAACGCGGGCAACGCCGCGTCGGGATAGGACTTCCAGAGATGCACGATGTCGGGTTGAGGATCTAAATCGATGATGGTTCGACAATTACGGTAGGTATCTACTGCCCGACGACCCAGTCGAATTGTCCGGATACTGTTTCTTTCCAAAAGAGTGTATGTGCTGAATTGGGAACGTCTTTCGTCGTGAGGAAAATCAACAATCATCACGCGATGACCCCGCGCAGAAAGCTCTCTGGCTTCGGAAAGCACGCGGCGCGCACAGGATACGGTACTGAGGTCAAAACGCTGAACGATAAGTACAATCACTTGCTATATCCTTGGTTATGATCCAACGCAATTTCTTGTTCATAATCTTGGAGCAGATAAAGCTAAAATGATTACTATATTGGTAATCATTCATTGACCTGATGTATCATTCTAATTCTGCTATACTTGGACACAAGGTAGAACATAGGGCAACGGAGCGACGTTTCGGAGCCGTCCTCGGGGCAACCAAAAAAACAATGTGTGTTTGGTTGATCTTAAGGCCGATCATCTGTTATACTCGCTCTAACATGTCTATATGTGTGTATACTTCGGCTAGATATTGATGAAAATACCTGGAGGAACAGATGCGTAGGGTATCCCAAACCACTTTTCTACTTAGTCTTTGTCTAATACTACTGGGCGCCGGCCTTGCGGGAGCACAGGACACCGTTTCGCTGAGCTCCTCAGTTACAGAAGTTCAAGCCGGTGAATCACTGCCGATAGACGTCACTCTGTCCGTATCCGACGGCCAACCCGTGACTGTGTTCGAATTGGACCTGGCGGTTGACGGTACCGTTGAGATACCTGCAGAGAACGCCTTCCTGCCCTCGCAGTCCCTTACGGCGGCGTCCTCCGGTGCCAGTCCATTTACCGATGTGATGTTGATTGAAGGCGGTGTTCGTCTGAGCGTTGCATTGCTGGGTCAGACCGCCAGTTTCGATGCTTCGACCTCATCGGTGATTGGAACGATCAACTTGAACCCAACGGGCGACACGGTGACTGTTTCCCCGTCTCGGATCGCGTTCGACTTTGAAAACAACAGTCGAGGCGTGGGGCTTGGCACCGGCGTGAGCGCGACAGTGACAACTGGATTGGAATATGATGTCAGCGGCGACGGAGTGGCCGACATTGCCGATGTGACAGCTTTGTTCAACGCTCTCAGCGATCCCGCGATCACCCCTGGAGCGGAATGGGATTTCAGCGGGGACGGGATCACGGATATTGCCGACGTCACCGCGCTGTTCAACTATCTTGGCACAGCGGGTAAGACGTACACGAAACGCGCACTCGTTGCGGCTGCCGATACAGGCTTCCCGATGGGGGCTCGACCGGCTCAGGCCGGACCGGAGATCTTCTTTAGCGGTGCTACGTCCGGAGAAACCGGCGAAACTGTCACGGTCAATGTGGAAATCAGCGACGGTTCGGGAATTGGCGCGTTCCAGGCGGACGTGACTTATGACCCGGCTATTCTGACCTTCCAGAGTGGGAATGTCGATCTGATCATGGCGGAAGCCAATTTCCCCAGCCGCAGCATTAACGTTATCAATCCGGGGCAGATTCGCATTCTCGGTACAGGCCTTGGCTTGTTTACGCTTGCTGCCGGCCCTGGGACCGTGGCGACGATTGATTTTGCGGTCAACGCAGATGCATCAGGCTCTTCGGCGCTTGCGTTCACCGGCGTGGCTCTGAAAGGTGCCAACGGGATCGACCCCGTAGAAACAACCGCTACAAGCGCTGAGTTCTCTGTCGGCGGCGCACCGACACCGACACCGGTACCACCAACACCGACAAACACGCCGGTACCACCGACGCCAACGAACACACCGGTACCACCGACACCGACACCGGAGTCGCCTACATCTACGCCAACTGCAACCAACACACCGGTACCGCCGACACCAACTCCGGAATCACCAACACCGACACCGGAATCGCCGACGGCCACACCAACGGCAACGAATACACCGGTACCGCCGACACCGACTCCGGAATCACCAACACCGACACCGGAATCGCCGACGGCTACACCGACCGAGGTGCCGCCGACACCGACGCCGGAATCGCCAACACCAACACCGGAATCGCCGACGGCCACACCGACGGCAACGAATACACCGGTACCGCCGACACCGACACCGGAATCGCCAACACCAACACCGGAGTCGCCGACGGTGACGCCAACGGCTACACCGACCGAGGTGCCTCCGACACCAACATTTACACCGACACCGGAATCGCCGACGGCTACCCCGACGCCAATTCCGCCGACACCGACATTCACTCCGATTCCGCCAACGCCGACAGAGACGCCCACACCCGGCGTACCGCTGTTTGTGCCGTTCTCGACGGAGGGTGTCATCTTGTATTCCGGCTTGACGGTGAACGTTGACTTTACGTATGAGAGTGGCGGCGAGCTAACCATCGTTGTGGGCGACTTTGGCGGTGCTTTGGATCCGTCTGCTCGATTAATTCTGCCGGACGGCCGCGAAGTCACCGATGATGACAGCGGCCCAGGAGACGATGCGCAAATCGTCTTCTCCGACGCGAACCCCGCACCGGCAGGTAAGTATCGTTTGGTCGTCGGTGGACAGAGCGGAACCGCCGGGCAGTTCTCGGTGGTGGCCAATCCGTTCGCGAAGAAACAGGCCAGCACAAATCTGATCGGTTTCGGTCAGCGAATTCAGGGCAATATCAAGCGATTCAGCGATGTCCATGTGTATCAGTTCTATGCCCGTGAGGGCGACTACATTGACGTTGTGTTGACCGATATGGGCAGTGCGCTGGATCCGTTCCTGACTTTGACCGGACCGCAAGGATTCCTGCCAATGACGGACGACGACAGCGGCCCGATGGACGACGCGAACATCGTGGTCGGCCCTGCACCGGTTGAAGGTACCTATACGATCGGCGTTAGTGCTTCTCCCGGCACGATGGGCGTTGGGCAGTACGCGCTCGTTCTGGCATCGGATGCAGTTAACGACCGTGGACCGATCACGCCGGGTGAGACCGTCAGCGGCAGCATCAGCCTGGGCGGTCAGGCGGATCAATACAGCTTCGCCAATGCGGGTGGAGAGACAGTCACATTTGTTCTCGATGACTTCGATCCGTTCCTCGGCGGAGGCGGAACATTGGATCCGTTCCTCGAACTGTTGAACGCCGAGGGTGAAGTCGTCCAGACCGATGACAATAGCGCTGTCAACGATGACGCGTACATCAGCACAAAGCTGACGGAAGGCTCGGTTCGAGTAACCGGAGGCCCCGACGTAACCACCGGTCCTTACTCCTTGACTTATACCGTCGGACCTTACACGCCTCCCGAGATCCTTCTCGGCGAAAACAGGACAATGGTCTTCCGTGACGAGGTCGAACGCTTCAGCTTCACAGCCGCTGCCGGCCAGAAGGTCATTATCACCGTCTCGGATGCCGGTGGTCCGCTGGATCCAGCGGTACGGTTGATCGGACCGGACGGAAACGTGGTGGCCGAGAGTCTTAATGCCTTTGCTGCTCCGGAGGACGATGCCCAGATTCGTCTGATGAATCCTCCAAACGTATTGCCTGCTTCCGGTGTGTACACGATCGAGGTGTACGGGGAGCCGGCACAAAGTGGCAGGGGAACGGCCGGAAGAGCATTTATCACCTTCCAGCTGTTATAGTCCGACGTTTCATAGCAACGAGACAGACGGCGGAATCGGGAATCCCGACTCCGCCGTCTTTGTTATCCGACCCTTTCCTTCCGTCTCCCAGGAACGCTATCTTCCCATCCCCGAGCCCGGATTACTCGGTCGCCCGGCGGTCGGACCTTCCCGAAACATCCCCCAGATCCCCCAACGGTCCCCAAGATTCGCCTTCACGAAATCTGTTTTCATAAGTTCTGTTAAATGAAACTATTACAAAGGATATGAGTCGGAAGACAGGTTATCCCCTAGTGGATGTTTAGGGGTTTCTCCTATGCCACGTTCCGAAATCTCCCTGATATCCCGGAAGGAATAACGCGCTATCCTAGTACTGAGAATTATTAGCGGAGAAATTGAATGTCTTGCATCAAGATAGACGCGATGAGTTCAACAGAAATCAGGATTGGGAGCGTGGACGCCCATTGCGGACAAGTCTCCCTGAAAGGTTACTCAAAAGAGTCCCTAAGGAAAAGGGAAGATTCGAATAAATGTGATAAACTTGATTGACTTTACTAATTTAGTGAGGTATCATGACGGTAGTGTCAGCGGTTGAGGCACGAACAGGGGTAAAAAGGAGTTATTGGAATGAATCGAAAAGATGGCGACACAGCAACACTGGAAACACCAATGCTCGAAGACTGGGATCCCCAGGCGACGGCGGTAGAAGAGAAGAAGGAAAGCAACGTGGACTTCGAGAAAGGGTCGATTCTACCGGAAGACGACGAACGATACTCCGCAGGAGAGAGCGGCGCGAAAAGTACGACCGTGCGTGCCTATCTCCGTGAAATGGGTCGTCACTCCCTGCTCAAACGAACCGAGGAGATCGAGTTGTCGCAGCAGATCGAACATGGTCGTCAGACCATGCTTAAGGGGATTGGCCTGACCCAGCGCGGGAGCCAGGCACTGGCAGACGTGCTTAACCAGGTTCTGAATAGAGAGGTTTCTATGGATCGTGTCATATTCTCCGGTCCGGATGGAAACCAGAAGGGTGAAGAGGATGTTTCAAAGCAGTTGAAACGTGCGCGACGCGCCCTCAACAGCCTGGTAAAGAACTCGAGGAAGGACACGGCCGCTGCACGGCAAAAGAAAGCGGAGCAGGCTTCGAAGATCCTGACCGATCTTCGGTTCGATCCGAATCGTCTTGAAGATATCAGTAAGGACATCCTAAATATCCGGAATGGCAATGGTAAGACGGAGAAGGACCTGAAAAAGGCACAGAAGGTCATTCGAGAAGGATGGGACGAAGTGGAATTGGGCCGGACGAGAATGGTCCAAGGTAACCTGCGCCTTGTAATCTCGGTTGCACGTCGTTATCGAAGCCATGGACTGGATATGTCCGACCTGATCCAGGAAGGTAACCTCGGTTTGCTGAAGGCGGTCGATCGATTCGACCACAGGAAGGGCTGTAAGTTTAGTACGTACGCGGTTTGGTGGATTCGCCAGACGATCCGGCGCGCCATCACGGCGCATGTACGACCGGTTCGCTTACCGGCGAACGTTGCGGAACTCGTCACGAAGATGAGGAACACCTGCGATCAGCTCCGGCAGGATCTTCAGCGAGAGCCGTTCAATGAGGAAATCGCCGACGCGCTGGATATTACGACGGAGCATGTCGAGATGCTTAAGAAAGTTGTCCAGAGCCATGTGTCCATCGATGCGCCGCTGGGAGAGGATGGCGAGACGGTTGTCGGTCATCTGATTCCGGATGAGAATGCTCCTGCGCCTACCGATGAGGTCACTGCGAAGATGTTGGCCGGGCGGTTGGACGATATCCTGAAGACCCTACCTGAACGGGAGGAGACGATTCTCCGGTTACGGTACGGAATCGGTGGCAAGCGTGCATGGACATTGGAAGAAGTTGCCGACCGGTTTGGCGTGACTCGCGAACGAATCCGCCAACTCGAGGTTCGTGCGCTTCGAAAGATGCGTCATCCGCGACGCGCGGTCCATGTCAAATCGTTTTTGAACTAATCGTCTTTGAACTCATAAGCGAGGTTTTTTGAATACGAACCAAAACCACACCCCTCATATAGACTCTCTATGAGAATTACATGCATGTCCGGGATTGCCACCCGGACTTTTTTTTGTCCACGCGCCACGAGCTGCGGGAGGAGATTTTGGGGATCGGAGATATTGCGAAAAAAGCGACGCTCAATCCCAGCCCAGCAGATAGCTGAGCTGAAGCCGTGTGTCTTTCAAGCGATTGGCGATTACATAGGCGATCATCTCCATGATCGCGGCCCGCAGCGAGTCATCGGCTGTCAGGACAGCTCGCAATGGTTCGCGAGGGATTTCGGCGAGCGTAGTCTTTTCTGCAGTGAGACAGGAGGCAGTCAACACATGCGGAGCGACGAGGGCCGACCATCCGAAAAAACCGCCCTTTTCCACAAAGTCGACAGCGATTCTTCGATGTCTCGGTAGTTCCATTTCCACCGCGACACGGCCGCTCATCACAATGTAGAGGGCTTCCGCGGTATCGTTTTGTTTCTGTATGTATTCCGCTTCCTCGAAGGTCCGTTCGTTTGCTATCTCCGCCAGCCTGAAGACCTGCTCATCCGTCAGTTCTTTGAAGCATTCGAGTTCTCTCATTACCTGCTTGTCTATCATGGTCTGACCTTTCCATCGAATTCGCTTGGTTTTGCAGGTGGTTTTGGTGGGGTACGCTCCTCTGAAGTGCGTACCCCACATATCTGCGGACAAATCGTCGCTAACCCACCCTGGTCGAGATTCACTTTCTTTCTGAAATCACCGGCTTCGACGGTCCGTTGATCGCGATGACAGCTGCAAGGCGCACGAAAAGAGTATAAGTACTTTCGGACGCTACACTAGCACCGGGACTACGCCGAATCAATCCTAAAC
>CAZTDD010000064.1:0-38170 GCA_964612675.1 uncultured bacterium
CACTAATTTCGCGGAATCCGCCAATATGGAGTGCGCTGCCCCCGGCAGCGCTTTGGATCTGTCTTTTCTGCGCGTCGGCTCGGTTGCCGGCCAAGAACCTTCCGGCTCTCCGCCGTTTCGAGAAACGCGCTAACTTCACTCTTCGCGCCACCGTTCAACACCCGACAAAGGACGCCACGTCTCCGGGACCCAGAACAGGAGCCGACCGTCACCGCTCAGGAGGTATTCCCCTCCGGATACCGGGTATTGCGAAGAACTCACCTGGCTCTTGGTCCAGCTTCCGTCGGCGTGCGGCAAGAATAAAAACAGATCGTAAATCGGTAGGTAAGCTTCTCCATAGTCTTCCGGGAATGGTCTTCGCGCGGTGGACATGGCGACAACCCTCGCATCGTCGGACATTTCGATCCGATCCCCTTGGTACGGCACGTAACCGATATATTCCGGCTCCGACCAGCCTGTCGCCGTTTCATGCGTTAATGCGAGTCCCTTCTCTCCCGCACAGACAAGCAACGTGCGCCCATTGTCGGCGATATCGTATACCCTCTCGGGAACCAGCCCCTCGGGCAGTTCGATCGGGATCGGCTCGCTCCACCCTGTGTCGGTCCGCTGGCTGTAACAGCACGGAACACTCACTCCCGTGCTTCCCGTTACAGTGCCCCGATAAAACACCCGATCGGAAGCCACCCGCAGTCCGGCGGTAACACCCAACGTGCCCAGATGAACCGGAGAAGAGAAATCGGCACCCTCACGTTCGACAACGAACAATTTCTCTCCGGCGCCGGTCAGGTAAGTATAGGCAATCGTTTGGCCATCAGGTGAAATCTCAAAATCGATCAGAGTGTTATAAACCTCCCGCACAGTGAATCGCGCGATGACTCGATCGTTGGCAAGATCTGCGACGACGATATCGCATTGCCACTTGTATGGTCCTATCGGCACGTCCGCTGCATGTTTACGTGTCTGGTACAGGATGGTGTCGCCTTCCCGATCAAGCCGAGGATAATCATAGAAAGTCACGTCCGGGTCGCCGGAGCCCGGCCTTATCAGGTCAACCACCTGCCCACCATGGAAGACAAGCCCAGCAAAATGAATAGTGCGAATAGGGTTGTTTTTCTCAACATGATTCTTGTTAACCTTTCCTTCTGGATTTGTGTTTTATGAAACTATCTTGTCACTCTTCGTCCAGCTGAAGTAAAAATGCCCTGGCGGTCCAAGCACCCATCCCCAGGCCAAAACGCCGAGGCCCGTCAAGAACGGATCCTCTCCTACCATAGGGTTCGTCAGCCAGCATCCAACAGGTCAGCTAAGATCTACCTCGTCACGTTCCTGCGCCGGAAAAAATCCAACCGCCTATTCCTCTCCTATATAGCTATATCCTCCAGCGCAGGATTTTCTTCCCGAAATTATGACTCGCCGTTTTCTTTTACTGCCAAGGGCTCGGTGAACCCCGGGAGGGCGAACCTCCTGGTGAGCCGTGTTTTATGTTCGATACCGGCGGCTCGGCGGGAGCCTCGCCCTCCCGGAAGCGGGCAAAAAGATCCCCCTCTGCGGGCAACTTGTGGCGGAAGGGGATGTTTCAGACACAAAGAAATCCCCTCACCCCAGGTACATTGCCCACCTGCCGTGTGTGACCGTTCAATGGTCAGACCTCTGTCAGACAGCTTTCTTATTCTTTTTTTGGATGATGGTGAGTTTCCCTCGTAATTTTATTTCCAACAACATCAAAAAAGTACCATATCATTCGCATCCGCATCGCATTCGCATTGGAACATCCTGGTACTCTAGAGCAGACTACGTATGAAAGTAGCAAAAAAAACGACCTATCAACTACTTTTTTATTTCTTTCACAGTTCTGAAACAATAGACCGAAAATACTCTAAACACTGGTAATTATGGACTTCCGGGACATGTCGGTAAGGCTTCCTCCAAACGGAGTTGGGGGTGGTTCGTACTCATCTAAATAACTTCTGTGTAAACTCGTTCAGATACTCCCGCCAGTTGATCCATACATGCCCTCTGGACGTTTCCTTCGAGACAATATCGAATCCGTGTTTCTCAAGCATCTCGACAGTGGCCCGAGACGTATCGAGCAAGAAATCGTCTTTACCAATGGCAAACCAGAAAAGTCTGATTTTGTTCTTTAATTCGTCATTTTCCAGTATCTCTTTGTGTTCGTCTTCCCATGACTGACCGGAGTCCCCGCCCGGTCCTCTTCCCGTAATTCCAAAAATACCGGAACTAAAAACCCCCATATAACCGTAATCCCCCAATTGAGAAATACCGATGTCCAGCGTCTGTGCGCCGCCCATGGACAGCCCGGCAATCGCACGATTTTTTGAATCGGTATATACGCGATAGCGTTTCTCCACATAAGGCCTTATGTCGTTCACAAAATCCTCGACGAATTCAACCATATCGAGTCCGCCACCCCAACGAAATCGACCCGTATGCCCATTGGGCATGACGACAACCATCGGTTTCGCTTTTCCCGCCGAGATGAGATTGTCCAGAATGAACTGCGCCCTGCCGACCGTTGTCCACGACGCGTCACTGTCGGAAGCGCCATGCAAGAGATAAAAAACGGGATACTTCCCTTCACCCGATTCATACCCGGGCGGCGTATATACGTGCATGCGGCGAGCCCGATCGAGCGTCGAGGAATGGTAGGTCACGATGGATACCGCACCGTGAGGAACATCCTTCGTATCCATGAAGTCCGAACCGGAAACACAGACCAGACTCCACACCTTGCTGTTCGATTCGCTTGTGGAGGGATTACGTGGATCGACTGTCTCAACACCGTCTACGTTGAAAAGATACCGATATGCCCCCGGATCGACCGGTCCAAGGGTCGCTTCCCATACACCGTCATCGTCCTTCGTCATCTCGACACCTCGTCCGATCGCCGGCATATCTCCACCGGTCAGCCGTACAGATTCTGCGTCGGGTGCGAGGATGCGAAACGTGACGTGAGCGTCCGACGAGATTTCGGGAGAGACGACTTCGGGTCTCTGCGATCGATTCGGCTGCGCCTGCGATGTCGATGGTAGGGCAACCGATGCGAACAAAGTAACGACGATGGTCAGTCCTGCGATTCTCTGTGTGGTCATCGATGTCTTCCTTTCTTACCAACGCTCTCTTGCCAAAGTACGAACCTATTCATTTGAGTCAACGATTTGATGCCAAAAATCAACCTGACCCAGCGTAGCTACTCCCGCTCAATCTCATTGTCAAGACGTTGTTCTCCGACAGTCGTCGTTCTCTGAATATCGCACTGCATCACCCCCCACAACGAATCGCTGACAGATGCCTTTCGACTCGCCTCTGCACACCTCTATCCTGCCCAACCATTTCACTTACAATTCTCAGAAACTCGGAATTACAAGTCTTGGCATTCGAAAGGACACGTACGATGTACAAAATCGGTATGATCGGCTGCGGTTCGATCTCCAGAGTTCATGTTGAAGGGTTTCTTGCCATTCCAGAACGGGCGAAGATTACAGCGGTGTGCGATATTTTGCCGGAAGCGATGGATCGAGTCGCGGAAAAGGTCGATGGTATAGAGAAATTTCTCGACTACAACGAACTGATCGAGAAATCAGGCGTCGACGCGGTGGTTGTGCTGCTGCCCCATCACCTCCACAAAGACTGTATCGTCAAGGCCGCCGACCACGGGAAACATATTCTCTGCGAGAAACCGCTCTGTATCAGCTTGGACGAGGCTGAAGAGATCACTCAGGCAGTCGAGTCGAACAACGTCACGCTCATGAGCGCCCACAATCAGATTTTCAGCCCCTGCATCCAGGAAGCGAAACGCAGACTCGAGGCGAAAGAGGTTGGGAGAGTTTTCCAGATTCGAACATGCGACTGCTTTCTGGCAAGACTGCCGGAATGGGGCTGGCGAGCCAACCTGGCGACAGCCGGCGGAGGAGAACTGATCGACACCGGCTATCATCCATCTTACTTGCTTCTTCACCTAGCTCCGTCGAAACCCGTGGCGGTCACTGCGATGCTCGGCCGCTATGTCCAGCATGAGGTCGAGGGCGAAGACTCCGCAAATGTGCTCGTCCAGTTCGAGGACGGAAGCATCGGCTTTATTTACACAAGCTGGGCATGGGAATGGCCGGAGGGCTACCATCAGTTCCACGTAATCGGCGAAAAGGGCCAGATGTACGGCAGGAAAAACAAATTCGCCGTGAAGCGGAACGACGAAGAACCGGTCCAGACCGAATTCCCCGAACGACATGAGTTCCAGGCCGAAATCGAGCATTTCATTGAATGTCTCGAAGAAGGAAAGACGCCGATTCAGTCGCACGTGGATGGAATCGATGTTCTCAAGGTAATTCTGGGTGCCTATAAAGCAACGAAAACAAAAGGAATTGTGGAATTGTGAGAAGCGAATCGCCCGGGAATGAACACGGACGCCGGGGATGAACGCGGACGCCCGGTATAAACCCGGGCGCTACGGGTAATAGAGATTCATGAGGATCAATTGCTGCTTCATTGTTTCTGCACTCTGGCTCTCGGTCTCTGTTTGCATAGCCGACACAGACATCGTCCTGGAAGGAAAGGGTTCCGGTCAGGTCGTAGCGCCGAATTCTTTCATTCGAGAGCCTTTGCTCGTCCGCACAGTCCCCTCCCTGAATGAAAACGAATCGCCCATTCGGTTTTCCGTAATCTCCGTTCCGAAGGGTTCGGAGGGTATCCTCTTGGCCGCGAAGCCGACCGATGAATCAGGTTCTTCCGAACATCTTGAACGACTGCCACAGTCCGACGGCGAGGTGCAGCTGTGGGTGAAAACGGGGAATCGTGAAGGAGCCTACATCGTCACGGCTGAGCATCCGCGATCCAAGAATGTTGTTACGTTTTTCGTACACGCACGTCGGCCGATATGGAGACGTCTTCTGCCTGTACCGGTTCTTGTCGGTCTCGGGTTGGTCGCGTGGGGTGCCACGCGCAGGATGCGGAGCGCCTCTTGAAACACAAAGAAGAAAAACATCAATACTGATGAATCAACGCCTCTAAAGCGGCTATGGCAATGTTGAGCGTTCGCACCGTCCCCGTGTAGGTCACCCGGCTGTCGGCGAGGTCAATCTGCGCGTCCTGCAGATCGCGAAATTCAATCTGCCCGTTTTCGAAACGGAAGTTGGCGATATCGAGGGCCTCTTGCGACAAGTTCACATTCTCTTCGTTGATTATCAGCTGCTCTTCTGCGGTCTGAATCTGCCTCAACAAGTCGAGTACCTGCTGCCGAAGCTGGCGCTCTTCGTCCGCCAACCGAATGCGACGATCTTGGAGACGGCTCTCTGCGGCGCGTACACGTGCCGCCGTTGCACCGCCGTCACCGAAAGGCCAGCTGAAATTGAACGAGACGTTTGCAACGGCGTCTCCCCCGTCATCTCGCATGTAACTTGTCCCCAGCGAAATATTCGGCTGTTGGCCAAGCCGCGTAAGAGCAAGACTATTCTCGGACTCCTCGATAGATAGACGCATGTTCTTTAATTGTAGATTCGTATCCAGAGCCAATTCAACATACTCTTCTTTGGATCGTTCAATCTCAGGTACGACGAGTTCATCTGTCAGTTCGGTTCGATAATCCAACGGCATCCCAAGAAGGATATTGAAACTCTCATAGTCGTTGCGAAGTCTTGACCGAAGACCGACAAGGTTGGACTCGATTCGGCGCATGGCCACCCGGGATTGTTTTACTTCAAATTCTGAAGCGAATCCATATTCCAATTTGACATTAAACGATTCATAAGTCCGTTGCGCCTGAGCCAGATAATCTTTCTGGATCGCCAGATTCTGCTCCGAGTATTTCAGGTTCCAATAATTCGTATTGACACTGTAAATCACTTGTTCGCGTTGCTGATACAGGCTGTTGAGGGCCTGTTCGTATCCGAGTTCCGCGTTATCAAGAGTCGTACGTATGCGTACCCGTTCGCGGGAGTTCAAAGGTATTGTGTAGCTCACCTGCACCGAACTCTGTAAATCGTGGTCCTGATCTTCATCGTCATCGTAATAGCGTACACTGTCTTGTTCCAACCTTTCGGTGGTGGTCAGATCAAGCCGTGTCGCATTGCGAAAAGTCTTCGAAATCGTCTGATTGAATCCGACTTCTTCGTGATCCTCATGCCGACTGCCGTGGCGCCCCACGTAATCATACACGGGACGACCTTCTTGCGCGGATCGTGTGGGATTTAGGATCACTCCGCCAGCAATTTCGTGAATGGCCATATACCGCGCGGACGCATCCGCCCCGAGATCGACCAAGGAACGGTATGGAGAATGAGCCAGATCGAAGTTTGCCTCCGAGGCTTCTAACGCCTCGCGAGTTGCGCGCATGTCCGGATTATTCTCCAACGCCACATCGATCGCCGCACTGAGGCTCAAACTCACATCCGGGGTGGGTGTAGGTGCGGGGACTGTCTTTGCCTCATTGGGAACTTGAAGCGCGGGTGGCGCAGCGGGTTCACCCGAGGGCTGTGCAGCAAAACCAATCAAAGGACCTGCCACAAGAAGAACAAGAAGACTAACGCATGTTCGTGCTGATAACCTCATAAAGACACCTCTGCAACAATAATGAATGAGAACCAAACGCTCTCGAAACAGCCATAGAGAAACAATGATATTGGTAGTCTGCTGTGTATGAACCACTACCCCTCTTTACGAATGCGCCTCGCCTCCGACCTCCCGAGACCGGCGGGACGCGGTATGGAGAATATAGGCATCCTCCAAAGTCGGCGGCACATTCACGGCACGTTCATGCGGACGAGTCTTCGACACCATCCGCATTCGGACCCCTCGAGCCGTTTGCAGCTGACTCACGATTTGAAACCCTTCCTGAATAATCTGCCGAGTTTTATCGTCTTCAATCTCCGCATCTCGAAACGCCAAGGCGTTGATCGCATGGATATCCTGCCAGATCTTCTCATCGGTTACAGTCAATTCCCAGACTTCTCCTTGCGCAGATTTGATCAGGTCGTCGGTGTCGCCTATGAACGAGATTTCTCCATCCTGTAGTACACCGAGCCGCCTGCACGAATGAGCCACGTCTTCGACAATGTGCGTCGATAGTATGACAATCCGATCGGTCGCCATCTGGGATAGGAGGTTGCGGAAACGAATTCGTTCGAGCGGATCGAGGCCGGCCGTGGGTTCATCGACAATCAAAACCTTGGGCGGGCGCAGGAAGATCTGAGCCAAGCCTACACGTCGCATCATTCCACCGGAGAATTGACCGACTGGGATATCGCGGGCATCCGTGAGATTGACCATTTCGAGCGCATGAGCTATGGCCTTGCGGCGCTCCGGCTTCTCCTTGATTCCTTTCAGAAGAGCAAGGTAATCGAGGTATTTGTCAGCCGGCAGTTTGCTGTAGACACCGAAATTCTGAGGCAAATATCCGATGTGCTTTCGAACGTGCTTGAGCCTGCGTGCGTAATCGTATCCCAGAACGGAGATGTGCCCTCGCGTGGGTTGATCGACACCCGCGAGCATGCGAAGCAACGTGGTTTTCCCGGCGCCGTTCGGTCCGAGAAGACCGAACATACCTGCACCGATTTCAAGTTCGATACCCGCCAAAGCCTTCTTCCGGGCCAGAGCGCCCCTTGCTTCACGGCGCAACGATGAGGTACCGATCCTGGGACGGTCCTGAGGAAGAAGACCAACCACGGCGGAACCTGCAGGCCCCCATTGGAAGAATCGCTTGGCAAATGCCCTGAAACGTTCCAAGACCGGGGGAGTATAGATTCGAGTCAGGTTCTTCGTATGAATTACCAAAGGTTCATCCGCAGGCGGTTTTCGGCGATAAACTGTAAGCCGTTCTCGGACCTCGGCGCGTTTCCGTTTGCTCCAGAAAAGAAACACCCAACGCCAACTCGCGATCCAGCGATACCCACGCTGCAGCAACTTTGCGAGATCTTCGACACCGAAATAGACGCCGGGAACAATCAGCAATGTTAGAATTGTCGATGTTAACAGCCCCCCGATTACGACCCTTGCGAATGGCACCCACGTGGCGTTATCGGTCGTTTCAAACGCCATCGGGAACAGTCCGAGAACGGTCGTACCGACCGTCATCAGAATGGGCCGCAAACGACTGTAGCCGGCGATCATCATCGCGCGTTCACGCGGGAAAAACCGTTCACGCCGCATCACTTGCACAAAGTGCAGAAGGATCAATGGGCTGTTGGGAAGTACACCGACCAGGAAAATCGCGCCGAACCCGGCCAGCGGATCGAACGTTGTCTCTGTGAGAATCAAAGCCCAGACAATGCCCACAAACGCCAGAGGTAGACTGAACAAGATGACGAACGGCGTCGTAAAAGACTCAAGAATCGCCGCCAAAACCATATACACCAAAAGAATTGAAACCCAAACGACCATCTTGACGGAGTTCATCATTTCCATGAACTCGCGGCTGCTCCCCCCCATTTTCATCGTGAATCCCGCGGGTAACGGATAGTTCTCGACTATAGTCTTGACGACTCGTTCGACCTCGTGGAACTTCGCCGTTGGGACGAGACTATAGCGGAGATGAATAATGCGGCATTGGTTCTGACGCTGAATACGTCCGGGCGCACGGACCTGCTCGAAGCTGCCAAGATCCTCCAGGGGAACGGTTGTCATCAACGTGGGAGCGAATATAGGAATCCGCTGCATTTCGTTCAGCAGCAAACCGCCGCTATACTCGTCCATTTCAGCAGTCTCTCGTTCCTCGGTTACTTGCTGAAAAACGATCTCGATTTCCTCTTCTTCCCGCTGCAGGTTAATGGAAGTAAAATCCCCTCGCCGCTGCGCGGATTGAAGATGCCATGCGATACTTTGCGGAGTGACTTGCAACAGAGCGGCCGTATCGCGGTCCAGCCGGAAATGCATTTCCATCGGACCGCGTTCCATATCTCCCCCGACATCAATCACTCCAGGGACTTGCTCGATCAGGGGTGTCAACTCGTCCACCAGTCTATTCAGCTGAGCCTGCTCCGGCCCCTGGATCTCAATCACACCGCCCCCGCCTCGGATGATCGGCGACGGGTTCTCTTCCCGCTGATACCGCCTCCACGCATCGAACGTCACTTCCGCTTCCGGCACCTCTTCGAAGAACGGGCGCATCGCCTCTTTGATTTCGGGTACTTCTCGATCGCGTTTGCTGCGGTCGACCAGTTCGACATAGATCCGAGCATCATCATCGTGAACCCACGTGCGAATATGGTTGACCTCGGGGACATTCTCTTTGATGATTTGCTCGACTTTCGCGCAGACATTAATCGTGAAGTCCTGTTTTGTTCCTTCGGGAGTGATGACATAGACTGGGATTTCATCTGCATCTTCGGGGTCTTTCATTCCTTCCAGTCCGATTTGACGCATGTTGTATGCATAGGTGTAGGCGATCACGAGCGCAATACCGATAGCGAGACGCACACGGTGACGCAAACAGGATTTGAGCATTGCACCGTAAAAGCGTCTGGTTCCCGCCATGGTCGGACGCGGAAAACGCCCGAGTCCCTCTGCAATCGATGCAATCGGTCCCCATGATAGAAGACGCTTTTTTAGATTTCCGCGTCGCTCGCGACGGCTGAAGGTAAGAATGCGCGCGGTCAACATCGGCACCAATAACAAGGCAACCAGCGCCGATACAGCCATAGGGAAAATCATCGCAAACGCGCCTTCGCGAAAAATGATCCGAATCCAGTCTTCAATAAATACCACCGGCAAAAACACAACGACGTTGGTAATGGTTAAACCGAAAATAGCACGACTGACCTCCCCAGCTCCCCGAATGGAGGCTTGATCGGCGGGAAGGCCACGCTCGTGATGACGCACGATATTTTCCAACACAACGATCCCGTTATCGACAAGGCTGCCGATACCGACCGCCAGCCCCACCAACGAGACGATGTTGATGGTCAAATCGCCGAAATACATCAGGTTAAACGTCGCAATCACGGAGATAGGAATCACGAGCCCAATCGTTGCCGTTATCCTCAGATCGTGGACAAATAGGAAAATGACAACCAGCGCAAGTGTGATGCCGATCACCGCCAGTTTGGTCAATCCTTTGATCGCATCGAGGATCAGCTCCGACATATCGCTAACGACACTGAACTCGTACCCGGGCGGTAAGTCTTTTTCGATCCTATCGAGACTCTTCCGTACACGTTGCGATAAAACGATGACATTGGTCAGTGAATCCTTCTGAATGTTCATATTGACGGCGGGACCACCGTCCACACGGGAGAGCCAGTGGCGATTGAGACGCATCTCTTGAACTTGTGCGAGATCGCCAAGAGTCAAGTTGCCGGTTTGACGGACAATCACATCTTCCAATTCATGCGTATGCTGGAATTGACCTTGCATACGGACATAATGCGCCACTCCACGTTCATAGACCTTCCCGAGAAAAACCGGCTCGGCTGCATATGTCCTTACTTGTGAGAGGATCTGATAAAGCGGGCTGTTAAATTCCTGCATTCGGTCCTGGCTGACAGCGACTTCAATAATCTCTTCGCGGCCACCCCACATTTCGACCTGAGAGACTCCTTGGATCTCTCCGAGCTTTTGCTCGACTTTTTGCAGGTTGATCACTTCCAGGTATGGATCGCTCTCCGGCCCACGGAGAGCGATCCGCATGACTTGTCTATTGGCCCACGAATTATCGAAAGGAAAGGCCTCGCAGAACATCGACTGCTTGGGAAACGTCCTTCGAAACCGATCGAGCTGCTCCTGAAGTTCCACCACCCTGTATCGAACATCGGTTCCAAAAGAAAAACGGATGGGAAAGAAACAGCGATTCGTACCCCCGTAAGCCCAAATCTCCTGCACACTGGGAAGCTGGGCGATCATCGACTCAATGGGAATAATGATACGCCGCTCCATCTCTTCGGTCCCGAGCGGCCGACGGTAATAACAGAAGCATCCCATCATCGGGGGATTCATATCGGGAACGAATTGGATCGGCAGGCGTGTAAAAGAAATACAGCCCAGCAGCACGATACCTGCGAACAGCATCGTGGTTGTAATGGGACGTCTCACCGCGATCTCGGGGAAATTCATTCGGCTCCATCTCCCTCCGCCGTTGCGGTCAGTCGTTCTTTGCCGGCTTCTTCCAGGTCTTTCGGTTGGATGATGAAGAACTTCTTCTCGGAATGTCCTCGGGATTTGGTGTTTTCGTCATAGAATACTTCCTGTAGAACCCAGTTTTCCGGGTCCACAGCTGCAAATAAGGGCCGATGCGGGACCATCATGGAAAGCGTATTTTCCTCACCGCCGTCCAGCCACAAATCCCGGATGACATGGTCCCGGTCTGTATTAATATAAATAGGAACGGCCATTTTCCCGGTGCCGTGATTCTTCACAGTCACCTTCACGTCGTATTTCACCCGCAATTCGCCCGGCAGCCTCATTAGGGTCGCTTCAGCCGATGTGATTTCGTAACGAGGAAGAACGTCGCCGTACAACCATTGTTCGAAGAACCAATCAAGCGGTTCCCCGTACACTTCGTTGGCCAGTCGTATGAAGTCTTCGTGGGTAACATCTTTGAACCGATACTCCTGAAGTAAGCGGCGCATCAGCTTCCACCACCCTTCGTCGTCCAGAAGATGGTGTAGCATGCGGTAGATTCCTTCGGAACGCACGCGGACAGGTTGCTGACCGGGATTCTCTTTCCAGTTTTCCAACAGTGGGCGAGCAACAGACGATGCAAGCAAGTTTGCCTGAGCCCCCACATCGTAATTCAGTTGCCTCCGGCGACTCCATTCATTGGGATCAAACAGTCGCTCTATATAGCGAGAAAGGTGAGCATCCAGCCAAAAACCGTACGGCCCCGCCGCTCGAAAACTGCCACCGAAATAGGTGTCGACGAGAAACTCCCGGTAATTCCAGTTCAGAAAATGGACCGTCGGCTGCAAGCGCTCATAGAAATCAACTTCGCTGGGCTTCGTATCATATCGATCCAAAGCCCAGATACCCTCGTGAAGTATGGCTAACTCGCTTTCATTCACCGTGAAAATCCCGGGCATTTTATCCTGGGGGTAATAATGGCTATGCATGGGAATCTCACAGAAAGTCAGACGAGGAAGTGGAACAGGGCCGAGTTTCTCGTACATCTCCTCCTGGCTGTCTCTTAACTCTTCCAGACAAACCAATGCCTGATATTGATGTCCGGGCAGATGATAAAACCGACACGGCAGACCGGAAAAATCCTCGTCGACCAGGTCGTATCTCCCCCATAGCAAATCGATGCCGTGCAGCGGGTTGGCCGTTCGATATGTCATTCTGTGCGATACGCCGAGATCCTCGCGAGCCAACTCCATCCCGGGAAAGACCAATTCCGTCTCTTTCGGGATCGTCGCGGTCACAGTGGCATCGAAAAGGTCCGGTCTTCCTGTCGCGTGCCTTTCAGTGCGGTTGTATTTCTCGACCTTGATCTCGGGAATGTACACAACCGGGTACCACCATTTGCCGTACTCGATCCATCCTTTCTCCCGATAAATCGGTTGCGCCCCCCCATACCGGGATCCGACTTTGCCGTCCGTCACCAATCGGAATTCATATTCTTGTCCTTTTTCCAGCGGTTCAGGGAGAGAGATAGTGAGCAGGTGGGCTTGTCGTTCATACTCGAGTTCGCCGTCGGGACCCGTCAACTCTTGTATAGTCTGTTCTCGATTCAGGCTGAAGCGAAGAACGCTGAGATCATCTGTCGCGGATCGAAGATGAACATCCGACGTACAAGCCAACCGATTCCTGCCAAAATCGAAATCCACGTTCGTGTCATAGGAGAGAACATCCATAGGTGTCTTCGGCGGCGGATTCTTCTCAAGTGCATTGACCGCTTCGCCAATGGCTTCCCACGTTTGCTCTCGCTCCTGAATCTGCAAATAGCCGTAAACCGCTCCACCGCCGACTGTCAAAACACAAAGAAAAGCGCTCAGTTTCAGCAAGACCGGTAGATTTCGGTCCATTTTCAAGTCGGAAATCCATCGCAGAAACGTCGGCGTTGTAAACCATCGGTATCCACGACGGCGCAAGATCCGCCGCTGCGGTTCTTGACGCCGGAGATGAAACGGCGCAAGAAGAAGAAACGTAATTGTGAAAGCCGCCAATACGCCAAGAGCTTTCGGTTGGCGGCTCATATCAATGACGGCCCCCAGCGCCGGCGAACTATTCCTCAAGGCGTAATAGTTTACGGACAACGTATCCGTGATTTCACGCCCGAAAAACGAGAAAGCACCGATCAATACCAGCATGAAAACTATGGCTACAATATCGTGCTTAAATACGAGCCGCACCCATAACGCCATGGCAGCAAGCGTGAGCAGAACAGGCAAAACCAGAAGGAGATAACACAGAATAAACGGTTGCCATACGACGTTCGCGTGCCCGTATGTTTCTTGAAGCAGGCCGAAGCCGAGCCAGGGAAGCGCGGCCAAAGGGACCATCACAAGCAACACTCCTAGATACTGGCCCAACACGAAACTCATTGTTCCAAACGGACGTGGGAACAGGATCTTGTCCATACCGGTGCGACGTAGCCGTCCACATGATTCCAGGGCAATTGCGACAGCACCCAGCCATATTGCGG
Organism: uncultured bacterium; assembly: GCA_964612675.1. Lineage (GTDB taxonomy): Bacteria > Hinthialibacterota > Hinthialibacteria > Hinthialibacterales > JAKPRU01 > CAZTDD01. The sequence continues at coordinate 13,583 of CAZTDD010000064.1, forward strand.
CCAGAGTCAGGGAAGCCGAGTAATTGAAAACCTCTCTGTGTGACCAGCCTCTGTCGCCGGTTCGGACGGAGTATGCACGATTCCCGAATGAATGGTCGGGGGCCAAGTACATGTCATGTTCCACAAAACGAACATGATCTTTCCAGGCAAAATACAGAATCGCCGCCAGCAATCCGAGAGTCAGCCAGAACCGCCAGGTTCGACGCGCCATACGCGACTCGGTTGAAGCAACGGAAAGGGCCTGCCGAATCATGAAACGCCTCTTGTATCGGCCTCGAAGTCGGCCTCATCGAAATCTTCGTCCTTACCGCCAAAGATACGGCCGAAGAACTCCGTAATGTCATTTACGATGCTGTACAGCACGGGAATAAATATCAGGGTAAGAAGGGTCGATGAGACCAATCCACCGATCACCGCAATCGCCATCGGAGCACGAATCTCCGCTCCTTCTCCGAATCCCAGTGCTAATGGAGTCAAGGCCAAAATGGTGGTCATGGTAGTCATCAGGATCGGGCGCATACGTCGCTGCGTTCCTTGTACAATCGCATCGACCGTGCTCTGCCCACCCGTACGACGCAAACGATTCACATAATCCACCAGCACAATCGCGTTGTTGACCACAATGCCTGCAAGCATGATGATGCCGATATATCCCATCATGTTGAGTGTTTGGCCGGTGAAATAAAAAGCCCAAATAACCCCAATAGCAGCGAGCGGCAGGGAAAACATGATGACGAATGGGTGGATAAGCGATTCAAACAACGACGCCATGACCATATAGACTAAAATCAAGGCGAGAATCAGAGCAAAACGCAAGCTTTCGAACGACTGCTGTCTTCGTTCCTCTTCTCCGCCGAGCCGAACGTAATAATTCTCCGGCAGATTGATCGTGGCAAGACGCTCGCGGACGGCTGTGACGGCATCGGAAAGTTTCGAGCCTTCCGCCAAGTCGGAGAAAATCTGGGCAACGCGTTCCTGGTCTTTATGGACGATCTCTTTGGGGCCGGGTTCAATCTGTATATCAACCAATTCTGCCAACCGAACCGCCTTGGAAGCACCCGGTACGGGGACAAAGATATCTTCCAGCTCGGCCAGGGTTTGTTCGTCCCGCCCCAACTGGACTCGAATATCCTTCGCCTGATCGATGTCTTGGATCGTTGTGGCAACCTGCCCCCGCAGATGGTTGCCGATGAGAGTAATCACGTTCTGCGGTGACAAATCCAAACTCGCCATCAACGTTCGATCCGGAATTAGATCCACCTCGGGATTGCCCTCGAGGATATTGGTGCGCACATTGGTCAGTTCGGGTAAACCACCGAGACGCTGATATATCTGCTGCGTGATATCCGCTAACACATCCAGGCTGCGGCCCTTTACTTCGATTACGATGGCAGCCTGTTCGCTGCCGATCAGCGATGAGAGAGAGCTCTGTGAAAGAAGGTAGCTGACGTTGAGTCCATGAATCTGGGAGATCTTCCGATCCAGCAAAGCGGTGGCTTTGGGTACGGTGAGCAATCCATCGGGATTCAGCGTCACAAGAAGCTCGGCGGTGTGCGGCCCTTCCGGCTCTTGTTCTGCGCCCGCCAGCCTTTCGGGTCCTTCACCAATACGAGCATACACATGCTGAACATCCGATCCCATCTCTTTGAGCCAGCCTTCGACTGCGGTAACCGAGCGGTCGGTCACTTCCAACTCGGTTCCAGGCGGCATTCGGAGTTTTGCGATAAATTGCTTCTCGGCGGCCTGCGGGATAAATTCACGCTTAATATTCATGGCAACCGGTATCGTTCCCGCCACAATGACGACAGTCAGAAAAACAGTGAAGAAACGGTGCCGCAACATCCACCGCAGACAGGAACCGTAAGCGTGGTACTGAGCTCCCGCCGACCGCGGTACGCCTCGCACGAAACGCGAGGCCAGCGCGGGAATCATGACGAGGGCAACGACCAGCGATGTGAGCAGCGAAAATACAACGGTGAGCGCTTGTTCCTTGAACAGTTGAGCCGTAACTCCCCCGAGAAACACGATCGGTACAAACACAACGACGGTGGTCAAGGTGGAGGCACTGATAGCGGCGGTTACCTCATGCGCCCCTTCACTTGCGGCTTGCATCGCTTTCTTGCCGATTTGTCTGTGCCGGAAGATGTTTTCCAGGACGACAATCGCATTATCCACAAGCATCCCCGCACCCAATGCCAGACCGCCCAATGTCATGATATTCAACGACAGATCCATGAAGTACATCAGATTGAACGTTGCGATAATTGAAACAGGAATGGACAAGCCGACGATGATCGTGGAACGCACGTGCCGCAAGAACAATAGAAGAATGATGATCGCCAGGACGCCGCCTTGAAGCGCGGTCGACTTCACCTCGGTGATCGAACGCTTGATAAAAACGGATTGATCGTAAGCAACATCAAGGCCTGTATCTTTCGGTAACGTTCGTTTGCTGCTTTCAAGAAATTCTTTGACTCGGTTCACTACCTCGACGGTGTTCGAACCCGATTCTTTGTACAGAGCCATACCGACCGCCGGCTTCCCATCGAACCGGACCATGTTCTTTGGCTCCTGGAAATCCCAACGGACGTCGCCGAGATCGCGCAGATAGATCGGAACGCTATCGCTATACCCGACAACAACACCCCGAATCTGTTCGATATCTTCGAGTTCACCGACGGCGCGGATCAGGTACCGCCTGTTTCCCTCCTCGACCCATCCGCCGGATGCGCTGACATTAGCCTGGGCCAATGCCTGGCAAACTTGTTCGGCACTCAGGTTGTAAAAAGTGACAAGTTCGGGGATCAGACGACAACGAACTTCCGGAATCAATCCTCCGGTAATCTCAGCTCGCGCTACACCGTCGATCCGCTCCAGGTCGGGTCCAAGCCGGCGATAGGCAAGAAGGTATAAGTAATCAAGTTCACGGTCTCCGGATAAGGCCAATGTAACCACAGGAAGCTGGTTGGGGTCGTACCGCATAACACTGGCGGGTTCCGCCAACGCGTCGATGGCAAAGAAGCCAATGGACTTCTTCACCTCCAGAATGGCGAAGTCCATGTCGGTGCCCCAGGCGAAGTCGACCTGTACCATCCCGGCGTCCGCCCGAGACACACTGGTCACGTGTTCCACGCCGTTGAGCGTCGTTAGAAAGGACTCGTATCGTTCGCAGACCTCACGCTCGACCTCCTCGGGGGACAGGCCCGGAGTATCTGCGGCAATTGTCACCCGGGGAACTCGAAGGTCGGGGAAGAGATTCGTCGGCAAATTCGTTACGGAGATCCACCCGAGCAGGATCACGCCTAAAAAGAACATTGTTACCGTGACCGGATAGTTCACCGAGAAACTGCTGATGGTTCGCCCGTTTTTTTCGGTCGAATCGGATTGGTTATCGTACATCTCACCATACCTTTACGAGGTGTTTCGCGTTTATGTGAACCAGGGCGAACTATTTCGCAACCGGCGTAATAAATAGTCGTAAACAAATCCCAATAGGACAAAAACAAAAACCCGGTTTATCACAGCCGACATCAACGGGACATCTGGAGTGCGAATGATCTGCTGCGCCTGCGGTATCGGGTTGTAATACAAGTTGATCGGGCCGAGATCCCTGAACCAGAAGTAGTGAATTCCAAATACAAGAGCGGCCACGATACCCGTAGAGATCGCGTTACGACAGAATGTCGAGATCAAAACCGTAATTAAAAGAACGGCAAAAGCGGTGGTCAGAGCGTATAAAGCAACCCAAAACGGGAAATAGTCACTGGATAGAAATCGGCCAAAAACCGCGTACAACAGCCCCATTAGAACCGCGCACCAGATTGTGAGTGTAAATGCCTGTACCAATACCAACCCACCGCGCGAAAACGGCTGGCTCCAGAGAATCTCCAGCGTATTCTCGTCGCGTTCCCGTGGGAGCAGATTCATTCCGAAAAGAATCATCGCTATCGTAAAAATGGGATAATAGAATCCGAGGATTTCATGTCCACCCTTCATCGAAGGTTGATTGAACTGAAGCGCCATTAGAATGATAATCGCCGACAGAGCCAGGTAGCCTTCCAGTCGAAGTAGACGCCGTGAGGTATGGAGGAAAAGCGCCCCGTAATATCTGGAGGTACGCCAAAACCACTGCGCTGCGTAACGCGTGCCGCGGATAAGAGCGCATACGCCCAGCCATGTTTTACGCACCGACACTCTGGGCCAATGCCAAAACACATTGGCCGGAAGACGGACCAGAAAACCAGGTGCCGCTCGGAGGAGAGACCAGATAACGTGAAACACTTGTCGAATAGCCATTTGTTCCGACTGTTCGATGGAATTTATCGAACTGTTATGCCGCTTCCCTGGGATTCACAAAGTACACGTACGCATCTTCAAGAGTCGGCTGTACCGGACGAGCGCTCGAACGCGGCGCATAGGAAGAAACAACCCGGAACTGGAGACCGCTCTGTGCTTCTCGAACCTGAACAAGATTCGGTTCGTTCATAAGCGCATCCAAATCCTCGCTGCCCCCGTCAAACTCCCATACGAATCCTTCCGCCGGAGAAATAAACTCGGCGGGAGAACCCACATAGGAGACCTCACCGTCTGAAATAACAGCCATCCGAGAACAGGTTTCCTCAACATCGCCAACGATATGCGTGGAGAGGATTACAATGCGGTCTTCTCCCAATTCGAACAAATCGTTTCGGAAATGAACTCGTTCTTCCGGATCCAATCCTGCGGTCGGCTCGTCCACAATCAATACTTTCGGGTCGCCCATCAACGCTTGAGCAACTCCAACGCGGCGCAGCATTCCTCCGGAGAAAGTCGATAATCGACGGTTGCGTACGTCGTCAAGCCGTACCATGTGGAGAAGATCGCGAGCGCGACTGCGTGCGCTCTTTCCGTTCAAGTTGTGTAAACGCCCGATATAGACAAGGAACTCTTCTGCCGTGAGTTCCCTGTAATGACCGAAGAATTGTGGAAGGTACCCCAAGAGAGATCGAATCTTCTTTTCGTCGTGGCGGCTGTTGAATCCGCAGATTTCGAGTTGTCCCGAAGTCGGAGCAAGCAGCAAAGTCATGATCTCCATCAGTGTCGTTTTGCCGGCACCGTTGGGGCCTAGCAGACCGAAAAGACCTTCTTCGATAACCAAATGAATCCCGTTCAGAGCTTTTTTCCCGTCCGGGTAGACTTTTGTGATGTCCCGACACTCAATTCTCAATGGCACGTCGCTGCTGCTCATCCACGGACCCTCCCCAAATCAGAGATCGACAGTCTCGTCGCCCTCGGATTCTTCGTCTTCGCGCATCGAGACATTTACTTCAACACCGTCTGTAAGAGTCTCATATCCCAGGATGACAAGACGATCTCCTTCGCCGAGTCCTTCGACAATCTCCACTTCTTCGCGGTTTTCGATCCCGAGAATCACCTCACGCTGTTCCGCGATCATCGCATCCGGGCCGGTGTCTTCCTCATAAAACTCTTCGATCTCCTCTTCACCGGTTGCAGGCTCCGGATTCCCGGCTGCGATTGCGCCGGTCGCAGATTCGACCGTGTCTGGCGGTGTCAGGGGATCCGGTGTATCGCCTGTCTGTGGTAGCGGCATCCCCCCTGTGGCCGCGGCGATCTGAGTCGCTGAGGAAACTGTGTCCGTGGCGCTCTCCACTTCCGACTCCTGAGGCTGTTCCTTCGCAACGAATACGATGTGCTTATTGTTCCGCAACATGACCAATTCGCGGGGGATGCTGATCGCGTCGTGCTTCGTTTCCGTGATAATTCTCGCTTTGGAGAACATGCCCGGACGCAGTTCCCCGAGTGGGTTGTCGACGTTCACCTTTACGGTATATGTCCGGGTGGTTGGATTGAGTGTAGACGAGATATCCTGGACCACGCCCATATACTCACGACCGCTCTTGGAATAAACATCCAGTTCAACGTCCTGTCCCAGATCGACAAAGTCGATGTCTTTGGCGGGCACATCCAGTTCAACAACGACCTTGCGGATGTCGGCGAGACGAAGCACTGTTTGCCCGGCCCCTACCAGCGTACCCTCCAGCAGTGTCAGGTCGGTCTCTTGAGCGCTCGCTTGCCCGGCCTGCGGCTGTTGAGCCGGAAGCAGGATACCGGGCCACGGTGCGATAATGTCCGTCTTTTCGAGTTGTTTCTTCAGTTTCTCGATGCTGGTTTTTCTCGATTCGACGGTATTGAGAGCCTGCTTGTAAGTGCTTTCGGACTGTATTCGCTGAAGTCGGGCCTGTTCGTACTGGACTTCCGAATAGGCTCCACGCTCAAACATTTTTTTGCAGAACTCTTCTTCTTTCTGCATCCGTTTCATGGAGGCTTCCGCCGGAATCAAAGCCTGTTGAGCCAGTTCCAGAGCCCGTTCGGCTTCCTCGATGTCCAGCTGGATTTCGGTGTCATCGATTCTGGCGAGGAGTGTACCGGCGTCTACATAATCGCCGTCTTCCCAACGCTTCTGAAAGTAGATGCGACCGCTCGCCTCCGATTTAACTTCGATTTCCTTCAGAGGCCGGATCGTGCCGACGGCCTGGAGATAGGCATTCATCGGCCCGCGATGGAGAACTTGAGCGGTTACGGGGATCTTAAACTTAGGCTTCTCAGGCTTTTTCGGTCCTGCCGCCTGGGCGGTACCGCGTCCGCCCTGCTCTTTGCCGCCCCCGAAGAATCCACAGCCCGACATGAAAAGGCCGACAGATAAGACGAATGCAATGAGCCCCATCCACAAATGTGGGTTGTGTTTCTTCACCGATCCACCTCCTTGAACTCTCCCGGATCGACTTGCCATTCTGTTCAATCCTCAATTGGACTCCGACGTTTTGATACACGGAACACACTAGAGGCCTACGCCTCTTCTTGTTATACGCACAAGAACACGAATGTATTCATTAGGTAACTACGATTTCTCGACCCCTAGAGTTCCGTAGAATTAACAAAATCGTTCCGCTTCCAGCCGAAAACAGGCAGGAATGGGAGATTTTGTCTCCTTTTGCCGACTTAAGCAACGCGATGAATGCAGATGAGTGTCGCTAAAGGAGGGATCTGGATTCAGTATACCAGTTCGCCTTAGACAATCCAAAACCTCTTGAGAATGCTGACATGAGAACCCGGAGAGCCTCCGTTTCATAAGAGAGACAGAGTTTCGAGGCTAAAAGTCAGCCCTCCCGACCAAGATTATGAGAGCGGAGGAAAGATCCCTAATTGGTTCGTTCCCGCCGCTCACGCCTCACACGGTTCCTGATCGAATTGTGCTCCTTCAGACTCTTCGAAAACTCCGTTTCTCCCTCGCCCGTTGCCATAAAGTAGAGGTAGTCGGTGTCGGCAGGGTTCATCGCTGCTTTCAACGATGCGGCGCCGGGATTACAGATGGGAGTGGGCGGTAAGCCCTTATATTTGAATGTGTTATAAGGATCATCGATATCAAAGTCGCTGGTTTTGAGAGGATTGGTCCAGTCATCGATGATATAGCGGATCGTTGCGTCGGACTGGAGTTTCATTCCCTTTTCCAAACGATTTTGGAATACCGAGGCCACGAGTGGCCTGTCTTCGTCACGTTTTGCCTCGCGTTCGACAAGCGACGCCAAAGTCACCAACGCAGGCAAACTCCCCTCCTCTTCGCGCTCCCACCACCGTTCATCAGCGGGTACCTCCTGCCGAAGTTCTTCGTAGACCTCGTTGAACCTGCGGAGCATTCGGTCTCTGACCCGACCCGGATCCAGATTCTTCTCTAAATAATATGTATCGGGAAAAAGAAACCCCTCGGCAGTGGGAGTGCTTGGCCTCATTCCCGTGTTCTGAAAGGCGGCGGCACCGCCTGTAATCTCCAAAAAAGCGCTCGCGGAGCAGATCGCGTTCTCTTCCAAAATCTGGGCGATCTCGTGACGCGTAATGCCTTCCCGGAAGAGTATGGGATGCCTGTAAATCTGATGATGATCGATCATTCGGACTATGTCATTGGGGCTCTGATCGCCTCGGATCATGTATTCGCCGGCCTTCAAATCGCCACCGAATCCCCGCAGATCCGCCATGATGAGAAAGAATGTGGTATCTTGCAGAATCCCCTTTTCAACCAGAAGCTCAGCAATCTGGCGGGCCGTCATCCCACGTTCAATTTCAATCAGGATTTCATCCTGCGGTGTGCCCCACGGACTGGTCCACTCCTTCCACTCCTGATAGATCAAGCCACCTATTATACCGATTACGATCAATACGATCGCCAGTATAACGACGACAATCGCTTTGCCGGACATAACGGATCTACCTACCTTACGTATCGTCAAGTCTTCGGGTCTGAGGAACCTCGGGACTTACTCTAGCACATCTGGTTAACTGACGGAAACGGACGGAACGTCTACCGATCCCAGTTGTTCAACCACCGAACCGGTAAACATGGTATCGGTCCCCGAACGCAGGATCCGAACGAAAAAGGAACTCAAAGCTGCCATCAGGCTTTTCCGGTCTGATATGGAAGTATAGATCGTCCCAAGAGGGGTGAATGACAAGGTACCCCTGGCCTGAATCCAGAACGAATTCTCGATAATCGAATTCGTTGTGAAGGCGTTCCGGTGCCCGGGGGTCCGTCAGTCCAACAAGGTCCCGTACGGGAAGACGCGTATGATACCCAAGCACACCCACGTCATGTGCAGCAACGGTATCGCCCGGTACGGCCATTGCGTCGATGCGCTCGGCCAAAGGAACCAGCACGTTGCCGACGGAGCGAACACAATTCAGATAGACCATGCGACTCCCCACATAAGTCATGGCAGAGCCCATTAGCAGTGGTATGAACAGGAGTCCCAAGGCGATCCGTCGGCTACTGTCCTGTCGGATTGACGACAAAAGGAACTCGATCCCCCAGGCCGTGGCAATGAAAAACCATGGAAGCAAAACATGCTGGTAGCGAAAGTCTAAATACCCAAGCGAGGAGGGCAAACACCACGCATATGCAACATAAAACAATCCAACGTAGGTAACTCCCCAAGAGACGACCCATCCGTCCATTCTCTTATTCACAGCATTCTCAGCCAGGCACCCGCCGGCACCGCATTTGAACCGGCCGGGCAACCAAGCCACGATCCGAATCGCGAGCGCGACAACGGGAATGATCAGGAACCAGCGTAAGTAGTAGAGGAATGCCATGATCGCCTTTCCTGCGATGGCGATTTTCTCCTCGATCGGCCAGGAAACCTCGTCATAAAACTCCATCTTCAGTTGCCAGGAGGAGATTTCTCCCGGACGCAGTTGATCAATGAGAACAACCAGAGGGGCTAGAAGTAGAAGACCGGCGAGAAACCACCGGCGTCTACCGGGGAATCCCATATTGGGGGCGTTGTGAAGCAGATAAGGCGTTCCCGCCAAAACGAACAGGATTCCCTCGGGACGGCACCACGAAAGCGCCCAGCCCAGCAAAACCAGAAGCGGGATTCGCTGCCGCTCTCGGATCCGCAGCGCCCCCCACAGAAAAGCAACGGAAAGAGCGTGGAAGAGGCTGGTTTCCAGTCCGTTCAGGCTGTCGACGACCAGAAATCCGCATACTGCCGCCACGGACGCAACAACTACACTTACGACTCTGCGACACCCCAGATCCGAGATGAGTCGATAGAGACAGATCAAAAACACCACATGGAGTATCAGCCCCAATGTCCGGGCCGCCCATACCGGATCGGCAATAATCTGCCGAGTAACGGCCAACAGAAATACATGCGGCGGGCTGGTAGCTCCGTAGGAGGAGTGGATACCGTCAAAAGTCAGTTTCCCCGTCGGAAGTATAAAGCGTGCATACTGTTGAGCGATATAACTATCGTCATAGGGAAGTTGATCGTACGGCAGAGCGTCGACATATCCCCACCACGCGACCAGAAACACAGAAGCCGGGATCAGTGCGAGCCAGCGCATCCCATTCCGCCTGGAAATCGGGCTGTCGAAGATCAAGTTTCGTCCGAATCGGGCCTGCCAAATCGAGGCCACCAACGAGGCGTCGTTTCCATGTATCGACGATAATCGTCTCCGAAGCGATCCAAAAGATTCGGCTCCTCGTAAAACAGAATGAACAGGTGGGAGACCAACCAGAAAAGGAGAGCGTAGACCAACAGCGTCCACGAACCAAAATAGACCGAGTAACCAAACAACGCGATTACATTTGCTAGCATCACAGGATTCCGGCACCATTTGTACAATCCCCCCGCAACGAAGCGCTGCGGCGGGTTGAAGGGTGCGGGCGTCCCCCTTCCGCGGACGGCCAGCATCAACGCACCTCCCAACGCAACAATGATCCCTATAGTACTCATGACACCGCCGATAGCATGCCGAATTTGCTCTTCAAATGCCTTGATTTTCTGTTCAAATTGCTGAATTTGCGTGGATTGCTCTGCGAGAAAAAACAGCCAGGGAAGCACCACAAGGAAGACCAAAAACCAAACAACAACAAAGACGAGTCCTCGGATCGCTTCCTTCATCGACTGCTCCTAAATCTGAAGAACCCTCAACCAGGTTCATGGCCATCACCATACCAGAAAGGTGAAGTTTATCAAATAGTTAAGGTGGAATCCATCGGTTTACCAGTAGTGTATGATACGAGATGCTTTGTTGGTCGAAGTTGGTCAGTTCAAATCAGATGAGGATCTCATTCTAGAATAAGCCTTCACCAAACTTGCACAAATCGAGAACAATCAATGAATAATGATAGAAATCGCCGACGTATGATCATCGCGGAGTCGTGAGGAACAAAAAAAACCGTGCTACAGATACGCCACATCAAAGGCACCAGCAGCGACGGGGGAGGAGATTTCATTTATAATGTGGTTCGATCTGTCAAGTAGGCTGAAAGACCAATGAGAAAAGCCACCTTCGAGTGCAGCGGATGTACCGCAAAGAACAGGATCTCTGTGAACCCGGAAGACGGAGAATACCAGCAGACTGTCGTGGAATGCGATAACTGCGGACGGGACAACATCTTAGAGATCAGCATAGACCCAGGTACTCAAAAGGTCTCCATTGTCGCGGAAGCGGAAGGTTAGGACGCGGCACAAGCGGGAAAAGGGATTCAGAGTGATACGTTTCGAACCGATAAGGGACCCAGTCTTGTGGATTCTGATTGTTTTGGGATGCCTATTCGGTTTCACAGCGCTTGACTGGGGTACACCGAATCGTGAGAGATCCTTACTGGTTTTTGGCGATGTAGACCGAATCCGAGAGCTGTCCGACTGCATGGTTCAGGCCCGTCGGGAGCTGTACGCCTGGACTGAGGACTCGGACGTCGACCGTCCATCGGCCACCCGAATCGCTGAGAAACCTCCGACAGAGTCTTTTCCCCCTACCGCCAAGGCACCTCCCGAGGAGATCTCAATCGGGATGCTCAACAGTATGCGATCCTACTTGCTTCGCAGTAGCGATCCCGATGAACAACAGACACTCAGCGGACTCGCGAACATGAACCCTTTGAAGGGGGATTTCGATCCGAACGAGTACCGTTACGGAGGTTGCTACTATTATACCCTGGCTGCCGTTCTCGGTACTGCAATGGCAACCGGTTTGGCGCAGCTCCGGCCGGGAGTCGAGGCCTATTTCCTACAGCCGGAGGCGCTTTCAACAGTTTTCACATTCTGTCGGCTGCTCGGGGCTCTATCGGCTGTCCTAGCGGGGATTATTCTATATCTCTGGTCATCGAGGCGATGGGGACGCGACATTGGAGCCGTGGCCACGCTGTTTTTGTATGCATCTCCTTTAGTAATCACATACAGCCGAATTTCCAAACCGAATGTCTACTCCATGCTCCTGGCGTTGCTTGGCCTGATCCTTTGGGATCGGGTACTCAAAGGTATTGAAGACGACACGAAAAAGACGCGTCGGCTTGCCCTACTTTCGGGTGTTGCCTTCGGTTTAAGTGTAGGTAGTTTTGTGGTCAGTGGTATCGTCTTGATTCTGGGTTTGCTGTGGGCGTTATTGCGCCTACGGCTCAACCGCAGGCTGTTCTTGGGTACACTGCCATATACAGCGGCAGGGATTGTTGCGGGGTTCGTTCTCACCAATCCGTACGTTTTTCTTTCGTGGGAGAATTTCAGCGACCTGTATTTGGAACATGCTTCAGGATCGGGCTGGGCATACGGTGTCCCTCAGGTGGCGAAGCTGGGGGCTGTCCTAAAGGACCTGCCATTCGCATTCGGGTACATCGCAACTGTAGGTCTAGTCATCGGGTTTATTGTGGGAATCATCCAAAGGACTCTGTTTTCAGTTAGCTGCCTTGTCTGTTTCCTATTGGTGGGTTTGCTGATGGGAGATTCGAGGTTCGTGATTCCACTCCTGCCCGCTTTGTTTATCGTTTCGGGCTTCGGCTGCCGAGCCGCGCTGCGATCCCTGCGTTTGCCAGCAGCGCGCACCTCGCTAGTAGTTGTGGCTTTGCTGCTTGTAGTCGGTCAAGGCGCCAAATCGATCGGAACGCTGGCGATGGACTCGGAACATCGCAACCGGATCGGTCAATGGATCAATGAGACGATACCGCCGGGTAGCACGGTGGGCCTTCCAATGCAAAAGCCATTGATTTGGCACACTCCTCCGATGCGATTCGAGAAGTATTTCATTCACGTTTTCTACACATTGGATCGTGAAACGCTTGAGAAACAGAATCCCGAATGGTTCGTCTACCAATACGAGAACTCAGAATCGATGAGAGAACACCTGGAACACTTCCCGGTGTCACAGGAGACGGGATACATCCTTGTCAAGGAATTCGAGCGTCCCAATTTTCTACCCGGCATTCCCGTTTCGAATCCAGCCTACGATTTCGCTTGCCAACGAGTCAGTGTTTGGCGACGGAGCGATGTGGAAGGGAAGAATGTCACAGGTCCGAGAGAAGGTCCTGCTGACGGGGACCGGTAGTTCCTGGAGAGATCCCCAGATGTTCGTACGCACGGACGGTTGCCATACGGCCGGCGGGCGTTCGGTTTAAGAACCCGAGTTGAATGAGGTAAGGCTCATAGACCTCTTCGAGGGTTCCTTCATCTTCCCCTAACGCAGCGCCGATCGTCTTGATCCCCACCGGACCACCGCCGAATTTCTCGATTATTGTGAGGAGAATCTGACGGTCCATGTTATCGAGGCCGTGGGAGTCGACCTCGAGCAATTCGAGTGCCTCGCGCGCCACCGGTTCGGTAATCACTCCATCGTGGCGGACTTGAGCATAATCGCGGACTCTGCGGAGGAGCCGATTTGCAACACGTGGCGTTCCCCTGGATCGCTGGGCCAGTTCATTGACTCCCTCCTCAACGCATTCCACACCCAATATCTTCGCGGAACGCCGGATGACCTCCGCAATTTCATCCTTCGTGTAAAAGCTGAGGCGGAGCTGAATCCCAAAACGGTCGCGAAGCGGACCTGTAAGAAGCCCTGACCGAGTAGTCGCTCCCACCAATGTGAATTTGTTGATGTCGATTTTGATGGTCTTCGCATGCGGTCCTTCCCCCAGAACAATGTCGATGAAGTAATCCTCCATGGCAGGATACAGACATTCCTCAACGACCCGATTGAGCCGGTGAATTTCGTCGATGAAGAGGACGTCTCCTTCCTTCAGGTCTGCCGTGAGTAGAGCAGCCAGATCGTCCTTCCTTTCGATAACGGGTCCGGAGGTTGTCCGGAGACCGGCGTTCATCTCGCTCGCGATGATATGAGCAAGAGTCGTCTTGCCGAGTCCGGGCGGCCCGGCGATAAGCACATGATCGAGCGCTTCCCCTCTACGCAGTGCGGCTTCCATAGCGATCGAAAGAGTCGTCTTGATCTGTTCCTGGCCAATAAACTCCCGCAGCTTCTTCGGTCGAAGCGTGGCTTGGAACGTTTCTTCGCCGTTACTCTCATTTCCGCTGATGAATCTCTCGGTCATAGCCTTATCCAACGTCATTGTCATCAAGTTGAGGAAGCACGGGCTCTTCGTGGGAGGGCGAATCTCCCGATGAGCCGCTCACTCAACAACTGAACCGAACAAGCCGCCACCCGCCGCATACTACACAGGAAACGTCAAGAGGGTACCATGTCCCATTCGAACACACCATGATCCGTAACACAAAGTCGTGATAGAGTGTAGCTTGTTCAGCAGCATCTTTCTTGAGCGAGGTGTGCGAGGGTGGTATCAGCCGTAGTCGCGTCGGAAATCAGTAAATGTTATCACTTGTATAGACGGCCTCTCGACCGTTTCGTTGAACGTGTGTTCGGACGTACCCATCCGCTGCGAACAGACGTTTGGGCATTGAAGGACATCTCGTTCGAGGTCCAACCAGGAGACACGCTGGGCATTGTCGGTCCGAACGGAGCCGGAAAATCGACTTTGTTGCGCGTCCTCTCGGGAGTGACCCAGCCTACATCCGGCTTCTTGGAGACCACAGGCCGGGTGTCGGGCATATTGGAGCTCGGAACCGGGTTTCATCCCGAGTTTTCGGGCTGGAACAACATCTATCTAAACTGCGCGCTTCAGGGCTTCTCCCGCCACGAGATCGAGTCTCTTCTCCCGGACATCCTGGATTTCTCCGGTCTGACGGCAGTGATCCATCGTCCGCTGAAGACCTTCTCGACAGGCATGGTCCTGCGTTTGGCGTTTTCCATTGCAACAGCCGTGGATCCGGACATTTTGGTCGTCGACGAGGCGCTCGCCGTCGGCGATGCCGAATTTCGCGATCAGTGTCTGGAACGAATGAATGAATACAAACGGCGTGGAAAGACCATTATCCTGGTATCCCACGACCTCTCAACAGTTCGTCATTTCTGTTCGCGTGTTCTTCTTGTCGGAGACGGTCGGATCGTGGAGCGAGGCCATCCCGATCAAATACTCGATAAGTATCTCGAAATGGTCCATGCCGGGAGGAAGAAGACGAAGGAGCACCGGCGTGAGAAAAAAGGAGTCCGGTGGGGATCCGGGGAGATTCGAATCGAGGAATGTCATCTTTACTGCGGGGGGCAACGGACGGATCAATGGAAACGAGGACACCCCTGCGAAATCCACCTCTGCTTCGAGGTACTCAAACCCGTTGCGGGTGTCGTTTTCGGAATCGGACTACACAGTCCGGAAGGCGCGTATATTCACGGCTCGAACCACTTTTGGCATCCGCTGGAGATCCGTCTTCGGTTCCCTAAGGCGGGCGAACGAGGCCGCGCAATATGTCGTTTCCCCTCCCTACCCCTTCTGCCCGGCAACTACACCGTCTCCGCATTTTGCTACAACAACTACGAAGGATTCCCGCAAGCCGTGGATCATTGGGAGCGAGCAATCCGGTTCAACATTCTCGAGGATGAAGGGCACCAACATGGACTCGTCGCTCTCGACACGGATTGGGATTTTCAGGAAGAGAAAGAAGACGAATCTCCCACGCCGGAACAGACACAAGAGTCGTCGTCTCAGTAGAGGATGTGATATAGTGTTCCGTCGTATCCCATGACGGAAAGGAATGAACAATGGAGACCCGCCTGAAACCTGTTGCATTAGGTTTGTCCCTCGGAATCTTCTGGGGGTTGTCGCTTTTTCTTCTGACGTTCTTCATCCTGTGGCACGGTGAGACGATGGAGCTCACGTCGAAACTGGGACGAGTCTACCTCGGTTACACCGTTTCGATTTCAGGGGCATTCATCGCACTGGCCTATGGATTCGTCCACGCGTTTATCAGTGGAGTGATCATCGGCTTTTTCTACAACCTGTTCGCTTCACGAAAGTGAGCGAATGAATGACCTGCTACGAATCGAGCGGGCGGAGCGGACAACGCTTCGCCCGCTCGATTTTTCTTTGATTTGCCACACTTCGACTGCCATTCCCGTACCGCTAGAATGGGACAATCTAGAAACTCGAATAGATTCGAAGAAGAGGACGATCTATCTCATGATGCTTCCCGGATCGGAGAACCCTTCTGATCTATGGCACCGTAACGCTGAAATCGACGAAGCGCTGCGGAGGGAAGCCGCGACGATTCCGCTGGTACGCCCGCCCGAAATCCTCCATCTTCAGGTAACCGAACGATGTAATTTTGCCTGTCCAAAATGCTATCTGCCGGAGTTGAACGCCACGTCCCCGAAACTGGAACTCCCTGCAGAGGAGTTTGAAACGAAAGTGTTGGAACCCGCAGCGGAAATCGGGGTCAAAAAGACGGTCATTACGGGTGGGGAACCGTTCATCTATCGTGATTTCTTTCAGATTTTGAACCGCGCAAAGCACCTATTCGACGAGGTATTTGTCGGGACCAGCGGTTTCTTTCTGGACGAACAAAACACCAAGAAAGTGCTTGAGGCCGAGTTGGATTCTTTACAGGTCTCATTGGACGCCGTGAGCGATCGACTTCTTCGGAAATTAATGGGCTCCCGCGGAGTGGAACGTCTCTGGCCGAATCTCGAACGTTTTGTGGCGGAACGCGACCGGCGAGGTGCTCCAACTCGCGTGCTTGTAGCGACAGTCATCAGCCGACACAATATCCATGAGATTCCGGCTATTCTCGATCGCTGCAAAAGTATCGGCGTGGACAGCATAACTCTCCAAGCCTATCACGAGTACGATATCGTTTACCGGCCGGAATCCGTCGAATGGCCGGTCTACGCGCGGTACGATGAAGCCTTCTTCAAGGATCTGCAGTTCCTGATCGATCAGGTGATCGAGGCAAAACGAAACGGCAGCACTCTGTTCCCGCATTCAGAGGAGTATTTTCGAAACCTTTATACGTTCTTCACCGACAGATCGGCCTTGAAGATCCCCTGTCAATCGGACGATTTCTTGTTTGTGGATTCTCGTGGATATCTGCGAGGTTGTATCTTTTCCGCCCCACTGGGCCATATTGACGGGGGCCTGCTGTCGTATCTCACCTCCCCCGAATACCATCGATTCGTTGAGTTCAAAAATGACTGCCATCTATGTACGCATGGGTGCGCCTACCGTCCCCCGATGGACTGATGTATAACTACGCCTGGAGACCCCCTGGCACACCGGCCCGCACGGTTCGCGTAGACTCTTTACATTTTGGGGAGGAGCAGTAATGACACGACCCAGCGATTCTCGCACGCTGTCGGATCGATACGGTGAAGGGTATTTCCACGGTGAAGGCAGCGGCTATCCCACCGAGGGGTACGAGCACGCTCATGCGTCGTGGGAGAAACATCTTCAAACAGCAAAATCCTACCTCGACGATCCGGTCAAGTGGTTGGAGGTCGGGTGCGCTTACGGTTACCTGATCGAGGAAGCTGAGAAACTCGACATCGATGCGATCGGAGTCGATATCAGCGAGTATGCTTTACACCAACATCCTCCGGTCAAGGATCGGCTACTGCAGGGCGACGCCTTCTCTCTGCCTTTTGCGGATGATTCTTTCGACGTCGTATCCGCGTTCGATTTGGTGGAACATCTCGAACATCCGCTCGCCGCCATCAAGGAATGGAAACGTGTCCTTCGTCCGAACGGACTGCTTTTCTTGAGCACTCCAGATCCTTGCTCGTTTACGGGAGCAGAACCGACTCACGTCTTCGAGCGTCCGCCATCGTTCTGGGTAAAGCAATTTGAAGACAACGGTTTCGACGTCGTTCTGCGTTTCGGACCTGAATTCTATGCATTCGAAATCTGCGCGAGGCTTCGCGACGACTCCGGGGAATTCCATCTTCCGGAATTCCCGACGGGGCACGCGGAAGATGTTTTTCCGCCGCAGCGAAATGGAGACGTATTCATCGTTCCGCGCAGTGGATGGGGCGACATCGAAACAAAGCCCAAGAAGAAACCAAACTTCCGATGGATCGGCGAACAAAGCACGCTCTATATATTAAACCGAGGCAATAGACCCGTTCGATGCCGTTTGCGCCTGCGCTTACAAAGTGACAACCATCCCGATGCGGTAATCGACGACTTGCGTCTCCGCCATCTGCCGGACACCGGGAAGACATCGATTCACGAATGGGAACCATTCGAATTGCATACCGGCGGCCACGTCCTCACTCTTACAGCATCCAGCGGTACCGCTATTCCGGTTGAGACGATTGAGATAGAGACAATTCCTTTTGACCGGGAGGAGTACCTGGAATCGCTGCCGTTCGATTTGTACCAACGATACCGCCTCACGGCGGAGGTGCTGGACGTGATGTGCGACAGCAGCCGGGAAGTCACAGTTTTAGAGGTCGGAGGCAAAGGCAGTCCTCTACCCTCTCTCCTTCCAAATGCGTCGGTCAGCGTGACCGACGTCGAATGGGAAGACCGCCCCTGGTTCCACAAGTGCGACGCGGAAAACCTGCCCTACGTCGATGGGAGCTTTGAATTCCTCGTTGGATGCGATTTTCTCGAACACGTAACGGATGAGAAAAGAGGCACGATCATCGAGGAGCTGAAACGGGTGGCCCGTCGCGGTGTGGTTCTTATCGGTCCGACAAAAAGCGACGACATCTGCGAAGCGGACGCGTTGGTCAACCGCTTCTATGTAGCGCGAGCCGGACGAGAGCACCGGTACCTTCTGGAACACAAAGAACACGGGCTTCCGGACGCGGATCGTATCGCCCAGCTCCTGGCGGCGGATAACTGGCAGATTCTCGGGCTTCCGAGCGGGCTTCTCGAACGATGGCTTCCGATGCAGCTCTGTATGACCTATCTGGAAAGCGTCGCCGAACTGGCACCCCTGCGTAGAGAAGTGAATCGTCTCTATAACCGGGCGTACTACAATCGCGATAATGCGCCACCCGCGTACCGGACACTGATTCTCGCAACATCTCAACCATTGAGTTCCGATCACAGAATGCGTTTGGAGCAGCTGCTCGCGCAACCATCCGATACAAGAGTCAGCTGGGATTTTGCGAGTTTTCTCACAGAACTTTTTAACATCGATCTGTTGCGCGAACGTGCAAACGAAGTCGGGCAGCGCGACAAACACATCGGCGAATTGCTTCGCCATGCCGAGTCGTTAGAGAAAGGCCGGAAGGAGATTTCACGACATGCCGAGAACCTCGGAGATCTTCTCCAGAGCGAGCAGGGCGAACGCGAGAAACTGACTCAACACGCCACCGACCTCCGCGATCATATCAAACAGATGGAGAACCATATCGGCGAGTTGGAGAAAGACGCCGAGGGCCGCCGGTCCCAATGGCAGGAGTTGCAGAGCCACGTTGAGGAGCTGCAGAAACACGCCGATAACCTCGCCGGAATGATCGACGCGAGAGAACAGCGGATCACAGAATTGGAGCGACACACGGGGGAGATCACGGGACACCTAAAAGCAACAGAAGAAGAACGCGAGAGATTGACCGAGCAACTCCGAAGTCAACACACCACACATGATTCACTACTACAACACACGTCTAATCTGGAACAACTGGTCAAGGAAAAAGAGGAGTACTGCAAACAGCAAGATATCCTTATCGAAGAGAAACACTCAGAAATTGACCGAGTGAACGAGGCACGAATACAGGATATTCAGAACGTCGAGAAGCACCAAGCCGAACTACTGGACCATGCCAACAATCTCCGAGACCTGATATCGCAGCAGGAAGCGCATAACGCTTCTCTTATCGAGCATTGCAGGAATCTGGAAACAATAATCGCCGAAAAGGACAGCGAATTGGCCCAAATGCGCGATACTGAGGATCGGTTGGTCGAACGCATTCGCGACATGGAGCGCACTTTGGCCTTCCGCGTTCAGGGCCGCCTCGGTAGGCTGGTCGGCGGAAAACACAAATCCGACACACCACGATCCGAAGAATGAAAATCTTGGCCGTAATTCACGATTTCCTGCCGCGACATCAGGCGGGTTCCGAGCTGTATTGTTTTTATCTCTGCCGCCGGCTGTTGCGTCGCGGACATGAGGTGCGTGTACTCTGTACAGAGATCGATCATACTGTTCCCGCCTACACCGTACGCGAACGGGTCTATGAAGATCTGCCTGTAACCGAAATCGTTCAGCATTTCTATTTTCACCGATTTGAAGAAACTTATAAAAACCCTTCGGTTGAAGAGATTTTTTCCGAGATTCTGGATTCATGGAAACCGGATGTTGTCCATTTCCACCATCTGCTGGGGCTTTCCTTTGGCTGTCCCGCCCTGGCTAAAGAAACAGGGGCGGTCGTTGTTTTTACCTTGCACGACTACTGGCTGCTGTGTCTCCGGGGAGGCGGTCAGCGATTTCTGGACGATGGCAGTGTATGTAACAGAATCGATCCGGAGAGATGCGCGGGCTGTGTGGCGGAATTCGGTCTACTGAGCCGGCAGGTCGGCCGCCTGGCAAAGAGACTGTTGGTCCGATCAAGTTCAAGCGCTGAGTTGGATCTACGGGAGGAACTCCGAAGGGCAAAAATCAAGACCCGCAAACGGACCTTTGTCGGAAGCTCGGAACTGACCATCGGCAATGTCTCATGTCCCGTGATTCTCGCCCATCCTCCGTCAAAGATCATGTACCGCGTCGATTTGGGGAAAGACCCTCTGCTTCTCTTCAACCATGCCATGGTACCGTCAACGTACGACCAGCCGGGCGAAGGAGTTTTGTTCCGGGTTAGGCTGAACGATTCGGTGCTCTGGGAGAATTATCTCGATGCCAAGAATAAAGACGAGGACCGTGGATGGCATCCGGTCACGCTGGAACTTCCTTCCGGCGGTACAGATCGACTCGTCCTCGAGACAGAGCCTGGGCCGAAGGGAAACCCGGATTTTTGTGCGGCGGTATGGGGCGCGCCACGATTAATCCGGCAGGCGAACGAACGACAAGACGACCAAACCCGGTTATCCAGTGCGAAAAGCATTGGCAAAACATTGCTGAAGCGATTTCTGGGAGCTAGATACCATCGTGAGGCACAGCAGCGAGCAGCGGCCTCGTACGAGATGGCGCAATCCGTGGATCGATTTATATGCCCGTCACCGTTTCTGGCAAGCTCATTCGCGGACCACGGGTTCCCGAAGGACAAACTACTTGTTTCCGATTACGGTATTCAGTCTGTGAACATAAGAGAGAAAACCGGTGTGAAACGCAGAGATGATCCATATCCGATTCGATTCACTTTCGTCGGTTCGCTGGTCAGACACAAAGGCGTTCATGTCCTGATTCGTGCATTCAACGATCTCGATCCCGAGCGTGCGGTGCTGCGGATTTACGGTCCGTTGGACGAGTTTGTGGACTATGTAGAGATGTTGCGGAGCCTGATTCGGAATCCTTCCATCGAGTTGTGCGGACGATTCGAGAACGATGAGTTGGCCGACATCCTTGAAGCGACGGATGCGCTCGTTGTGCCGTCGATTTGGTTCGAGAATTCCCCGATCACGATTCACGAAGCGTTTCTTGCACGCGTGCCGGTTATCACGTCCCGCTTCGGCGGTATGGCGGACCTGGTGAAGGATGGGCAAAACGGATTTCTCTTTGAGGTCGGCGACGTGGAAGATTTGCGAAGAACAATGCAGAGGATTATTGACGATCCGAGGCTCGTAGCCAGTGTTCAACCCGATCCCGCATCGGTCAAGACGCTTGAAGAAAATGCCGAAGAGATGGAGGAGTTGTATAATTCTTTGCGAGCTGTGGACAAGGAATGAATCGAGCCAAGATGAATTCTCTTTCTGTTGTGATACCAACCAAGAATGCCGGGCCTGATTTCGACCGGGTTTTGCACATGCTGGCCAGGCAGGAGCTCGATGTCGATCCGGAAATCGTAATTGTCGATTCCGGTTCGGAGGATGAGACCGAGGACATCTGTCGCCGCTACCCCGTCCGATTCCATCAAATCGACCCAACCGAATTCGGCCACGGGAAAACACGGAATCTCGGTGTGAGCCTCACACAAGGTGAAGTTGTCTGTCTGCTCACACAGGACGCTTTGCCGTCGGATGTTCATTTGCTTCGGAACCTGGTCAAGCATTTCGAGCAGCCTGAGGTAGCCGGAGTAGTGGGACGCCAGATTCCCCGACCGGATGCGTCGCTGCTGACTACCCGCGACACAAACCGTTGGGTTCTCGGCTCGCCGGACAGACATGTCTCCCAAATTTCTTCTCAAAATACCTTCGAGCGGTTATCGGCGTTCGACCAATATCTGGCCTGCATATTCGATAATGTTTGTTCCGCGATTCGGCGTTCAGTCTGGGAGAGAATTCCATTTCCGAACGCGGTGTTCAGCGAAGATTTGGAGTGGGGGTACCGTGTACTTCGTTGCGGTTACGCGATTGTCTACGAACCGGAGGCGGCGGTTTATCACTCGCACGATCGCCCGATCGTATACCAGTTTCATCGCACACGGATCGACCATTATCGGCTCGCGGAATTGTTCGGCCTGGAGACGGTACCGACTGTCTTTCACATTCCCGGCTCGTTTACCCGTCAGTTAGTAGGGGAGACGCGTGCACTTGCGGCAATGGATGCGCCGTTTTGGAGACGTTTTCGAGAAATTGTCAAATTGCCCGCCCGCGCCGCGGCGCACGTGTTCGCGCAGTATGCCGGAGCCCGCGCGTACCGCATGGGCTACGCACCGGAGGATCTGAGGGCGGTGTGAGGGGGTTCGCCTCTCGTGCGTTTGGCACATCCGCGATCCGAGAAGGGAAAGTTCTCTATTAAAAATGGCGCCGCGCATGCCGGAGGGCGGGGCGAAAGGCGGACAGTGCAAGAAACTGCTTGACGGACGTTTCTCGTTGCACTATTCTTAAGTTGAATGCTGATGAGATGCTATTGCGTATTGCGTTGACCGATCTTTTTGCGGATATCGTGTAGAAAGGGGACTGGGAGAAAATCCCGCCGTAACTCATAGATCTACCGAATAGTCCAGTTTTCGTTCCTTATTGCTCTTGTAGTTGGATTGTCAGATTACGCAGACTACGGAGGTTGTCTCATCATGAAAAGTGCAAATGTAGTGAACGTCCTGGCGATTATGTTGTGTCAACGCATTCTGGCGGCTTCATTTTTTGTCTGTTGCACCTCGTGTGGTATGGATCTAAGCAATGGAGGAACACTGGAATCCCTCGATCTCGAGGGGGCATCTTCAGGTGTCCGGATTGCTGACGCGAGGTGGGAGACAGTGTGTAAAAAGGTCTCTCAAATCGGAGGACCGCTGATCGATTCAGAGACCCTACCGAAACAAAAAACAACGTGGCTGAAAGTGGCCGGAACGGTTATCAACGATTCCTCGTATACGGCGTCAAACCTCGTCTTGCATGTGAAAGTTGAAGGAAAGCGACTCAGGTCGCCGATAATCGAAGACATGGATCTGAGAACGCCCCTGGCACCCGGGGAGAAAAAGGAGTTCGAGGCCGGGGAGAGATATCTCTGTATGGGGTATCGTCGGATCACACGTTGTGCAGGCGCTATCCTCGCTAAGACACAAACGATTAGGGCGAGACATAGCGGTTACACTCGTTCTAAGAAAGACGATCTGTACAACAACGCGACGGAAGCTGACATCGCGAAAGCAAATGCCTATCGTCAACTCAGAAAAAAGGTGCTGCGAATCACGGAAGACATCCTTATAGCGAAACACAACATCCAAACAACAACAGACGAGATTCGCGCCTATCTTAAACGTTACATAACTCCCGACAGCGTTGAGGAGGCCAAGAAGGTCGCACATGCGCAAGCAAGGGCGGCCGGGGCGATGCTTGAAGAGAACCTCACACCGGAACAAGCTGCCGAAAAATACATGGCACAATGGGGAGGCTCATCGCTAGCACCAATTCTCAAGAATTTCCGGACAAAAGAGGATGTTGAACGATATAAAGCACGCATCCCGGAAACGGTGTCGGACTTGGTAGAGAGGAGTATCTCCGATCACCGAGCAGTCGTGCAACGCGAGGCCCTTGCTAATTTGGTTTTGTCATCAACACAACGCGCAGGGTCCGTGGTTGAATGGAGACCCTTGTATGAGAAACACATCCTTGATTATGCGAGAGAAAACCTCCTCGGCGTACATCCGGAGCTTAAAAATATCAGCCCGGAGGACTTGGAACCTCCTTGGACGAATCCGAATGCAGATCAGTGAATGAGGGCAACACGGGCATAAACGGTATTCCACCTCTTGTGCCTTCGGCACCCCGATTGACGCAGGTGGTGAGAGATGTCTGCTTGTGCAGGCGTTTTGAAGAATCCCTTGAAATGCTGGGATTCTTCAAAGTAGAGAACTGTCACAAATCGGCAGGTTCCCAATAACCGCTTATGCAATCGGGGCCACGCGTCACAAAGTGGCTGACGGGGTAACCCACGATCTTCAATAACTGATGGCGTCGTAAAAAGTCGAAAGTTGGCATCGGAAGTTCCCTCTCCCCCCGGGAGAGGGGTAGGGTGAGGGGCGATCATTGCACTCGATGCGGGCAGTATGATTAGCTTGTGTATTCGCCAGAGACAGCAAATGAAGCAACGGCAAAGGGTTTGGATGATGACAGGGGTCTGTCACATACAACCTAAAATCGGCAGTTGAAACCCGAGCGCGGTTCCTGAGCCCGTCGAAGGGCCGCACGGGTATTGGTGATCGGCCTTTCGAGAAGTTCAAGAACCGATCACCAAATGGGTGACAGATAAGGATGATCACTACTTGTGAAACATGAACGGTTTGCAGCCGCCATACTGTTTTCAACTGCCGAATTTAAGTACAAAGGAACGTCAGCGGATAATGCAACGTGCCCTCACCCCGGCCCTCTCCCAG
>CAZTDD010000065.1:0-37869 GCA_964612675.1 uncultured bacterium
ATGTTCGAGTCCTCCGTGTCGGAGTAGCGGCGTCAGCAAGTTGGCGGGGGATTTGCCGGTCTCCTCCGGGGACATCATCCGCACCGGTGTCGGCATGTTTCCGAAGTAGGGGACTCGGATCCATTGAACATGGAATAATTCTCCGAAGAAATGTGTTCAGGCGATGCGACCGTGAGTTCCGCGAGGATCTCATCGCAGGCTTGTATCACGTCACTCGTTTGAACGCCCTTCGTGCAGGCGAATTGAAGACCTCGGTGGCAGAAAAAGGAGTTATTGCACGGAGGACAATCCGATTTTCGAAGGACGCGTACACAGGACGATTCCGGAGCCCAGATCTGCGGATCGGTGGGGCCAAAGATGACTACAGCCGGGGTTCCGCACGCCTCGGCAATATGAATCGGACCCGAATCGCTTGCGATGACGAGATCTGCCATCTTGATCAAAACCACCAATGCTCCCATCGAATGCTGACCGGCAAGGTTTACACATGACTCATTCGTGAACAACTTGATCCTCTTGCATAGCTCGAAGTCGCGATCTGTGCCGTCGAGGAAAACACGGGCGTCATAATGCTCGATGAGCTGGTTAACGACTTTGATATATCGTCCCTCCGGCCAACGCTTCCCCGGACCGCTGCCGACGCCGGGAAACACAAAGACAACGGGTCGTCCGTCTTGCCTGTAGGCAAAACACTCACGAAATTGAGCCGCCTCCTCGAAATCGTCCGACCCGTTCCAAATCTGCGTCGATTTGTCTTCGCCCTCGGAAATCAAACCGGCTTTTTCGAACATCTCCATGAAACGTGCGGTCCGCTGGATCTGCGCCGGTTCGATGATTTCGTTTGCGATAGGAAGTCCGGCGATTGAACGTGGAGCGTGTTTCCACGGGGCACATTCATCGGCAAACGCGATGCGGCGCCTGGCACCCGTCGCGTAAAGGAGGAGTAATCCCCATAAGCGGTACTGGGGGATCCAGCCGGTTCCCATCGTGAGAATCGCTGTCGAGTATCGTCGGGACCAGCAAAGTTGGAGCAGGGTCCGCGGGACTTCCCACCATTTGCGGGTTGTTCTTTCGTAGACATGAAATTCTATGACCTTATCGACATAGGGAGAGTATCTAAGAATAGAACCGACAGTCGAACCTTTGACAACAACGGATATGGTTTTGTTCCGATGACTTCGCGCCAACGCACGGATGGCCGGAGATAACGAAACCAGATCACCGACCGCGCCGGTGAAGATCAACAAGAGTCCTTTTCTCAAGGGTGCCATGTTGTGGATTCTGAAAAACGAATGGAGCAGCCTTGCCGTTATCGAGATCCCGTACGGATTCTCCTGCGACCACTTTCGAAGAGTTTTAATTGTCGTTGATATCCTGGAGAACATGCTAGGAACGAAGTTCGTTACAATGTTTCGCTTTTCGTATTTCTCCACAAGTAAGAATTACTTCTGGAAATCCTCAACTACGCTCATCAACGTGCGAACCGAATTCTCCCACGTGAATACTCTCGCCGTTGCGATTCCCGCATGGTTGACATGTCGGCCTCGGTTGTAAGCATGACGCAACAGGTCGATGAGATCGCCCTTATCGATTGTGGCCCAGCGGCCTTCCCCGACGAAATGAGGAACGTCAAATGCGTATTCGTAGCCGCAAGGGTGTAGAAGATACGCGTTGTCCTCTGTAAGGTACTGAGTGGGACCGCTGTGATACGTTGCGATAACCGGTTTTCCGCACGCCATCATTTCGATCAGCGGCATACACCAACCTTCGCCACGATACGGAAAGACGCCGCAGTCCGCCTGGGAGAAGATCTCCGGCAGGTCGGAGTATCTTCTCACATACGGAAGGAATTCGACGCGACCATCTGCACGATCGAGCACGTGCCTCTTTAGCTCTTCGTACGTGGGGTTCGGGGATGGGCAGAGCCAATTCGTGAGGAGCCTTAACACGACGTCCGCGTCTTTTGGAAAAGCATCCAGAAACGCATCAACAAGAAGCGCCTGTCCCTTACGAGTCTGCCACTGACCGACGTTCAGAAAAACATAGCGATCGTTGCCTATAGACGGACGGGGTGCAAACAGCTCCGGATCTACGCCGCCTGGGACAACAAATACCCGATTCTCGTCAAAACTATGTGTTGCGAGGACACGCGCCGCCCACTGGGAACAAACAATGATGCCGTCGAGTTTGCGTAGATTTGTCTCTACTTGTGTCTTAAGACCGTCCAGCTCGAACAAGTGCCACCCGAGGGCGGGAGAACCGAACGGAGCCATTATTGTGTCGAAGACAGAGAGGGCGACACCCGCACCATTCATATAATCCTTACAGTTCGCTCCACGCGCAGCCGAGCCTGCAATCGCGGCAAGATAATGGGGATCACACTGCACTTCTTGAGTCGGATGATAGCAGAGCTGAAAACCCAGACGATGGGCTGCGTGAATAAGGTTGGCTGCAAAATAGCCACAACCGTGGAATCCGACGCCCGCTCGCATATGAAGGGGCTGTTGGTTCCGCTCGTTCCTCATCTTTGCCGGAACCGATTGTTGGACAAATGGCTTCATGACAACATGCTTCAACGCGTTCACGGACTCAACGCGAGGGTACTTCTTGACATGGACACC
Source organism: uncultured bacterium (assembly GCA_964612675.1). Classification (GTDB taxonomy): domain Bacteria; phylum Hinthialibacterota; class Hinthialibacteria; order Hinthialibacterales; family JAKPRU01; genus CAZTDD01. The sequence continues at coordinate 2,622 of CAZTDD010000065.1, forward strand.
AGAAATCAGGGACTCGTATCGAGGTGAGGATGTTCTGTGCCACCCTCTTGCGGATTCACCTGGATTGTGACGTTCTCAACCGGTGGCATTAGGCTGCCCAAATCCGAGGAATAATAGAGTCCATTCTGTTGATTTCGTATCCGTAATCTGTATCGATTACCAGGAGGGACCTCCAACAGGAAGTATCCGTCGGAATTGACGGAAGTTGATGCACCTACACTTCCCTCAATAGGATCTGCCGTGACAAGAACATGTTTCAAATGCTCTGTGATCGGCTGCAGAGATTCGTCGACGACCCGACCATGAATATACGAATCTCGCCTAAGGATAATGTCGTGTTGAATTTCTTTCGTGTCGGGCGGCATTTCCAATCGGTTCTCTTGATTCGCGTAGGTCACCGGAGGAGGCAGATCAATGTTATCCGGTGTCAACCATCGATATCCCGTTCGCACCCTGAGTGTAAAATGTCCCGGCTTGAGTCGGTCGACGCGGTAGGAACCGTCCGGATCGATCCACGCTTTCATCTTACTGGTACCTTGTTGCTCGTGTTGTACGATCTCAACGTCAACAGACTGGACATTCTCCGGTACGTTTCCTTGTTCTGTGACTATCTTGCCAAATAAGACGTGACCTCGATCCACAGGATTCACGACAATATGAATATCCGACAATGTCTCACCGGTTCGGAATGATACGGGAGTGCCACCGTCAGCCGCAATCCCGGCATCGAAGTAATCAATATGATGTTGCCCCTCAGAGTTGATTGACACCCTTTCGACGGGGGGAGCGCTCACATAGGCACAGACTGTCGTCTGGATCGGATTCTCCGTCATCGGCAGGAGAAGCACCAGCGAAAACCTTCCGAGTTCATCGGTATACTCTCCTGACCGGATCTCCTCACTGGATATATTCTCGACCTCGATCTTGGCGTCGGACACGGGACGTCCATCCTCTGTGGTCACCTGCCCCGTCAACCGCGTGTGGACAGCAGGCAAAACCGCATATTCGATTCCTTTAATGTCTTTATTCGACACCTGGAAGTGTGGTTCTGTCTTTAAACGCGGATCGCCCGCGGGATAAGGCCCTTTTCGTCGCCCGGTCTGTAAGTGCTCCCTCAGGCGGGCTGCTTTTCCTAGATGTATGTAGCCGGTATCGAACTCGCGGACCGGAAAAGAAGACAGGAGAAACGACCCCGGCGTCACGTGCACGAATTGAAATCTCCCTTTAGCGTCGGAACGGGTTGCTGCAAATGGTTTCCAAATCTGTGTCCGAGTATTGAGACCGATCATTAGTCGGAGTGGATAACCTGCGACCGGTTCCCTGGTATCCTGCCGGAACACAATTCCAGATACAGTCACACCAAATTCGACCTCAAATTCAACTTCCACTATTGTGTTGGGGTCCTCGACCAAAACCTTGACCTGTTTGGAAGAAGGATCCGAGTCGAACTTTTCGGCGGGGGTTACGGTCAATTCATACTGACCTGACGGCACCGCCTCGAAGGTAACAACACTTTCCGTCGTGTCCTTGGAAAGGATAAGTCGACGGTCCAGTCCCTCAAGTTGTGCACGGAAACTTCTAATGCTCTTGTTTTTGCGATATTGACAATTCGCACGGACGGCAAAAACTTGTACTGTATTAACCGTAGAAGGCTGAAGAGCCAATCGAAGAAACGAATAATCTGGACAGATCGTGTACGTTCGGCTTTGCATGGATCCTCTGTGTGCTCTTGTGTAGTACACGCGCGGAGGGAGTTCTTCGAATTGGCATTGTCCCAGTACGTCGGTCACGGCACTCTGAATGGGTGGCGTCCTGTTGACCGGACGGTAGCCATATATCGCTGTCTGGAATATCTTCTCTCGTCGCTTGAAAGTGAGCACACCCCACGGGCACCGATCCTCGGGGTCAGAGGAGATTGCAGCGACAGAATCCCAGAGACGCAACACCGAACCAATTTCGACAAGATCCGTCTTTCTATGTTCCATTGGCCGGAGACCGACAACGAGGTCTTGGCTTTGTACAGTTACCTCGCGCTGGAAGGTGTCTCCTTTTGCGTTGGTGTAATCCTGTGATGGCTGCCTTCCAAGAGCTCGCGAAACTACAATTTCGTCCTCCGTGCATTCGAGCATCAAGCTTCCGGTCAGTTCTCCTCCTCTCGGATTTCGCCAATTTGTGACGGAAAGAGAGCGCTTAACCGGTCGCGGTGGACGCGGACCCCCATACAAGACAACAGTTGCTCCCTCGACGGGTGCCCCCTCTGTTGAACCTTGTCGCACCTCAATCTCAAACGCACATTTATACTCCAATATCATTTCAACCGGCTGTTTGGCCGGGAGGCTGACCGTCTCAGTAGCAGAGAAGTACCCCTCCGCCTCGGCGACAAGCGTATGCGTCCCTTGAGTCACCTCCTTGATTTCAAAATCCGACCAGGCGGATTCGTACGTCCGGCTCGCAAGTGTAATCCGCCCGTTCGGAATCGGATCGTCGAGCGCATTGACTAACCGGATCTTCACTGAGTCTGTTTCGCACTTCGGTTCTTCCGTTTCCTCCCGCACGAGCATGTTCTCGTTGACGTTCTCCATGACTACGGGCGACGGGGTGATTTGCGAACCCCTGTTTTGTGAGACCACCTTGGATTCATTATTGGGTTGGCGTGGTGGCTGCTCTCCATGAAAAACAACCATCAAAAGAAAAACTGCCAGAACGATGGAAAGTAGTATCCAGTGCTTTATTCGCATCTTTGGCCCTCGAGGGTGGTGTTGCCCCATGTTCTACTGAGAACAGCAACATCCTTCCATACGAAATAAGAAAAGCGTCGCAAAATCACCAAAGTCTTTAACATAGCGTGAACGAGTTCGCATTGTACAAACAAAAATCATTTTCGTTAGTATCTTCAACCATTCTACACACGGAGATTTGTAGTCTTTATGGAAAAACCCCTGTCGGATTGCAATCTCCAGTCACTGGTTCATTGCCCTGCGGGCTGCACTCGCCGTAGGGTGTAGATCCGGCATCCTGACCTGATGAGGCGTCTTCTTGTCGAGCGCCTGAAGCGCTATGAATGGACATCATATTCTGTAGCGGCGGTCCGATCGGCTTTTGTCGTCAGGCAGCATGTTCATCTCAATTGGAAAAGCCCGGCTAGAGTTGCCCGGGAGTCTCCTGGACCCCGAGACCATGTCCCGACGTTGTGCTCTTGGCTGCTCTACTTTGAAGGATCCCACGCCTCCTTGGTAGTCACCTGAAACACCAGGTCGCGGAGCGGTGGCTTCAAACCGTCAAACGTCGGTGAATATACCTCGAGTGTCTCATAATTCATCACTTCCAAATTGTATGTGTGCCCAGGCTGGACCAGTAGTACAAAGAACCCCCGGCTATTGGGGTCGGTCAGCGAGGCGGCACCTCCGTCTGGAGAGTCCGCTCGAACGCAGACATTCTCTGTGAGTGGTTTCAAATCTTGGTCGAGAACGCGCCCATGAATATAGCCATATTCTTCCAAGAGGATGTCATAGCGCATGCGCTGGACATCCTCCGGTATATCGAGTTCGACGTGTGCCGGAACATAGGTGACCGGAGGCGGAAGCACGATATCTTCAGGAGTGGTCGTAGGAGTATGAGGGTCAATATGGAGTTCAACAGGGCCGGCTCTCAGCCCCTCGATGCGATAGGAGCCGTCCGGTTCGATCCGTGCCGGATGACGCGTCCGAGCATAATTAACATCTCCTGTTTCTGGGCGACCATCATGCCCGATTTGGATCGCGTCGAGAATAAAAAATGCCCGAGGGTTTCGCGGCGTCTCACCGTCTCGCGTTCTGATATTGCCGTAAAGAACATGTCCCGTCGGTTTTACCTTTACTACGATTCGAATACCTCGAATGAAATCGCCTGCCTCGAACGTAAGGGGAGTCTCCCCCTCTGCGGCAAGCCCACCGTCTTCCGCATATCGATGTACCTCGCCATTCGACCCGAAAGCCGTCCTTTGTATCGGCGGCGCTTTGAGTTCAGCGCGTAAGACGACCTCAATGGGTTTGTCGGAACGTGGAACCATCACAGACAGCACAAATCGACCTTCCGAATCGGAGTAGCCACCGGTCTTCACGAATTCGTCGTAAGGACCATTCAACTTGACACGAGCATCACTCATCGGTTCCCCGTCCTGGGTGACAACCTTTCCCGCGAAATGCGTGAGAACTCCAGGCAGGACACTGTAGACAATGTCGGCGATGTCCTTGTCTGAAACCTGGAAGTGTGGTTCCGCCTTTATTGGCTTGTCTGTTCTCTTACAGAAACGCATAGCTTTACCGGAAGGCAAGTAGCCGCTGTCAATCTCGCGACATGCAAACCCGGTTACCAGATAACTGCCAGGGAGAACGTGTTCGAACTCGAATCGCCCCCCAGAATCCGTCGTCGTTACCGCGTAACGCCTCCAATTGCCCTTACCCGGAGCTCGGCTGCCCTTATTGATCATGAGCTGAAGCGGGTAGTTAGGCAGTGTTTCTTTCGTGTCCTCACGGATCACCAAGCCGGACACGGTGACTCCTTCATCGACCGAAAAATCGAAATTCACAGTGGTTTGTGGTTCGCTTACCGAAATCTCGATCGATATGGACGAAGGCTTGGCATTCAGATCTTCGGGCGGTGTCGCAGTCAGTTTGTAACGACCGGACCGCACAGGATGAAAAGCGAATCGGCCGGCTGAATCGGTTTCGCCCGACGCGAACATGGCGCTATCAATGCCCGCAAGGAGAACTTCACATTGATTGATTCCACGTCTTCTCTTGTATTGAAAGCCGGTTTTCTCAACAGTAACCCTGACCGTGTTCTCTTTCGTGCTCACGAGTTTCAGTGTCACAGAACGGTCCACCGGGCGGAGTGGATGGATTTCGCTCCGTGCATTCTTTAGCGTGGCCGTTAGGTAGTAGAGTTTGGGTGGCAGATCGAAGAATTCGCACTTTCCGGTACCGTTGGTATACGTCGTTGAAATCACCGCTTTATCGTGCGGTCGGATGGAACCGAGAACACCAGTCAAAAGGATTTTCGTTGCTCTTTTCAGCCTGAGGAACGCTATTGGATCTGAATCATCCAAAACCGTGCCGAGCAGAGCGATGGAGTCCCACAACTTCAGTGTGGAGGCCGGAGGGGCGAGTTCTTCCATTCTTGTCTGTAGATGGAAAACTTGGTCGGATCGTAGTAGATATTCCGGTTCGCGGCCGTGTCCTTGGATGGGAACCGCAGCCCGTACAGGGCCCTGTGCACCTTTGATGTCAGCGACATAAAGTTTGCCGTTCTGGCGTTGAAGTGTTATGGTGCCGTCGCCTAGAGGGTTTTTTCGTGTGACAACAACAAGAGATTTCGAGACCGGCCGGGGCACGGCTCTTCCTTCCAGAAGCGAGACTTCACATCCTGGGGCTGGCTTGCCGTTCTTGTCTGTTACTTCAATCTCAAACGCACATTTATACTCCAACATCAATTCAACCGGCTCGCTGGCTGGAAGCCCGACTGTCTCCGTAGCGGAAAAATACCCATCCGCTTCCGCGACAAGCGTGTGCGTCCCTTGAGTCACATCTTTGATTTCAAAATCCGACCAGGCGGATTCGTAAGTCCGGCTCGCAAGCGTGATCCGCCCGTTTGGAATCGGGTCGCCGAGGGCGTCGACCAAGTGGATCACGGTCGTCCCTGTGGCCGGACGAATCGGTAGGGTGGCCGGTACGGTTTCGGGGGCTTCGCGAAGGGGGGGACGACTTGGCGATGCTATGTTGTTTGAGCCCGTTACGGTTTCAACATCCCCATCTTCGCCTTGCGGTTCGTTTTGAGATAGGTCGCGATTGCCAAAGGGGTAGAAAACGGCAATCAAGAATATCAAGCAGCCGAGAATACAGAAGGCAGATATTTGTTTAGCGTGAATCATGAGGTTGCCTTTCCAACGTTATCGTAATCACCCTTGGCGTTCCAAGGTAGTCGCGGATTGGCTTGCTCCTCCTTTGCAATGGCCAAAAACATCACCACGTATGGCTTGTTTTTTTCCGTAAACCGGCTTCGCGTTATTGTCAAGAGGAGTTACATACCGTCACCCTGTTCGCAGATCCCAGAGTTTGGTGCATATCCATCGTTACACCAAGCCTCTGGGGAAACCGGATCGTGGCCATAACAGCAATCACCTGCACGAGGACCAGCGCCAGTGTCGCAATCACCGCTACCTCCTTGGGGCCACTTCCCATACACGCACGGTGAGTTGGCTGGTTGGGTCCCCGTTTCGCAATCATACATGCCTGGGATATTCCCGGTATCTGGGCATCCTTCTGCTGGCGGGCTGTTGCCAGTTGGTGTGCAGTGAGGTGGTGTACTCCCGTTTGCACAGAATTCTGCCTCAGCGGTTGGGGGAAACAACACGACCCCCGTAAGGGCAGCTGCTCCAACCGTTATGAATCTCCTTCGCCTCATCTTCTCGACGGCTTCAGCGTCTCCGCTGCCGGGGCGACCTCCACCGAAGCTCTCGATTTGGGGAGGCGAGTAGAGCGCCCTGTCAGACCTTTCTCGGTCTACCTTTGGTTCGTTAGATTCGTCGTCGGTTCCGACAATGCCCTGTTCCCCCATGGCGAGTAGAAAGGCCCGGAAATCTTCGCGGACCGACTCACGAACGGCCTTTTCGATGTGTGGCCACATCTTGTCGAAGATCTCACTTTCTGTTGCAGGACCGTCGGCGAGATCGCGCATGAGTTGCGCCGCCATTCTGTTGAGAGGCAGGAGCCGATCATTGTCGGCATTGAACACGAAGCCCGTCTCATCGTCTTCCTCACGAAAAGTGCAGCTGGACACAATTCTCCACTTCGGATCCATTATGATACCTCCTCGTTATGTTTCTCGTTATGTTTGGAGAGTTTGTCAACACCAGAACCGACCTTGCGTTCTTCAATCCACTCGTCAGCTATCGCTCGATCACCGACGATTCGCTTTTCGGGGAACAGGCCTTTTTCGTACGCCCCTTGGCACGTGGGATACGGCGCATCCATGCGACCGTATTCGTCTAGTGAGGCCGCCCGGCACTGCCCGTTACATAGGCGTCGGAACGCACAAATACCGCATATTCCTTTCATGGGACCATCCAGCACGCGGCGATGCACAACCAGCTGGGGCGACGATCGCCAGACATCTTTGAGGGGTTTGTTCACAGCGCTACCGTACGTGGTGTCGTGGCGGTGTTCTCCGATGCCGCATAGGGCTAAAGTGCCGTCGGCGAGGAACCCACACATCTGGGGTAAACCGCATGAATGGAAGCGGCCATGCCCCTTGAGGTAGCGCCAGGACGCGAGAGCGGGAGGCACGTTTGTATTGACTGGGATCGTGGAATTGGGGGCTATCTGATTTTGGATATACCGAAGGAAAGCCAGTGTCTCTTCGAGGGCCAACGCCTCCCCGCGGCGGATCATGCCACCGCCGCGGCCCATATGTGAGACGGGAAGATAGCGCATAGAGGCGGCTTTCCGGTCTCGTGCAAGACAAAGCATCTCTTTTACGCTATAGACGTTGCCTGGGTAAACGGCACAGATGATCTGGTATTTTACGCCTTTCCGAGCAAGGGTGTCCATCCCTTCGAGGGTCCTCTCAAACGAACCCGCTACGCCGCGAAATATGTCATGTGTTTGATTATCCGGCCCGTCCAGACTCACTGAAATAAAACTCCCTTTCGTCTCTGCAAAGAACCGGGCGACCTCGTCATCGAGCAAGGTTCCGTTTGTCTCCATGTTCACGCGGACGTTGCGATCACGCAGGTAACACATCAGTTTGTACGTCGTGTCCCGTATTAGGAGTGGCTCCCCTCCCGTGAACTTGACGCTTCGCAGCCCCAACTCAATCGCCTCGTCCATGATGCGTTTCCATGTATCAAAGTCGAGTTCCGGGCGTCGATCTCGTTTCTCGGGACCGGCACTCACCCAGCAATGCCGGCAGCGGAGGTTACAGCCACTGGTTATGTACAGGTAGATGCTCCGCAGAGGCGGTGTACCGTTCTGGGTCGGCATGATGACTCCTTTCGGCGGACCTATCCCCATCCGGGATTAACTCGCGATAGCAGCAACCTGGATCACGTGAAGGCCAAATTCCCGTCGCGCTGTGTGCGGCAGCTGGGCATCCGCCGTTGCAGTCCCGCCGCCAGACGCAGTCGTGGCAGCCGTCGATCTCATCTAACGTTGTGCTCCAGTGAGATCGGATGTGCTTGATAGGCTCCGCATTTCTCCACAGATCCTTGAGGGACCGTTCCAGGAGGCTGCCACAAGGGTAGTCTTCTCCTTGCTCGCATGGCGTGATCTGGCCATCCGCACGTACGGTAAATCCAGTATTTACTGCACCGCATCGTTGAATCGTCTTGACCGGTACGCCTTCTGTCGGTCCGTTGTTGTTGAGTTCCACCACTTTCCTGGCTACATTTGACCACGTACCGTCTATGAACCTGCCAAACTCCGACCTCAATTCATTGATCTTTTCAATAAGTTGGCGTTTTTGCTCGGGACTGACCTGCATATCCGCTACGTTCCGCTGTCCCCGTCCGCTGGCGGTCATCGGTGTGAGCGTTAGACGTGACAACCCGAGTTCTTTGGCAAAACGAAGTGTCGATTCTATCTTTGCCACGTTAATTCGAGTCACGACACAGAAGCCACTGGGATGGAAGCCAGCCTTCCTAAGCGCCCCAATCCCGCGAATTGCCGAACCGAATGCACCATTTCCGCGAAATGTGTCGTGTGTTGATGCATCCGGGCCGTCCAAACCTACAATGAAACCTCTGACTCGGCCGGTGGACCTGAGATACTCCGCAGTTTCAGATGTGATCAGCGTCGCGTTTGTGTTGAATCGGACCGTAGCAGGTTTGTTGATAACATATTCAAGTAGTCTCTCCCATCCCGGCCGCGCGAAAGGCTCTCCGCCTGAAAACGTAAACTTGAATACGCCGCTCTTATGAAGATCGTCAATAATTCGCATCCATTGCTCGTCGCTCAGCTCATCATCCAAGTGCTCATTGGCACTGGCAAAACAGTGCGGACAATTCAAGTTACAGCGGTTCGTAATACTCAGAACCGCTGAGAAAGGTATACGAGGGACAGGAGGTTCCATGTTTGTCACGCTCATGCTGTCATGCACCTCAATAGGGCTGTCAATCAACCGCCAAAGAATGTAAAGAAGTATTTTCGAACACTCAGAACCGCATATATAAACGTTGGGTGGACAATGGAGCTCAACAACAAGAACATATTCGCCAATTCGAGGTTTAATAATAACACGACCCAAAATGATTATCAAGAATTATTTTTAAATAATCACATAATTACTTATAGGTCGATAATCCTTTTCCCGGATCGTCAGTCTTGACGGGGCGGCAAAAAGTCAGCAGCGTATATGCAGTAAGGCTTTCAACCCCCTCTGTATCTCCCCCAGTCTTGGGAGAGAAGAAATGCGTAATAATGGATTTTAAGGAAGAACTGTGTGAAACTCAAAACCGAGATTGCAAGCACGCCGAAACTGTTATTGTGATAGTCTCATAATATATTCGAGTTCCTTATTAAGAACATTTAACACATCTTCTTCCGAAAATGAACGACGGCGAAAACGAATAATAAGTTTATACTTTTCGTCCTTGGGTTCTCGTACATACTCATTTTGTTTGTTTGTCTTCTTCGGTTTTGAATTCTTCTGTTGGCGCGCCTGGATGATGCTGAGGTTGCCGCTCTTGTATTGTTCCCACGCCTCCAAGATTTGCTCAAGGTTACCCATCCTGACTATCTGACACAACAGGGTTTTAGGGACACTGTCGACATGTCGACACTCCTGCTTGATTGCGTCAGGGAGGCGCGTCAAAGCCAAAATTTCGTTGGCACGTGTGCGGGATATCCCAAGGATTCTCCCAATGTCGGCATCGGAGTATTTGTTCTGTTCTTTTAGTTTCTGAAGCCCTTCCGCCAACTCAATCGGGTTCAGGTCTTCGCGTTGAAGGTTCTCAATCAAGGCGATTTCCAGCGGGTCTTCGTCTTTCTTAATCACAGCGGGAATGTCGCGAAGACCGGCGATTTTGGCTGCCCGAAATCGCCGGTCACCGGCCAGCAGTAAATAACGTTGGTTATCCAAAGTCGGTCGAACAATAATCGGCTGGAGAATGCCTTTGTCTTTTATGGATTGGGCAAGTTCGTTGAGTTTTTCTTCATCAAAATGAGTCCGAGGCTGTTCGTCATTCGGTTGAATTTTGCTGAGTGGAATTCGCAGGAAACGCCCGTTGTCATGTAGCGAATTCTTCGAATGCTGGGAGGCTTTCTTGTTTTTTCCCTCACAAGCGGCGCGATTCTTGGCTGCGCTGGGCATCGTCAACAACTCCCCACTTGTCACAGGGTCGGCAAATAGAGGGAATCACGAGAGCATTCGTCACGCGCGAATGCCTCAATGGAAACGACCAGGACGCATGCCCGACATCGGCAAAGGAAAACTGTGCGTGGAATAAAACAGATTCATAAGTCAAACCCCGTTTTTAAGAATATATCGCTTTGCGGAGCGCGCGTCAAGCATTTTTTGCAAAGAGTATATCTTGAGAATGCAGCTCTCTTGGCTGAGGGGAAGCAGCACGATTGGGAGCTGAGTGAGGCAAGACTCGCAACGGAATACCCCCCTTCCTAAACATAAGTAATTAAATATCAATATTTTATAGGCTGACAGTCAACGAGTTGTAGTCAGTTTCTGTCACGTGGACATGCCAGACGCCAGTCGGGTTGGCGATCCTCGCGGAGTGAAACGACTCGTTGGATCGTACGGCACCGAGTCGATTTCAGGGACAGTTTCAGGATAGGCTGGTGGGCTACGCTTCGCTTTGAGCCCACCCTACCGTTGATGGCACCCCACCGTGGATGGCATTGAGGGAGGGCGAAGCTCCCGCTGAGCCGCTCTTCTCTTCCGAAGCGACGGCTCGGCGGGAGCCTCGCCCTCCCAGTAAAGAACTTGCTACTTCTATCTCCCAGCAAAGAACTCGCTACTTCTACCGGAACATTAGTTCAGCACAGTCGGTTCTGGTACTCTGGGGGGTGAGGAGCAAATCATGGCAAGAGTGTTTCTTTTTGTTCCCCCGAGCGGACGCTACCGCCGGGACGATCGCTGCCAGTCCAAGGTGGAAGATCAGACCATCCGTGCGGTGTTCCCGCCGCTGGACCTCGCGACGATGGCCGAACTGCTTCGTCAGGCCGGGCATGAGGTGTGTCTTGTCGATTATCCGGCGGTTCAAAAAGACAGAGAAAATTTACAGAAAGATATTCTTCAGTTCGATCCAAATCTCCTGATTTATACATGTACAGCGCCGACACTCGATCAGGATCTAACATTATCCGAATCGATCAAAACGTGGAAACCGGAATCGCTAATATGTATAAAAGGCGAACCGGCGAACTTTATCGATGAAAATATAATTAACGAGCATGCCGCCGTGGATTATGTGTTACGCGGTGAAGCCGAAGCGATTATTCAATCGTATTCCCAGGGCCTGTCTTTTGAAGAAATTCCCGGTGTGACCTGGCGTCAGGACGAGTCGGTTGTGCGCAATCCCGGCCCTGAGAGCTGTCTGGTTCTCGATGACTTGCCGTTTCCCGCCCGCGATCTGCTGGATAACAGTCGGTATGTGTGGCCCGAAACGGGCGACCCGATGACGACGATTCTCACTGCGGAGGGATGTCCGTTCGAATGCATTTTTTGTCCCGTTGTGCCACTCAGCGGTCGACGGCTTCGGTTTCGCAGTATTGGTGGAATTGTCGACGAGATTCGCGAGTGTGTCGAACGGTTCGGGATTCGCTATTTCCTTTTTCATGCGGATACGTTTACCCTCAAAAAGCCATGGGTAATCGAGTTATGCCAGGCCATTTTGGATTCAAGACTGCCGATCGTTTGGGCGTGCAACAGCCGGGTAGACACAATTGACGGGGAACGACTGGATTGGATGAAACGGGCGGGCTGCCGGATCGTTGGTTTCGGTGTTGAATCGGGCAGCGATGAAGATCTGAAACGAATGCGAAAGGGAGCAACGACGGAGGACGCTCGTCGCGCGATTCGACTTTGCCGTGAATATGATATTCGCTCGCACGCATTCTTTGTTTTCGGATTTCCGTGGGATACCGAGGAATCGATCCGGAGAACAGTGGATTTCGGCCTCGAATTGGATCCGGATTTTTTTGATTTTAACTTGGCGTACCCGATCCCCGGTACGGAGCTGTATCGTATGGTTGTCGATGAGGGGCTGTGCGATTTGGAACGGTTGAAACAGGGCGGCTATTCCATCGCGGCGCTCCGCACACGGACGGTGTCAGCGAAGAGGTTGGAGGAGTTGCGACGGCGGGCACTCTGGCGGTTGTACCTTCGGCCGCGCTACGTTATTCGGACTCTACGCAACGCGGGTTCACCCCAAGTCGCTTTGCGCTATTGTCGGGCTGCCGCAACGCGAGTTGCAAACCTGATGTTTGGTGTATGAGTACTGGAGACCCGGACAACGCTTTATCGATTCATAAGGAGAAGAATACATAATGTATGAAGACCTGACCTATCGTTTAGAAGGAATGAAGAAACACCTCGAAGAGCTCGGAGGCTATCTTTGACGTTGAGGGCAAAAAGCAAGCCGTCGCCGAAATGGAACAGGAAATGAATCGACCCGATTTCTGGGACGATCAGGAACGGGCGAAAGAATACGGCAAAAAGCTCAAACAACACAAAGAAGATATCGATCGTTTTGAGAACCTGTATTTGGGTGTAAATGACGTTCTGGAATTGGCTCAACTGAGTGACGAGGAAGGCGAGGGGGGGCACGAGGAGGAGTTCCAGTCCGAAATTGAAAAAATCGAGAAGAAGATCGAGGACTTCGAGGTACGCTGTACGCTGTCCGGCGAGCTGGACGATCTGAGTTGTTTCCTCAATATCCATCCGGGAGCGGGAGGCACCGAGTCGTGCGATTGGGCGGATATGTTGCTGCGGATGTATCTTCGATGGGCCGAGTTGCGGGATTATAAAATGGAACTGATTGACCGTCAGCCCGGCGACGAAGCGGGCATCAAGAATGCGATCGTTCATATCCAGGGCGAATATGCGTATGGCTATTTGAAAGCTGAAACCGGTATTCACAGGCTTGTTCGAATTTCTCCTTTCGATGCCAACAAGCGGCGGCACACCTCGTTCGCAGCCGTCCATGCAATGCCGGAGGTGGAGGAGGACGTCGAGATCGACTTGAACGAAGATGATCTTCGTATCGATACCTACCGTTCGTCTGGTGCGGGCGGTCAGCACGTCAATGTGACGGATTCCGCGGTTCGAATCACACACATGCCCACAGGCATCGTTGTTTGCTGTCAGAACGAACGTTCGCAGCATAAGAACAAAGCCACTGCGATGAAGGTATTGAGGTCCAGGTTGTACGAGCGGATGCTCGAAGAACAAAAGGAGAAGATCGACAAGATCGCCGGCGAAAAGAAAGACATTGCGTGGGGCAATCAGATTCGTTCGTATGTGTTCCACCCCTACAACATGATCAAGGATTTGCGCACGGGAGTCGAGCGTGGCGATATCCAGCGTGTCATGGACGGCGATTTGGACGAGTTTATGGCGGCGTATTTGCGCAAGAGCTTGGCGGGGGAGACAACGTAAGCACAGGTAATGCTACGGCAACAAAGGAGTCTTCCCATGCCGAGAACTTTCCATCGTTTTGTTATCGTAGGTGTTTTGGCCTCCATCTTCGTCGTGCCTTTAGAGGCGGATTCCGGCAAAACCTCCCCCTGGTATCAGCGCTGTCTTGTCGGAATGGAAGTCGGACCGACCGGAGCGCAATTCGGCGGCGATCCGAGCGATGTCGGATATGCCGCGAAGTTCAATGGGAAAGAGATCGTTGAGGCACAAATCGAGGCCCATTCGGAATACATCGTCATTTGGGCAAAGGACAGCGAGTACGCTTATTACGATTCCAAAACGGCCCCAAAATGTCCCGGGCTCGGAGACCGCGATGTTCTTCGCGAAGTTGTCGATGCTGCGGCTCTGCACGAATTACCGGTTATCGCCTACTGCGTGGTTCAGGGAAATGGTTACCCGCTACGTCATCACCCGGAATACAAAATGGTCGACGTCCACGGGAAACCAATCGATCGTGTCTGCCTCAATTCCGGCTACTTGGAACATGTGAAAGCGTTGACCACCGAGATGCTTGCTTACGGGATCGAGGGTTTCCACATCGATATGCTCGATCTCGGTTTCGGTCCGCCGCATGGATGCTGGTGCAAAGCATGTCAACGTCTGTTTGAAGAGGAATACGGGGAATCAATGCCTTCCGAGATCGCATGGGATGAAGACTGGGATCGTATGTTGGAATTTCGCTATAACACCAGCGCTCGCTTCGAGCGTGAATTACGCGACCACGTCCGGTCACTCGATCCGGATGTCAGCGTTGATTTCAATTACCACGGCTACCCGCCATTCTCGTGGGAAGTCGGCCAACGTCCCGTGCAGCATGCCCTCATTGGTGATTTTGTTACGGCGGAAACCGGAGTCTGGGGATTCAGCGCTTTAGGAGTCGGTCTTACCGCACGGTTTCTGGCTGCTACAAGTCCCCAAGACGTGTATCAGGTAGCCATGCAGCGAGGTGTGCGGATGTATCACGACATGACCACCCGGCCGCTAAACGATATTCGGTGGGAACTTCTCACGCTGCTCTCGCACGGAGCCAAAGTGACCATTGTCGATAAGACACCATATGATGGTTCGCTTGATCCGGTCGCCTATGAACGGATTGGTCAAGCGTTTGCAGAAGCCTTGGTGAAGCGAGATCATTTCGGGCACGACGTTGTGCAGCATGTTGGGATCTACTATTCATCGCGAACCCGTGATTGGTACGGCAAAGACACCCCGTCGCGTTATCAGCAGTCTTTCACCGGTTTACACAAAGCCCTTTTCTACGAGCATATTCCTTATGGCGTGTTGCTTGATGAGAACCTGAATTTGGATGCTATGAGACGCTTCAAGATTATCTGGCTTCCAAATGCAGCGATCTTGTCGGAAAGGGAAGGGGAATTGCTGCGTAAATATGTCCATTCCGGTGGGACTCTTGTTGCAAGCGGACTCAGCGGCCTATTTGATCGGATGGGGCATCAGCGGGATACATGCGTTCTTGCCGACCTGTTTGGCGCGGACTTTGTCGAGACTCTTGCTTCCAACGACAATCACGTGCGTTTTTCCGCAGAAGACAGCGAAATGAGCGTTCTTTTTGAAGGGATTACCCCGAATTGGCCGTTCTTAGTGAAAGGGCCCGCTGCGATTTATCAATCGTCCACGGCCCAGACTGTGGGGGAACTAATGAAGCCTCATCGCACGGTGCGGCAACAAAAAGGTCTTGAGGGAACCGACTGGCCGATGTCGGCTGACGCTCCGGTCGGTCCGGCCGTTTTTGTTAACGAGTATGGCGACGGGAAGGCCGTACTGTTGGCCTGCTCACCGGGATCGGCCGTCGCCAGTGAGCATTATATATCCGAAGATCGTCTATTGATCCGCAATGTTGTGCGTTACCTGATGCCCGAACCGGAGATTGAAATAGACGCGCCTCTAAACGTCGAATCGATCGTTACGGATGACAAGGACAATCGGCGCATCCGAGTTCATCTGCTTGGATATCTTTCCCCGCCAAACAGCACGCCGGCAACGAATCGACCGTATATTCTTCCGAGTCTGGTTGAAGATGCTCCCATGTATCAGGCATCCATTCACATTCGCAAGCCGATACGAGATGTTCAGGCATTGAATGAGGGGACTCGGCTCAGAAGAACGAATGGCAACTCAATCCAAGCGATCGTGAACGACGTCCACGAGACGATTGTTGTTACGTATTGATTTTCAGGGAAGGAATCGACGATGTCTCTGCCGAACCAGTTTCTACGCATCTTCATTCAAGGAACCTGACGCGTTAAGTATCCCATTCGTCCGTGTTGTTCCGCGATGTTGGGACTGTTCATTCGAACGGAATTTGATATTATGGGTTCGTGATACGAAACCGAGAAAGAGCAGGAGAGAGTGGTATTATGATTGACCGTCAAAGCAGAGCCTTTACCTTGATCGAGCTGCTTATCGTTGTTGCGATCATCGGAATCCTAGCAGCAATCGCCGTTCCGAATTTTCTTAACGCCCAGGTACGGGCGAAGATTGCGCGCGTCAAGGCGGATCAAAACGCTTACGGTACCGCCATGGACTCGTATCTAATTGATAACGGTAATCGCGTCCCGCCTCAGGACCAAATTTGGCGCATCACTACTCCTGTTGCGTATATCTCGGGTCTGTTTCCGGACCCCTTCGCACCGGCGGTCGAAGGGCGGTTCAATTTCATCCACCAATACGACCCCTTCTATTTCATAACTACTCAACCTGATCCCCAGCCGATCAACTGGAACTTGGTCGGTGACTTCAATATCTGGACGGGCTACCCGAATCACTGGACAGGCGGAGCGGATGACGATTCCTTTGCTGGGAAGGTGCGGTACCAGATCCGTAGCATCGGGCCGAATCGCTACAACGAATACGGTATGAGGTATGATGCGACAAACGGCCTGGGCAGTAATGGTGATATCAATCGTTTCGGGCCCGGCAACATTGACCGCGCCTACGGCGGCTATCCGGGCGCCTGAGTGACCGCTGCCTGGCGGGGGAAAGACCGATGAAGATCGTAGGGGCACGAACCGACGTCAGAGGTTTCACGCTAATTGAACTGCTGATCGTTGTTGCGATCATTGGAATCCTAGCCGCTATTGCGGTTCCGAATTTCTTGAACGCGCAAACGCGGGCAAAGATTGCGCGCTGCCACTCCGATATGCAGGGGCTGAGTACGGCCTTCACCTCCTACAGTGTGGATAACAACAAGTATCCCTATTTTGGCGACATCCGCTGGTATTCGATTTACATCTATCCTGCGCTCACCACCCCGGTGGCGTACATGTCGAGTATTCCCAAAGACGGGTTTTCATTGAATGAGCCTTCCAAAGAGTTGATCCATCGATATGACGGCGGTCATATGGATTACTACCCGGGGTGGAACATCAAGGCGATGCGGGATTATGGATGGACCTGGGGAGGCAGACCGGTCGGCAGAGCAGTCAGTAACGGATCCAGAATGCTGACTGTTAGTCGCGGTCCGGACAAACTCGAAGATATCGGTGGATCGCCGCCCACGGGCGTTTTGGTGTATGAGGCATCGAACGGTTTGCGTTCCGGGGGCGATATATACCGCCTCACTCCCGGCGGCATTCTCTCTTCGGCTGAACAGTATGGGGGTAGGTGATGTCTCCCAGACAGTGTGCATGCATCCTGGGTTGCCGTCGAGAGACGACGTAATAGGGTGGTTCCGGTGATAAATACGTACGTTATTGACGTTTTCGGGGGGCGTGAGTGAACGATATCATCCAACCACATGATCGATTCTTCAACAAAACGTTTTCCAATCCGGAAATGGTTGAAGATATTCTCCTTAACAATTTGCCGCAAATTGCCCTGCACCTGCAGACTGGGAGTCTGGAGAACACGGGTGACTCGTTTGTTAGCTCGGAATTGCGGAAGTACATGTCGGACTTGCTCTATAGAGCTCGGTTACGGAGCGGGGAAGAAGTCTACGTTTATATACTATTTGAGCATAAAAGCTATCCCGATCCTAAAGTGTCATTTGATCTCCTACGCTACATGGTCCGGATATGGGAACGGCTAATGGAGTCCGAACCGGATGGGCATTTTGCCCACATCATTCCCATCGTATTCTATCACGGCAAACAGAAGTGGCGTGGAGGCACAAATTTCCGTCAGTTATTTCGCAAAGACGAGGCTTTTCAAGAGTTCGTGCCTACATTTGAATTTTGTCTGTACGATTTGTCGCGGTATGATGAAGAGGAAATCAAGGGTGGCATTCTAGCGAGGGTAGTGTTGCTTTTGTTCAAGTACATCTTCGCCGATGATTTCGGAGACCGCTTTGTGACAATCTGCAGGTTGCTGCGGGCGTTACGGGAAGAGAAAGATGTTTTGGAATTCATGAAGGTAGCGCTAGAATATGTAGGAAATTCGACAGATCGGATCGGTGAAGATCAATTACGTCAAGGATTACAAGAGGCACTGCCTTTGTCCGGAGGTGAACTAATGCCGACGCTATTTGAGAGAATCCGTGGAGAGGGGCGAGAAGAGGGGCGTCAAGAAGGACTGCGCGATGCGATTCGGGTGGCACTCGAATCTAAATTTGGAGACGAGGGTTTGACGTTGCTCCCTCGGCTCAACGAGGTCTCCTCTGAGGAACGCTTGCAGGCGATTATTGCCGCCGTGTACACAGCAGAAACCCTCAGCGAGCTGGAGTCGATGCTCTGATCCGAGAGAAGGAACCGTAACCGTACCACGCTTTTCTCAGGTCGTATATTCGATGCCAAACATCTGGCAAAACACCCCGAGTTCCTTTGCGTAGTTGCCATAGAATATGGCCTGATGCATACCTTTCACTTTACAAACGTCGTCGACCTCGTTGATTGTCATTTCGACGTTGGTTCGGCAGCCTCCACACGGCGGCATCGGCGGCGAACCGATCACTGTTCCTGTATAGACCAATAGTTTTGGCGGGATCTCCCCCGAAAGATAACTTGCTATGGTGGCTTCTTCTCCCGGACGCCACAGGACACGGGGGACACATCCCCATCCGGCCTCGGCATGGTTCCTCAGGCTATACGGTTCCGAGGGTTCTTGGGTTCCGAAGAGTTTGGAAGCACAGGTACAGTGGGCTCCGTAGAAGTGGTTTTTCTCGGTATCCATGGAAGCGTTTTGTTGAAATGACGGCCGATCGAGAAGCTCCTGTACCAACATCATCGTGAGCGTTGCGTTCAAATCGGACTGGCACCCCGCGGCGATGCCTTCATCGCGAAGGCTCATGAATCCCATACAGGGAGGTGGATGCTTATGCGGCCTGCTCAGTCCGGGCAGGCAGTCCATCATTAGCGCGTCTGCATTTTGCTCCTCGATGACCTGTTTCAATACAAAATATGTTTTCGCAGCGTCGAACACATCCTGTTCCGATGGTTCTACAACCTGTCTTGCATGCTGCAGGTAGGAATGCGCCAGGTCTTTTACCTCACTCGTTTCAGCCATGCTTTCAAATATCTCACTGAACCGAGTGTTTGGAATTGTAAGTACTTCTGTGCCCAGATGAGGTACTCTGGTGGTCGAGTGTTTCGAACGAGCCAGATTCACAATCCTGCCGTTTCTCATCCAATGAGCTGTTTTTATGGCACGCATTCCATACTCAACGGCATCCAGATTGTCCAATGAGTTGATGAAATAGACGCCTTTCCTGTTATGAATTGATTCGATGTGCGGAGCGAGCAAAATACCTATTGTAGCCAATACAACAGACGGCGTCTCTGTTTCGTCCAGAATTCGCATAACATGAGGCCAATGGCCTTTTTTGAAAGGAATGAGAAGCAACCCCGCTGGTTTGGATTTCTTTACATCCGCTATGAACCGATTGACACTCGCCTCCTCATCCAGCGGTTTCTCGTCCATTTCTATGCGGACGCCGAGTTTGCGTTCCATTTCCCGGAGGCGGCCCATGTATTGTTCTTGCCGCCCTTCCGCATCAAAGGTCGAGCCGGGCCAACTGTAGTAGCCCACCTTTCGAAGTGATTCCGTGGGCGGATATATGAACGCACCGCGAATCACAGCAGTCTTCTTCTGTCCTTTGCTGGCTTGAGTAAGGGAAGCATTGGCCACCACACTTCCCGCTCCCATTGATAAACTCCCGGCGCTCGTTCCCGCCGCTATTAGGAAATTACGTCTGTCCATATCTACATCCATCCTTTGGTCGTTTTGTCTCGATAATGTACTCCGACTTCCGGGTATTCTCTCACAGATTACCGACTGTCTGTCAAGTACGGACAAATGCGTCTGTAGTGCACACGCCGATGTGGTCGTGATATGCTTTCTCAATCTCGGCCGGTCACACTGAAGGCCGGCAATACCAACGGTCGGGCTGGTCTGATTGCTATCTGGATGACGGAGAAGCCATGGTTTCATCAAGTCTACTTCCTGCGCGACATCTTTTACCTTTGCTTTTGGCGGCTCTTTTCGTCGGAGTCCTCTCCTGCTCTCTCTCCTCAGAGAATCTACCGGTCTCCACAACTTATGAGGATCCAGCTGACATCACGCGTGAAGAACTCGACGAGTGGAGATCATCCTTCTGCGATTGGCATTACCATCCGGATTATGTCCTCCCTCCCGATCCGAATGATGGACTCGGTACCTCTAAAACAGATTGTCCGAGAGGAAGAGGCATTGCGCTTTTGACCAGCCGTCCACTGGATTAAATGTCCCTAAACGGCCACCGTTATAAACAGTGAACGACTCTGGACTGGAACGGTGATTAAGCATTCCAATCGGGATTTTTGTCCCTGAATAGTTGAAATTGATAGACCGCCGCCACTATCAAGCCATGTGAAATCGATCCATTCGCCACCAACTTCGGAATGTCATTTATCGGAACGAGGACGACCTCAATATCTTCTCCTGAATCCTGGTTTTGTCCACGTACATATTCTGCTTGCGGCGCTAAAAAAGTGTGACAGCGGTTTGACATAAAGGCCGGATTTGGAGTTACAGATCCGATTCGAATCGCGCGAGGGGCGTCATAACCGGTTTCCTCGAGCATTTCTCGATGAGCAGCATGTGTAAGATCTTCTCCCGGCTCGACCAGTCCGCCCGGTATTTCCAGCGTGACCTCCTCCGTGCCATGTCTATACTGGCGGACCATCACCACACGTCCGTCCCCGGTAACGGGAAATACATTGATCCAGTCCCCACACTTCACAATATGAAAGGGGAGTACTTTGTTCGTGCGCGGGGAGAGGGCGTCGACCCGATGTACGGAGAAAACCGTATAATCGGCGAGCGGGGTTGTTTGTATCTTCTTCCAAGTTTGGAGGATTTCAGTCATGCTTTTGCACACACGTTACCGACTCCCCTATTACCCTGCTTTCTGAAATTGTCATCGACGAAGCTTCGATGTTGGTTACTTCCGTGACTGCCGGGAAGTTCTATACCGACCGATTTTCAGCATCCGTCCAATATTGGCTTTGTTATCGAGAACGGGTTTGATTTTCTCGGTTCGGCACGACAGCAACGTTGCGACTCCCGGCCCGTGTCCGGAGATAATACAGTTTGAGTGAACGACAATGCCGATGGTAATAGCACCCGTGAGGAAATGACGTCCGTAGGTGTTGTCGCAGTCCATCAATGCCACAAAATCTCCAAACCGGATATTATCGATTTTGTGTTTCTTGACGGTCTTCTCATCCATCGTTGTGATATCGTAATCGCCGGATGCCGGGTCTGCGTGACCGATACCAGACCCCATCAACTCACCGGGAACCTTTGCAGTAACAGGCACGCTGATTGTGCCGTCCCGGTTCTCTTTGATCCCCATCTTCTTCAATAAGCCGGGATCGATGTTGTACACTTTGATGTCCGGATGGTCTATTAGTTGAAGCCCCTGTCCGTACGCGCGAATCAAGATCTTGTCGTCAAGTGTGAGTTTTTCCAAGGTCTTGTCGTCCAAATCGACCATCACATGTTCAATCCCGCCGTGATGGCCCGTGACCGCACCCTTCGCTCCTTTGGCATCGCCCGTTACAACAACCGCTTCATTTCCACAGCACGCCAGGAAATTATACCCCGCGTTTGGTGTGTCCGATCGTTTGTTCTCATCGACGACGGTGGAGACACCGGGCTCGATATGGTCACCTCTCCATCCAAACGCAGGATCGCCGACCTTCACGTTGTACGTGATGCTCCCCACACCCGGTACAGCGTGAATTTGTCCGAACTGATCCGGTGTCCAACCTCGATATCGAACAGCCGGACCGATTTTCCCTTGAACGGCAATTTTTACCAGTTGCTTTTCGTTCGTTTTGAGCATTGAAGATTCTCTCCCAGTAACCTTATATTGTACTCCTTAGACCTTTGGACTTTCGGATTCCTCCCCCAAGATTGGGAAAGGTTAGGAGGGGGTTGATCGCTGCGCAATCAGTCACGTTGTTGTGTATCAATCGACACACGTACGAAAGTCTCTACTCATTTTCCAACATTGCGAGTATAACGCATCAAACTAGAACGACAAACCGAACCAGGATGTGTGGATCACGTCGCCGCTGCTGACGACACCATTCGAAGGATTGTACAGCAGATGGCGGAACGCGCCCTGCGTACCGGGCGGATACGATCCCACCCCGGTATCTTCATCCGTATCGGGCCCCAGACCGTGGAGGAGCCAATCGGTTCTACAGTCGCTCTTTCCATACGAGGTGTAGTCGTAATTCGATGTTGTGCTCCTGTAGTTGGCATTCGGGACTCGGAATGGATCCTGAGGAATGGTTGCAATATAGGAAACCGGTGTTGTAAGTGGGCGAAGCTCTGCGTATGGATTGCTCCCCATGTTCGCGAAATAGCATTTATTGTCGATTCGGTACATCATCAGGGAGTCCCCCAATGCCTTCATATCTGTTTCCATCCGGGCGATCTTTGCTCTCATTTGCGCGTTGAGGAAATTCGGTACGGCGATGGCGGCAAGAATGCCGATGATCGCCACAACGATGAGGAGTTCGATCAAGGTAAATGCTGACTTCTTCATCAAGAATTGTCCAACCTTTCAACTGCAGATTCGGACGTAGTGGGGAGATTGTATGACAAACTTAGGGTGTTTGGCAACCCGTGAGACACTCGTAAGACAACCTAATTGCCATTTACCGGTGTCCAGCTTCTGGCTATCATTTTCTGCTCAGGGATCCGGACCAAAATCGATGTATCGAACTCTCTCTGTTTGTGCGTTGTCCGGATGAGGTGAACCATGCAAATACAAGCAACTGACTGCAAAGTCGGCACTCGGTGCGAGGTCAACGGAGAACTCTATGTCTGCACCGATTATGTCCAGCAGGCGCAAGGGCGCGGACGAGGGATCGTGAACGTACGCCTCCGAAATCTTCGGACAGGGAATGTACAGGAGATGCGGTTCCGAAGTAACGAGACCATTGAACGAGTCATTTTCGATAATCGGAAGATGGAGTACCTCTATCAGGAGGAGACGGGATATGTGTTCATGGACCTGGAGACCTATGAACAAATTCCGGTGCCGGAACCGGTCGTAGGGAATTTAGCTCAGTACATAAAGCCGAACACAGAGGTTGAGGTCAGTTTCTACAAAAACGAACCCGTGCTGATCAACATCGGTGAGTTTGTAGAACTCCAAGTAGTGGAGGCTCCGCCTGGACTGAAAGGCGACACCGCTACAGGGGCTACAAAAACCGTCACACTTGAGACGGGACTTCAGATCAATGTCCCCCTGTTTATCAACGAAGGCGATATCCTGAAAATCGACACGCGCTCTGGAGAGTATGTAAGCCGAGCGTAAGTCGGATTGAGATGCAGATACGTAAGCGTCGGTCCAGGAGTCCAACCCCTGGACCAGCAACGCACCAGAACTGTCTTCTACTCCCGCTGGCGTCTTGCTTCGAAGAGAAGAATCCCTGTGGCGACTGCCACATTGAGTGAATCGATCTGTCCTCGCATCGGAATGTGGATTCGTTCCGTCGCAGCCTGCGTCCACTGCAAACTCAGACCGCTGTGTTCCGCTCCCAGGACAAAAGCGGTCGGCTCGCCCAGATCCATCTCGTCATATTTGGAAACTGCGTCCGGAGCTGCAGCAAGGATATTGATGTTCCGGTTCCGAAGCCAGTCTATGGCTTCTTGTGTATCGGCTTGAGCCAGTTGAACGCTGAAAACAGTTCCCAAACTGGCGCGGATCACATTCGGATTGGCCGGATCGGTTTCCGGGTCGCAGACAATAACTCCATCAATGCCCGCTGCATCCGCACAGCGGAGGATCGAGCCGAGATTGCCGGGTTTCTCCACTCCCACCACCACAACAATCAGCGGGATCTCACTCGTTTTGAATTCCGAGAGGGACCAGTTCGGCGGAATGGCAAGCGCGAGAACGCCGTCGGGGTTTTGTCGATAGGCGAGTTTCTCAAACACACGGGAACTAGCGTTGACGATTCTCTGTCCGTCCATCACCTCTCTTTTAAGCCAATCGTGTTCGGCGGTCTCTCCCAGGATTTCTTCACATAGAACCAACTCCGTTATCCGTACGCCGTTCTCGATGGCTCGTCGGACCTCGGCACGTCCCTCGATTACCAGGACGTTTTCACGCTCTCTGTGCCGACGGTTGCGGAGTCGGACAATGCTTTTGACCAGAGGATTCTGTGGACTTGTGATAAGGGGGGACTGATTCTGGGTCATTGTCTTTCGGTTTCGATAACGGGCTTCCGGTTGCCGCACAACCCGAGAAGCACATCCTGGAGAATTTCGAGGGATCGGGCGAGAGAAAACGAATTGTGTATGCGTGCCGTTGCTGCTTTTCCAAGTTCCTTTCTCATCCCCGGCTCGTCGGAGAGTTCTCGAAGAACCTCTCTAAGTGAAGATACATCATCCACAGGAACCGTCAGTCCATATTCGTTGTAACCGATCAATTCTTCGACGGCTCCGGTTTGTGTCGCAATGACAGGCTTTCCCACTGACATTGCCTCCGCCGTGGCGCGAGAAAAAGACTCCGCACGCGATGGCACAACAACAATATCAAAGGCCGCCAAAACAGACGGTATATCCTCACGCCACCCCGCGAAACGGATGCGTCCGTTTTCAACATACGATGGATATTGATTTTTCAGCTTATTTGCAAACTCCTCTTGTCCCGTGCCGACGAAGACGATCTGAAGACACGGATTCCTTTCAAGAAGGGGGGACGCTGCTTCCAGTAACAGATCTTGGCCTTTCAAATGTGAGATGCTGCCTACACAACCAATCAGAATCGCGTCATGAGAGATTTTCCATTCCTCACGAAACGCCGAGCCCTCTGATGCGGGATGGAAGCGTTTTGTATCGATACCCACAGGTAAAAGGATAGAACGCTCTCGATCGACGCCGCCATGACGGATTCGATGCAGCAATGGGTACGAAGGACAGACAACGAGATCTGCACGATGCAGACGATAGGCCCGCACATGACGCCGTTGAATCGTACCGTCCTGGACCATTGACAGGCACGGAATTCGGTTGTTTTTGGCTGCTGCTACCGCGAAAGGGGCTGTGCGAAAATCTCCGGCAATGATCAAATTCGCATTTGTCGAGGCCGCCAGATTGCTGATGCGTTGTTTGTGGTTCCGGTTCTTGAAATAGTCTCTTGGTTTTCTCCAGGCAGAGAAATCAACCGGCTCGACTGGAATGTCCCACGCTTTCACCCGTGCAAGGAACCGGCCTTCCGGGGCGGCGACTGTCAGAGGCCAGCCGTCCCGGGTTAGCCCTTCAATCCAATCAAGTAGAGTTTTCTCCGCGCCTCCCCAACGTGCACGGTGAATGATAAGAAGACGGGGATTCATGAGGCCTGGATATTCGCTACTTCCGAGGATTCGCCGCTGCTTTCGTTTTTTTTCCGCAGTAAACGGCGCACCCCTATGTATACATCCTCGACCCGGAGCTCGGTCAGGCACTTTCGGTGAGTACATGCCAGTTTTTGAATCCCGCACGGGGAGCATTCCTCGTAACGACTGACTACCTCGGCGTTGCCCGCGTAAGGACCGGAAAGTCCCGGATCCGTCGACCCGAAGACCGCTACGACTGGGGTTCCTATGGCGGCCGCGAGGTGCATCGGACCTGAATCGTTGCTGACGAGCAAATCGCAGAGAGACAAGAGGCCTGCAAGTTCCTGCAGCGTCAGCCGACGCGCCAGGATCACCGGCTTCGAAACCTCTCGATGGATCCGCTCACCGAGATGATCTTCATTGGGGCCGCAATGAACGATAATCTGAGCGCCCAATTCCTGCATCAGTCGGTCCGCCAGCCCGGCGAATTTGCTTACCGGCCAACATCGCTCCGGCAGTCCCGCGCCCGGTTGAAACACGATGCACGGTTTCGCTGGATCCAGTTCCTCTTGCAACGAAGCAGCTACACGTTCTTTGGCATTTGGGTCGAATGCGAACTGATACTTCGCGCCTCGCGTCGGAAGACCGACCGAAGAGAGGAGATGAAAATGTCGTTCGACGTTGTGAAGTCGATCCCATCCATTTCCAATAGGCGCACGCCATGAGAGGACGCGGCGTGACGAATACTGCGATTCCACTGCGGTGCGAAAGCGCGCGCCCGATGCCCACGCCAGCCAGTGGGTCGAAGGGGTGTTCTGTAAATCAATCGAAACGTCGAACCGATGTTTTCTCAAATCTCTCAGAAGACCGCTGAGCTGCCTTACTCCGCGCCAACTGGGACGCTCGCGCCAGAGCTTCTTTTCGAAGATGAATACCTGGTTGACTCTTTCGTCGTGTTCGAGTAGCTCATGGCTTGGCGGAGAAACCAGCATGCCGATACGCGCCCCCGGCAATGCACGTCGCACGGCATCCAGGCAAGGCAGCGTCATGACGACTTCTCCGATATCATTCAGCCGGATAAGAAGTACGGAAGAGAAACTACGGACAACGTCCAACTGTTTTGGTGTTCCCATATCGACCCCGCACATCATCAGTCTAAAGCGATGAGGAGTCTAGTATACAGATTCAGAACGGAATCCGCCATTACTTTTACTCCCCATTTTTTACGGACCGATTCTCGGCCCGATTCTCCCAACGATCTCCGTTTGTCGGCGTTGTCCAGAAGATCTCTTACAGTATTACGGAATTTCTCCGAATCCTCAACCGGGACCAAAATACCTTCATTCTCTGAAGTTACGATTTCACGGACACCACCGGAGTCTGTGCATACCACCGGACAGCCTGCCGCCATCGCTTCCGCAACACTCATCGGGTAGCCCTCCAAGTCTGAGGATAGCACGAAAAGATCGAAAGCCGACAACAATTTCGTGACATCCTCACGGTGTCCTGCGAAAACCGCCTTATCGAGAATACCGAGACGTTCCGCACGCTGAACCAGGCGAGGTTTCTCAGGCCCATCTCCGATCAGGACGACTCTCACCGAAGGTCTTTCACGCAGAAGCGGTGCGAGAGTCTCCAACAGCCAGGCATGACGTTTCTCGCGCGTCAATCGCCCGACGGTTCCGATTATCACACAACCGCCCTCCAGTCCCAACTCCTTTCGCACGAAGTCTTGGTCCTCGAGCTCATCCGTAAACCGCGAATCGTCCAACGCACTGTTCACAACAGTGATCTTGGATTCCGGTACCCCGGATCGTTGCAGTTGATCTTTAGACTTTTGTGAGACTGCAACAAAATGGTCCACGCCTTTTCCGTACTTCCATCGTGTCAGCAGATGTGTGGAAATCGGGAAAGCGACTCGCCGATGAACGACAATTCTCTGATCTTTCGTTCGGGTGAGTAGGGAGAGCGTATGAGCACGAGCATCGTGTGCGTGGAGGATGTCCGGTCGATACGAGCGGATCAGACGCCGCAAACGGATTACGGACCAGAGGTCCCATTCTCCCCGCATCGGCAAGTGGAACATCTCTACACCGTTTAGCTCCACATGCGTCAGCGGTGATTTTACGGGGCAGATCAGAGTGCATACCACATGTCGCTTTACAAGTTCCCGCAACAATAGAGCGATCTGAATCTGTCCGCCGCCGGGCCGTCTAGCCGTATCCAAGTGAAAGACTCGCAGAGGCCTGCTTCCTTCCATCAAAGTGCTCCGTTACGGGAATCATCCGATGTACTCTCAAGAAGCCACCCTTTGTCCGGAATCGGAAGGATCGTGCCGTTATCCGTAAGAATATGAACCATATGATCTACTGCTCCCACCAGAAGATCTACCACTTTAGGATCGTCCAAAGGCGGGTATCGATGGCCGGTGTAGAGAATACGGTCCTGTTTCTTGACCACAGCATGGAGGCCTCCGTAGCGATCGACATAAACAGGGTATTCGCCATGCGGCGACACAACGATACTCCGAGCCAGATCTCTGTTCGGCCAAAAATGATCTGTTTGAGAATGGCTTTGAAGGTCCTCGTAGTCGATTGCGGTCGTTCCGCGAGGATGAACCCCGCCGAATCTGTCGAGGACATAGTGACCTTTACTGTCCTGCGTTGATGCTATAGCGACCGCCGGGCGCTCATTCGGCCATGTTGGATAACCGGACAAAAGTAAAACACCGTCCGATGAGACCCGTAACGTCGCCCCGTCCGCACGCACCACCAGGACCTCTTCAGAGTTGTCTCCGGGTGCGATACCGCGATAGCTTTCGGGAGGAAGAGTATGCTTCCATTGTTCTTCAAGGCTTTCGTTCAGCAGAATCACTTCGCCGGTGCCGGATACCAGTCCGATACGCGTACCATCGCTACTGACACAAAGATCGATAGCCCCGGGTAAAGGTTCGCCCAAATCCTGCTGGCCTTCTTTTGTTATCGCAACCAGCCGGCCGTCGGCCCCGAGAACGATAATCCTTCGATTTGTCTGATCCCACGCAAACGCGATCGCTGCGTTTCTTCGCCCAAGCGATGCTTCGCCGCCGAAGGCCAAGAGAATAGGTAATGACGAATTGTCCAAACCTGTCCAACTTGCGACGCGTGAACGGATTACCTCCGGATTGCCGCCGCGTAATGTCTCGTGCAGGGACCAGACTGCCTTATCGAGACTGTCCTGCTGGACGTGCGACAGTCCAATCGACGCAGCCTGAAGTCTTGCCAGATTATTGAAGCCTTTGCTTCCCGATTCAGGCGACGAAAAAGCCACGTACCACAGTAGGGAACGTCCCAGCAATAATAGGACAGCCGCCGTGAGGACGGCGGCTGTGATTGAGCGGCCATGTCCATTAACCCACGAACGATGGAGTGGACGAAACACAACGATGAACAGGACCGCCGCAACAACAGGTTTCGAACCGGGACTCACTCCCACAGCGAGCGAGAACACACCAACAAAGATCGATAGAAGAAACGCAACAACACTTACACTGAAAAGGACAGTCTCCGTTTCCCGGGTTTCTTCATTTGTCTCGCGCCATATTCGATAGATGGTAATGCAAAGCCCGCCGAGAACGAGACTCGCAGCGACAAACAGGACGGGAGTATTCATACTGTCTGGAAGACATCCTCCTGCGAGAAGAGCCAGCGCCAAAGCCGCGAGTCCGGCGCATAGAGCATGGCGCGACCACGACCATCGCGTGAGCAGCGGCAAGAGCAGCGCGTACAGGATGGCCGGGGTCAGCACATCTTCCAGTGCTAGGAATACCATTTCGCTCGTTGATAGTTGCAGAGTCATTTCGTTGAAATTCTCAGGTTATACTAAGAGATCAGCATAGATCTTCTCGATCTGTTCCGCCACCAGATGCTCGCTGTACTCGGATTCCACGGTCCCTCTTCCTTCCTGCCCGAATCGATTTGCTTCGTCCGGATTTTGAAGCAAACGGATGATGGATTCCTCCATAACGTTTGATCTCCCGGGCTCGACGATAACGCCGTTCTGTTCGGGGCGGATCAAATCGGGTAGGCAGCCCACCGTTGTCGCGACAACCGGCTTTTGGCTGGCCATAAACTCCAGCGCGACACGACTGTTGCCCTCTGAACCGACCGAGGAGATTACTCCCACCTGACATGCCGCCATGATCTGCGGCACGTCTTCGCGTCTCCCCGTCAGGATTACCGATTCCGCCAGTCCCAAATCCGACGCTTGACTCCGGAATTGCTCCTGACTCAGCGAACTGTCTTCACCGACGATCACGAGTCGCGAGTTGGGGACCTGACGGTGTACCTCCGCGAATGCTTCGATCAGAACATCGTATCCTTTGACCGGATCCAGATGCCCGACCGCAAGAACAATACTCTCGTCTTGCGCCAACCCAAATTCGTTCCGAAACGCTTCTCCCGAGACTGCCGGATTGAATCGTTCGGTATCCACGCCGCCGTGGAGGACGACGATATCGTCACGACTGCGAATCCCTGATTCGGCGAGGCCGTCGAGGATGGCGGTCGATGTAGCGATGACGGCATCGGTCTTTCGATAGAGCCAACGATTCAGCGGATGCTTATGCGTGCGAGTGACAACATGCCGTGTCCGCACTGTGCGAATACGAGGGTGTCTTCTGCGCAAAAGCAGCGACAACCAATGTTCCTTGGAACGGTGCGAATGGATAATCGTCAGGTCTTCGTTACTCTCGCAAAGCCGATCCAATGTGCCTAAGTCGGCAAGATCCGTGCGGAGCGAGAATCCACGCTCTAAAAGGAGCGGGACAATTTCGACACCGGGAATCGAGCGCGCTTTCTCCATCATGATCGTAACCGGTTTCCCTTTTCGTTGTGTCCGGCACGCGAGAATGACCCGGTGTCCCCGTTTCACCAGACTTTTGGACAGGCTGAAGACGTGTCCCGCCTCTCCGTTCATGGAACTACTTCCTGCGATCTGCAAAACCGTCAGCGGCATGGTACCTTCTATCGATATGGGTTTATTTGTTGACCTGTGCGATACTACCATCTGGATAGGATAAATGACGAGTGATGAGCGAGCGCCGGCTCCGTTGTCGGAGTGCGGCGGTTCCGACGCCGCTTTTGCTGGAGGTCGTGCGTGGTAACGGAGGAAACCAATATCCAAGGAGGCGAATCGCCCGTGCGGCGGATTCTACTCACATTGTTGTGGATTCAGCTTGCGGTGATTCTCTTCACCATTCCGGCGGGACGGATCGCATTTGAAGTCGCGGGCGAGCGGATCTCATTCGGCGGTGACGCGCATAAGTTATTCACGGCCTTTTTGATAACGTGGGGTGCGTTGCTTCTTATCTCGGCTCGGCTTCAGATTCGAACAGGTGTCTTCTTCGCCCCGTTGCTTGGACTGACCCTTGTTTCCGCGTTCTCGTGTTCGATGGGTACCTACGGATACGAGGGACTCAAAGACACCGCGAAACTGGCACTTTGTACCGGCTTCTACGTGGCCTTGATCAATCTGCCCCTTCGGCAAGCGATATCGCGGACCCGCTGGAGTATCACCGCCTTTGTAATCGGGAATCTGTATCTTGGGCTTGTCGTGTTGTTTGAACTGGTGATCGGCGGCCAGTATCGAGCCGAGGGGACATTCGGGCATCCGAATCTCTTAGCGGCGTACGGTCTTTTGGGCCTGCCGATGCTACTGCTGCTCACACGATTATGCAGGGATTGGCGTAGCGCTGTGTTTGTTTTTTTCGTTGCGATTTTGTTGTTCATTTCGGTGCTTCTCACGTTTTCCCGTGCGGCGTACCTGGGGCTGCTTGTCTCCGGGTTCTGTATCTGGCGGATGGGTGGAAGGAAATCGCTTCCCCACCTGGTTCCTCTCCTCCTGGTTGGCCTACTTGCCGTACCGTTTATTGCGCGGCCCGCTGCACAGCGGTTTAAGGAGACTGTCCTAGATGTAGCCGCACCACGTCCCGAGTCGCGGCTCGTGATCTGGGAGCACGCTGTTCGGTATATTGTCCCCGCTATGCCGCCGTGGGGGATTGGACCGGCGGACAGTTTCAAGGATCGCGTGGCCTATTTCGAGTCGTCGCGCACGGATCGTTCCCCTTATCCGCCTGTGAACCACGCGCACAATTTGCTGTTTCACGTCTGGCTGACCTTCGGACTGCCCGGTATCCTTATGTTGATTTGGCTGGCGGTTCGGTTTGTTCGTTTCGTTCCGCCGGGCGCTCCCAGCGGCACATGGGGGAAATACGGTGAACATGCGTACTTCTTCGGTTCTATTCTGGGGTTCGCAGTCTTTACCTGCTTTGACACGCTGCTGTTCACTAGCAATGTAACCCCGGCAGTGGTGTTGTTTTTGGGAATGCTCGAACGATTGCGAGGCGAGCCGGAACCCTTTGTAGGCAAGGAGACTGCAGACCATGTGCTGGCTATCCCTCCGACGCACGAACTGATCGCGCCGCGATCGGGGGCCTCGTTGCGTGTCCTTCACCTCTTTGGAACCTACCGTTACACAGGGCCTGCAGAGATGGCCCTACGTGTCTGTTCTCTATTGTCGCAGCGGGGGCACGACGTGATTTTTGCCTGTCCCGATGGGCCTCCGCGCTGGAGAATCTCGAGCCACGGTTTGCAGACTGCAAGTCCGGAAGAACGCAAGACAAGGTCGCTGCGTCCGCTCTTATCGAAATACGGTTTACGCACCGACGAACAACTTCGCCTGAACAGGCACTTGAATCTTCTTGACAATCGCTCCGATGTGAAAACCTTGCGGCGTATGATCGACGACGGCCGATGGGATATCATCCACGCGCATTTTCCTCACGAGTTGTCGCTGGCATCGATGGCTGAGCGCCGCGCGGGGAAACAGTCTGCCCTGATTGCGAGTTGGTACAAAGGCAAAGCTCCTGCGGACAATCCTGTTATGCGCCGGGTTTTCAGGACGGTCTCAGCGGTTCTATGTGTCTCCTCAGCGGTACGTGAACAGTTTGTTCGTAGTGGGCTGATCGACGCGGCGAATTGTTTTGTCCTTCCGGGAATGATTGACACAGAACGATTTCACCCGGCGCTGGACCGGAACGCGGCTCGCGAGCAAATGGGGATTCCACCGGATGCTCCGGTCGCCGGAATGATCTCACGTTTTCAACCATATCGGCGGCATGATCTGGCGGTCGAAGCGTGGTCGAAGGTAGTCGAGCGATTATCCGAGGTGCGATTGGTGTTGATAGGGCGGGGCGAAAACGAAGAACGAATTCGCGATCTCGTACACCGCAAGGGACTCGACAAGTCTGTTGTTTTTGCAGGTTATCACACGGACGACTTCCCCGAGTATGTTGCGGCGCTGGATTTGCTGGTCTATTTGAGTCCCGGGTCGGATGGGACCTGCCGCACCGTTCTTGAAGCGATGGCCGTTGGCCGTCCTCCCGTTGTGGCCCCCATTGGGGCGCTTGTCGATCTGGTAGAACACAACAAAACCGGTGTGATCCTTTCAGACAGCAGCCCCGACGCGTTAGCGTCAGCGGTTATCGAAACTCTTTCCTCACCGGAAAAACTCCAACGCATGGGAGAGGAAGGCAGGCGGCTTGTCGAGCGGAAACACACTCCCGACCAGATCGCTGAATTCATTGAGCGAGTTTATTGGACAGCGATATCTTCCATCGGCGATCCAGAGCACCACGCGTAGGCTTCGTAGAAGTTGCGCTCCCACTCGCGTTGCTCGGTGGCACGGCGTCCCGATTGAATGATCTGATGGATGTTCTTCCGGCGGTGGTACGCAAGTAACCGTGGGAAAAACCGTCCGTCATCCACATCGATCACATACAATTCGTTTGACTCTTCGTGGAGCAGGAAGTTGCATAAATGCGCATCGGTATGAAAGAAACCAATCGAATGCATGGCTGCCAGTATTTCGCCGAGTCGAGTTGCCGCCATTGTTAACATGGATTGCTCTTCATCCGTTGACGATGAAGCGATCTTTAGAAGATCGCGGCCCGGAAGAAACTCCTGAACCACATAGCTCGCCTTTTGACCGAATGGAATAAGCGGTCTCACGACAGCGAGCGGTGCAGGAGCTGGAATATCATGCTTTCTGAGCTTCCCAAGGGTTCTTGCCTCGCGATATGCTTTGCAGCCGCGCAGCCATGACAACCATCGGGCACCGAACCGTCGGGCCAGGTACCTTTTGATAAACACGTTCGATTCGCCGTTCCACACAAATGCGAACCGGGATCGCGACTGCTTGATCACCTCCGCGCCTGACGCGCTCCATTCCTCGCAGCTATTCTCCCAGGGAAGGGATTCGATCCAGTCGAATTCATCGGTTAGCAGACGTGTGCGGTAATTCCTCACAATTCAAAACTCCAAGGTTCTCCTCAGTGTTTGAAATGTTATCATAGCTGGAGATGGTATGAATAAGGCACAGCATTTTCCGATGTTTGTGCCCCTACGGAGGGAGTTCCAATGTCTGCCGTTCAACGCTCTGCACTCGCCGGACAATGGTATCCGGCGAACCGCGCTTCCCTCGAAAGTGAAATCCGCGGATATATTGAAAATGCCCAAGTCCCCGCGACCAACGATGAGGTTGTCGCGGTAATGTCTCCTCACGCGGGGTACGCTTTCTCCGGGCCGGTGGCCGGATATTCGTTCAAAGCCCTTGAAGGGCAGCAGGTCGATACGGCCATCATTATCGCTGTATGTCACAGCGGCGCCGCCCGCGCTTCGATTCTGGACGCGGAAGCGTACGAGACCCCGCTGGGCCGGACAGATATCGATACCGAACTGGTACAAGAATGTATCCAGCGGATCCCATCGCTTTCGTATGTCGAAGCGGCACACGGGGGAATGATGGGCCGTGCGGAAAACTCGTCAGAACTTCAAGTTCCGTTCGTTCAGGTCGCCCTTCCGGGTTGCAAATTAGTCGAGATTCTGATCGGTGGGAAAGACCCCGGATTGTGCGCGGAGGTGGCGGACGGCCTAACGGCGATACTGAAAGAACATCCTGACAAACGAACTGTACTAATTGCGTCTTCGGATATGACGCATTATCCTCCATACGAGGACGCTTCGAGGATCGATCGTGCTGCGCTGGATGCGCTGGTCTCGATGGACGAGCAGCAGATACGCGAACGATTGAAGGCGTTGGAGTCTGAGCCGGTTCGCGATTTGCACTGTGTGCTCTGTGGGGTCGGCGCCGTGCTCGTGACATTGCGGGCGGCAAAAGGACTCGGGGCGGATCGGGCGGAAATCCTTCGGTACCAGAATTCCGGGGACGCTTCATCTGGATCGCGAGAGGGAGTTGTCGGATACGGTTCCGTCGCGTTTTATCGTTCGGCAGAGAGTGCATAGCTCGCTCCAGGGGAGGGCGAATCTCCAGGGAGGAGCGAATCTCAGGGGAGGGCGAATCTCAGGGGAGGGCGAATCTCAGGGGAGGGCGAATCTCCAGATGAGCCGTTCTCTCTTTGATACCGACGACTCAGCGGGCGGGACGGTCTTGAAACCAGCGAGTGGTTGGAAAAGACCTTCTCTCCCAAGAGGGATACGCTTGCGTGGGCGCAGTGGAGCGAGATATAGAGGGGGTTGAGAATAGTACACTTATCAACCCCACCCGAACCCTTCTCAGTCTGACGGGTTCGCAAAAAGTCGAAAGTTGGCATCGGAAGTTCCCTCTCCCCCGGGTGAGGGGCTATCATTGCATTGGATTCGCGTATTATGATTATCTTGTGTATTCGCCAGAGACAGCAAATGAATCAGCGGCAAAGGGTTTGGATGATGACAGGGGGCTGTCACATACAAAGG
>CAZTDD010000066.1:0-37646 GCA_964612675.1 uncultured bacterium
CGACGTGGGAATCTCGCCGTTGAATCGGACAAAACGAGATGGCCACACTTCGCTCCTAAGAAACACCTGCGAATCGTCATTCCGAGGAGCGAAGCGACGTGGGAATCTCGCCGTTGAATCGGACAAAACGAGATGGCCACGCTTCGCTCGCCATGACGGCAACGGGGACCACGGTTTCTTCCTCAAATCACCGGCCCGCCGGTCCGTGGCTCGCTATGACGGTAACGCAACCAGCTGCGAACAGTCACATTCTTTTCACAAAAAACCAGCAGCCGGTCGGTTGTGGGCTCGAAAGACTCTTTATGGCATGGCCCTTTTATGCCGCTGCGATCCCTCCCGGATAACCTGCTCCCGCTTCCTGGGGCGCTCAGCATGATCTTTGTTCATTTCTTTCAGCACAGTCTTGACCAAGGTGGGGCGCAATAGATAGTAACACCGAAGAGAACCGTTCGAATGACAGCCGACGAGTCCCGCTTTTCTAAGGATCGCAAGATGTTGCGACAGATTCGCTTGGGAAACATCCACGATCTGGTTCACATCCTGGACACATTGCGCACCCTGCGATAAGTGCTCCAGGATAGTCAGACGTATGGGGTTGGCCATGGCCTTCAGGAAAATGGAGGCTTGCTCCCAATGATCGAAAGAAGCGGTGTTTCGGTTTGGCATTTCCTTCTCGCTTTCATTGTCGCTTAAAATAAGACATATCTTATATATTGAACGCCTCATCAGCAAGCCAAGGCTGTCTCGCCACAGGCTCTCGGCGGCGCGAGAACAGAAATTTGCGGTTTCTCGCTTGCTTATATAATAGAATTGTTATATAATGATACGTAGAACAACTTTTCGACGAAAGGGGTAGGATCATGACGGAAGACACACAACAACTCACGACCCACTATGAGCCCCATAGACCTGCACGTCCGATGACCATCGTGAAGGACGAACGGGGGGACCGATGGATTTGCGACAAGGGTGTCGACCCAACGAAAGGGCTTCGAGAACAGGGATGTTGGAATTGCGGCGAAATGGCGTTCTCGCGGGACGATTAGCATCGTTTGCGGGAGACGTTCGTGAGCTGGAGTCCGGTATGCCGGACTTCTCACCAATGAAACAGGACTCATCGAAAGGAGAAGCATCATGAAAACGATTGGAATGATCATCGTGTTTGCGATACTCGGTTTGGCATTGTTCGTGGGGTGCTCGTCAACAGGTACTCACCAACATGCATCGTTCTCCGCGTCTTCACATCATGCGCATCACGCACCCTGCGCGGACAAATTGTGTGAGGAGTCGATGCTCTGAGCGACAGACGTTGGAAGAACATGGGAAGTTGGCCTGCAAAAGTCGCGCGAGGAGGTCTGAAAATGACTGCGATACAAGAAGAACGAACGATTGAGAACTGGAAAAGGCCTGCGGGATGGACGGCGGCGGGTTTTGCCGTCGGCGTCCTCCTAACGGTCGTTGTCGGGTGGTCGATCATGCCTGGCATGATGATCGTCACCGAGGAAAGCCGACTGAACGTCGAGGACACGGTTGCCCTGATTGAGAAGGCGGTTGTAGAACAGGGATGGGTTGTTTCCGGTACAACCGATATGAATCGCTCGCTGGCGAAACATGGCGTTGAATTTGAACCGCGTGTAAAAGTCGTGAAGCTGTGCAAGCCCGAGTATGCGCAGAGCGTTCTCAAAACAGATCGCGACGTTGCTTGTTTGATGCCATGTTCGATCTCGGTGTGGGAAGGCGATAACGGTCGAGTGTATGTCGCGAAAATGAACACCGGATTGATGGGGAAAATGTTCGGCGGAAACAT
Organism: uncultured bacterium; assembly: GCA_964612675.1. GTDB lineage: Bacteria > Hinthialibacterota > Hinthialibacteria > Hinthialibacterales > JAKPRU01 > CAZTDD01. Next base: position 1,808 of record CAZTDD010000066.1, read on the forward strand.
CGCCAAGGTCATGGGCGGTCAGGTGGCCGAGGACGAACACGCGATGCTCGCGGGGATTCTGCGGTGAAAGGGCAGGGGCAGCTTGGAAACTCCCCAAAAAGCCCAAGCGCCGGTCTACCAGTCAATGGGCAGCCACAGAGTCATCTGCGAAACGCCACGGTTCATCCACGCGAAATAGGGGATCAGCTTAACGTCGATGGGCTGGAGTTTTTCGTCGCCGAGCTCGGTATATAAATGGGAATCGTCTTTCGGCAGGCGCAGTGCGCGGCCGCTCAGCGTAACAACGCCGCCAAGGCAAGCGGATTCAAATGTAGGAGTCAGATCGATGTTGCGCGGGATAATAATCTCCGAAACGTCGACGCCCTGCGGCAGATCGGGCGATTCCAGGCAGTACAGGATGGGGCCACGTGCGACGGCGATTTGATTGTGTGCGGAATCGACTTTACGATGCGCACGCATGAAACGTACATCCAGCGGAAGGTTGAGCGTGATTGTGTCTCCTTGCTTCCATTTATGCTGAACAGCGACATATGTACCGGGTTCGCTGGAAGCAGCGAAAGGCGTGCCGTTGATCTGAATGGAATATGTGTCGGCCCACCCGGGAATGCGCAGATGAATGACGCTGTCTTTTGGAACACTCTCAATATCAATGTGTATGTTTCCATCCCAGGGATAATTCGTTTTTTGTTCGATCTTGTATGTGCCGTTATCCAATCGATTTCCACCGTAGTGATGAATCCAAAGCGTATCCCCAGAGATGCTATAGAAATAGTCTTGCATTTCGGCGAGAGTGCGCAAAACATTTGACGGGCAACAGGTTCCATAGTTGCTGTTGGGTCGATGTGGTTTCGGGGCTCCCGGTTGGTGACGTCTGAGACTGTCCTGCGACCAAAGCTCCTGTTCCTCTCCATACCAGCGCAAGGGGTTGGTATAACTAAAGGATCTCCCATCCACACTTATCCCGGGCAAGAAACCGTTATACATTTCACGTTCCATCATATCGGCGTATTTAGCCTTCGCCTCAATGGCCAGCATACGCCAATTCCACATGAAATTACCGACCTGTCCGCAGGTTTCGTTGTAGGCGGGGGTTTTCGGAAGATAGTATCGCGGCCCCACGGCCTCGTGGACGTCGTCCGCTGTGTATACCGAGCCATTTCGAATGGAAAAACCGCGATACAGCGCGCACGTTCCGCCCGTGATGTACAGCTTGTGTTCGACCAGGTCTTTCCAAAGACGTTCTAGAGCCGCCAGCAGCTCGGTATCGCCGGTCTCCATGAAGACATCGGCCGCTCCGGAATACAGATAGGTATAGAAAACCGCGTGGCCGACAACTTCTGTCTCTTTTCGTAGCGGAACTCGATCTTGACATTGATCCGACCCGCCCTTGAATGCACCTCGCATATCCACAACGGTTTTTGCCAGTTCGAGATATTCCTGTTCTCCTGTCTCGCGATGGAGCTCCACCGCCCCCATGATGACCGACGGATTGAAAGGGAAATGAGCCATCTGTGGATTTTTGTTCTTGAATTGTCGATAAAGGAACTTCCCCGTTTTTTTCGCTACGTCCAGGAAAATGGATTTTCCGGTACAGCGATGGTGGACAACGGCGGCGGTGAGTAGATGTCCCATGACATAGACTTCGTGGTGGTTGGGGCGCTGGAAGCACGGGCGATTTCGAACGATGTTTTGTGAGGCAATATACCCGTCGGATTCCTGAGCCTTGGCAATTACGGATATGATTCGGTCCATCAATTGGTTCAACTTTTCATCTTTTGTGGCTGCATAAACCGCCGAGGCGGCTTCGATCCATTTATACACCCAGGCGTCCATCCAGTTGTTGCCTGCGTACGGGCCTTCTCTCAAACCGGCGGCGATTTCGAGGTTTCTGAGAGCCCCGCGTTCCGGATCGGCCATGAGTTTGTATAGATGCATCAAGGTGGTTTCACTGACTAAATCGAATCGGTCGGTCCAGAATCCGGAAGTCCACTCCACGTCATCGATATTCACGCTTTCGAGTTTTGCGTGTGGACTTGAGGATGTGTCGACGACGCTCTGGTTTGCGGTACTCGGAGGGCACATCACAACCAGATATAGAAGAGGGACTGTGAACCTGATGGGAAGTTGTTTTAGAAGCGTCAGGGACCCCATAGATTAATGTCTCCTATTGAAGTCAATCCGTTCGTCATGTCGAATGGGTATCCGTGATTCAGGATCTTGTCCGGCCCTACTGAACGCACGTGCCACATGAGTCCGCCGGGCGGTTGAATTGGTGCATTGATGTTGGCTTGTTCCATCATATGTGAATTGCTGGAACTCCAGTCGGACGCGAACCAGGCGGCGTTGTCTTCGCGGCAGACATAATGAAACCAGCCCAGCGTGTGCCACATTTCTTCGAAATGTTCGGCGAAGATGTCTTTCGGGCAGGAAGCCAGGTACGACACCGGAGTGGTCAAGCGGAAGTATTTGGGCGGAGGAATTCCTACACCCGGCGGATAATGTGCGAGATCGAGTTTGTATTGATCGAGGGCGTTCCCGATGCTTTTCATGTCGCCCACGACGCGGGCGATTTTGGCTCGGGTCTGGGCGTTGAGGAAATTCGGAACGGCGATGGCTGCGAGGATGCCGATGATTGCCACGACAATCAGCAGCTCGATCAGTGTGAAGGCATTGTGCCGTCGCATTATTCCACTCCGGTATCGACAGTAATTGGTGAGCCATGCACCTCCCCTGTCGGGTTCCCAGTGTAGCACATTTAGCGCACTGCCGGCCAAGCATTTCCCGGATGTCTGTCTCACGTTGTCTAACGCTCTAAGATGGACTATAGTCCAGATAAGGAGATGTCTCCTTCAGCATTTGGAGCTCTTTCTGGAAGCCGTCCAAAAGGATACAGCGGATTTCCGTTTTCCGTGTGACGCTGTCAACCTTTTTGTGATATGGCTATTCCGGAAGACTCACACAACAGTACAGGAGGACAGCTGATAATGAAGAGATTTGCTGTCGCGCTACTAAGTATCGGGTTGGTCTGTGGAATGGTTGTCGCGCAGGACGAGGAACGGATCGATATCACAGGCTTCGAGGAGTCGTTTGATTGGCAGTTCACAGGCGGCAATATTATTGCGGGCAGTTCGTATGTCGAAGATCCGACGTTCTTCGAAGTGGACCCCCTGGAAGGCGACTGGGCATTGTATCTCGAGTATGACAAAAGCAGCGGTCTGTGGAGCACGTCCACGTTGAACTTCCCGGACGGGGCGATGGATCTGAGCGGGATGCGTGAACTCCGCATGTCGTTCTACATTTTCCCGGACTCCGACCCGCATCCGGACAACGGATACCAGATGCGTTTCAACATTCCCACCATGAGTCTCGGGGAACACACTGTACCGGAAGCCGGGGAATGGCATGAACTTTCAATACCCATTGACCGAATCGCTTCCGAAACCACGTTGGCCAGCTTGGATCGTATCCAGATTCTTTTCTTGCCCGGAGCGGAAGCAGCGGTCGGCGGTATGCTTATCGACAACATCTACATGGTCCGTCCGGCCAACACGCCAAGCACAAAAGTAACCACAATTTACGGCTTCAACGAAACGAACCCCGATGATGATGCTCCGTTGGGCTGGACGAATATGAATGCCGGGCCGCCGATTTTGGGTGGAGCCTGGGTCGAGCCGACCGAGGGATCCGACTACATGGAAATCCCCGCAACGAATTGGACACAGAACGTTAGGACAATCAATGCGGCGGCGGATTTCGATCAGTGGCCGCAAGTGGTCGAAATGTTGGTGGATTTGCGCATCAGTGACGACTTTAGTGCCTCTTGGGGACAGATTTATCTTGTTTTGAGTTCCAATTCGGGGGGAACGATCACGTTTAGAAACTATAAAGATGTTGGCGGGTTGAAGGACGAATGGAGGACTGTAGCGTGGGACGTCGATATGGCGCCTCACCTGACATCCATCGAGAATGATGACGGAAGTTTTGAGATTCGTATCCTCACGCACAGCGATAGCAGTGTGACCGGCGCTGTCTATCTCGATGATTTCCGTGTTGGGACGACGACCTCCTACACCGCCGCTCAGCGACTCATCTCGCCGACTTATTTCGAGGGAAGCGAGACGTTCGATGTTGAGATCACGATCACGAATTCCGAGGATGGCAAGGAAGTCACAGTCGAGGAGACCATCCCGGATGGATGGACCGCAAGCGAGATCAGCAATGGCGGCGCGCTTACTGATGGAGTGATTACCTGGGACTTGACGCTGCCGGAAGGCGAAACGGTGTTGACTTACAAGACCACCTCGCCCGCCGACCCAAGCGAAGCCGGGAACTGGTCCGGTACAATCGATGGCGCGGATGTCGCAGGAATGAACTCGGCTTTCTTCATCTACCCTGCGTTGGTAGAGAACAAGGTTGAAGCGCCTTTCCTCTCTAACAGCGTCGATCTCGACGGGAAACTCGACAGCGCGGAGTATGAGGGCGCGAATACTTATTCTTTCAACCACGATACCTCGGACGGCAATACGGCACCGGGCGTTCACCTCAGCGGGAATGAGTATCCGGCGGATGAAGAGAACGTGACGTTCCACGTGTTCCATGACGAGAATTACATCTATGTCGGTATGGATATCGTCGATCCGAGCCTGAATTTTTCCGGTTCAGACGATGTGTGGCGAAACGACAGCACCGAGCTCTATTTCGACGGCAATTTCAGTCGTTCGAGCAGCAAGGAACGGAACCCATTCGGGCCGCAACTTACTGTTGTTGGAGACGGCAGCGCGGCGACCTCGAACGGTACCGCGGTTGAGATTCAGGATTTGGATGGAGGCGGTTTCTCCGAGGAAGGCAAGGATTCCGAGGGAGGCGAGGTCTACTGGGGCTTTGGTGCGGCACCGAAACCGGATGATTCCGGCTACGTGGTCGAGTATCGAGTAGACAAGCGTGTTATTCTCGATCCTCCTGACCGAACGCTTCTCGGTTTTGAGATCCTCATGAACAGCAGTGAGGCGGGAGAAACCGACCGGACAGCAAAATGGGGTTGGTATTCAAGCGATGCGTCCGGCGAAGCGTCGGAGTATTGGGATGACGAGACCGGCTGGGGCCTCATGGAGCTGCAGGGCGGCCCGAGCCACGTAAGCGACTGGTCGTTCTTCTAAACGCAAGCACTTACTTACTGAGTATGCAAATACCCCCGGTTGGACCGGTTCCAGCCGGGGGTATTGTGTTGATTATCTCTTAATCGGCTTCAGCGTGATATAGATATCCCCTCCCGAATCCGTGCCGTTGGCCGCCGAGTCGTAGGGCGAACGCGCCTTCTCGTCGACTAAGTCCGGACCGACGCTATAGAGGACCAGCTCGCTGCCACTCGTTTTCCACAGGTACGGTTCATCTGTATATGGACCGACAATGTTGTTCCAGTTTGGCAGGTCCCGTGGACCGCCCGGCAGGCGGCCGTTCTCCGCTTCGTACAATCTGGCATCGAGCGCCAGTGCCGCGAGATCCTCATGCACTTGCGCAGATAGACACCGTATCATCACTGTTTTGTAATTCGGCATCGCCATTGTTACAAACCTGCCGTACCCTTCCATTTTCGCTTTCAGGTCAACATCTTTGTATTCTTTGTAGGGTTTTGTATAGATTGTCAGAATTTGTTTGCCTTCGCCTTCCCAGAATTCGAGTCCTTTGGCCAAATCCCCCATCACGGTATCCAATTGGGCCAACTGAGCCTCGGCTTTTTGACGTTCTTCCCCGGACATTGTCTTCAGTTCTTCCTGCGCCTTTTCTCTTTGTACTTCATAATTCTCCAGAGAAAAGCCGGGGAATTGTTCTTTTACCTTGGTGTACGTTTGCTTCAGCGTGGCTGAACTCATACGCCTCTCCGTTTCCAGCACGGTTTGGATAGCTTTCGGATTCCGATTCTGCCGAAGGGTACGGAGATACTCGCCCATCTCCGCAAGTGAATCATTGGGAAAGGTCATTTCAGATAAGAAATTCGACAGGGAACGAAATGTGTCTTGCCGCGCTTTCACCGAGATCAGGTATTGTATCAACATGGGGGCCGAATTGGCGAGATCGTGACCGAATTTTGCCGCATGCATGTAGGCTTGAGCCGATTCAGCCATGTCGCCGGATTCGGCTTTGAGCTGAGCATCGGCGGCCAGCAGATCCCCCGCATACAATAACCCTGTGTGTGTGGGCGCGGTCAAACTCTCCACCGGTGGGAAGGAGCAGTATTCGCTTGTGGTACCGCGCTTCAACACGTACAACAAATCGCCATTTTGTCGAATGAGCCTCTCCACGTGTCGTCTGGTGGTGGACGTCGGTCTTGGCTCTTTGAGATAGGCTTGGAGTCTGTCTCCGGACTTCTGATCGCTCAGGTTCTCGACGCCCAGGATGTTCGCTTGGACGTAGTATTCCAGCGCGTTGCCGGGCGGTTGGTTTTCAAGAAACTCCTCGGCGAGTCGGGTGAAAGCGATCACTTTCGGGTCTGTCGGTTTTGGAATTCGGATGGAGCGTTCGGCCTCCTTCTTCAAAAAACTCGACGATTTGGGGGAAGACGTCGGCGCGGTCTGCCGGGGAGCGGTCCGCACCGGCTGCCCCTGCTTTCTTTTCAAATACTCCTGATACGCTTGATTGGTCGGTGCGTATTGTTGGATAAATTTCTTGTCTCCTTCCGGGTCTCGCTTCACAATCTCAATTGAGTCGATCGAGCGCGAGAGCATGCCGTCCTTGGTCAAAATGAGAATGATCTGCGAGTCTTCTTCGAGAATCGCACCTTCTACGTCGGCATATTTCGCCGGCATGTTCTTTAAACGAAACTCCGACGAGGAAACCGTGCCGCTAGACACAACGAACAAAACAAAGAAAACTGATAAGTGTTTTACAAGCATGATCTCTCTCCTCTTATTGAATGAGTGCAATAACTGCGTAATCGAACGCCTACGGGGTTATATAAACCGGTCCGTGTAGAAAATTCCCGGTTATTTGGTTCATTGTTTTCCCAAGAATACAATGATCCCTTTTGTTGTCAAAACCGCCGCCAGGGTGAGATTCCTGATGCCGGGGGTGTCGGCGTCGGTGTGGGCTCATCCCCAAGGACGGTTAGCGTGAGAGAGTTGACTGTGCTGAGATTGCCCGCGGCGTCTTTTGCGTAGAGTGCCACCGCGTATTTGCCTATTTGGGCCTTTGATCCGAATTGTGTCGTGGGGAAATCCGTGAGCACCGCATAATGTCGGCCTGATTCTGTGTCAAACGAGAGCTGGACCACGTTCTGTGCCGGTGGATTCGCTCCATCCGCAGGGGCGGTGATGACGGCGTGAATGGAAATCTCGGAGGCATCAAGCGTGGATTCGTCTTCGGCAAGCACAGATAACGTCGGCGTCTGGCCCGGCAGGAGGTTCTGATCTTCCGACGTTTCGATAATTCGCGGCGCGTTGAGATCCGGCAAATCGAATAGACTCTCGACCTGGTGAACCGTGAGACCGAAAAACACATCGCGCAGTCTGCCCGGCATCATCGCGGGGATCGGCTGCGGATACGCGAAGACCACCGGTCCCTGCAATCTCGTCAAACTGGATGCCGCTTGCTCGTGCGCCTCACCGATCGACAGGCCTTTCGCCACGGCGTCCATCAGGAATCGCGAATAACTGATAAACTCGCCTGTGTCAGGCGAGTTGCCATACAGCGCGATGTTCAAATGTTTCTCGCCGGTGCTCGTTAATATATATCCGTCCGGCCCGTCGATAAAATTCCTTAACCCGTTTTGTGCCATCTGCTCGCGAATAATCCCCGCTTGATGCGTATCGATAACGAAGACTGTTTCTCCTGTTTTCCCCGCTGCCTGGAGAACATCGTGCCGATCTTTCATCAATAAACTGATTTGATCCGGATGAATGATTTCCGAATCGGATAATTGAATGGAACCCGAAATGCCGTCGGCGTTCGGACCGGCCAAGACCGCCGTGTAAACGTCTGCGTCGGCTGAAGCGGCCAAACTCGCTTCGAGCTGCGCAACAGTCGCAGGTGTATCATCCAGGGAGTTGAATGCGGAAAGTGTCGTGTCGGTGAACTGTCGTTCTTTCAGAATACGAACAGTTGTCTCATACAACGCTCGCCAGGAAGACTCTAATTCCGGGCGCGGTGCGGGACCAAACGCAACGAATGCTCTTCCGATCCCGGGGATCGGCTCCACCGCTGCAGCCGGCGCTTTTTCCGCGGCAGGTCCCTTGGCGGCCGCCCGAAGTTTGCCGACCGGAATTCGCAGGCGAGGGCTCTTCCCGAACGCGGGATTCGTGCGGCTGTAGCTGTTGTCGAATCTCGCTTGAACGATCCAATCGCCCGCGTTCAACTCGTCTTCCGATTCAACCGCAAAGGATGTCTTGAACATCCCGGAGATCGCCGAGATGTAAACGTCAGTCTGTGTTTCTTTCCTCTCGGTTCCCTCGACTTCCAATGAGACATCGACTTTCAATACATCCGGATTCGGCGAGATACGGCCGAACACTTCCACACGATCGCCGACGTTGCTTTCGGAGAGCCTCGACGTTGTTGCGATGTAGATTTGGACCGGCTCACGCAATACGGTATCGACGGTCTCAGGAAGCAACTGAAGGTCCACACTGGAAGGAACCATGTCGATGAACACGGGAATCGCTTGAATTAGCGGTGTATCGGAATCGTTTCCCGTCCACATTCGTGCCGTGATATCCGCACGCACGATCAAGCGCCTCCGGTTGGGATTGAAGAAATCTCCGGAAGGGACGAGTGTCACTGTTCCGATTCCCGGAAAATGTACACGCGATGGATCAATTGTTGGATCTTCGAAATAACTCTCGAAACCGGGCTCCAGTTCTACTGCTATTTCCGCCCACCAGTTTCTTGCGTCGATTTCAGGGTTCTGCAGGCACTGAATGGTAAACGTGACGGGGTCTCCATTTGTGCGACGCAACCGTTGAATCGTCGTGAGAGTATAGTCTTCAGAGGTGACAACCGGCCTGGGAGTGGGCGTAGGTTTCGGTTGAGGTGCAGACCCAAGCGTTAATGTGACGCGATAGTCGCCCACGCTTCGATTCGGTGGGCCGCCGGGGGCTGTGACGCGAATTTGAAATGGATTATTAAAACCGCTTCCTTGAGGAGGAAGTGTATGGATCAACAATGAGTCGGGACGATTCGGTCCGTCATCGTTGACCGTCAGTAGCCGTCCGAGTCCGTCGACAAGTTCGATAATGGGATCCAGGGTAGAGCCTTCCGCCGCCTCGACAGCAATGGTCACCTCTTGTTCGGGCAAGGCGCTGAATCGATAGGTGTCCACATCGCCAGAAAATGAGAGAGAGCCCTCCACCGGACTGCCCGATTCCAGCTCGCGTGGTTCTTCGTCTGGATCGGGTTCACAGATCGGTACTTCATAAATGGCATAGCCGGATTTACCCATGCTGAGGATCAGGCGATTCTCGGTCAAATCCATTCCGTTCACGGGGGTATCGGATAAAGTCATGCTGAGGTAATGAGACGCACGTTCGGATGATTCGACAATAAATGCGACAGCGAAATTCCTGAATTGAACGCCATAATCTTCGCTTTCCAAACCGAAAGTTTCTACATTCGTGAAAGCCCCATACAGGACGCCGTCGCGTGCAATGAGGTACGTAGAATTCGCGCGAAGAGCGGTGGTGGTAGCCGTGAATTTACTGATTATGTTGTCCAAACGGATGTAGTGCGAAAGTTGAACAACAGTCTCTTCAACAATATTGTACATGTTGATTCTCTGTTGATAGGCCCCTGCCATCGTCGCCGCGTAGAATCGATTTCCATCGATTGCCAGCGCATCGACCGCATCCGTTTCGGTTGTACTGTGAAGAGTAGGCGTCGCGGGGTTACTCACGTCGTAGATCGCGATTGTGCCGTTGCCGGTGTCACGGGGACCTGACCGGTTACCGGATGCTACGACCAGGTATCGGTCTCCCAGAGCCGCTACGTGTGGTGTGGTTGCAAGTGGGATCGACGCGATCTGTTCAAGTGGATTCTCGCCACCCACAGCATAGGAAATTAAATAGGGTATCATTGATTCATTGCCGCTGACCTCGGCGAGCGCGTAAACACCGTCACGGTGGGCGAACTGATGAGTGACGGCGATCGAAGCTTCAGGCACAGTACCCCCCGGCGGATCGTCGTTGGGAATGGAGATGCTCAGTTCTGCAAATACACGTGGCGAACCGGGATCTGCAACGTCGAGAATCGTTCTGTTGGAGAGAACAGTATTGCCGAAGTTCGCTATATTCGATGAAGAGGCTCCTATGCTTGCTGTACCGATCAGGCGAGGACTATCAGGGAGCCGGTGGTCGAACATGCGAAAGCGGTTCTGATAGTTATCTACTGTTTGGACTATCGAGCCCTCGCTTGCGATAGCGACCGGGTCGGGAGCGTGCTCCTGCGTTTGGCTAAGGACTGGGAAACCCGGTGCCCGCAGGTCCCGGGCAACGAGTTGTCCCAGCTGGTTTTCATAGAAAAGGGTCTCCCCCATAATGTGGACGAAACCCGAATCGGCATCATCAATAGGCGATTGATAGGTTTCCGGATCGCCTAGAACCAGTCGCGGATTACTGACGTCCGAGATATCGTAGGCGAGGATCGGCGTCCCTAATGGCTTTCCCGATTCATCACTGAGGGAGTTAATCGGGTGTGTGAGTGTCAAGGGTACGTATAGAAGATCCCCGTCAAGAGCCGGCTCGAGCAACCATCCTTCCGTCTTCCCGTCTCCAGGCACGATTTCCGTAAGCTTGGCGAGTTTTCCTTCCTCTGTTACTTCGAAGATTCCCAGGCCACCAGAGCTCAGAGGAAAGAAAAGGCGATCTCCGATAATTTTAGGAGTCATATACATGTTTGGTTCTGATTTCTTGCTTGAGGTGATTTGTGGTCGTTGAGAATCGTGAACATCGACGATAGCATAAAAGACCTCTGCTTCCATAGTATTAAAATCGAATGTCATCCAATAGACGAAGAGGTACTCGCCGGCTGTTGCAGAGACGGAGAGGATCTCGGAGAAATCCGGCGCGACATCACTTGTGGCATGGAAGAAGCGATCGGCAGCTATGGTCGACCTGACTCGAGGGGCGGACAGGTCTGACGCATCGATAATGCTGATTCTGTCCGCTGCGGCCACGTAAACCCACGTGTCGCGGACATCCACGCCCTTCGCCACATGAAATCCAGGGAGAACGTCAACAGATTCAGGATCCTCGAGACGTGAAATATCAAATGTTTTCAACCCTTCAAATCCAAGGGGTACAAAAAGCAAATTCTCCACCGCCGCGAGCCCCATTATCGGTACGCTCCCCGATATCGTGCTAACGTGCCCAATATCACGAAGGTTTGTTGGATCGGAAAGGTCCACAATCGAGACGGAGTAGGGGCGGGATAGGAAAGCGAGCGTACCGCTTCGGCGCATAGTATCCGCGGCCCCGCCGAATGAGGAGATGCCCTTAAGGGAACCCTGTTGCGTGGAACGTATCGGTTTGGGCTCCGCCCTTTGGACGAATACTATTGTGTGAATTAACAATGTCAGGAAGATGAAGACATCTACGCATTTTGAACGCATTTGCTCCCTCCGATAACCATCGTGCTTGCCACCGCCTGCATCGAGATTATGTCGCGACAGATGTCCGGTATTCTAGCACATTCAGCGAGCCGGATGGGTAGCGATCTGCAACAGTTTTCTGTTCAGAACCGCCGCCAGGGTGACGGGGGTTAGGAGGGATGCTGCTTTGTTTCCAAGACTACTGCGATGCGGTTTCTTATTGAGGAGAATCAAGCGGAGGGGCAGGGATTCGAACCCTGGGAGCAGTGTTACCCACTCGCCGGTTTAGCAAACCGTTCTGACCACCTAACTCAACGTAGCTAAACCTCACATTATGCTTGTTTTTCAAGGGTTTTCGCGTATCATACGAAATGAGCATTTACTTCGAATTCACAAGAAACAGTACTAAAACAGTACGAGTTCGGATGGCATTATTATGACGTGGAAGCTTCAAAAAGAGCCAAACGGGGTGTGGTACGCTCGCAACCAAGAAGGCGCACAAGATCGTAAGCGGAGTCTAAAAACAAAGAGCAAACGTGAGGCCGAGAAGATCCTTCATCTGTTGAATGAACAAGAAAATCGTTGCCGCTACGGTGCTCCAAGAATCGATCCTGCTACCGTACTTACGGTAGGCGATATTGTTCCTGAGTATTTGAAACACATCGAGGTTCGACTCGCCCCAAGTTGGACTCACACGGTACGCGGTTACATCAACAAGCATTTCGGACCATTGCTGAAGAAACAACTCAATCAAATCTCCAAGGGTGACATTGAAGCCTGGCAGAATCGAATGCTACGAGCCGGGCTCACGAAAGCTACGGTCAACCGGGTTTGCTCCATCCTGAGTTGTATTTACACTTTCGCCATTGACAGAGAATTGGTCGATCTTTTTGACAGACCTCGAATCGTTCGCTTGAAGGAGGAAAGAGCACCTATTCGATGGTTCCGAGACGATGAAGTGCGGGCCATTTTTGAAGTTGCTCCGAGCATTGGCGAGGATGTCGCCCTATTTGTACATCTTGGAATTCAAACTGGTTTACGACTTCGAGAAATCCTGTCCTTAAGGTGTGTCGATGTCGACCGAACAAATCGTCAGATCATCATTTGTGGGCATGAGGATGACGGATTCCGCCCAAAAAGTCGGCAAGAACGACGCGTTCCTGTTCATCCCGATCTCTGGCCTTGGCTGAACAAGACTACTACCGGGCGGTATTTTCCGCCCAGCCCTCGTGGCGTTGAATATGGTCATCAATTTCGAACTGACTTTCGCGGCCCCTGGCGGGTTCTTATGCAGGCAGCGGCAATCGAGATTCCCGCTACGCCTCACGCCATGCGGCATACCTTTGGCACATGGCTCGCGCGGACCGGCTGTTCCGCTTTTGAGATTCAAGCACTAATGGGGCATAGCAGTGTGCAGGTTTCAGAACGGTACATTCACATCGCCGGTGGTGTTGGTCTGCGACGGGCGGTGGAAGCACTCACTTTCACGCCTTTGCTACCCGATCCCCTGGGAAGAGCGAAATCTGGCGAGTCTTGAGACATCGTTGCGTAGTTGACTCGAACCAACAGACCTTTTGCGGCCTGAATGTCTAGGACGCAATACCTTGGCGTTGTATGCAACAAGGAATGCCTCATCAGCGGTTTCCCGGAGGTGTCGCCTAATCACACGGTATAAAGTTCACGTCCCTGCGCATTTGGTCTACAATCTTGTTAGTTGGACCCAGGATTCAAGCATCTTGAGAGGGCGCAATGGGGTCTGAGCCTCTAGCAGATCAAATCGTCGGCGAGATTGACAAAGTCAGGGAGCTTTATCATCGCCTTGTGCTTGTTGTGGCCCCGTCCGGAGCGGGAAAGACCGCTGCGCTACAGGAGATTCACAAGCGCACGGATGCACCGCTGCTCAATGTGAACCTCGGACTATCCCGTCTTATGCTCGAACTTACCAAACGCCAGCGGGCGTTGCAGTTGGCCAAGCTGCTGTCCGAGATGGTGAATGTAACCGAGACTGAAACGGTCCTACTCGACAACATCGAAGTCTTATTCGATGTCGCTCTGAAACAAGACCCCCTTCGGTTGCTGCAGGGTCTGTCCCGGAATAAAACGGTGGTGGCTGCTTGGAACGGCTCCATTAGAGACGGCAAGCTGATCTACGCGATCCCGGGGCATCCGGAGTATCGCGAGTATCCGGCGAAGGACTTCATCGCGATCTGTGGAGAGAGCGTCGACCAATCATCTTAAAGGAAGTAGGCTGATGAAATACGGAGATCTGATCCAGTTCGAACCTATTGAGACTGTGGTTGAGCTGCGGCATGCCGATGAGTCCGAGGCTGCCCAACGGCTTGTCCAGACTTACGTTATCTCCGAGGAGATGGCGGAGAGGCTAGTTGAGCTGGTTATTCCTCAACTCCAGTTCGACCAGCCTACGGACAACAAAGGACTATTAGTTGTTGGCAATTATGGTACGGGTAAGTCCCATCTCATGTCTGTAATCTCCGCTCTGGCCGAGAAGGCCGATCTTACGACATATCTAAAAGACGAAAACGTGGCGAATGCCGCGGCCAAGATCTCCGGCCGATTCAAGGTCGTGCGCGCCGAGATCGGCTCGACGACCATGACCTTGCGCGAAATCCTCGTTGCCGCACTGGAGGAGCACTTAACCGATATGGGCGTGTCGTACTCCTTCCCGTCCATAGATAAGGTGTCAAACAGCAAACGTGGCTTCGAAGAGATGATGAGCGCCTTCCACGAAGAATACCCAGATCACGGTTTGCTTCTCGTTGTGGACGAGTTGCTCGACTACCTGCGGAGCCGGAAAGACCAGGAGCTGGTACTTGACCTCACTTTCCTCCGAGAGATCGGCGAAGTCTGCAAAGACCTCCGCTTCCGCTTCATCGCAGGCGTTCAAGAAGCTATTTTCGACAGCCCGCGATTTTCCTTTGTCGCAGACAGCATTCGCCGCGTGAAGGACCGTTTTGAGCAAATCCTCATCGCCCGCAAGGACGTCAAGTTTGTGGTATCTGAGCGCTTGCTCAAAAAGACCGCCGAACAACAGGCCAGAATTCGCGAATACCTAAAGCCATTTGCCAAGTTTTACGGACACATGAACGAGCGAATGGACGAATTCGTAAGCCTTTTTCCTGTGCACCCCGACTACATTGATAGATTTGAAGAGATAAGGTTTGCAGAAAAGCGCGAGGTGCTCAGAACGTTGTCACTGGCTATGAAGAAGTCGCTTAACCAGGACGTTCCAGAAGATCGCCCCGGCCTCATCGCTTACGACAGTTATTGGTCGACCTTGCGCGCAAATCCGTCTTTCCGCGGCATTCGCGAGATCAAGGACGTGATTGATTGTAGCCAGGTGCTCGAATCCCGGGTCCAACAGGCTTTTACACGCCCGGCGTACAAGCCCATGGCGCTGCGTCTCATCAACGGTTTGTCCGTTCATCGATTGACGACCGGAGACATCTATGCGCCCTTAGGTGCCACGGCGGAGGAACTGCGCGACTCACTCTGCCTGTATCAACCGGGCATCGGGGAACTGGGAGGTGACCCGGCATACGACTTACTCTCCCAAGTAGAGACAGTGCTGAGGGAAATCCACAAGACGGTCAACGGCCAGTTCATTTCTTCCAACCGGGACAACCGTCAGTATTACCTTGACCTCAAGAAAACCGACGATTTTGACGCGTTGATCGAAAAGCGTGCCGAGAGTCTGGATTCCTCGCAATTGGATCGCTACTACTACGAGGCCCTGAAGCGGGTGATGGAGTGTACGGACCAGACGTATGTCACCGGCTACAATATTTGGCAGCACGAGCTTGAATGGTTGGAGCGCAAGGCCGTCCGTCAGGGTTATCTATTCTTTGGAGCGCCCAATGAGCGATCCACCGCTGTACCGCCGCGGGATTTTTACCTGTACTTCATCCAGCCATTCGACACACCCGATTTCAAGGATGAGAAAAAAGCGGACGAGGTATTCCTTCGTCTGACGAATACCGACGAGGAGTTCCGAACCGCTCTTAAGGGGTACGCCGCCGCTCTGGATCTCGCATCTACATCCTCGGGGAACGCGAAATCGACGTATGAGTCGAAAGCGACTAACTCCTTGCGCAGTCTTGTTCAGTGGCTGCAGAAACACACGACCGATGCCTTTGAGGTAACTTACCAGGGCCGCACAAGATCCTTGATCGAGTGGGGAAAGGGCAAGTCGATCCGAGAACGATCGGGTATCAGTTCCCATGAGCGAATCAACTTCCGTGACCTGGTGAACACTATTTCTGGTATCTGTCTTGAGCCCCACTTCCAAGACCAGGCTCCGGAATATCCATTCTTCTCGGTGCTCATCACCGGCGCGAACCGTGGACAGGCCGCACAGGATGCCCTGAGAGCGATTGCCGGTCAGGCCCGGACGAAACAGGCTACGGCCGTGCTCGATGCGCTGGGACTTCTCGATGGTGAGAAGATCGATCCCTACCAATCGAAATACGCCAAGCACATCTTGGAAATCGCGAAGAAAAAGGGGCATGGCCAAGTGGTCAACCGCTCGGAATTGATCCAGGAAAGAGATGGTGTGGAGTTTTTCGCTTGGGAATCATTCCGTCTCGAGCCAGAGTGGGCCACGGTGATACTTGCCGCGCTCGTTTATGCCGGCGAAGTGGTACTCTCCGTTCGGCGCGAAACGAAATTCGATGCCACCCGTCTACCGCAGCTGGCGGCCATTGGCATCGATGAACTGGCCCAATTCAAGCACATCGAGCGCCCCAAGGACTGGAATCTCCCAGCGATCAAGGCGCTCTTCGAACTTCTCGGTTTAGCCCCAGGGTTCGCGCATGAGGTCACGACGGGTAAAGAAGAGCCTGTTAGGCAACTCCAGACCAATATCGCGAAAGGCGTTGAACGAGTTGTGTTGGCACAACAAAGCCTGCAGACTGGGCTCGTCTTCTGGGGACAACACTTGCTTTCTGACTCGGAACTCGAAACGCGAAGATCGAAACTGGAGACAACCAAGTCATTTCTCGAATCGTTACAAGCGTACAACTCACCAGGCAAACTCAAGAACCTTCGCCATGAAGCGCGAGATGTGAGAAACCACACGAAAGGCTTGAAGGTACTGCAGGAGATCGAATCGCTCAAGGAACTCGTGGGCGATCTCGGCTCCACGGCAAACTACCTCTCCACCGCTGAGGCGGTCTTGCCCAGCAGCCACAACTGGATCGACAAGATGAAGACAGCGCGGGAGGAGGTTCTCGGCGAAGTCCGAGAGCCGGCCAAGCGCGGTACAGTCGCCTTCCGCCAGAAGACGCAGCACAGGCTCAACGATCTCAAACAGGCCTATCGGAACGCCTATCTCGACATGCACACGAAAGCCCGTCTGGGTGTAAACGAGGACAAACGCAAAGCGGCGCTCATCAAAGACCCCCGTCTGAAACAGCTTGAAAGACTGGTAACGATAGATCTAATGCCTGCTTCCCAACTCACCGATTTCCGGAACCGATTGGCAGGTCTCATACCTTGTTACCAACTCACCGAGCAAGAGATCGAAACGTCACCGATGTGTCCACACTGCTCATACAAACCCAGTTCTGAGGCATACACGCCGCCTGCAGCGGAGACTCTGGCGGTTCTTGAGGATGGCCTCGATCAGCTTATCGCTGAATGGACTCACACCTTACTGGACAATCTCGAAGATCCGACAACCCAGGACAATCTGACTTTGCTCAAAACGAAGGAAAGGAAGCTCATCAGTGAATTTCAGAAAACCGGAGAGCTTCCGGACAAACTGAGCAACGAATTCATCCGCGCAAGTAAGGAAGTGCTATCTGGGCTTGTCAAGATTGAAATCAGCATAGACGAGATGCGTGAGGCCCTTCTGTCTGGGGGATCGCCTGTGACACCCGGTGATTTGAAAAAACGATTCGAGGAATACCTGGATGAGCTCACCAAGGGCAAGGAGCCAGGCAAGGTGAGGATCGTGCTGGAATAGGAACCACGAATGGACACGAATAGAAACGAATTGGAAGAGTTGGATTCGCTGTACGGCGATATTCGAACCGTATTGGAGGAAGCGCGAAACACCGCCTATCGAGCGGTAAATTTCGCCATGGTTCGCGCCCATTGGCAGATCGGCTGCCTGATCGTGGAGAACGAGCAGCAGGGGCGGGAGCGCGCCCAGTATGGCCAAACAGTCCTGAAGCAGCTATCCCAACGCCTCACACGCGATTTCGGCAAAGGCTATTCGATTCAATCCTTGCGCAACATGCGGCAGTTCTATATGACATTCTCAAAACGCTCCGCGCTGCGGAGCGAATCTCGCGATTCCACGCAACTCCTGTCATCACAACACTTCGAGAAATGCTCCGCGTTGCGGAGCGAGTTGACGTGGACGCATTACAAGATGCTCATGCGGGTGGATAAACCGGAAGCCAGGGAGTGGTACATGAACGAGGCTGCCGACCAGAATTGGTCAACCCGTCAACTGGAGCGGCAAATATCGGTTCTCTATTACGAACGCCTCCTGGGAAGCCGCGAAAAGGACCCGGTAGAGCAGGAAGCCGGCGAAAAAATGTCCGCCTTGCCACCGGAACAATTCATCCGCGATCCTTATGTGCTGGAATTTTTGGACCTCCGGGATTATCCGGGACTTCGCGAGTCCTCGGTAGAGCAGGCAATTATCGATAAACTCCAGCATTTCCTGCTTGAACTCGGGAAGGGGTTTTCATTTGTTGCCCGCCAGAAACGGATGCGTTTTGACGACGAGGATTTCTATGTCGATCTGGTCTTTTATAACTTTATTCTCAAGTGTTTTGTGTTGATCGATCTCAAGATCGGCAGCCTCACACATCAGGACATCGGCCAGCTGGATGGCTATGTCCGCATGTTCGAAGACCAATATAAGGTCGAGGGCGACAACCCCACCATCGGCATCATACTTTGTTCCAAGAAAAACGAAGCCATCGCCCGGTATTCCGTGCTGAAGGAGAGCAAGCAACTCTTCGCGTCCAAGTATATGCTGTATCTGCCCACAGAGGAGCAGCTTCGGCGCGAACTGGAACGGGAGCGACGCTTGATCGAAGAAAGACAGCGCCTGGAAGAGGAAAGTGACCAAGAGAGTGACTAAGTTCGGACTGGCCCAAGGGGGCAACATGGTTAGTGCAAGTGGAATCAATTCTGAAGTTGGGACACAGGAACAGAATGTATCGATGGAATGACATCTAAAAGGGGTGTTTTTCATGCCACGGAGAAGAAATAACGACTACTTGACCAAGAAGATGTTCCGGGAGAAGGGGGGACAGGGACGCTTGTTTGATAAGTCTTATGAGGAAGAACTTGAGGAGGAAAGGGAAGTTGAATGCCTTGGCAAGACATTCGAGAGTGACGAGGCGAGGCGGGAGTATTTTCTTAGGAAATTGCGGGAGGGATTGGAGGAAATTCACGAGAAAGTAGGCGGTGTGCCGTTCACGACCGTTGACGATGCCGTGACACGGATGAAATCCATCGAGAAGTGGCCGATGGGCGATTCCGACCGTTTGCAGGAATTGGCTCAACGAATGAAAGAAGCAGCGAAATGCAGAAGCGGAGAACGGGGGAAAGGGGGAAACGGAGAGCGGGAGAAAGGGAGAAACGGGGAAAGACAGAAAGATCTTTTGCAGCTATGGAAAGACGAGATCGGTTTTCCTCATGGTGAACTTGAAGACGTCCTGAATCTTTCCGATCCGCCCTATTACACGGCCTGTCCGAATCCTTTTATCGAGGATTTCATCATACACCACGGCAAGTCATACGACCCGAATGTGCCGTACAGCCGGGAGCCATTTGCAGTCGATGTAAGTGAGGGTAAGGACAGGTAAGAACGATCCCATTTACAAAGCTCATTCTTACCATACGAAGGTTCCCCATCTGGCCATTGTTCCTTCTATCCTACACTACACAGAACCCGGCGACGTTGTTCTCGACGGATTCTGTGGGGCCGGCATGACCGGCGTGGCTGCGCAATGGTGTGATGCCGCCCCAGAAGACTATCGCCGAAAGATCGAAGCTAATTTCGAGAAACAGGGAGATAAGAACCCGGAATGGGGGGCGCGGTCTGTGATCCTTAACGATCTTTCACCAGCGGGTACCTTCATCGCCGCTAACTACAACCTTCCCTTCGATTCCCAGGATTTCGACAAGACAGGAAGACGTATCCTCGACGAAATAGAGCGGGAGATCGGCTGGATGTACGAGACTCTACACGCGGATAGAGAAAGGAAAGGCCAGATTGAATATACTGTGTGGAGCGAAGTTTTCACATGCCCTGATTGCTCGGGGGAAGTTGTTTTCTCTGACGAAGCGCTGGATGACGAAACCAAGCGTGTCAAAGACTCCTTTCCATGTCCACATTGCGCCAGCGAGCTCACAAAAAGCCGAATTGAACGCTGTTACGAGACACGGTTCGATTCGGCTTTGAAGACTACGATCCGAGTGCCAAAGCGAAAACCCGTTCTGATATCGTACAGACTCGGTAAAACCCGTTATGAGAAAGTACCTGATCAGTTCGATTTGAGCATCATCCAACGAATTGAATCCATGCCACTACCCCAAAAATTGCCCACCATTAAAATCCCGCCCATGCATATGACACATGAACGGGCGCGGATGGATCGAGCTGGCGTGACCTATGTTCATCACTTCTTTATATACCGTTCTTCGTTTGCTCTCTCCGCTTTCTTTCAAAAAGCCGCATCGCTTGACGACAAACGAATAGCGTCTGCGCTCGTCCTTATTGCCCAACACCAATTTCAAAATGCCTCCATAATGAATCGATACAGGCCAGCATCCACCTTTGGCAATGCTCCCCTCGGCGGAGTTTACTACGTGCCCTCACAGATTGCAGAAGCAAATGTAATCCGACTAATCTCAGGAAGTATGAAGCGTGTAGGCAGGATGGCAAAAGCTGGGTGGACGCGGCTTGGACCTTTGCCCAGAAATGTTCTAATTTCAACCCACAGCACGACTGAGGGATATGGGCTCTCAGGCGATTCAGTAGACTACGTATTCACTGACCCACCTTTCGGCGAAAATATTTACTACGCCGACCTGAACTTCCTCATCGAATCATGGCACCGGGTCCTCACTAACGCTTTCCCTGAAGCCATCATAGACAGGTTCAAGAAAAAAGGGCTTCCAGAGTACCAACACCTGATGGAACGATGTTTCGAGAACTACTACCATGTCCTTAAACCCGGACGCTGGATGACCGTAGTGTTTCACAACTCACGCAACGCTGTCTGGAACGCAATCCAGGAAGCCATGCAGGCCGCTGGATTCGTCGTGGCCGACGTACGTACACTCGACAAACAGCAAGGTTCTTATCGACAGGTCACCAGTACAGCCGTCAAACAAGACCTTGTTATCTCGGCCTACAAGCCGAACGGTGGTCTCGAGGAACGATTCAAACTGAAAGCCGGATCGGAAGAAGGGGCGTGGGATTTTGTTAGAACGCATCTTGCGCAACTCCCCGTTTTCGTGTCTAAAAACGGACAGGTCGAAACCTTGGCTGAACGTCAAGACTTCCTTCTTTTTGATCGCATGGTGGCCTTTCACGTTCAGCGCGGTGTCACGGTTCCTTTATCGGCGGCTGAGTTTTACGAAGGACTGGCACAACGATTTCCTGAACGAGATGGGATGTATTTCCTGCCCGATCAAGTGGCCGAATACGACAAAAAGCGTATGAAAGCCAAGGAGGTCCTCCAGCTCGATCTTTTTGTGCGGGACGAAGCATCGGCAATTGAGTGGCTCCGTCAACGACTGAAAGAGAAACCGCAATCATTCCAAGAAATCCATCCACAATTCATGAGAGAGATCGGCGGTTGGGAGAAATACGAAAAACCATTGGAATTATCCGAACTTCTGGCGCAGAATTTCCTGCGCTACGACGGCAAGGGGGAAGTCGCCAGCCAGATCCACAGCTATCTTTCAACGAATTTCAAAGACCTTCGCAACCTTCCGAAGGATGCCCCGACGTTGCGCGTCAAGGCAAAGGACCGATGGTATGTTCCCGATCCGAGAAAAGCGGGAGATATCGAAAAACTCCGCGAGAGAGCGTTGCTGAAGGAGTTCTGGGAATATCTGCCCCCGGGCTACGAACCTGCAATCAAGACAGAATCGCCGAACGGCTATCTCCCGGGCCTTGAGCCGAAGCCGGCCGCAGTCCCCAAGGGAAAGAAGATGAAGGTGATCCGTTTGGAGGCAGTCCGCGCAGGCTTCAAGCACTGCTGGCAAAACCGCGACTACCGTACAATCATCGCAGTAGCCCAGCGCATCCCCGAAAACGTCCTCCAGGAAGATCAGAAGCTGCTCATGTGGTACGATCAGGCAGTTACGAGAACGGGGGAGGGGGAGAATCGGTGAAGCGGGGAGTGGGGGAAGCGGGGAAACGGAGAAAGGGAGAATGGGAGAGAGGATAAATAGCTATAAAGAGTTGAGGGTTTATCAGAATGCTATGGCTGCAGCGATGCGGATATTTGAGATTACCAAGACGTTCCCTCTTGAAGAGAAATATTCAATGGTTGATCAAATGAGGCGGTCATCACGTTCCGTTTGTGCGAACGTGGCTGAAGCCTGGCGAAAGCGACGCTATAAGGCGGCTTTTATATCAAAACTGAGCGATGCGGAAAGTGAAGCGTGCGAGACCCAAGTCTGGACGGAATTCGCCCTTCGGTGCGCATACATTGACAAGAACGCCGCCGGTGAACTGGACACAAGTTACGACACAATCATCGGCCAACTGGTCACCATGATCGGAGATGCAGACAAATGGCTAATCTAGTAATCGCCGAACGGCCGTTTCCCCATGTCCCCGTGTCGGAGGAAGTGTGGTAGGATCGGGTAGTGACGAGGTCGGAGGGATAACATGGCGATACCGGAAATGTTTAAGAACTTGGCCCTAGATACTTGGTACAAGACCCTCGTTTATTTGGGCGGAGTGTTCTTTGCCATTTCGCTTTTCATCGACGTGAAGGGGATCACCAACGGACAATTACAGTTGCTTTCTTCTGGGTTCTTTTTCTTTGGAGTTGGAGAATGGAAGAATCGCAAGGTTGAACACTGGGTCAAACCACCAAACGTATACACAGGTGATCCGGCCTTAATCAAGGCACGTGTTCGTGCTCCGGATGCTCTTGGGATAATTTTCGATATTCTCGGAGTAATTCTCATTATTCTCGGTTTTGGAAGCCTTTTTAAAGGTGCGATCAGTGGATAGAACAAAAATGTCAGACTTCTTTAATACAGCGCGATTCGCCAAAGCCCTTGCAAGGCAGCCGAGGCGAGGTCCCATGGGAACACAATGTTTGTCGTCGCCCCCGGTCGACCTTACACAGAAGAACTGCCCGGATTACTGTTTTTGCACGGAGGATTGATAGAATGAGACTTTTACATTACAGATATCGACAAGGTTACCCAACAGTCATAGCCGCAACCCAGCGTATTTCGAAAGAGATTCATCAAAAAGCCCCTGGGTTGCTCAATCGATATAATCACGCACACACGAAAACGGGAGATGAATCATGAGCCTCACAAGAATCAAACTCGACCGATTCACTGCTTTTGAAAATCTGGATTTGAGTTTATCGCCAGGGCTCAATGTCTTTGTCGGTGCAAACGGCACAGGGAAAACTCACTTACTAAAACTCGCATATGCTGCGTGCGACATCACCAAGACAAAAGTCGATTTTACAGACAAGCTGATTCGCGTCTTCCTTCCCTCGGGGCGAGCACTTGGACGACTCGTCAAGCGCGAAAAGATGAGCTCCAGCTGCACCATTGAGATATGCCGCGGAAGGCGGATATTACGGGCGTCTTTTTCTAATCACTCCTCTAAGGCTAATTCCGGGACGGTCGCGCACGCTGAGGAATGGTTCAACGAACCGATTGAGAGTGCCTATGTTCCAGTGAAAGAGATGCTTTCGAATGCTCCTGGATTCAGGTCCCTCTACGCGCAGAGGGAAGTACACTTTGAAGAAGTCTATGCGGACATTTTGGACCGCGCCTATCGCCCAGCGTTGCGAGGCCCTATGGATAAACGTCGTAAGCGGTTGCTCAGTATCTTACAAAAAGACATCGAAGGGAAGGTGGCAATCACCAAAGACGAGTTCTTCTTACGCAATAAGCAAGGAAACTTGGAATTCTCCTTACTCGCCGAGGGGATGCGTAAATTGGGATTGCTTTGGCTTCTTATCCAGAACGGTACTCTGCTCGATGGGTCTGTTCTGTTCTGGGACGAACCTGAGACCAACCTCAATCCCAGACTCTTTGGTGCGCTCATCGAGATTCTACTTGAACTCCAGAGGATAGGTGTTCAGATCTTGCTGGCCACCCATGACTACGTCATCCTAAAGGAGATCGACCTTCGCAAAACCAACAATGATCGAATCTCCTTCCATTCACTCTATCGCGACCCGGAAAGCGGCAGAATCAACCACAATAGGGCATCAGACTATCTCGATATACACCCCAACACCATTGCGGAAGCGTTCGCAGATCTATACGACCGAGAGGTCGAACGTAGTCTAAAAGGGTTAGGAAAATGACTACATTCATCGAAGGTAACCTTCAGATTACGATACCCGACGGTTTGTTCGTCAGAAAATTCGATGATGAGGCCACGCATCGTCTGACTCATTGCATGAAGGCCGTGGACTACATCGTTGAACTCCCTGATAAGTTCTTGTTTATCGAAATAAAGGACCCGGAAGATCCTACAAGTAGGCCAGAAACCCAGGCGGAGTTCATTGGGGATTTTCTGGCTGGGAGGATTGACGAGAACCTGAAGTACAAATATCGAGACTCGTTCCTTTACGAGTGGGCATCTCAGACGGGGTATAAGCCCATTTACTATTTCGTGCTCATTGCTATTCAGACCTTGACGGCCGCTGATCTGCTCGCAAGGACTGACGATCTTAAACGGAAGATTCCTGTGCGAGGGCCGCAGGATGGAAGATGGAAACGCAAGATCGTTGAAGATGTGGCGGTCTTCAACATATCAACCTGGAACGAGAATTTGCCCGACTATCCGATAACTCGTCTTTCGTCATGAATGGAGGGAAAGGCCAGCATTACCCCCTTGATCACGGGCACATTTCACGGGTGGAGAAGTCGAGAAGCAGACGTAGAATTTCGGTGTCAGAGAAAGACAGGTAGCAACTCCTTCGAAGATATCTCCTACGTACTACGATTTTAGGGTACGTATGGGTGACACATCTAACCCGAGAAGGAAAAGATCTTGGATGCCTGCAGAACAGACCGTGGAGTGGGATGAAGTAGTTGGGATCTTTGAAAAAAGCACTATCTGGATTGGCATGCCGGGTCGTGACAACTGCGAACGTGAGAGGAAAAGGGTGTGAGCCTGACTGTGATTGCCGAGGGAAGGATGGAGGGAGAAGATGTCGCAATTGTTATTGGACGGATTTGCGGAGAACGATTCTCTTGGCAGATGGTTGAATTCGCCAATCAAGTCTTACAAGGGTGGATTAAGTGTGATCAGGGGACACATTCCGTCTTTCGAACGGCGAGCGTTTGCGCTGACGCAACCGAATGGTGAACGCTCTCGTTTGAATCAACGCCTCGACATGATTGTCAGGAAACCGTTCCTGAATGATCCGAATTTCGTACCCGTTGGAGTTGTCTCAAAGAACTACACACTCGTGCCTCACAGTGAAGTACTCAAAGTTGCGACCAAAGCGCTGAAGGAAAGCAATATCGATCTGAATGATGTCCGTGCAGAACTTACGATCACGGAATACGGCGAACGCATGGGGCTCAGCCTCTATCTGCCTGATCAATATTCCTTTGATCCCGGTGACGAAAACCCTATGACGATGCGCCTTGAGTGCTTCAATTCCGTGGACGGGAGCACGCGTTTCCAGGCTCTTATGGGTTGGTTTCGATTCGTTTGCAGCAATGGGCTGATCGTTGGCGTCACGAAGTTCAATCTTCGACGCCGCCACATGGGGGATGTGAGCGTATCGGAAATAGGCACAGTTTTGTATCAGGGCATCAAAGATGCCGACAAAGAAAAAGAGAATTTCACATCCTGGCGGGAACACTCAATCGATTTCAATAAACTTGTCCCCTGGATTGAGAACGACGTGCGAAAGGCGTGGGGGTTCAAAGCAGCCACCCGAACATACCACATTTCCGCCAGCGGTTTCGACGTTAAGGTTCTGGGAAATTACAAAGACGAGACGCCGACGACGATCCAGGTTAAGCAAACAAGCCAAGTTCCTGGAATGCCGGAATGTGTTCAGAGTGCATTTGATGTAAGCCAAGTTCTTGCT
The DNA here is from genome assembly GCA_964612675.1 of uncultured bacterium. GTDB lineage: Bacteria > Hinthialibacterota > Hinthialibacteria > Hinthialibacterales > JAKPRU01 > CAZTDD01. The sequence continues at coordinate 27,695 of CAZTDD010000066.1, forward strand.
TGGTTGGCGAAAGAAAGGAATGATTTCCAGGAGCAATTCGAGTGGCGTCGACAGATTCCGAAGTTGATGAAGAATCTGTTGAACTGAGATCGCGGAGCTCGCTGTGTCATTGACAAAGAGTCTAGAATCCTGACGGGTAACTCTTCTCGAAGGAGATATATATCCATGAAATTCCTCCACACCGCCGATTGGCAAATAGGGATGAAAGCGGAACACGTGGGTCGTGCCGGTGGGCACGTGCGCGACGAACGTATCTCCGCCGCCAAGCGAGTCATCGACGTCGCTCACGAGAATAACGTGGAGTTCATTCTGGTCGCTGGAGACACGTTCGAAAACAACGGCGTAGACCGTGTCCAGGTGCAGAGGGTAGCCGACGTTTTGAGCGGTGCGGCCGTACCGGTGTTTGTGATTCCCGGAAACCACGATCCGTTGGTGCCTGGCTCGGTGTGGGAACATCCCGTCTGGAAATCAAGTCAAAACGTGCAGATGCTTCGTGAAGGAAGCCTCGTCGAAATCCCAGGTGGAATTCTTTATCCATGCCCGGTAACAGAAAAACACTCTGGGAAAGATCCGACAGCGTGGATACAGGCGACCAACACAGAGAAGATCCAGATCGGCTTGGCTCACGGGACCGTGGAAGGAATTCACCAGGAGGAACCCGATTATCCGATTGCCCGGGATACCGCGACCAGAAGAGGTTTAGACTATCTTGCGTTGGGACATTGGCACTCAGTCGCAACATATCAGGCACCGGATGATTCCGTTCGGTTGGCTTACTCCGGGACTCACGAAACAACGAAGTTCGGTGAACGTGACAGCGGCAATGTTCTGATCGTCGAGGTCTCCGGTCCTGGTGCGGAACCGGTTGTCACTCCAATTCGAACCGGAGGTCTAACCTGGGAGGTCATTGAGCAGGATCTCAGGGAACCGGGTGACCTACCTCGCGTCCGTGAACAAATCGAATCGATGAGTAATCCGGATTCGCTGTTGGTAGATCTGCGATTAACCGGGCTTCTTGCAGCACAGGACCGGGATGAGATTGCCCGTATTGAAGAGATTCTGGCCTCACGTTTTCTTTTTGGCCGTTTGGATTTCTCCAAGGTCCGTCCTGCACCGGATGATGAGAATTGGGTGTCCGAATTACCGGTTGGAATAATCCGTGAGGCCGGTACCACGTTACGGAATCTCACTGATCCTGCTTACGTTGGTGAACGTCCGGAGGGGGCCTCTCCGGAAGTGGCCGCCCGAGCGCTGCTGGAGCTGTACTCGATAGTCACGGAGGTGGAGCAATGATCCTGCGATCAATCCGTGTCGAGAATTGGCGTTGTCTTTTGCAGCCGATAGAAGTGGGGCCATTCGAGGAGCATCTGAATGTTCTGCACGCACCAAACGCGACAGGGAAATCCACCCTCTTTGAGGCTTTGTGTCGCGGGCTGCTCGACAGCCATCGTGTGAGCGGAAAAGATGTTGAAGCGATCCGGCCTTGGGGACGATCTGTTGCCCCGTTTGTCGCAATCGAATTCAGCCATGAAGGGACAGATTTCCGAGTTACGAAGAGGTTTCTCGACAATCCCCACGCCTTCGTTGAAAGAATGGAAAACGGCCGGTTCGTGCGGCTCGCGGAGGGGAATTCCGCAGACGAAAAGGCTCGGGAAATCCTCACTCAAAATCCTCCCGGCAGAGGCCTTTCGCGACCTGAGAATTGGGGGCTGGCGCAAATCCTTTGGGCACCACAGGGAGACCTGGCTTTTGGGAGCCTCTCGGGCGATCTACTTACTGATATTCGGTCTTCGCTCGGGGCACAGATCTCCGGTCCAGGGGCCGGAGATGTCGAGAAGCGCATACAGGATGTTTACGCTCAGTTTTTCACCCCCGGCGGCAAGCTCCGGGGTGGCAAAGATGCTCCGCGTATAGTCCAACTCCGGGAGAAATTGCAATCAGCGCAGGATAGCCATGTGAAAGCCGTTTCTCAACAACAGGATTTCGAAGAGGCCATGCGGCGCGTCGAGGATTTGCAGGCACGGCGCGCGCAGGCAAAACGCGATTCAGCGAATATCAGTGGGACGTTGAAAAAAGCACGTTCCCGAGCCGAATCATACAAGGCACTCCTGTCGGAAAAGAGCCAACGGGAGGAAAGACTCAAAGCAGCCGAGGCGCAATACAACGAATTGAAGCAGCGTATAGAAGCGATCCAATCTACAAGAAGCGAGATCGAAAATACGGAAAAGGATCTTCGTGAAGTTGAAGCTGAGATGCCGCTGCGAGTCAAGGAGGTTGAGGATCGAGAGAAGGAGGCAGCAAAAGCAAAGGCTGATCTCGAGAATATCCGCAAAGAACGTCAGCAAGTGGACGATGCACAAGAGATCGCCGAAAAGGCGCGCCGTTTTTTGGAGGACAGTAGAAAGATAGCAGATTTGGATGAACGCATTAAGAAGATCCTCGGAGCCCAAGAAGCTTTAGCCGAACGGAAACGAGAAAGAGCCGATCTGGTGGCTCCCGACGACAAAACGCTGAGAACTGTTCGAAAGGAAATCAAAAAGCGAGACGACGCTCAACTACGCATCGAAGCGGCCCTTATCACGCTTGAGGTCGTTGCAGAAAAGGATGGTTCTCTCGATGTAGTGGCGGGAGAGGAAACCGGAACAGTGCCTCTGTCCCCTGGAAGTCCTGTGCAAGTGAAAGGTTCTCCCGAAGTTGTGGCTGACCTTGCGGGTGTTGCGAGACTGCGGGCCTGGGGACCTACCGGATCTATTGACGAACACCGAAAAGAGCGGGATTCCGCCCAGCAGAAGATTGACAAGCTGACAGAACCGTTTGGGACAGACAATCTCGAAGAATTAGAAGCACTGGTTGAAAAAGCGAAGGAATTGGACCGGAAGATAGGCGAGGCAGACACTCGCCTAAGAACGCTGTTGGGGGAGGACACTCTTGAGGAGATCGAACAGGAACGTTCGAGAATCAACGCAGTCGTGGAAAGAGCTTACGAAGAGCGTCCCGATTGGAGGCAAACGCAGCCCGACGCAGAGTCTCTTAAGTCCGTCGCGGACCAGACCAGACGTTCGTTTGTTGAAGATGTAGAACGAGCGGAGAGCCGCCGGGATGGGGCGCAGTCCGCTTTGACTTCGGCAAACGAGCAAAGAACAGAGATTTCCTCTCGGCAGGAGGGAACAGAAAAGCAGCTAAAATCGCTTAAGTCACGAATAGCTACCCTCACCAATGATGGAAGACAGGACCACGAACGCGAAGAAGATCTGCGGAAAATGGCACTGACATGGGATGCGGCAAGGTGCAGTTTCGAGGAGACCCAAAAACGTCTCTCGGAATTCGGCGATGATCCGACCACTGAAGTGGAACGACTCGAAAAGCAGCTGGATGCCGCTGACAAAGCCGCGACCAAGGCCCTTGAGGAAGAGAAGAGCGAAGAAGGAAGGCTCGCGCATTTATCCGCTCAAGGTCCTTATTCGAACTTGGCCCGCGCAGCAGAGGAAGTAGAAAACCTAAAGCAGGAGATCAAAGCCGAGGAACTACGCGTTGCCGCGATTCGTCTTATGTACGACACGGTGACGCAGTGTCGTGCTAAAGCGGTGGCTGCGGTGGCCGGACCAGTGGAAACGGAGGCAAGTCGTACTCTTGACCGCATAGGTGGGCGCAGGCTTGGACGCCTTCGTCTCGGCGAGTCGTTTAAACCGGCTCACGTTGTCCCTGATATTTCTGGAACGTCTGTTTCGCTGGAGAGTGTTTCGGGAGGCGAACGAGAGCAGATTTATCTTGCGACCCGACTTGCGTTGGCCAAAGTGCTTTCGAGGAACGAGCGGCAACTTGTCGTTCTGGACGATGTGTTAACATTCACTGACACCGGTCGGCTGGCGCGGGTGATGAGTATTCTGGAAGAAGCGGCTCAGCAGATGCAGGTACTTATTCTCACTTGCCACCCTGAGCGGTACGGAGGTCTGCAGCAATCGCATTTCGTCGATCTGGAGGCGATTGTGCGTCAGGCGAATGAATAGCTAGAGGAGGAATCCGGCAGTTGAAACTTGGCGATTGGGCTTGGAGCGAAGACCGCAAAGAGATCTGTCGCGTTGTAGAGACACAGCACCTCTGGAGCGAGACGATTTGTTGGGTATGGCTACCGGATCGAGACGCCGTAGTCCGTATTCCCGCCTCTAGGCTTGAGTCCCTGGAGAGCGCCGGCACCGGTTCGCCCGACTCCGTCGTTTATGTCGCAGCCGCTGCACGAGTGGCTGATGCTCTGACATAGGATATTCTACTTGCGCCGATCGAATCCTCCGTCATTCCACTGCCACATCAGATCCGGGCTCTGTCCCGCGCCATCGCCAACGACCGAGTGCGCTATCTCCTGGCGGACGAGGTGGGCCTCGGCAAGACCATCGAAGCCGGACTCATTATGCGGGAGATCAAACTCCGCGGTACGGTCAAACGAACGCTGGTCATTGCCCCGAAGGGGCTTGTTGCCCAGTGGGTCAGCGAGATGCGGTTCCACTTTGGCGAGACGTTCCAGCTCGTTTTGCCCGAAGATATCAAGACCCTAAGACGCATCACACCGGCAAGGGCGCCGCAGAATAGCGACCAGCCAAATCGCAACTCTGAAACACTTCCTGCGAACGCCTGGCAGATGTTCTCTCAGGTGGTCGTACCGATGGATTCAGTGAAACCGTTGGACAAACGCCACGGATGGACTGCAACACAGGTGGGCGAATACAACCGGGAGCGGTTTGACGATCTGATCTCCGCCGGCTGGGATCTTGTAATCGTAGACGAGGCACATCGCCTCGGCGGCAGTACCGACCAGGTGGCCCGTTTCCGGCTGGGCCAGGGACTCTCCGAAGCCGCTCCTTATCTTCTGCTACTTTCGGCTACGCCTCACCAGGGGAAGACCGACGCGTTTCATCGACTTGTCTCTCTAGTTGATGCTGAGACGTTCCCGGACGAATCGAGCGTGACGCGCGAGCGAGTCCAACCCTATGTAATTCGTACCGAGAAACGCCGCGCCATAGACGCCGAAGGAAAGCCCTTATTTAAACCTCGGCGGACGCAACTGGCTCCGGTTTCGTGGGAAGAACGTCATCGCGACCAACAGGTCCTTTACGAGGCAGTTACGGAATACGTGCGTGAGGGCTACAACCAGGCCATGCGTGAGAAGCGAACACATATCGGGTTCCTGATGATCCTGATGCAGCGTCTGGTGGTCTCGAGCACGAGAGCCATCCGCACAACACTCGAAAGACGCCTCGCGGCTCTCGCCGCTCCGCAGGAACAGTCGACCTTATTCCCACTCACCATCGAGGACGATTGGGCCGACCTGGACAGCCAAGAACAGATCGAAGTCCTGCTTCACAGCCGTCTTAGGGCACTGAAGAACGAGCGATCCGAGCTGAAGCTGCTTTTGGACGCCGCGGCCCGTTGCGAGCTGGCAAGCCCGGATGTCAAAGCCGAATCGCTTCTTGACTGGCTCTACCGTCTTCAGTCCGAAGAGGGTGATCCGGAGCTCAAGGTGTTGGTGTTCACCGAGTTCGTCCCCACACAGGAAATGCTGCGACAATTCCTTACGGATCGCGGGTTCTCTGTAGTATGTCTCAACGGTTCCATGAACATGGAGGAACGTAAGCGGGCTCAAGAAGCTTTCGCGAGGGATGCCCGGATTCTCATCTCCACTGATGCCGGTGGAGAGGGTTTGAATCTCCAGTTTTGCCACGCGGTCATCAACTATGATATCCCTTGGAATCCTATGCGGCTTGAACAAAGGATCGGTCGAGTGGACCGTATCGGACAGTTTCATACAGTTCGCGCGATCAATTTCGTTTTTGAAGAATCCGTTGAGCATCGTGTTCGGGAGGTACTTGAAGAGAAACTTGCAGTTATCTTCGAGGAGTTCGGCATCGATAAGACCGGTGACGTTCTCGATTCGGCTGAAGGAGGACGCATATTCGACGAGATGTATGTTGAAGCGATCCTCAATCCCGACAAAGTCGAAGATTCTGTGGACACTGTTGTTAAAAGGCTCCAGGAGCAGGCACGAGAGGTGCGCTCGACAGCCTCAGTGCTCGGTGCAACAGAAGACTTGGAACCCGGGGAGGCCCAACGGCTGCTGACCCATCCGTTTCCGCATTGGGTCGAGCGTATGACCGTCAGCTACGTGAAATCTCGCGGCGGTCAGGCGGAAAGGAAGAACCGTAGTTGGAACCTCGCCTGGCCCGACGGTCAGAGGTACGAGAATGTAGTTTTTACCGCCAAAGAAGCAGAGCGACATCCGGCCGCTCAACATCTCACATTGGAAGAACCCAAAGTCCGCGGTCTTGCGATGGGGCTTCCCAGGTTCGCGCCGGGTCAACCAGTGCCGGTAGTCTCGGTTCCCGGAGTTTCTAGTGAGGTCCGAGGCTTCTGGTCGTTGTGGCGCATCGCCATCGCCACCACTGAATGGAATCGCCGACGGATCATGCCGCTTTTTCTTGCCGATAGCGGTAAGGTGTTCATGCCCACAGCTAGGCACGTTTGGGATCAAATCCTCGCGACAGATCCTGTGTTTCGTTCTGTTTTGGATGTAGAGACCTCGCAGGCAGCGTTCACACACCTTCAGGAGGAGGCCGAGGAACATGGGAAGTCGGTTTACGAGGGACTCGTAAAGGAACACCAAAGCCGTATTGCGCGAGAGAAGGAGAAGGGGGATTACGCCTTTGCGGCACGACGCAAGACTATCGAGCGGATCGGTCTGCCTGAAGTCCGCAATTACCGTCTGAACTTGTTTGCACAAGAGGAGAAGACGTTTCAGGAACAGCTCAACCAAAAGGCTCATGCCTTGCCGGAGATGGTTCCGTTACTCGTTGTTCGCGTGGAGGGTGGCGCATGAATAGCTGGCGCGATCAGATTCTCAAGCAGTTTACGCCGAAGGTCGCCCGAGTCACATTGGCGGCGGACCCGGACGGACTTCTTCTAGAAGAGGGTATTCTCGAAGGCATTGGCAAACGAGGATTTGAACTGATTCCGTTCGAGGATCATATCGCGTTCCGCTACGCCTATGAATCCAAGTTCCGCTCTCGCTGGGATCGGGGCGAACAGACAGACCTTGTGGTCGTGCTTCGATCCCACGCCCACGATTTGGCTTCCTTGCCGCATGATCTTCTCCAGGCTGGTCGCACGCTTTCGTTCAACTTGGGGAACCTGTTTCCGAATCTCAGCTATCCTGTTGTTGCGGCACTTGATCGCGCGGACCTCGACGTCCTTTTTGACGCGCAGTCGAAGCATGATCCAGACCAACTTGGAGATAACGCTACCAAGGAATTCATCCTGCGACACGTCTTTGAGATCGCACCGGAGATCATCAAAGATCCACCGGATCTCCTGCGCGTGCTCTTGCGACGGCATTATCGAGGCCAGCGAATACCGGCGACTCTCGCCGAGCGCTTCATTGAGATACTTCGACAGAATGGCCGATTTAGAAACTGGCAACTGGAGACGATCATCCCAGACGCCCAAGCGTTCTTCACATTTTTGCAGGAGCGATGGCCGGTATTTCTCGACTTTGAAATCGGCAAGAGAGACTCCCGCGTTCAGGAGGATCACACACCCTCGACCTTTGCCATCAGCGGGCCGATTGACCTACCGTTTGATCACGATGACATACGGGTATACGTTGATAACCTGTTTCTCGAAGGATTACTCCACGCCGTACCTCACGAGCACGCCGGTGCCTTATCTAAAACATGGCTCGCAATCGGCATAAAGACAGATCCCTTGGCTGACCGGTCTCATCGAATCAACAGACTCATCAATGCGTTGAAAACGTCCATCCCAGCCGAGGACTCGCGTCACGTTGAGTGGTTTCATTTCGCCCGTAAATGGGCGGAGCTTTCCCTTTTGATTAACGAGCATTTGGAACACATCTCCGAGCGGACAAACGAACAAATAACAAACCTTCAAGCGCAGTTGGATGCTGGTTTCACCGCTTGGCTTTTCAAACGGTACGCCGGGCTGATCAATCTTCCACCTTCTCCTCCCGTCATGCTGCATCACCTCCCACGATTTCTTTCTCGCCAGGTTGAAGAGGATTCCGATATCAAGGTTGCCATGGTCATAATCGACGGCCTTGCGTTCGACCAGTGGCTGGTCGTTCGAAATTCGCTCAATTCAAGACAGCCCAGCTTCCTTTTTCGCGAACAGGCTGTCTTTGCCTGGATTCCTTCACTCACATCGGTTTCACGCCAGGCAGCTTTTGCAGGCAAGGCGCCGCTCTTCTTTCCGAATAGTATTCACACTACTGAGAAGGAGCCCGCACTTTGGGCGCAATTCTGGGCCGACCATGGGCTGACGACAAACGAGGTGGTGTATTTCAAAAGCATCGGTGAGGGCGGACTCGAAAGTCTTTCTGAAGATCTTTCGCATCCAAAAGTGCGTGTTGCGGGTCTTGTAGTCGATAAGGTTGACAAGATCATGCACGGAATGGAAATGGGCTCAGCTGGCATGCACAATCAAGTGCGCCAATGGGCTAGTCAACCGTTCATGGTGAACCTTTTCAACTTACTTCTGGACAATGGGTTTCGTGTCTATCTGACCTCGGATCATGGAAACGTTGAGGCCGCTGGTTGCGGTCGTCCAGCTGAGGGACTCGTCGCAGACCAGCGTGGTGTGCGCGCTCGGATTTATCGCGATTCTCTGCTGCGCTGCCAAATCAAAGAACGATTCCCGGGCGCCCTGGAATGGCCATCCGTTGGGCTGCCGGAAGACTACTTATCCCTGCTTGCGCCTCCACGTGCGGCATTCGTTCGCGAGACCGAACGCATTGTCGGCCACGGTGGAACTTCTCTTGAAGAAGTAATCGTTCCTTTGGTCAAGGTCGAGAGGAAGAAAATATGAATAAACGACGAAACCAGATCGGTTTCAGTCAGCGAGTACGCTTGGAATGGCTAGAACAAACCGCCAACCTTGTTTTAGCTGGAAACAACAAGGCAGTTGTCAACGATGCTCTTCAACAACTGCTAAGAGACAAGGTCTCGATCGACGGCCAGGCAGAGCGTGGTAATCGCGAGAAGATTATCACAATCTTGATGAAGGTATGGCTCACAGTTCCGACCGAACTCGACTCCCTCCGGAAGGACGGTTTGGAGCTACTCAGGCACGTGTCTCGACACGATCACATCGCCGTGCATTGGGGAATGGCCATGGCGGTTTACCCGTTCTGGTCGTCCGTCGCGACTCAGGTTGGCCGACTTCTAAGACTCCAGGGGTCTGTCGCGACGGCGCATGTCCAACGGCGCGTCCGAGAACAGTATGGAGAACGCGAAACAGCCTCCCGGGCGGCCCGTCGTGTCGTGCGCTCTTACGTGGATTGGGGAGCCTTGCAGGAAACAGACACAAAAGGAATCTACACAGCTGCTGCCTCCGTTCCGATTGAGGATTCCAGGCTTATTGGCTGGATGCTCAAGGCATCCCTGCATGCACGGGCCGATGGATCGGCACCCTTAAGAGAGCTGATTGATAGTCCAAGTCTTTTCCCTTTCAGGCTAAAGCCAATACACGCGAAAAGCCTTCTGGAATCAACGTCTGACCTGGACATTTCTTACCATGGCATGGACGACGACATTGTAATTTTGAGAAATCAGGCAATAAAGAAAAGTGCTTCATGAATTCCGTGCGGCGCGTTGCTAACACTCTCTTTGCGCCAAGGTCTCGGTTCAAAGTCTACAATCGCTTTCACTGCCGATGCACCCAAGATCCGTAAAACGCCCCGGTGTCTGTGAATGCTGCCTGTCTGTAAGCGTCCGATAAACCGCTTGCTTCTCTACTTGAAATCCTCTATGGTCATATCGTCGATATTGTATCGGGTACGGGGTCCATGAAAGGAGTCCGTGAAAAGTCGAATAACATATTCTTTTGCCGGTCAGCAACTCCTGGCGGACTGGCAGTTATCAATTTCGGACCACGGTATGGCAGGAGTCGT
>CAZTDD010000067.1:0-37532 GCA_964612675.1 uncultured bacterium
TCACCCTATCCCTCTCCCGGGGGGAGAGGGGACTTCCGCCGCCAATTTCGGACTTCTTGCGACGGCATCAAGATCGGGGGAGGTGTAGGAGCAATGTCGTTAATTTAAGCCCTTTGCAACGGGACGCTGGGAGGGCGAAGCTCCTGCTGAGCCGGGGTTCCCTTCCTGTGCGCGGCTCACCGGGAGGTTCGCCCTCCCGCGAAAGGTCCGTCATCTTCTTAACTTAATGATATTGGGCGTAGGAGGGGGTTGAAATCCGTGTTCGCGACTTTTTTGAAAGATTGGGTCTCTACCGGGATAGATATAGGTGAATGTGGCCACACCAACCGAAAGAGAGCAGTAGAAGCAGGAGAAAGGAGAGTACGAGTTATGAAGAAGTCCTTCGTAGTGTGTTTTGTTGTATTCGCGCTGCTGGGGAGTGCCCTCATGGTACAGGCGCAACGGCCCATCGTGGATGAAGTGGTCAGTCCGGTAGATGGGGACAGAGATGCGATCATTCCCCCTGACCGGCCTGACGTCGAGAGGCCCCCTGCCGACGAGGGAGAGGTGATTATGCCCGCACCGCCGGTCACACCTCCAATCCACGACGACATGGATACCACAATCGGTATCGACCCGGTCATCATCGGTCCGGGCGGCGAAAACCCGGTCGCTGTGGCCAAACTCCGTGCGATGACGCTTGAAGAGTACGCCTCCGACATCGCTCAGAATGTCGTGGAGCGAATCGAGTGGATCAACAAGAGAAACAAGGATGTCCCGCCGCCACGCAGCGGTGTTTTCGGCGCTCGCGAGGAGATCGCTCCCGCGCCGGGTTCCGACACGGTGATTATCGCTCCCGAACCCGACGGTTCGATGATCGAGCCGTTCCCGCTACCCGCACCTCCTCAGCTGGAGGTTCCGTCTGTGGAACAGGTGAAGGAGTTTGTGTACCGGCTGACGGCAAGTTTCTCAAACGTGACTCCGGACGACATCGACTTCACGACGGTTACAGTCGGCGAGTATTGCGACGGTGTTGCCGAACATATTCTCGAACGGATCGCTGGTTTGAACGATTTCGAAAAGAGAATTCTCGGTATTTGGATTCTGAACGTTGACGCGGAGGCTGAACTCCAGATCATGGCGAATCGCGTTGCGAATTTCATCGCGAGTTACACGGATTGTGAATTCACACGGCCTATAGTGGACACGGCCAGTGAAGAGACCGACGTCCGGCCCGACCCGGCGCCGCGACCAGCGGCACGTGCGCGCGGCGGCATGTTTTTCTGTCCGGCGCTGCAAAAAGGAAGCTGAGTTCTCACGCCCCTGGCTTTGGGTTCCTTGATTGAGCGGGCGGTTCCTTTGGGAGCCGCCCGTTTTGCTCAATAGATGCACCGTAGCGTCCGAGTTTATCTCGGACGGATCAAATCGCCCGGGATAAACCGAGCGCTACTGCTGGATGTAGGCTTATACGTTTTTGACCTGCAAAGCGCTCATCAAATCTTAATGTTCCTATTGTCGTTTTTCGCCTTTCAGGTTGGTTGACTTGCAGCGAGAGGCGGAGTATTTTGCGTGATCGGGGTATGCTTGATCTTCGGAGCAGGTGTCGCCCGGAGTGGCTATTGGGTGGAGAAACTCCAATCCACCTCAACAACATAGTTCAGAGGAGAGGAGCATGAGAGCGACCATGCTGAGGGAGATTTTTAATTTGGGGAACAAACAAGCGTACTGTTTTTGGGGAAAATTAAATCGTTTTCAGGCAAGGACATTGGGTACCGTTGGGCTTGTAGCACTCGCGTTGAGCCTGATTTGCGTTCCAGCAGGTGCGCATCCTTTGCATGGTTCTAGCGATGTCTATGCGCATTATCATCCCAAACAGATTCAGGGCGGTCTGGATACAATTTCCGGTATTCCTTTTGTGCCGGTGTCCGGCGAGTCGAATCAGGAACAGCGCAGCGGAACGCCGGCGGATCAAGCGACCAGAAGCGATGGTTACTCCGGGACATCCGATGTCGATTCGATGCCAACGCGTCGCTTGATCGCTCTCGGACCGGTTTCGACAGATTCGAAGCGACACTCCCCCAGAGCGTCTTTTGTGACCGCAGAAGAGCCAGCCAGCCAGGCAGATACAATCCGGGAACAAAATGCGGATATTCTGACAAAACTGACTGCAGGTCTCGCTCCAACCGACACGATATTGATCGACGACATGCTGTTCACGGTCGAGCAGGCGTGGTTGTATTGGTGTGGAGGCAGAGGAAACGGTTCGGGTGGGGATGCAGGACCCGCCGGCGTAGTCCGAAGCGGCGTTCGGAAATGGGAGAACAACACGGTTCGGTATTTTTTTGATGAGAGCGTAGATGAAGATCTGCGAGAACGGTTCCGATCCGCGATTGAACTTTGGAAAACCACGGATGATTTTGTTTTTGAGGAGATTTCGGAGCCAGATGGAAATTGCGTACGGGTGTTTTATGATCCAAGTCTCAGCAATTCATATTCTATGATCGGAATGGTGGGCGGCGTGCAACCGCTTGGCCTGAACTCGCAAGCGGACAGAGGGACGATAGCGCACGAGTGGGGGCATACACTCGGTTTCGGCCATGAGCATCAGCGACCCGACCGCGACAACTATGTCCAGTTTGTTTCGCCCGAGGAACTCGAGGCGGCTGGTATTACTCCGGCGATGGAAGAAGATTCTCAGTCGTATATGGCGAATACGATGAAGTATTCAGATGCCCAGAGTTTTGGCGACTATGATTTCCGCTCGGTTATGCATTACAGTGGCATTCCAAGAGACGTGGGGGAGAAGAGCTGTGTTTTTGTCAGTCAGATAGACAGAAAATATATTGGCTTCACCACGATCAATCCTGTATTATGCGATCCGAATGTCGTTGGGGGAGACACTCCAAGTCAAGGGGATATCAGTGCGCTCTACGAATACTACGGAGTCGATATAACGACACCCGGCGAGACCATTCCCATTTCATCCATTGAGGAGATTCAGAAAATCGGGAACGATCCCGCTTACCCTCCAAATGGGAATTACTTATTAACACAAGATATTGATGCTTCCTCAACTGCGACATGGAACGATGGTGCGGGATTTGAGCCGGTCAGCCTTTCGGGTGTTTTCGATGGCCAGGGGCATTCCATCACAGGATTAACCATTTACCGGCCCCGCGAAGACAATGTCGGTCTTTTTGGCAGCGTGGCATTTACCGGAGAAGTCAAGAACCTCGGATTGGCAGGGGTATCTGTCACGGGCCACCAGAATGTCGGCGGTCTTGTTGGCGATAACGCCGGGACTGTGGACCGGTGCTACAACACAGGGAAAGTGGTTGGATATTGGTGGTTTGTGGGAGGTCTTGTTGGACGCAACAGCGGAGGCACGGTACGCGCGAGTTATGCAAAAGGCACGGTAACGGGACAAAACGAGGCTGGTGGGTTGGTTGGGAAGAATGACACTGGAACAATAACGACGTCTTATTCGACGTGTCTCGTGTCTGCTATGGGAGGCGCAGGCGGTTTGGTCGGAACAAATAACATGGGCACAATCAGCGATTGTTTTGCTACGGGAAGCATGGTTCAAAGCGATCGTCCAGGTGGCTTGGTTGCGCTTAATCTGAAGGGGACGATTACTCGGTGTTACTCTATCGGTGCAGGGCACAGTCTGACATACGATTCAGGTGGATATGGATTGATAGGTAGCGGTGATGAAAGCACCGTAACGGATTCGTTTTGGTGTATAGAAACTTCAGGTGCCGAGCGTTCTCCAGAAGGCGGTACGGGAATCACGTTACAGCAATTACTCCAATCCAGCACATTTACAAACTGGGATTTTGATTCTGTTTGGACGCAGGAAGACGGCACCACGATTCCTCATTTTCGTTGGATGGATGAGCAGGACGTGTGTGCCTTGAGTGTCACTGTTGACGGGGATGGCACGGTGAATCCCGTTGAGGAGACTCTTCCTGCCTGGTCTGTTGTCATGCTGGAGGCGACGCCGAATTCCGGCTCTGTTTTTTCAGGATGGTGTGGGCAGGGGCTTTTTGAGGATGCGGGTGTACGAATTGAAAGACTTCCCGTGGTTATGCACCGGTCGCTGGAGCTTCAGGCTGTTTTTATTCCCGACGAGGTTATTTCAATCGCGACTGTTGAAGATCTCCAGAAAATCGGTCACGATCCGAAATGGCCACCCTTTGCGGACTATGAATTGACGAATGATATCGATGCAACGGTCACTTCCTCGTGGAATAGCGGCAAGGGATTCGATCCAATAGGGAATTATGATGCCGTTCATATGTTCAATGGTGTATTCGACGGAAATGCACATAAGATTCTCGGATTGACTATTGACCGACCGGACGAAAGATATACGGGGCTTTTCAGCGCTATAGGTACCGGTGGGGAAGTCAAGAACCTGGGTATTTCAGGGGGCTCGATTTCTGCGTTTGGACCGGTAGGCGGTGTGGCGGGCTTTATCGCTGGTTCGTCTTTATACGATTGCCATTCCGCATGCGATGTAACTGGAGAGTGGTTTACTGGGGGATTAGTCGGGCATATAGACCCAAATGAGATAAGCATAGTAAGTGGTTGTTCCGCAAGTGGCTCTGTTATCGGGAACTACAAGACCGGTGGGCTTGTAGCGGAAATCGGTCTTCAAGGTTCCGTCAGCGGTTGCCACTCATCTGCAGATGTCCACGGATCTGCTACGGTTGGTGGTCTTGTGGGATCGAACTGGGGGGTTGCCAAGGATAGCTACTCTGTCGCTACCGTCTCGGGTACTGATTCGGTTGGAGGACTCGTCGGGCATCACGTATTACATACAATCCTTCGCTGCTATTCTTCCGGTTCGGTGCAAGGCCAGACAGACAATGTCGGTGGCCTGGTAGGACGCACCGAAGTTGACGCCACCGTCACATCCTCCTATTGGGATACGGAATCCTCAGGCCAATCTACTTCTCAAGGGGGGGAAGGAAGAACCACGAATCAGATGAAACGGGTTGAGACATTTGGGGACTGGGATTTCACTTCTCTTTGGGATATTTCGGCGGAGGTGAACAACGGTTATCCTTTTCTTAATCCACGATACAACTACGTTGATCGGCCGGCGGCGGTACGACCTGCGGGATCGGGCACACAACAGGACCCCTATGAAATCAGCGAACTTGGGCACTTGGTGTGGATGGCGGAGACGGCTAGTCAGAGTTCAGGAAAATATTACAGGTTGATGAACGATATTGACGCCGGAGAGACTTCTTCTTGGAACGATCCAAGTACCGATCCGTTCACGCTTGAAGGATTCAACCCGATAGGCGCAGGGGGGGCGTATGATCTTGCGTTTGACGGCACTTTTGACGGTAATGGTAACAAGATCAGCGGAATATTCATTAACCGCGCTGGATCAAGTTACATCGGCTTATTTGGACGAGTGAACTCGAATGGGACAATTAGGAACTTTGGCCTGGAAGATGTTGAGATTTTAGGTAGAGGCCCGGTTGGCGGTTTATGTGGCGTTGCCTGGGGGAATATCGAGAATTGCTACGTAACGGGAGAGGTAGAAGGCGAAAATGAAATTGGTTTGCTCGCTGGTACAGCGGTTTTCGGCACGGTTCGCGATAGTTTTGCCGTCGGATCCGTTTCGGGGTGGAGTTTTGTCGGGGGCTTCATCGGAAGGTTGGACGGGAACGTGCGCAATTGTTATGCCGCTGCCGCTGTTTCGGGTAAGGATGATATCGGTGGACTGATCGGAAGGAAATATACCAGCTACGATGGAACCGTGGAGAATTCGTATTGGGACACGGAGGTATCCGGTCTCCTGGTTTCTCCTGGAGGCGGCGAAGGCAAAACAACCGCAGAGATGAAGCAACAGGCGACCTTTGAAGGGTGGGATTTTGCAGGCCTTTGGCAGATCGAGGAGGGAGTATCGTACCCTTCCTTTAAGCCTTTTGACCAACGAGCAACACCGACACCGGTGCCGACTGAAGGACCAGTCAGCAATTATCCTGTCCGAAGAGGTGACAGTGGCGAGACCATTATCGGTTTAGGGAATATCACTGCACTCGATTATTCGAGGGACGGTACATTGGTCGCCACGTCGGGATGTGGCGCTACATACATCTGGGATGCTCTGACAGGACAGATTGTCAACATCTTCTCTGCTTATCCAAACTGCCAAGACGTGCTGTTTTCTCCGGACGGAAATACGCTTTTGGTTCATTACCTCGAAATGGGCCGTTACGGCGAAACGTCGAAAGTATGTCTTGTGAATTCGGAAACAGGATCATTAATTAAAGATGTATCCTTGGGGCCGGATTACTCCGGTGTAAAAACACTGGCTTTCTCTCCGGACGGTTCAAAACTCGCTGTTTGCGACAGTTTCTCACGAATGAAGGTTTTTGACACCGGCGGAAATGAACTCCAGGCTATCAACCTTCTCATGGATTTGGTCGCACTCGCGTTCAGCCCGGACGGCGAAAGTGTGGTTGTTGTCAATAAAGATGGTGCAGTCAATCAACTGATCCAGGTCAATGTGGATTCAGGAGAGACGACACAGACAGTTCCATTGAGCGGTTTATCGGAAGCAATGAGCCGAGGGTCGGAGAATGGTGCATGTTTTTCGCATGACGGAACACGCTTGATCGGCGGCTCTCTGAACGAGGCGGTTGTGTGGAACACGGCCACGGGCGAGGTCGTGCAAACGCTCACGGAGAAGCCTCGCGGAATCGGTATCTCGTCAGACGGCCAGAAAATCGCGATCAAGGAATTCGTCCAGGATGGATACAAAAACGTTTTGAAGATTAAAACGGGCGGAACGGATGTACTACTCTGGGAAGCTCGCGCTACTACCGAGGATATCCAGCTACTGTTCTCCGGTGATGGAAACACCCTCGTGGAACAGGTTGGCACGAGTATCCGGATCTGGGATACGAATACAGGCGAAGTGAAAAAGACTCTGCTCGGACATTCTTATTTCCATACGTTTGCGTTTGGCCCAGATTCCAATCATGCGATAGCCAGTCTGAATTACGGAAATCTTGGTTTGATCAACCTTGAAAGCGGGAATATTGAGGAGGAATACGCAAGCACGAAGGCCTGGGTCAATCACTCCCCTGATCGATCGCTCGTGGTTATCGGTAACGAGCTCTATACGGTTCCCGGTCTTGAATCCCGATCTCAGTTGACACTGGGTTATAACCATCAAATTACGCCGGATAATCAGTGGGTTCTTGGGATTTTCGGAAAGGAACTCATTGTACTTGAAGCCGATACGGGGCAGCAAAGCCGTTCCATTGCCGTTCACGATCAGTTCGGCCTTGCGGATTTCTCGATTTCCGCCGACGGTACGCAAGTCGCCACGATTAACTGGCAGGAAAAATCGTTACGAATTTGGGATTTCGATTCGGGTGACGAATTGTGGAAAGTCAATTATCTAGATGCCTCGGCTAGTGCATCATCTAATCCCAAAGTTGCGTTTTCTCCGGACGGAAAATACCTTCTGGCGGAATTTGATATTTCGTACGATTTTGACGATCCAGGTTCCAGAGGTGTGAAAATCTGGGATGCGAATACAAAAGAGATCGTGTTCGAAACCAATCCGGATTATAAGATCGGTTCGATTGCCTGGCATCCCAGCAGTACGAAGTTCTTATTGGGGAATCGCGAGTATGATTTGTCCGGTAATCATCTGGGAACGTATTCCTCCACTGAAAGCGAGGCACAATTCATTGGTTGTTATTCAAACGATGGGGCGAGAGTGTTGGTCGGCGCTCCTTACGATCAGGGAACTCTACAGGTATGGAATCAAGGCGTCTTTACGGGAACCAGCCCGACTCCTACACAAACAACTGTTCCTGCATCGCCTGAACCGACTCCGACATTCACACCGCTCCCCACAAATACACCGACTCTTGTCCCTGTAGATATTCCTGTACGGACGGTAATTGTCACGGACGATCTGAGCTCAACGCAGAATCTAATTGGAAAGTCCGACAGCGATGAAGAAGGGGACAGGGCGCTCGCAATTATATGGAATTTTCCTGAGGGAGATTATGTGGATTTCCATGTATGGGTAGGCTCAACAGGTGTTGACCGTACGTTCCTGGCAAACACCGGTTCTGGAGATGTGAATCGAATCGAGTGGAGGCAGAGCGACCAAAGCACAAAACCGGAAGGCCCACAGTTCGGAAAGCGATACGATTTCTCGGTCTTTGGTGTTTATGCCGACAATAGCTCGTTGCAGATCGCGACAAAGGGCTCGGTTCTGTACAGGGAATTGGCTGCACAGCCACCGACTTCGACACCGACATTCACACCGGCCGATACACCAACGCCGAAACCCACGAATACACCGACTGTCGAACCGACATCGACACGGACGCCGACGCGAACGTCCGCGCCGACATTCACACCCAGCCCAACTCTTACTCCTACACCAAGCGAAGACGTGGAAATGGACTACATCGTCGTGTCGCAGGGGTATGGCGGGAATACGGCGAATAAGCTGGTTCGAACGAGCGATTTGCGACGGATTACGAATTTCCCGGCGCTGCCCAGCACATTCGCCGAGCATCTGCAGACAACGACCGAGCGTTCGGTGAATACGGCCATCGCGGATATCGATGACGATGGGATTACCGACATCGTGACAGCGGTCGGCCCGGGCGGGATGGGCTCGATCGCGCCGTCGATCCTTGTGGCCTGGTCGCCGTTCGGCGGGAAGAATGACGGTCCGCGTGTGATTACGTCGAAGAATGTTTTCGCATTGGGTGCGGGGAATGCGTTGCTCCGAAATCCGCACGGTGCCTTGAATGTCTGCGCGGGGAATTTTGTCGCAGGCGAACTACCGCTTGTGATCGCCGCCCAGGGGCTTGGCGGCGACAATCAGATCCGTGCGCTTCAGTACATGGAAGTCGGCAACAAACGAATCCTGGACATTGTCGGCACATTCCAGGGGCTCACCGGTGCGGCGGTTCGCGGGAACGGTTCCGGTGGAACCTCTGTGGCGGCGGGCGATGTCGACGGGGATGGTCTCGATGAACTGATTGTCGGTCAGATGAACGGAGCCGGTGCCACGACCTTGTTCCAGATCGTTGACTTGGACCGAGTCGATGGCCGGATTCAAGTAACAAGACGAAGTGCGCCGATTACCGGAATGCCGGAAGGCTACCAGGGGTCGGGCGGAATTAACCTGGCGGTGGGCGATGTCGATGGAGATGGCGACAAAGAAATTGTCGTCGCCAATGCGGGGATGCCCGACGGTGCGACCGGAAACACGGCGCTGAAAAACTTTGTTCGTGTCTTTGACGTCATTACTGACGGTCCGGATACGATCTCATCAGTCGATGTAATGGCGGGGATGACTTGGATTCAGGCATTCGGTGCGGATGCGAATCCGTCGGGGGCGCTTGATGTTGCGTGCGGTAATTTAGACAACGACCGCGCGGATGAGATTCTGCTGAGCACTCAGGCGATGATTACTGTCGATCCGGAGACCGGTGAGGTTACGGTGACTCATCCGGCTCCGAACAATCTCGTGAGAGCGTTTAGCCTCGAATTCGGGGAGGATGGGACGTACGAAAGCCCGACACGGGCGCTTCAGCCATTCCCGGCGTTCGGAGAAGCTTTTGCGCCATCCTCCGGTGCGATCAACATCTCGATTTATCCAGCCTATTAAGACACTTTGAAGCGACGGCCCGGGAGTCCAACTCCCGGGCCAGGGCGGAGAAGCGAAAAAGCCGCCAGTCCCTTCTGCAAAATCGATTTCACAGCTAAAATATAAGTTTTGCCGTCATAACTGAATACGCCGTGCCGACTGGAGGTAAGGAATCGTGATCGTCACCATGCGGGCTGGGGCGACCCAGGAGCAGATCGACCAAGTCATTCACGTAATCGAGGAGAGCGGATACGCGGCTCATCCGATTTTCGGCTCCAACCTGACTGTTCTTGCCGCTGTTGGAGATGAGCGTGGAAAGAGCGGTGTATTCGAACGGCTCGGCAGCCAGCCCGGCGTGGCGAAGGTCGAGTATATCCTGCCTCCTTACAAGCTGGTCTGCCGCGAAATCAGCCCCGGACTCGAACGCGAACAGACCGTTGTCAAGCTGAAAGTCCGCTACAAAGAAGGGATTGCGAATCTTGCAATCGGTGACGGGCGATTGACGGTAATCGCCGGGCCGTGCTCTGTGGAGAGTCACGAACAGGTGATGGTCTGTGCAAAGGCAGCCCGAAAATCCGGCGCAACCTTTCTGCGGGGCGGCGCGTTCAAACCGAGAACCTCCCCGTACAGCTTCCAGGGGCTGGAAGAGGAAGGGCTCAAGATTCTCGCTGCGGCCCGGGAGGAATACGGTCTCGGTATCGTGACCGAATTGATGGACATCCACAATCTGGATCTGGTGGAGCAATACGCCGACATCATCCAGATCGGCGCGCGTAATATGCAGAACTTCTTTCTTTTGAAGAACTTAGGAGAAGCGACCAAACCGATCCTCTTGAAACGGGGCATGTCCTCGAGTATCGATGAGCTTCTCATGTCGGCCGAGTATATTTTGTCGCAAGGGAATCCCAATGTTATCCTGTGTGAGCGTGGTATCCGAACGTTCGAGACCGCTTACCGCAATACACTGGATTTGAATGCCGTTCCGACGCTCCGGCAACGTACTCATCTTCCGATCATTGTGGACCCGAGCCACGGAACGGGACAGTGGGAAATGGTGAAGCCGATGAGCATGGCGGCTGTGGCCGCTGGAGCGGATGGTTTGATCATTGAAATTCATCCCGATCCTGCGGCGGCTTTTTCAGACGGGAATCAATCGCTGAAACCGGAGAAGTTCGCGGATCTTATGACCGCGGTTGCCAAGGTTGCCCACGGAGTGGGCAGACCGCCTGTTTGGGAGTAGTCCTCCCCGTCGTCGAACGAGATTTTCGATAGGTCCGAGTAGGCGGGAGAAATTGTGTGAATTTTGCTACACTGTTTCCCCGAATTGCCTGCCGGGCTGGAACCCAGAATAATGCGTGTTATCGGAGGGAAATTCGGAGGTAGTCGTCTGTCCAGCCCGAAAGGGCGGCAAACCCGCCCCACAAGCGAGCGTGTGCGCGAGTCTCTTTTCGCGATACTGGGCGATTTGATTATCGGTGTTCGCTTTGCGGATTTGTGTGCAGGCACAGGGAGTGTCGGGTTGGAGGCAATAAGCCGGGGGGCATGGCATACCACTTTTGTTGAGAAGGCACGGGGAGCGGTCACCTCGATCAGGCGCAATATCAAAGCGCTGGAGTTGGCCTCCTCCCAAGCCGAGGTGTGGAACGCTGATGTTACTCGGCTTGTGAAACCGCCGGTACCCTGGGATGTGGTTTTCGTCGACCCGCCCTACAACCTGGCAGAAACGATTGTGTCCCGTCTTGTTCAACGAGAAGTTTTTCAGGAAGGGGCACTGGTCATACTCGAACACGCTGGAAAAGAACCGATGCCGGCCGATGCAGAAAGACTCCGTCTGTTGGATCATCGGTCGTACGGACAAACTTCGTTGACGTTCTATAGAAAACAGTGAGAAAGACAGCCATTTACCCGGGAAGTTTCGATCCTGTCACGAACGGCCATCTCGATCTGATCGAGCGGGCACTCAAGGTATTCGAGAAGCTGATTGTTGCCGTGGTAATCAATCCGGCAAAAACGCCGATGTTCACTCTGGGCGAGCGTGTGGAGATGTTACAGGAAGTGACCTCTCATTTGGAGAATGTCGCAGTCGAGTCTTTCGATGGGCTGTTGGTGGAGTATGTCCGCAGCCATGCAGGGGCTGTCGTTCTTCGAGGACTTCGCGCGGTGTCGGATTTCGAATATGAATTCGAATTAGGGTTAACGAACCGAAATCTAGATGCGGAGTTCGAGACGATTTTCATGTTGCCGAGTCTCGAATACATTTATTTACGGGCTACAGCAGTCAAGGAGATTGCCCGGCTGGGCGGCGATGTCAGCAGTTTTGTGCCGTCCATGATCGAGCGGAGGCTCGCCGAGCGGTGTGGGCGACCACGGTTGCAGACAGCCCGTACATAAACAACCTGGACTAGAGGATCCTGTGGGTATTCCAGCCACTGATTTCTTTGGAGAATCGCTCGGGTGCGATTTTTCAAAGGCGCCTGAGAAACGGGCTCTGGAATTAAACTCGATTGGAGGTGCCGAATGGCTCACCCAAAGCATCGTAAATCCAAGATGAAGTCGCGGATGCGGCGGTCTCACGATTCGCTGAAACCGCCCGGACTTGTGGAGTGTCCACAGTGCAGAGAGATGCACTTACCGCACCGTGTCTGCACGCACTGTGGGTATTACAAAGGGGCCGTACGCTACAGTCCACCGGAGTGAGATAGTCTATGCGGATCGTAATTGACGCTATGGGAGGAGACCGGGCGCCGGACGACGTCCTCGAAGGGGTCCGTCTATTCCGCGAAAAAGACCGGGAGACCGAGTTGATCCTGGTGGGACCTGAGGATCGGCTGCGCGATGACGGGCACCGTCTCGGAGCGTCCGTGGTGAACGCGACCTCCGTAGTCGGGATGCATGAATCCCCGTCAGCGGTTGTGAAATCGAAGCGCGATTCTTCTATCGCCGTTGCCGCCACGCTGGTGCGAGAACGGCAGGGAGACATTGTTATCTCGATGGGCAATTCGGGCGCGATGACGGCCTTTGCGCTCTTCATCCTGGGCCGAATCCCCGGAGTTTCACGTCCGTGCATCAGCGCTCTTATGCCGACCAGCGGAGAACAGTGTCTTCTGGGAGACCTGGGAGCGACCGTGGATTGCAAGCCGCAGCATCTCCTCGAATGGGCGGCGCTGGGAACGGTGTATATGCGGGAGGTGCACAAGCGAGAGACTCCGAGAGTCGGTCTTCTGTCGATTGGTGAAGAGGAAACGAAGGGAAACGAGCTGGTCTTTACCGCCGGTCCGCTGCTGGCCAACTCAGGACTCAACTATGTCGGTCACGTCGAGGGGGTCGACATTACGCGAGGCGAAGTGGATGTGGTCATCTGCGACGGTTTTGTGGGAAATGTTGTTCTAAAATTCGGCGAGGGACTCGTGGGATTGTTTTTCAAGATGCTTCGCAGTTTCCTGTCGGAGTGGACCGACAAGAACTCGGGCGAAAGTCCCGAGCGCCGGATGATCCAACAGTTTATCGCTCAATGCGATTACACAACCTACGGTGGTGCGCCGCTGTTGGGACTCAACGGACAAGTCCTGATTGGACACGGGCGGTCGAATCCGGAGACCATCGCCAGTGCGATTCGGACGGCGCGCGAGGCTGCCAGTCACTCGCATTTGATTGAACATATGCGGGAGGAGCTGGAACGGGTCTCGAATACCGTCCCGATTGCGTGAAGTAATTCACCCTGGATTGGTACAACACTTGAATACTTTCGCTGCTTGTGGCGCGGTTATTCTAGTGCAGTGTCGCAGATATGTCGTAACTTATCGTCATTGCGAGCGAAGCGAAGCAATCTCAATAAGTTACGAGATCGCCACGTCGCTTCGCTCCTCGCGATGACGGTCACAGAACGTGCGGCACACTCGGGCAACATGCGACCCGTAGCGTCCGAGTTTATCTCGGACGAGAGAAAACGCCCGGGATAAACCCGAGCGCTACTGCTTAGGAGTATAAATTCTGAGCAGAAACGCAAATCGATTGGGTAGGATACCTTACATGAGTTTTGCATTTCTTTATCCAGGACAAGGATCCCAATTCGTGGGCATGGGGACGGACTGGATCGACGATCACCCGAAGCGCGAGTGGCTCGATCTCGCCTCCGACGTCGTCGGTAAGGATCTTCGGACTCTCTGTCTGGAAGGCCCCAAAGAAGATCTTGCACAGACAGTTGTTACACAGCCCGCACTGTATGTGTTGAGCGCGATGTTGACCTACCATTTTGAGCGACACGGGGTTCAACCGGTTGCCACGGCGGGGCACAGTGCAGGAGAGTACGCTGCATTGCTCGCCGCCGGAGCGTGGGACTTCGAGACGGGATTACAGGTCATCTCCACTCGTGCCCGTATCATGTACCAGTCCGGTCAGCGCCGCCCCGGAGGGATGGCTGCAGTACTGGGATTGGACGGTGAGCAAGTCGAAGCCTTCTGCAACGAGACTTTCCCCAATAAAGAGGTCGTCGTAGCGAATCTCAACGCACCCAACCAGACTGTGATTAGTGGTGAAAAAGAATCCGTTGAACACAGTGTTGGAATGCTCAAAGAGCGAGGCGCGCGGCGTGTCCTTCCCCTGCCGGTCAGCGGGGCTTTCCATTCTCCGCTTTTGGAGGAGGGAGCCCGGGAGTTCGCCGACTATCTTGCATCTGTCCAGATATTGAGTCCGACGATCCCCTGGGTTTCGAACCGTACAGCACAATCCGAGTCATCGCCCGATGTTATTCGAGAGCATCTGGCCGCCCAGCTGATTTCTCCGGTCAGGTGGAGAGAATGCATGGAGGCCCTCGACAAATCGGACTGTGACACGTTTTTGGAGATCGGGCCGGGGAAAGTATTGACCGGACTTGCCAAGGGATGTGGGGTCTCGAAGCCATGTAAACCTGTAGGAACCCCAGCGGAGGTTGAGTCGATCCTCAATGAAGGAGTCACCGAATCATGAGTGAACGCGTCGCTATGGTCACGGGTGGAAGCCGGGGCATCGGAAAGGAGATCGCACGAGCGCTGTTGCGCGACGGGTGCCGTATCGCTCTGGTCGATGTTGACCGAGAGAGTCTCGCCTCCTGCGAGAAGGAATTTGAAAAAGAGGGCGATGTGAAGGCAGTCTTCGCCGATGTGACGTCGAAAGAGGATGTCTCGGCGGCGATGAAGACTTGTGTCGATTCACTGGGCGGGTTGCATATATTGGTCAACAACGCGGGAGTTACCCGGGACAGCCTTTTGATTCGTCAGAAAGAGGACGATTGGGATACTGTATTGAACATCAACTTGAAGGGGGCTTTTCTCTGCACTCAGGAGGCGGGGCGGATCATGATGCGTGAGCGCTGGGGGCGGATTATCAATATCTCGTCGATTATCGGACTGATCGGCAATCCGGGGCAGGCCAATTACGCCGCGAGCAAGGCGGGTTTGATCGGGTTGACGAAAACAACGGCGCGTGAGCTGGCATCTCGGGGGATTACCGCGAACGCCGTGGCTCCCGGATTCATCGATACGCCGATGACAGAGGCGCTGCCGGACAAGGTCCGAACGGAACTGTTGGAGCGAATTCCGCTCGGACGATACGGCCGGCCGGAGGAGGTGGCCGATCTGGTGGCCTTTGTCGCTTCTGAGAGGGCGGGGTACATAACGGGTCAGGTGTTTGTGGTGGACGGTGGACTGGCGATCTAAGTTATGTCATTCTACCCTTTTCCACTCGACGTGAGACGGAACGAAAAAGACCACCGAGGGGTGAGTCGGAATTGTGGATAGGAGGTATACGTCGGTGAGCGACATCGAACAGAAAGTAAAGGATATCATCGTTGATCGGCTGAAGGTGGATCCAAGCGAAGTAACCCCGGACAAGAATTTCACCAGAGACCTCGGGGCGGACTCGCTGGACCAAGTAGAGTTGGTAATGAAATTCGAGGAGGATTTCGAGATCGACGAGATTCCGGAAGAAGAGGCCGAGAAGATACAGACAGTCGGAGACGCCATCGAGTACATAAAGAAGATCAAATCCGGAGAATAATTCTATTCTCGCGGACGGATGGCGATTTTCCGAGTCACTGGGCGATAGAATTCAGGATGGATAACGAGTTGAATCCTATCTTGATTTTGTTCGCATAGCGCTCGGAAAAGAAACTGACAGGAGACTCCGATTAGCAGCCCGAAAGGCAATCCCCTCTCGGGCTGTTTTCTAAAAGCGGCTTTTATACCCAGGCGCGTCTCGGCATCCGGCACTCTTGCAGGCGGGACGGTGGCCTTTCAGTGGAAACGACAAACAGCGGTTGTTTTCCGCTCCTGGGATCGCCATTTGTAGGGCAAGAATTTCTGGCTGCAGGGTTTCGAGAACGGATGTACGCGAATAGACTCTAGAGAAAGCATTTTGATCGGACGGATGGAGGTAACATGACGAGACAGGTTGTTGTCACAGGAATAGGGGTCGTCTCGCCGGTTGGCATTGGTGCGGAGACGGCGTGGAACAACTTGATTCAAGGGAAGAGCGGTGCCGGCCCGATCACGCGGTTCGATGCACAAAAGTTCTCCAGTCGAATCGCTGGAGAAGTGAAGGGATTTGACGAGCATCTGGACCCATCGGACCGTGAAATGACTCGTTGCGATCGGTTCATTCAGTTTGGGGTCGTAGCTGCCGGCATGGCGATCCAGGAGGCCGGACTCGACCTCGAAAAGGAGGATCGAAGCCGAATCGGCGCTATGGTGGGGTCCGGAATCGGTGGAATCGGCATCTTGGAGGCTCAGAAAGAGATCCTGATGGAGAAGGGCCCCAGAAGGGTCTCTCCATTCCTGATTCCCATGATGATCGCGAACATGGCGTCAGGGATGGTGTCGATGCGATACGGGCTGCAGGGACCAAACACTGCGGTGGTGACTGCGTGCGCTACCGGAAACCACTGTATCGGAGATGCACTGAACGTGATTCGGAGAAACGAGGCGGACGTGGTGCTGGCGGGGGGATCGGAAGCAGCGCTGACGCCCATAGGAGTCAGCGGTTTCTCCAACATGAAAGCATTGACCACGCGGAACGACGAACCCGAAAAGGCCAGCAGACCCTTTGAGAAGAATCGAGATGGATTCCTGATTGCCGAAGGATCGGTCGTGCTTGTGTTGGAAGAACTGGAACGGGCGCGGAAACGCGGTGCTCCTATTCTAGCGGAACTGATCGGATATGGCATGAGCGCGGACGCGTATCACATTTCGCAGCCCGCTCCCGAGGGACGAGGAGGCCGGGAGGCGATGCGGCACGCGATGGAGGACGGTCGTATCTCGCTCGAGGACGTGGACTACATCAACGCCCACGGAACGGCGACCCCTGTTGGCGACGTGGCCGAAACACAGGCGGTGAAGGCCCTGTTCGGCGACCAAGCGAAACGGGTTGCGATCAGCTCGACAAAGTCCATGACGGGCCATCTACTGGGCGCGGCCGGGGCGATGGAGAGTTTTGTTTGCGTCAAAGCAGTTTCGGAAGGGATTATCCCTCCCACGATCAATCTGGACGAGCCCGATCCCGAATGCGATTTGGACTATATCCCGCACACAGCGCGCGAGGCGCGTGTCCGCATTGCGCTTAACAATTCGTTTGGGTTTGGCGGACAGAATGCGGTCTTGGCTTTCCGGAGCATGGACGGATGATCGGAACGAGGTTACCGTCTGTCCGAAATGCCGAATAATATGAGCAGACAAATCCACGAGCCCGAGCTTTTGCTCGGGTCTCTTTTTGTCATTCGAGATGTCTACACGAAACACTCGGATTCGTATGAGAAGGCGATATTATGTACCCGATCCCCGGTCATCTCGCGTTTGGAGCGTCTGCCGCACGCTTGGCCGGAGTATCCATAACTGCAGCGGTTTTGGGTGCTTTCGTTCCGGATATCATTGACAAGGGTTTTAATGACATCCTTCATTATACGCCCTACGGCCGTCATTTTATGCATAGTGTGACTGCGGTCGTTCTTCTATCCGCCGGCACGTGGATGATACTCGGGAGATCCTTCGGATTGGGGTGGTTCTGCGGACATTTCACACATTTATTGGGCGACCTGGGGGCCTTTGTTCCTCTATGGATGCCGTTTGTTCATTATGAATGGCCTGACGATTACAACACAACAATGGTGACCCTGCGGAATCCTTGGAGATACCTTCTGCGGCCCGAGGTAGGCATCGAGTTTCTGATGCTGATCCTGATGGTGGGAATTTTCTGTTATCCACGCACACCGAATCGAAGTGACCGGGCTTTTCAATTTGGTTGCTTCACGGGGATAGCGATCCTGGCGGGGTTCAGGATTTGGGTTACAGCCTTACCTTGACCGTGGATCGATTGTCTGGAACAGACACACGGACTGCTGAGGAAGGACTTGTCTTTGTCTAAGATGAACGAGGTCGCTATTGAGCAATCGGACCGGCGGGTTCGCCCTGGGTGCCCATCCCGCCCAGCCAGTCGGAGTGATAGGTTCGCATCCGGATCTCGTAGATGGTATCAATGAAGCGCTCTTTGGCCTCCGCAGACCCTTGACTACCCAAGATCCGTTCCATCTCCGCTGCGGCCATATCGTCGAAAAGCTTGGAGGAATAGAGTACCTGAACGGGTTGGCCTACCTGATACCGTTTGACCATGCTCGCCAGCGTTCCCTCTTGTTCCGGGTTCAAATCGAGACTCTTCATCTCGTTCTCGAATTCTTTGAACCGACGCCAGCGATTGTAACGGTAGGTACCATAAACAATGCTGAAGACGAGAACTGCGATACCAACCAGTATCCACAGCAACAGCTGTGGGTCGACCGGTGAATTCGCAAAGAAATTGACACCTAGTGTGCCACCGCGGTCCATATCGCTTCCCTGGCAGTATGCCAAATCAAGTACAGGTTACTTGTATACTATAACATATCGACAGTTTTCTTACAAACTCAACTGTCCTGTCTTATTTGTGAGAAAACGTGACTGATTCCGTCATGACGAGCGTAGGCGGTTCTGGTGGGTTACGCTCCTCCGAAGAGCGCGCCTACGGTATTGCGGACAGATTGTCGCTAACCCACTCTACACTCGATATTCGTTTTCTTCCTGAAATCCCCTATTTCTTCGGTCCGTACTGACCGCATTTGACGGGAATCTCCTTAGGCACCTCCCGTCCCGCAAAATAGCAGGCGATAGCGTGGATCGTCAATGTTCCGATCTGTTCCGGATACTGAATTGAATCCGCGTAGATCAACCCCTGGTCGATCTTCTCCCGGGCCTCGGGGGTACCGTCAAACCCTACGATCACGATTTCACCGGCTTTTCCCGCAGCCTGGATTGCGGCAATCGCCCCTAGAGCAGTATCGTCGTTGATCGCGAAAACGCCGTGCAATTCGGGTACACTCTGGAGATAGTTCTCCATGACCTGCATCGACTCCGCACGCTGTCCCCAGCCGGGGTTCACACCCACGATTTCGATGTTGGGGTGTTTTTCGATCTCTTCCTTGAACCCTTCCATGCGATCGATTACCGACATCACTGCAGGATGATCGATGATTACGATCTTTCCGCCGGCTTCTCCGAGCGCTTCCGACATGGCCCTCGCCGCCATTCTGCCGCCTTCTTTGTTGTCGCTGGCGATATGGCAGACGACGTCGCCTGAATTCGCAGCGATGTCCGCGGTAAATACGGGTATCCCTTTCTTATTGAACTTCGCAATGCTTGTCCTAACGCTTGCCGAATCGCAGGGACAGACAACCACAGCATCGACATTCTGAACCAGGTAATTGTCCAACTGATCCGCCTGTCGATTGGGGTCGAATTCCGCCGAATCGATCAGTAGGCGCATTTTGTATTTCTTGGCGACATTGCGCATACCGGCTTCCAGATCCCGGTAGAACTGGTGAGTCCGTGTCAGTAGCGAGATACCGACTACGATTCCTTCGATATCCGCTATTTCTTCCTTCTCGAGCTTCGGCAGCGGTGGTTTCTTGTCATTATCTGCTTCTTCGGCGATACACGGGATAACGGCGCTGAGAGTAATGCCGACAGCCAGCAAAGCGATAAGCGATCTTCTCATCATTGTATATGCTCCCTTGTTGGTCCAATAGTCGGGTTGGGTTTCCCCACCAATTTATCAGAGGCTTAGCGCATCGAGAAGTTGTGCAACTCGATGGCCGTACGTATGATGCTGGAGGACTCGTGTCCGTCCCGCTTGAACAATCCTTTTCTTCATCTCCGGGTTCTGCAGAAAAAAGTCCACTTTGGCTCGAAGATCGTTCCCGTCTGTGAAATAGGCGGCTTCGATATCCGGCTCAAAGAATCGGGCCGCCCCCGGCACCCAATCCGATAGCAGAAAACCGCCCGTCAATGGCGCGTTGAAATCCCGTTGATTGAGACTTCCGGAGCATTGTACGCTGTGAATGTTCAAGTTGATCTGCGTCGAGGCAAAAAGGGAAGGCAACTCGGTATTCGGGTCAATCGGCCCCAGGAACTTGTCTCGCAGTGGAGAGTCTTCGAGTAATGGAACCCAGTCTTCGTTCCCATAGATGCGTAAATCCAGATCCGAAAGCTGCTCAAGAAGCTCAATCCGGTATCGATTATTCGTCTCCCAATAGAGGAAGTGCCTGACTTGTGGATCGAGTTGAATTCGTTTTCCCGGTGCGTACGGGATTTCCTCGACAAGGTCTTCCATCCGTTTCCAGCGCATACTCAGCTTGGCTTCCACCAACCGGTCGATATAGGCGCGCATTTGTGGAGGTAACTGCTCGCGGCGGGCGGTTTGATCCTGAAGCCCACCGACAAACGCCGCTTCGCAGGAGAATCGCTGCTCGAATTCTCCGGGGGCGGGAATGTCGCATGCGAGGGGGAAGTGGAGGACGGTTCGAGGTTTGAACGGACGGAGCGAATCCGCGTAGGTGTCATCGAACAGGCATACAATTTCGCTCGGCTCGAACGGGCGATCCAGGTAGAATGTCGGATCGTCAAGGAACCACACGATCTTCCGCCGGTGGACCAGATCGCGAGAAGGTGCCGTGTTCAGATATCTGTAGAATTGTGAGGCAGGTTGGTTGATCAAGAGCAGGAAGTCGGTTGGATGGTTGACCAGATCGTCACGAAGCCGATCTTGAAATCCCGGTGACCCAAGTTCTTCGACCGCCAGGTGTGTTGTCCACCCGTGTTCCGCCAGAGCGGCGAGCACACGGCGTTTGAATGTACCAAAGCCTCGGTCCGAAACGTCGCTGAACGACCAGATAGAGTGGTTTGACATAGGGGGTGCTTCCCATCAAGGCTGCTTCATTCTACTTTACCGGTTCCCGTGCGGAAAATTAAAGGAGTCGATTTGAGTTTGGAGATCAAACCAGCACCGCATAAGACGGTTTTGGTGGGTTACGCTCTTCGGAAGTGTGTGCCCAGAGTATCTGCGGAGAGATCGCCACGCTTCGGTCGCGATGAGGGGGGGAAGGGTGGGAGAAGGCGGGCTGCGAACGGAATGAAACACGAAGGCACGAAAGAGACACGAAAGCACGAAAAAAGAGAAGAAGAAGTCAAAGGGCCTTTTGCTGGTTTGCCACCCTGTGCTCTGAGCGACTACCACCCCCAAGCGGAGTTGGGGGTGGCACCCAGTGGGATGAGCGGCGGGCCTGTATCAAGAAATGGTGATCTCTTAACGTATTCCTAACATAAGCTTTGTACCTTGAATAATCTAGCGATTTGACTCACAGATCCCGGAGGTTTGGTCGAAACTCAACCCATCGAGAATCGCTTATATTGTAGTCTTTGCTATTCGGACGTGGTCTTGTATTCGGAAACTCGATGGTCGATCCGACCGCCGGTCTCGTGAATGCTTGTAGCCCAGCAAATACGCGGAAGGGTCGATTCCCTTTTTCTGCGTATCTCAGACTGGGTGCAGATTTGTGCACATGTAGCTGAGTTCCGTGAGACAATGTCTGTGCTTTTGAGATTTTGTATACCCAGATGTGTTAGCAAATGAGAATCCAGATCTTTCGCAAAAAAAGCCTGCTCTGGCAGCTGTATCCATCTTTTTTGCTCATTACGTTTTTTTCCGTCGTGGCGATCATCTGGTATGCCTCCACACATCTGCATCGCATTTACCTGGATACGGTAAAAACGGATCTGACAGCGCGTGCGCGGCTGATTCAAAACCTTGTTCTGAAGGAGAAACTCCTAACGAAAGAAGCCAGTCTGGACGAGCTCTGCAAGAGTCTGGGGAATCTGCTGTCGTTTCGGATCACTGTCATGTTGACGGACGGACGCGTGATCGGTGAATCGCACGAGGATCCGGAAACGATGGAGAATCACCGAGATCGGCCCGAGATGCGGGAAGCCTTGAAAGGGACTATCGGGACATCGATGCGGTATAGCACGACCCTTCAGAGGCAGATGATGTACGTGGCGGTTCCTTTACTCGATCGACAGAAAATCGTTGGCGTGATTCGTACATCTCTGCCCCTGACGACAATCGAACAGGTCTCACGAACGATCTACGCGGAAATCGCTCTCGGAGGATTCGTCGTCGCAGCCATCGCTGCACTGGTCAGCTGGATCATCTCCAGTCGGATCTCCCGGCCTCTCGAACGACTTCGGCATGGCGCCGAACGTTTCGCACGAGGGGATTTCGACGCACGCTTGGCCGTTCCCGATTCGGAACCTATTGGGAGCTTGGCGGAGACGCTGAATAACATGGCCGCGCAACTGGACGATCGTATCCGGACGATTGTGCGGCAGAGGAACCAGCAAGAGGCGATTCTATTGAGCATGATCGAAGGTGTGATTGCGGTGGATCACGAACAGCGTATTTTAAGTATGAATCATGCGGCCAAAGACTGTCTTGACGTACAAAGGGAGCGCTTCGAAGGCAGGAATATCGTTGAAGTCATCCGGAATGCCGATCTCCATCAATTCATCTCGATGACATTGTCGAGCCCGGTTCCGCTTGAAGACGAGATCGTATTGGGCGAGAACAACGAGAGATTCCTGCAGGTTCATGGAACGGCTTTACGGGACGCCGAAGGGAATCAAATCGGTTGCGTCATTGTGTTGAATGATGTTACGCGCTTGCGCCGTCTCGAGAGTATCCGCCATGAATTTGTTGCGAATGTTTCACACGAGCTCAAAACTCCGATTACCTCGATCAAAGGGTTTGTTGAGACCCTGATGGACGGTGCTCTGCATGATGCAGAGGATGCGATGCGTTTTCTGGGCATCGTCTCCAAACAGGCCGACCGCCTTCACGCGATCATCGAAGATCTCCTCAACCTGTCGAGAATCGAACAGGAGGAGAAAAAGGAGCATATTGCTTTGGATCGCCTGTGCGTCTGCGAGACCTTACACTGCGCTGTGGAGTGTTGCAGGCAAAAGGCGGAGGAGAAGGACATCGAGTGTGTTGTTGAGTGTGGACCCGATATCACTGCAGATATCAATCCGCCGCTTCTTGAGCAGGCGTTGGTCAATTTGATTGACAACGCTGTCAAATACAGCGATTCCGGTGGCGAGATCCGTGTGAAGGCTACGGAGGAGAATCAGTGGGTACTGATTCTCGTACAGGATCGCGGGTGCGGTATCCCGCACGAGTCTCTTCCTCGACTATTCGAGCGGTTTTATCGAGTCGATAAGGCCAGAAGCCGTAAACTTGGAGGAACCGGCCTGGGACTCGCGATTGTTAAACACATCAGCCAGGCCCACCGCGGATATGTTTCCGTTGAAAGCGAATATGGCGTGGGCAGTGTGTTTACCATTCATCTGCCGAAAACGCGTTCCACGGAATTCGGGATGAGTCGGCTAGACGGGGGGACGTCGAGCGGCGAGTTGGATGAACCGACTTCATCGGAGGCCAAGCAACGGAATTCCGAGGACGATCCTACTTTTGGATCCGAACCTTCGCATTCTTCGGGATGAGATTCGAATCGATGTTGTACTTTCGAACCCACTGATCGTATGCCTTTTTCCGTTCGTAATCGGCGATCGCCTGCCGCTGTCGCGTGGTGAGGTTTGTTTTTGTCGTTCCCGGCAGTTTCGTGGTCAGACTTCCCATATCGCCCGCCATTTCCGATCCGGTTCCCTTGAGGCGATTGGCTGTCCCTTTGACGAGTCCCGTGACGGGAGAAAAAGCCTTTTTGACGGTGCTTAGCCCTTTGTTTGTGCTTGCGCAACTCACAAACAAAACGGTCAGAAGTGGTAGTAAAAGAAAGAATCGGACGAGTGGTGAACGCATTGATAGCCTCCCAGAGATTGTAGGAAAACGGCGACGCTAAATGAATAGTATATCAGGACTTCCGAATTTGTCCGATATACGATGGTCCCGCGTGCACGAACTGCCGTCGCCACGCGATCGATGCGAGCGGAGGCTGCTGCTCCAAGATAGAAAGGGGCAGCTCGATTGCCGCCCCTTTTGCCGTACATCATCTCATCTCGAATCCGGGTCAGGTGGTCTTCTTCGGATAACAGGCCAGTTCCTCTATGGAGCTGACACCGTCGGGGAGAACCATTTCGTCGATCAGCATCACGGGGATGTCGTCTTTAATCGGATATTTCCCGCCACACTTTGTACACACCAGATACTCCCCTTCCAACTTCACTGGAGCCTTCCCGAGCGGACAAGCGAGAATTTCGAGCAGCCGTTCGCTTACCATGCACCTTTTCTCCTATCTCCTTCGGAGTCTAGCCGTACGCACTGAGCCGGTCAAGAAATCGGCCGTTGCGTCAATATTTCTCAGTGGATCATCCAAGTCTCGATCCGGGTCTCTTGTACACCTTGGGAGCCGATGTAGGTCCCATCGACCCCTGCACTCAGAACCGGCGAATCCGGTTGCAACTGGAACCCGTCGGAAGTAAACGACGCCGGGTCCGCTGCAGCGCCTACATACAGAGGGTCGACAGAGAGGCTGTCTTCCGGGTTAACAAAAACATACGCCTCACCGTCCACGTATACGTTGTTGTGGTGGACCACTACGTCCTCCGGGTACATCTCGTTGTTGAAACCGTCCGCGTCGCCGACCACGTTACAGTTTGTCATCGTTAGTTTGGCCCACATATCTCCGTCCACTTGAATGTGGACCTGGAAATCACCCTGGTTCTGATAGATGTCGCAATGGTCCAAAACCGCATCTACGTCCGTCGTCGAGGCGGTGGTCACCCAGACTCCGGGGCCGTAATTGCCGGCGATGATGCAGTTCTCCATCTGGATTGGACCGTCCGTCAACCGCACGCCACCCCGAGGGTTTTCCACGCCGTTTCCTACGAATGCGCAGCGGCGGACAATGCCTCCTATGATCTCGGAGTTCCAATTCTCGTCGATATCTGTCTTGAATCCTTCTTCCTTGGATTCGATCACAAGGCAATCTTCGACTAGGGAGTTGCCGCCTGCAAAGTGGATACCATGTTTGTAATCGGTGATCGTACAATCGCGAACAATAGCTTCCAACGCGTTATCAATATCGATTGCCGACTCAAACCCGGTCTGGAAAATGCAGCCTTCGATAACAACCTTGTTCGGGTCCACACCGGTGTCTTTCTGAAAGACGGCTGTGATGATCCCGTAATGGGATTCTGTGATTAGGCAATCCCGAATGGTGATGTTGTTTGTCAGGAAAGGCTGAGCTTGTACCCCGGCCACCAGGACCGCGTTGCCCTCGCCTGGAGAAGCCTCTCCCGGTCCGCGAATCGTACATCGTTCGACCAGAATATCTTCGCAGTCGGCGATGATGAAGCTGGACTGAACGTTGTACCCGTTGACGGAGTTCTCCGGATTGACGATCTCGATTCCCTGGATGGTCACTCCCTTGCACCCCCAGACGACGAGACCCAGCATGTCCCGGCCGGAGATTCCCAACGCCGCCATGCGCTGGCTGTTCTCGGCGTTGGCCGCCTGCAAAACGGGGTTGTTTCCCTCTCTTGCTTTCAGCGTGAACGAGGCAAGCGGAGCCGCGGGAATGCCCGCCTGTGCGAGAACCGGGCTCGCCGTCACGTCTTCCACATACGTTTCGTCATCGGCGATCTCAATCGTGTCGCCGTCGGACGCCGCCATCAGAGCCGCCTGGATGCTCGTGGCGTCTGCGGTTCCGTCCTGTTTAACAACGATGGTCGCCCCAAAAGCCGTGGATGCCACGCAAGTTACACATACTACCGCCGCTAGGATTCGGTTCACTCGGTACATATCTCGGCTCCTTCGTGAGTTGTGTGAGTTTCCGGCATATGGTCGCTCGAATTTGGTTTATTCGCAAGACCTTTCTTCCACTCTTTGGGATTCTTAACGGTATCGCTCTCTGGACAGGGAGTGGGGATATTGGTCATACTGTAACTGGAGTTGCGGTTGCGAACCGTGGCTGCGCAGAGCGTTGTATGTGGACAACACGACGATTTCTGTATCATCTATCGCACCATCTCGGGCCCATAGCTCAGCGGTAGAGCCGCCGGCTCATAACCGGTCGGTCCCTGGTTCGAATCCGGGTGGGCCCATTGAACAGTTCTATCATGCCTATTGTCGCGATTTTCGGCAGTTCCAGAACCCCTGAGGGGCACCCGCATTATCAGCTTGCGTACGATCTCGCCTGCCGTCTGGCGTCTGGCGGCTACACGATTTGCAGCGGCGGATATTGGGGGATTATGGATGCCGCGACACGAGGCGCGCGCGACTCCGGAGGCGAGGCGGTCGGCGTTACCCTCGAGTACTTTTCTTCCAAGAGAGGTGGCGCGAATCCCCTCCTCACTCGGGAAGAGCCGAAGCAAAGCCTGTTTCAACGGCTGGACACCCTGTTGGGAATATCCAGCGCCCATGTCGTTCTTCCCGGCAGCATCGGTACGTTGGCGGAACTCTTCATCTCCTGGAACCTCCTCATCGCCGCCGGAACGAAACCGTTGATCCTTCTGGGCGATTCATGGGAGCCGCTCATCGACTTCCTTGTGCGGAATACGGAGATTCGCGACGAAGATCGGGACCGCCTTTTCTTTGCAAGAACGGCCGAAGAGGCATTTGATCGGATACGCGAGTTCGTTCCGGTTTCCTAATCAAGATGCTTCTCATCTGACAATTGCTCTGAAGTCGCGTACTCTCCTCTGTGCCCTTATTTGGAGGACATGACCCATGACAAGGACGATCTACTCCCGCGCCGCTTATTTACTTGCGGCATTGGCCTTCGCATCGGTCTCTTTTGCGCAGTTTGTTCCGGGCCATCAGAAAGCCCCTTCCGACCCTCCGTTGCCCGATCCGGTTTGGAAACCTGTAACTGATAAAGATCGAACCGAGGGGCGTCGAGTAAACCTGACATACCGTTGGAGAGGAGAGCCTTACGGATACCCGGCGGTCATGCCCCCGGATTATTTTAACGGTCGCAAACCCGAGAATGGTTTCCCGTTGATTGTGGAACTTGGGGGAGGGGATGGCGGTTACGGACACCCCCTCGACGACATCGGGATCGGCTGCCGAAGTCTCCCGCCGAAGCGGGGCTATTTCGTCGCGGTTCCTATCGCAACCGACCGGAGGGGATTCAATCGAGAGGTCGAGCGTGCCGTGATTCCGGTGATCCGGGATATGTGCGACCGGTTTCCGATTGACGAACAGAATGTCTTTCTTGTCGGTTACTCGAACGGCGCGAACGGAACGTATCGATTGTTGTATCTGTTTCCTGAGCGATTCGCCGCCGCCGCTGCCGCCTCGGGAGCGCCCAAAGCCCGCTGGGCGAGTCGTATTATGAAGACTCCTCTCCTGATTTTCCATCATTCGGGAGATCCGATCATTAACGTGAAGTACAATCGTGAACTGGTCCGGAATCTGCGCCGATTGGGGGCGAAGGACGGTGTGGATTTCGCGTATCGGGAGCAGCCGGGTGAAGGTCATGTTGGCATGGCGTATATGCATGAGGAACTCACCGATTGGTTCGATCATTTTCGACGGCCCCTCACACGCGATGAACAGAACGACCTGAAATGGGCGACGAAGACATACCCCTGGCTGCGTCGGCAGATTCCGGTGCAACCGAAGAGCGAGCGCGAGCGGCGTGTCGCAGAAACGATCATCAACGATTATGAAGGAACCGATTATACCAACGCGGCAAAGCTCTATACCGCCGCCGTCGAATGTGAGATCCAGACCGGCGATCCTTGGTATGCGCTTGGGGTCATGCTTTTCGATCAGGAGGAGTACGAGAAATCCATCGATGCGTTCAAACGCTGTATCCAACTGAACGGAGAGAATCCCCGGGACGAGCGTGTCGCGACCGCCTATCTCTGGATTGGTCACGACCTGGACCTGCTCGGGCGGCGTGCGGATGCCGTTCGCTGGTATACAAAAGCGCGCGACACGGGAAACGAGGTGGAAATCGGGTACAGAAAATACGGGATTTTTGGGTCCGCCAAGTCGCTGGGTGCGCAGCGTATTCAGGAACCGTTTCAACGATACGATAAGAAAACCAAAACGGGGGAGAGAAACTCAGCCGGACTGACGTCGAAGTAACATCGATCTAAAAACGGCGGTTGGGGTATGCGATCCACAGGCTGGAAGCCTGCGCCACCCTTCATAGTAAGGGATTTCGGGCGGCACCGGCACCTTTGTCGGTGTGTCACCGGATCAGTCGAATAGAGTGCCAAGGGGAATGACGGTGATTCCACTGTCGGTGACAAGAAACCGCGACCGGTCCTTGTCGGGGTTTTCACCGATAAGAAAGCTCGAGGGAATTTGAATTCGTTTGTCCACAATTGCACGTGATAATCGTGCTCCCCGTCCTACTTTGACATCATTGAACAGAATCGAATTCTCTACACGGGCATTCTCTGCGATCTCCACGCCGGGTGAAAGGATGCTGTGAAACACCTGACCGTTGATTCGGCAACCCGCTCCGATCAGGGAGGACTCCACTCGAGCGTTTTTTGAATCGGAAGCATTGATCCACGCAGGGGGAAGTTGAGGATGGTAAGAACGAATCGGCCACCTCGCATCCCATAGGTCGAACGGGGGCTGTTCCTGAAGAAAATCCATTCCCGCCTGGAAGTAACTTTCGAGCGTCCCTATATCCCGCCAATAGGCGACTGTCCCGTTTTCCTCAAACGGGTAGGCGTATGCTGAGCCGGATTGAACAAGCGAGGGAAGGACATTCTTCCCAAAGTCGTGGGCGGTATCTTGCTTGGAATCTTCGATTACAGCGCGGACCAGGGCGTCGGTATTGAACACATACACCCCCATATTCACGAGACTCTCCTCTCCGCGTCCCGGAATGGCGGGTGGATCCGGGGGTTTTTCTTTGAAGTCAAGAACGCGTTGGTCGGTGCCGATCCGCATCACACCGAACGGGACGGCGGATTCCCGTGGATAGACCATACATGCGATGGTCGCTTTTGCGCCGCATTCCATATGAAAATCAATCAGGCGCCGGTAATCCATCCGATAGACGTGATCTCCCGAGAGAATCAACACGTATGTCGGTTTCTCCTGTTGGAGGAGATAAATGTTTTGGAAGACAGCATCGGCGGTACCGGCATACCAGTTGGTGGAGAAGCGCCGTTGGGGCGGTACGGGCGCGATGAACTCTCCGAGTTCCGGATTGAATACATTCCAAGCGGTCCGCGAATGCCGGTCAAGCGATTGAGACTTGTATTGTGTGAGCAGGTAGATCCTTCTGAGTCCGGAATTCAAACAATTGGAGAGAGTAAAGTCGATAATCCGGTAATTCCCGGCAAATGGTACTGCGGGTTTTGAGCGATCTTTTGTGAGGGGATGGAGCCGTTCGCCTTGCCCTCCTGCCAGAATCAACGTCAGTATTCTTCCAGGAATCATTGTCTTCCATCGATCTCAACGACTGGGGGTATGCATGCAGCAACCTTGCGGCTATTTGCCTGCACGTTGGCCGAGGATCTCGGTGATTTTCTCCTTCAGGTTAGTCATGTCGGAAGATTTGATTACGTAGGCTTCAGCATTCCAACTCAAGAAATTGTCTTTATATCCCTGATAGGCGGTATGAATTACAACGGGGATGTTTCTGTGCTGATCGAGAATCTTCCCCATTGCTTCGAGGCCGTCCATTTGCGGCATCCGAATGTCCATCACTACCAGATCGGGCGGGTTCTCTTCGACCATTCGAATGGCTTCGAAACCGTCTTTTGCCAGGCTTACCTCGTGTCCGTCCCCTTCGAGTTCCAACTGATATAACTCGCGTAAGTTGCGTTCATCTTCTACCACCAGCAATTGTGCCATGGTGTCATCCCCTTATCGCTTTCCTCAACGTCTACCATCCACAATACCAAGTTCAGGATTCTCTTCCACCGTACCGCGGTCGGGTACCTCCTCGGTGAGAGGCAGCCGGACTTGAACGGTTGTCCCTTCTCCGACTCGGCTCGTGACTTCCATCCATCCGCCGTGATTCTCCACGATTCGGGAGGATACGTGAAGTCCAAGTCCTGTTCCTTTGTTCTTCTTGGTGAAGAACTCTTTGAAGATGTTGCGAAGATCCTCTTCAGGAATCCCGCAGCCGGTATCTCGGATTTCCAGTATCGAGAAATCGTCTTCCTGTCGTGTCCGAATGGTGATGGTTCCCCCCTCTTCCATTGCTTGGATGGCATTTTGGATAATATTGAGTATAACCTGTCGCATCTGTCGGTCATCGAGCGGTATTAATGGCAAACGATGCTCGAGTTCAAATCTGATCTCGATATTCTCTTCTGTTGCCTCCTGAGCAAAGTAAAGACATAGCGTTTCGACGAGATCGTTCAGATTCGTTTCCTTTTTCTGTGGGCGCGCAGGTTTTACGTAGAACAGGATTGTGTCGAGAGTTTCTTCGAGCCGCATGGCCTCAGAGCGGATGATATCGAGAATTCGTCGAGCGCGCGGATCGCGGATGTCTTGAGACAAGCGCCGAGCAAATCCGCCGATCGCCACAATTGGAGTCCGAATCTCGTGAGCGACCGTGGCCGCCATTCGGCCGAGGCCGGCCATGGTTTCCGCCTCGACCAGTTTGGCCTGGCTTTCTTTCAAATCCCGATAGGCGGCTTCGATTTGGTACTTATCCCGTTCCAGTCTGTCGAGCAGACGGGTGTGAACGATCGCCAGGGCGGCCTGGCCGGCGAATAACTCGAGCACCCACAAATCGGCTTCCGTGATCGACTCCCGGTTGATGAGATTGTCCACGATCAGGCAGCCGACGGGTTGCTCCCGCCACAGCAGAGGTACCACCGCGAAAGAATCCGACCGCAGATGTTTTGATATGCCAACATCGCAAAACCGGGCGCTGGAAGGCTCAATCTGAACGAACTTCCCGGTTTCCGCCGGATACCGCGACATGACAATCTCGCCGAATTCTTCGGCGTGTCCGTCAATAACGTTGAAGCCTCGCTTCTCACGAATTGCCCGGACCAGAATGGAGGAATCGTCATCGAGCGACACCGTGAGCCGGCGGACTATACTGTTCACCTCCAGATCCTCTCCCTCGGAGCAACGAAGGTAGGATTCGAGTGTCTCGGCGAGATTGTGCCGTTTCGGCAAGTAGGAGAGCCGATGCCAAATATGCCCCGCTTCCTGGGGCGTGGAAGGTCCGATTGCCAGTTTTCCGGTCATGATTTCGTTGGCTTCGTCAACCAGCAGCAGAAAAGCCCGATTGAATCGGAATCCGTCACCCGCAGTGACAGCGATCAGAATTAGCTGCAGAACTTCGTCCAGTGAGGAGAGGCTGTGGAGCAACTCACTGATCTCATGGAGCTTCGAGAGAGCCTCGGTACGTGAATGCACACGTTTTTCGAGTGTCTCGGTATATTCTTCCAACTGCCGTTCCAGTCGCTTGCGGTGAGTGATGTCGCGCTGAACCGAAAGAAAACTGATGATAGTCCCGTTTTCGTCCTTGATCGGTGTGATGGTTACGTCTGCTTCGTAGATATCGCCGTTCTTTCGACGGTTCGCCAATTCCCCCCGCCATTCCCGCCCGCCAAGAATACAACTCCATAAGTCGTCATATACCTCGCGCGGTACCCGGCCACTGGTAAGAATCTTCGGGGTCTTCCCTAATGCTTCTTCGGACTCGTATCCGGTTAGATACTCGAACGCGGGATTGACAAAGTAGATCATACCCTGGATGTCGCAGATGAATATCGCGTCGGCGGTGGCCCGGACGGCGCTGGCCAGATTCCGGACCTCTTCTTCCAGGACCCGCCTCCTGCCGATGTCTCGACAAAAGACGACATAACTTCCGTTCAATCGTGCAAGGTGGATATCCGTAGTGACAGTTGCTCCGCTTTCGTGCCTCAGATGGATTTCAGTGTATGCTTTCTGGTGGGATTCCCGCTCGCTCAGTAGGCGCTCCATCTCTCCGCGGGATTCATCGTGGACGAGATCGAGGAGTGCCTTTCCAAGCAATTCTACCCGTGAGTAACCGAGCATCTCCATCGCCTTCGGATTTGCGTCGGACACACAGGTATCGTCCCCGAAAAGCAGGATAGCCTCGATGGCATGGTCTACGATGGAGTGGTAGATCCGGTTTCCTGTCGCGAGAGGCGTGTCGTCCATGTCAGTTCGACGCTTGCTTATGGAATCAAAGTAGCCCACCGATCTCTTATTGTACCTCCGCCGGGAGGGTAGGAAAGCTATTCTTCGTCGAGTTTAGTAGAAACCGAGGGCCTAGGGTTCAGGAATGAACTTGACCCACGCATGCCGGCGACGTGGGCCGTCGAATTCAGCAAAGAAGATCGCCTGCCATTGTCCCAATTGCAGCCGGCCGTTTTCTACAATAACAGTAACACTTTCACCGACTAATGTCGCCTTGACATGGGCCGCAGCGTTTCCTTCCATGTGACTGTACGGACCGTTCCAAGGGACCATCCGTTCCAGTGTATTTTCGAGATCCTCCATGACAGACGGGTCGGCTCCTTCGTTGATGAATACTCCCGCGGTGGTATGTGGAACAACCACGCTGCATAGTCCATCTGCGAAATCGGAGGCGCGAACCTCGTCCTGGACCCGTGACGTGATGTTCACCATTTGAGTCCGCGCCTTCGTAGGAATTTGGATCGTCTTCACCAGTTATACTCCTTACATTCTCCATGATGTGTTTCTGTGAAATGCCCTTCATTCAAATCTTGAACATTCAATTCGCTTTACACAAGGTATCTGTTTCGAAATAGGCCGCAGAAGCCGATCCCCATTCCCCTCGTTCGGAAATGTATCCGGCCTGTCGAGGAGAGCCTCGGCGGCTGTATGGTGTTATCCCGTTCCGCGTCTGAAATTGCTATGCTGGGTCCATTAACAGGTTGGCTGTACCGTTAGACGTAGACATCTATGAACCCCTTTCGGTGGGAGGAGCAGAGGAATGGGACAAAGGGAACAGTATAGAGAAAAGGCGAGGGGTGAGGTATCGGCGTGGATCGATCCCGAGCGTGAAGGCGATCTGTGCGACAAGTTCTGGTACGTCGATTGTGTTCGCCAGGACGATACGGATGCGTGGCATATCATTTTGGGTGAAGAGAAGATTTTCTATTCTGCAACCCGGTTATGCGAAACGGAGATCGTTCCCGATAATCCGGAAGAACTCCAAGAGGCGGATCCCGTTTCATTCGACGAACTCGGGCTGTGGTGTGAAGTGATCCTCGATGAGGTCAAGCGGGCGATTCAGCGTTATCTCGAATCCGCCGGTCCTTACCACATACGAGACTGGGGGGTCTCGATCGGCGAAGAGACCTATCGTCTTTTGAACGGCCCCCGGCTGGATGGATGGCGGCAGGATCCTCGGAGGTTCATCACAGAGTACACACTCATCGAGGCCCGGATGCGCGAATCGACGGAAGTGTGGTCCGACGATTGAGAGACGACGAGACCCCTGAGGATAGCCCGTGGACACAACTCTCGAACGTGTAACCGATTTCACGTATTCTCATCGCTGGCTATTTACTCATCCGCGGAGGAGAATCATCAATGCCGTCAACGTTGCGAGTGGCTGTTCTGGGACTGGGAATCGGAAAGCATCATGTGCGCGATTTTCTGGTCTGTGATGACGTGGATGTTGTCGCGGCGTGCGATGTCAACGAAAAAGAGCTCGAATACGCCCGTCAAAAATGGGGAATCGAGCATCTCTATACCGATTACCGTCGTTTGCTGTCGGAGCAGAAGCCGGATGCTATAGCGATCGCCCTGCCGAATTATCTTCACGAGCCGGTCACAATCGAGGCGTTGCGGGCGGGATGCCACGTCCTGTGCGAGAAACCCATGGCGTTGAATACTGAAGGCGCGCAGCGAATGCGGGACGCTTCCCGGGAGACGGACCGGACGTTGATGATCAATTTTAACCGGCGATTTCATGCCTCCGCGGCGGCGGCCAAACGATTCTGTGAAGGAGGTCGTTTGGGGCACATCTATTTTGCGCGCAGCGTGTGGCACCGGCGGCGGGGATTCCCCGGATTCGGTGGTTGGTTCGGTACCAAGAGCCAATCCGGGGGTGGAGCCCTGATCGATCTCGGTATCCACCGGCTGGACCTGGCTCTCTGGCTGATGGGGTATCCGCAGCCGGTCACCGTCTCGGCGGCAACATACAGTTTTCTCGGCAAATCCAGGGCGGACCTCGAGAAAAAACTATTCGACGTAGAGGATCTTGCGACAGCTTATATTCGCTTCAGTAATGGCAGCACACTGGTTCTCGAAGCGAGCTGGGCACTCAATCAACGGGAAGCCGATCTAATGACGACCCACATTTACGGCACACAGGGGGGACTCCTGGAGAAGAATCTCAACGAGACCTATGAGTTCGACGCGTTTGCGTACACCGAGGAAAACGGCGTCCTTATCGATCACCATCTAAAACAGCTGAGTACTCGCGAGCAGCTGCCTCAAGAGCATTTTGTAGACTGTATCCGGAATCACACCACTCCGGGGCCGTCGGCCGAGCACGGCCTGCTGATCATGAAGATTCTGGATACGATCTATGCCTCGGCAAAGGCGGGGCGGGAGATCGAAATCGATCTTTCCTCATCCCCTGCGGCTGAAAGCCTACAAGGAATGACTGTGGCTTCGTGACTATCGAGCAAACCCACGACGGTCTGCTTCACGGTTCGATTCT
Source organism: uncultured bacterium (assembly GCA_964612675.1). Taxonomy (GTDB): domain Bacteria; phylum Hinthialibacterota; class Hinthialibacteria; order Hinthialibacterales; family JAKPRU01; genus CAZTDD01. Next base: position 34,647 of record CAZTDD010000067.1, read on the forward strand.
CCGTGCCGTGATGCGCCTGGCCCTCCCAGTCATGGGAGGGATGCTTCTCCAAACCACGTTCAACCTGGTTGATATCTGGTGGGTGGCGCACCTCGGGGCGGCATCGGTTGCGGGCATATCGGCCTCCGGTTTTGTGGTGTGGGCGGTGTTCGCGCTTTGTGGGATGGTGGGAATCGGCGTGAACGCCATGGTCGCGCGATTTGCCGGTGCTCGCTGGCCGGAGGAAGCGACACGGGTTGCGGTTCAAGGATTGATTCTGGCTGCTTTGATTTCGCTGGTCATCGGTGCCGCCGGGTTGATCTTTCGACATCAGCTCTTCGACTTGATGCAGACACGCGAGGAGGTAACCCAGGCTGGGTTACGCTATCTGTCGGTTGTTTTTGCGGGGGCGCCGGTGTTGTTTCTTCATTTTACAGTGAATGCGATTTTTCGCGGTGTCGGGGACACATTAACTCCCTTGAAGATTCTCGGATTTGCAGTGGGCATCAATATGATTGCCGACCCGCTTCTGATCTTTGGTGTGGGGCCGTTTCCTCGTTTGGAGGAGGCTGGGGCGGGAGTTTCGACCGTGCTTTCACGCATGATTGCTTTGATTCTCGGCTTATATTGTCTTTACAAGGGACGCGGGAATCGCCGTTTGGATTGGCAAGGTATTACATTCCGATTTGTGCCAAAGATGTGGATTCGGATTCTGCGGATCGGTGTTCCTGCATCGACGAGCGGTTTTCTTTTTTGTGTGGTCTATGTACTCCTGACGCGGACTACCGCATGGTTCGGTACGGAGGCTGTGGCCGCGTTGGGGCTTGGGCACCGGATTGAGTCGTTTGCGTATGTGATCGCCGTCGGGTTATCGACTGCGGCGGCGACACTGGTGGGGCAGAATCTGGGGGCGGGGCAGCCGCAGCGTGCGAGTCGATGCGCCTGGACGACTGCCGGGATTTCCTCCGCGTTCATGGCCGTATTCGTCGTCCTGTATTTTAGCGTCCCCAATACACTGATTTCCCTTTTTATTTCCGATTCGCTGGTGATTGAAATGGGGGCTCTCTATTTATGGGTGATCGCTTTCAGTCAGATTTTTGATGGTATCGCGTTGGCGATTGAAGGCAGTTTCAGCGGAGCAGGGGATACGATTCCACCAATGGTGATCAACATGCCGCTTCATCTGGCCCGTTTGCCCATCGCTAGTCTCTTGGCTATCACTTTGGACTGGGGCATTATCGGCGTGTGGTGGGCGATTTCGGCGACATCTATCGTCAAATGCCTTCTTCTTACCGTGTGGTTCTTGCGTGGAAGATGGAAACTCAAGAGGGTTTGACACGATAGAGAAGCGATGCCCAAGCAGACCGGGTACGGTGTTGCGGACAATGCGGCACGGATCGAAGGCGCAAGGAGGACTGACTGTGAAGAACATTGTATTTATCTGTGCGATCGCAATTACAGCGCTTATGGTTCCTGTTTCCGAGCCGGCAGGCGCATCTTCCGACGATATGCCGTCAGCGAAGGTGCATGCTTTCTATTACCCATGGTATGGCAATCCGGATACGGACGGTTCGTGGTATCAGTGGAACCACCATATTGTCGCGGGGGGGGGCTTCACCGGAGGCAGGTATTCTCCTCCGGAAGACATCGGCTCGAATTTTTATCCCGCCTTGGGGTGTACCAGTTCGAACTCGGAAACCGATCTCAAGGCCCACATGGAAAACTTAGTGACAGCCGGCGTGGGTGTGATTACATTGTCGTGGTGGGGGCGAGAGACGTTCACGGATAAGGCGGTGTCAAGAATCCTCGAAGTGGCCGCGAAGCACGGCATCCAAATCAATTTCCACGTCGAGCCGTACCCCGGCAGAAGTGCGCTCTCCGTCAAGTCGGACATCGAGTACATCCTCCGCAACTATGGTTCGTCTAAGGCCTTTTATCGGTATTCGTCAAGCGACCCGAAACAAACAAAATCAAAAGGACTCCCGATGTTCTATGTGTACGACTCGTATCTCATCGAGCCCAGTGAATGGGCGAAAGTCTTGAGTCCGTCCGGAGAACACACGCTCCGCAACACACCCAACGATGCGATTGTGATCGGTCTCTATGTGAAAGAGGGGCACGATACATTCATGGAGGACGGTTGTTTCGATGGCTTTTATACGTACTTCGCCACCGAGGGATTTACGTACGGATCGACATCGAAAAACTGGCCGGACATGGCGGCGTGGGCCGAGTCGCACGACAAACTGTTTATTCCCAGCGTAGGACCGGGCTATGACGACACACGTATTCGCCCGTGGAACACCCGAAATCAGCGGGGCCGACGGAATGGAGACTATTACGATGAGATGTTCCGTGCGGCGATCGCTGTGGAGCCGGAAATCATCTCCATTACTTCTTTCAATGAGTGGCACGAAGGTACTCAGATCGAGCCCGCCGTGCCCAAAAAGATTGAGGACTACACTTATCTCGATTATGCCCCACGCGCGCCCGACTACTACCTCCACCGGACTCGGCATTGGGTGAATCGTTACCTGGGGGCGAGCGCCAACTGAGGTCGGGGTAGTCCAAGCCCGCGCGAGAATTGATTATTCGACAGAACCACCTTGATGTTCTGTCGGGATGTCTTCTGACATTTTTTGCTTTCTGTTACACGCAGACAGCGCGCATGAAGAAACCGGCGGCCGCTCAACCGCCTATTGACTACCTATCCTAGAAACCTCAGAATGATCTCAACACTCACTGAACGACACGAATACACAACCGGATGGGTGTGCGACATAGAAGTGGGGGAATTGTGGATTCTCTTTTTTTTGTGGTATTATCGGACAGTAGTATATACTGTCCGATATGGAGGAAAGTCCAATGACTCGACTCGAAGTCCTTGAAAAAAAGCGCGAGGGCGTG
>CAZTDD010000068.1:0-25596 GCA_964612675.1 uncultured bacterium
TCCAGATGCCCCCCCCTCCGACTCCCCCCGTGAACGGGGGGAGAGATTTGGAAATATTGGCAGGAGGAGTCAGTTTTGCAACGTTAGGGATAAGAGTTCCTGAAAAACCATAATGAACATCTTGAATATCCTTTCATCCCGGATATCCAGATCGAGCCATTACTCCACCCCCGTTGAGGCGTGGGATATATGAGGGGGTTTATTTCCAGTCTGTAGGGTGGTCTCACGGGTGCTCTCTCGCACTCTTACGTTTGCTTCACACCGGCCTGAGCCCGTAGCCCACCAACTCAACTGGCGAAGAACCCCCGCCGTTTTTATGCTAGCTTCCTAGATCCCAGCGATACTCAGGAGAGGCGACCATGTTAATATTCCAAAGAACCTTCCTCGTTGCATTTGCTGTCTTGGCATTTGTGTCCTCGGCTACGGCGCAAAGCGAATTCCGGAGTGCCTGGCCCGAGAGGGCTGAACGTATATGGATCGGCCCCGAGTACTGGGCAAATCGTCTCCAGGACTGGCGCGTTTCCCAGGGACGGTTGGAATGTACAACAAGCGGTCCCAACCGGAATGTCCATTTACTGACCCATCAGCTCGGCGAGCAGCGCGGCGGTTTCACCATGAGCGTGCGACTGGGCAGCCTCCGTGCGAGTGAGGGACAGATCGGCGACGGGTGGGCCGGGTTCCGCGTAGGTGCGAAGGGGTACTACCGGGAATATCGCGACAGTGCGGTTTACGGGAAAGGGCTCGATGTCGGCGTGACAACGAACGGCCGCCTCTTTATCGGTAATCCGCAGAACGCCGAAGCCGACGGCGAGCCACTACCGCTCGCTGACCTCGAACTTCGCGTGAGCGCCGAGCCCACGGGGAAACAGTATAGGCTGACGTTGACCGCCGTCGATCCAACCAACCAGAAGAAACTCAGCGAAATCGAACGACGCGGTATTCCCTCCGACGACCTCGTCGGAAACGTTGCTTTGGTCTGTCATCAGAACCCCAAATCAAAAGGAAACGTCCGATTGTGGTTCTGCGACTGGAATATGTCCGGCCCCAAGCTCGACCAGCATCCGGATCAGACTTTCGGTCCCGTTCTGTTTGTCCAATACACAATCAGCCGTGGTGTCCTGAAGATGACAGCGCAGATGGCTCCTCTCGGACAAGGCGACTCCCGGTTCGCGACTTTGCAGATTCAACCGAAGAGTTCTCCGCCCTGGATGAGTGTCGGTCAGGCCGAAATCGACGATCTCGCACGCACCGCCACGTTTCGCGTGGAAGCATGGGATGCCTCGAAAGACATTCCCTATCGTGTGACCTATCGAATGCTGGGAGCTGACGGAACCGCCGGGGAACATCATTACGAAGGCACCATCCGCCACGAGCCGCTCGAACAGGATACGATTGTCGTTGCGGGATTTACCGGCAACAACGATTTGGGATTTCCAAACACCGACGTTATCGAGCAATTGAAAATCCACGATCCCGATGTTTTAGTTTTCACCGGCGATCAGATCTACGAACGTGTGGGAGGCTACGGTGTCCAGCGTGAGCCGCTTGATATGGCCTGTCTGGATTATCTACGCAAGTGGTATATCTGGGGTTGGTCGTACGGGGAACTCACACGCGACCGAGTCTCGATCTGCCTGCCCGACGACCACGATGTATTTCACGGGAACCTTTGGGGGGCGGGAGGCAAAAAGGCGGAAGGTACCGGTAAGCCGGGCCAGGACAGCGGCGGGTACACCATGCCCGCAGAGTTCGTCAAAATGGTCGAGCGAACCCAAACCAGCCATTTCCCCGATCCATACGATCCAACCCCGATCAAGCAAGGGATCGGGGTATATTACACAGCGATGGATTACGCGGGAATCAGCTTCGCTATCATCGAGGACCGGAAATTCAAATCGCCGCCTGCCGCTCTTCTTCCCGAGGCCGATATTATCAACGGCTGGGCACAGAATCGCGATTGGGACGCAGCCAAGGAATCCGATGTGCCGAACGCGGTGCTTCTCGGAGAACGACAGCTGGATTTCTTGAGCGATTGGGCGGGAGACTGGCAGCCGGGGACCTGGATGAAAGTCGCCGTATCCCAAACCATATTCGCGAACCTCGCGACCTTGCCCGAAGGCTCGACCGGCGACGATGTTGTTCCCAAGCTAAGAATCTTCGAGCCGGGCGAATATCCCGAGAATGATACGCCCGTGGCGGATATGGATTCGAACGGCTGGCCTGCGAGTGGCCGTGACAGAGCGCTTCGCGAACTTCAACGCTGTTTCGCGTTCCATCTCGCGGGCGATCAACACCTTGCCAGTACGATCCAATATGGTGTGGATGAGTGGAACGACGCGGCGTATGCGTTCTGTGTGCCCGCTGTCGCGAATATCTGGCCGCGACGGTGGTTTCCTGCTGAGCCGGGCAAGAACCGTGAACCCGGCACTCCGAAATACATGGGCGAATTTCGCGACGGATTTGGGAATCGTATGACAGTCCACGCGGTTGCGAACCCATACGATTCCGGCTACGAACCGGCGCTGCTGCACGACCGCGCTACCGGCTACGGCATCGTGAAATTCAATAAAGACGACCGAACGATCACGATCGAATGCTGGCCGCGTTACGCCGATCCTTCCGACCCATCCATCGGCGGACAATATCCCGACTGGCCGGTGATCTGCCATCAGCTGGACAATTATGGTGGCCGTGATATCGAATTCTGTCTGCCGACACTTGAAATCGAAGGGATGGTTGACCCCGTCGTTCAAGTGATTGACGAAAAGAACGATGAAATGGTCTACACGGTTCGCATTCGAGGCACTTCCTTCCGGCCGAGGGTTTTCAAAGAGGGCAGTTACACATTGAAAATCGGTGAGCCTTCTCTTGGCAATATAAAAACTCTAAAAGGAATTAAGTCGATCAAACCTGACGACAAAACAGAAATCCGGGTTGAATTATAGAAAACAGGACTCTGTTTCTGCACCGCAGCCACTCCACTCAGGCAGGCTGTGTCAGAAACAGGCGAATAGTGAGAAAGCGTTCTCCCCCAAGCCTGGGGGAGGTGTAGAGCGGTTGGGATCTGTTCATTCCACGCTGTCTGTTTGCGGAAAGAAAATGCCTAATCATGTTACTGAATGGGAAGCCGCTCAATTCCAGGACACAGAGCATGCCGCCGGCGTCCGAAAGGTCACGTGGGCGGGCCTGGCAGCCAATGTTTTCCTTGCTGTCCTGAAATTCGTGGCGGGAACGATCGGTGGCAGCCAGGCGGTTGTTGCGGACGGCGTCCACAGCCTCTCGGACAGCAGCACGGATATCGCAATCCTGATCGGTGTCCGCTATTGGACACAGCCACCCGACGAGACACACCCTCACGGACACCGACGGATCGAGACGGCCATCACCGTATTCATCGGTGCCGCTTTGGCCGCCGTGGCGGTCGGTCTCGTTTATAACGCTCTTTCCACTCTGCACAAACAAAACCTCACTCCACCGGGATGGACTGCGTTTTATGCGGCAATCGCCTCGATCGTCTGCAAAGAAGTCCTTTTCCGCTGGACCGTTGCTGTCGGCAAACGTACCGGATCAGCCGCTGTCATCGCCAATGCCTGGCACCATCGTTCGGATGCCTTGAGTTCTTTACCTGCTGCTGTCGCGGTAGCCGGAGCGGCCATTAGTCCAGCCTGGGCCTTCTTAGACCACATCGGTGCGATTGTTGTCTCATTGTTCATTATTCAGGCCGCGTGGAATATCGGATGGCCTGCGATGCAGCAGCTGGTTGACACCGGCGCCTCACGCAGAGAACGAGCGGAAATCCACAGGATCGCTCTCGGAACGGAAGGTGTCAGGGAAGTCCACGGCCTCCGGACCCGCCATATCGGTTCCGGCCTGCAGGTGGATCTGCATATATTGGTGGACGGTTCTATCAGCGTTCGCGACGGACATGATATCTCGACAAAAGTGAAACGGAATCTGATCGAAAACGGCCCGGAAGTCGTGGACGTCGTAGTTCACCTTGAACCGTACGAGTAGCCGCGCCTTCTTCTCCGTGGATCATGCCGATCTTCGTCTGTAGGCAAAAAAACGGCATCCAGCCAATCTCGCGAGGCATCAACGAGAAGATCGACTTTGGGGCTGACATTTTCATTGTGGCGGGAGAAGATCGACTTTGGGGCTGGACATGAAACGCTTTTCCTTTGTATAGTCGGTCTACGAGCAGGTGTTCTCTAATCATACAAGGGTCACGATGCGGGGCGAGTACCCGATTCTCTCCCTTGCCTTCGTACCCTCCGAGGAACGCACAAAGGCTACCAATAGGTGAAAAGATAATGAAACTCAGATTCGTCGCGATTGCTGTTGTGTTTTTTTCAATTGGTTGCGCCAACAATTCCACGAAAGTCCAGCGGTACGGCATGGTAATCGGTCTCAAGCCGGAGAAAATCGAAGAGTACAAGACCTTGCATGCCAATGCCTGGCCGGGCGTTCTGGAACAGATCGAAAAATGCAATATCCGAAATTATTCGATTTATTTGGGGGAAATCGAGGAGGGAGAGTATTCTTTATTCGGCTATTTCGAGTATGTGGGAAATGATTTTGAGGCGGACATGAAAAAGATGGCCGCCGATCCCACCACACAACGCTGGTGGGAAGAGACCGACCCCTGCCAAATTCCCGTTCCCAACCGCAAAGAGGGCGAGTGGTGGATGAACATGGAGGAAGTATTCCATACCGATTAGAAGACTTACGGATTAGAAAACATGTCTTGAGATGTGAAACGTGTGCCACCCCCAATTCCGTTTGATGCCATCGCAAAAAGTCCAAGAATCGCCCCTCACCCTAACCCTCTCCCGGGGGTAGAGGGAACTTCCGATGCCAACTTTCGACTTTTTGCGACCCCGTCAATTCCGTTTGGGGGTGGCGACAGCACTCAGTTTCTCCCGCCCACGCTTGTAATCGGCAAATCGGAAGTTAAGCTTTTTTATCAAGTTAATTTTGTGTACCCATAGCGGTTTCATTGTTCCCCCATCAGGACCAATATCTGCAACTTGCTTCATGGTAAATCTTTGTATTCCGGAGGTTTCGTATGTCTGGTCGGACCGTAAAAACCCATCTGGTCGTACTCTCGCTGCTGGCAGTTCTTTGTACGCCATCCCCCGACGTCTCGGCACGGAGTTTTCGTGTCGACTTGATCCCCAACGGCAGCAAATTCAGCTGCACAACATGCCACGAATACGCAGGCGGACCCCGAAATCATTTTGGACTTGCGGTCGAATCGTTGGTTCCGTCAAGTTCCAGAGACGAGTTCTGGAGTGAATCGCTGGCTCTGAGGGATTCCGACGGAGATACGTTCACGAACGGGCAAGAGCTCCAAGACCCGCAAGGCACGTGGGGTCCCGGTGATCCGAACCCGGGTATGCTTGCTCAGGTAGCCAATCCGGGCGACGCGTCCAGTACACCGCCACCGGATGCGTTCCCGACTCCAACACCCGTTCCACCCGCCGAAGAGATTGTCATTGAACTGGAACTGATTGCCGAAGGCTTAACATCACCGGTTGAGGCCGTAAATGCGGAAGATGGTACCGGCCGGTTATTCATCTTGGAACAACCGGGCAGGATTCGAATCCTTCAAAACGACACTCTTGCGAACAATCCATTCCTGGATCTAACCGATAGAGTGATCTCCTTGAACAGCGGATACGATGAACGTGGATTACTGGGACTCGCATTCCATCCGGATTACGAGAACAACGGTTACTTCTATGTCTATTATTCTGCTCCCGGAGCGCCTGGTAATCACACATCCATCTTGGCTGAATACCAACGCTCGGCGGACGACCCGAACCGAGCCGATCGCGACAGCGAACGCGTGATTCTCGAGGTATCCCAGCCGGAAGGAAACCACAACGGCGGCCGTCTCGCGTTCGGGCCGGACGGAATGCTGTACGTCGGCCTGGGAGACGGCGGCGGTGCAGGAGATCGCCATGGCACAATCGGCAACGGTCAAAACACCGAGACACTGCTCGGGAGTATCCTGCGCATTGATGTGAATGACCGCACCCCCTACGGTATCCCGTCCGACAATCCGTTTGTGAATCAACCGGGGAAAGACGAGATTTGGGCGTACGGGCTTCGCAACCCGTGGAAATTCTCGTTCGACCGTGACGGCGAAAACCGACTGTTTTGTGCCGATGTCGGACAGAATCAATGGGAAGAGGTCAACATCATACTCCGCGGCGGGAATTATGGTTGGCGCGTCATGGAAGGGACTCATTGCTTCAATCCGTCGACGAATTGCGACACTTCCGGCAAGATTCAACCCATCGCGGAGTACAGCCACTCCATGGGAACCTCAATCACAGGCGGCTATGTTTATCGAGGAACTCAGAATCCGAGCCTCATCGGCAAGTATGTGTTCGGTGACTATAGTTCCCCGTCCAGCGGCCGCGGTCGGTTTTTCTATCTGGAAGAAACCTCACAAGACGAATGGAGAATGGAGGAACTTCAGCTCGCTCCCGGATCGTCTTTTGAGGAGAAAATACTCTCTTTTGCGGAAGGTGAGGATGGCGAGCTGTATGTCCTCGGAAATCCCTCATCGAGTCCTTTGAATCCACAAGGGGTTATTTATCGGATATCGGTGATAGGCGACGAACCGGTAGGCGTCAGAAGTTGGCACAAATACTGAAGATAACTCGCAACAATCGAGAGACAGAAAGAGGGAGGAGCCGAGGTGGCTCCTCCCTTTCGCATCTCCCAGTTGATGCGGCTGTTACTTGTACAGCTCGTAGTGCTCATAGCTGCTTGTGGCGGTGGGGCTGTGGAACTCATCGAAACTGTCTGTAAAGACAGTCTGCCCGCCAACCATAACTGCAAAATTGTCAAATGCGGTAATCCCGAGGGCCTCTGAATTGCCGGCCAGACCCGCGTATCCACCTTCACGGGTCAGTTTGCCGCTGGCAGGAATATCCCACGGAGTCATTTCCAGACCGCCGGTACCGCCTTGTTCATTCACGCTGCCCGTCAGAATACCGTCGGCAATGGCGACTTCCATCGTGTACCAGGTTCCCGTCGTCCAATCGAAGGACTCTTTCGCCGGTCCCCATGATTGCATGTCGTTGAGAAGCTCGACATTCCCCATTGCGTTGTGGAACAGAATATTCAGGCCGTCATCACGCACACCGTCGCGGACATCCGGTTCGATGCGGAGGCTAACACCCGCGCGGCTGAAATCGTTGTCATCCAGCCATGTATCGATACGAACGTCCGACTGGACCGCGTAGTCATCACCAACATCCATCGCGACCCATGCGTGTTTTGGATCTACTCGATTGAGGGATACAGACCATAGATTGCCATCGTAAACGACCCAGACACCGTTTCCTGCACTCCATTTGGAGGAGAGACCCGTTGTGAGCGGTTTTCCCGGCGTTTCGAAGTCGTCTTCGAAAACAACCTCGCCGTCAACGAGCACCTGGAAATTATCAAAGGAGACGATGCCGCCGCCCATGGAGTTTCCTGCCAATCCCGGGAAACCGCCCTCTCGGGTCAGTTTGCCGCTGGCTGGAATGTCCCATTCGGTCATTGTCAACGCATCCGTGCCGCCTTTCTCCACGACACTACCGGTCATGATGCCGTCAGAGATACCGACTTCCATGGTGTACCAAGTTCCGACACTCCAGTCGAAGGACTCCTTGGCGGGTCCCCATGACTGCATGTCGTTGAGGAATTCCACATTCCCTACGTTGTTATGGAAGAGAATATTGAGACCATCGTCTCGGACGCTGTCACGAATATCGGGTTGAATCCGAATACTGACGCCGGCACGGCTCATGTCCTCTTCGTCCGCCCACGTATCGATGCGGACATCCGCTCGGACTGTATAATCGTTCCCAAAATCTCCATTAACCCACGCGTGCTTTGGATCCGTGCTGTCGAGCGCGGCACACATAGCAACACCGTTCTCGATAACCCAAACTCCATCTCCGGCAACCCAATCCGGCCCCAGCGTCGTCGCGGCGCTCGCACCGGATGCGGACAACAGCAGCAATCCTGCTACTACAAAAACAGAAGTCCCAAGCTTTCTCATTGTAAATTTCTCCTTTTCTTCGTTAGGTCCTGCTTTTTCATTCAGTAAAATGCATTCCTTCTCAGCCGGTCAGAATGTTCTTGCAGACAACCGGCTCGTCTCAACGTACTATGCTTTTTGGGCGACAACACCTCCTCTCTGATAGTTGGATATTTGCTCCGCTCGTCGACAGATACGACTCTCGCGTTTTCTTAAGGTTCACAAGAAAGTCGTATCTGCTCTATTCTTTGTCGAATTCGGCCTATCTGTCAAGATGGTCTACGGTATTTTCTCAAGGACATACGTCTTGGACTCGAACAGAAAAATGGTATTCCATAGATTTCGGCAATAGTGAGAGTAGGGAACTTTGGTGATCGGGTCGTGCAACTCTCGAATAAGGCCTGTCTCATAATGAGTGCATCAACAGACAGGCCATAGTCCGGCTTATCGATAAGCCTAGTATTATCAGTATGATAGGGTTTATTTTTGAGATCTCTGGCGAGTTTTCATTGAGTACAGTCCTTTTCTTACGAAGTTCGACAGAACCCTTTAGCGCCGTCTGACGCTATGCGCAGGCTGGCCCGGCAAACTGACTCCGGCGGTATCACGATGTCTTACTCTGATTTCGACAAACACAATAATTTCCCGGAACAACACTATGTTTCATGGCGGCCCGAATCCGGTACAGTGCCGACAAGTTGGTGGCAATCGCCCACAGTTCTGGCCGCTGTCCAGTATCACGCGACGGGAGACCCGGGACGGTCGGAGATCGACTGGCTGAAAGAACGTACCGGCGGACGCTGCTTCCGCCATGCGCTCGTTCTCTGTTGCGGCGGGGGGAGACGGGAGAGAGCACTAATCGAACGTGGCATGATCGAGCGCGCAACGTGCATCGATGTCGACCCCGAAGCGGCCCGGACTGCAAAACAGGAAGCGCAGAAGATAGGGATCGACGAGCTGCTTGACTACATTGTCGCGGATGCCAACACCTGGCCCATCCCCGAAAACACCTTCGATCTGATTCTAAGTGCAAGCGCTCTACATCACCTGGAGCGGTTGGAGGATATCATTGAGCGCATCCATACTGGGCTGACATCCGATGGGCTCTTCTTTTTGTTCGAATATGTCGGACCCAACCGTTTTCAGTTCACGCAGAAGCACTTGATCCACGCCAACCGAGTGCTTTATGCATTATCTCCGGAACACCGACGCGTAACTCTCCAAGCGAACAAACCGAAAGAGGTCCTTGTGCGGCCATGTCCAGAGGACATCGCCCGTAACGACCCGACTGAGGCTATCCGCGCGGAGGAAATCCTCCCTCTTATCGACTCCTCGGGTCTGGAAACCATTGACAAGGTTGGACAGGGAGGCGGGATCTACTTCGCTCTACTGGGAGGCATGGTGGGATCCTTTGACGAGAATCTGAGCCACGACACCGCTGTTCTTCGGATTTTGTGTGAGTTGGACACGATTTTGACGGAACAGAGAATCCTCCCGAATCTGCGCGCCATGGTCCTGGCTTCGAGGGAACCAGTCGTCGGTCTTCAACCTGTTCTTCGAACGCCCCGACAGGTATCCGGCGAGATCGTCTCGATCCCGGTCGACGACCATTGGAGTGCGGATACGATTGTGGAATCTCATCTCCGGCGAGTAGCGCTCGGGGACGCTTCACTTACGTGGGCCGAATGGTTTCGCCGCCGCTATCTGTCAGAACCGGTGGCTCGGTGCTGTGTCGCAGGGCAGGACGTCAATTGCGACGAATGGAAACGTGCAAATGTCGCCAGGGAAGTCTGTTTTGCGGGTTTAGAGACCGTGGGGAATGGGATTCCGGACTGCGAACTTATCGTGACCCACCAGCCTGGCCCCTTTCCAGACGGGTTTGATGGAATGCTGGATGCAATGCTCGGGCGACTGAATCCGCAAGGTCTGCTGTTTCTAATAGCCGACATCGGTCCCGGACTGCATATCTGGACAGCGGAAGTCCTAGAGACGGTGAATCGTCTGCTCGGCGTTCTCCCCGAGAATCGGCGGAAACAGGGGCAACAGACGATCGCGAGAATCCTCGGCCCCGAGTTGCGGGCAAAGAAAGCGTCCAGGCTGAGGCTCGACGGGCACAGCCTTCATACCATCGAGGCGCGGCCTGCCGGAGGAGGGATTATTCTTCCGTTCTTATCCGCTGTCCACTCATGTTTGGACGATACGGAGGGAAAAGAGATCCTGCGATTGATCTGTGCCGCAGATGAAATCCTCACACGTGAGCGAAAGATTCCGCCGGTTCGCGTGGTATCTGTTCTTTCGCCCGTCGTACGGCCCGATCTGAAACCGTCACCGGTAGCGACCGTTGTGTGTGAGATATCGGATGGAAAACATATCGGAATCAATTATGATGTGCGGGTCACGAGCGGGGACGAGGCGGTTCGTTTGTATTCGTCGCTCCACGGCGCGAAAGATGAGCAGGACTAGAAGTATCCGCTTTTGGAGTCTCTGTAGACGATAAGATCTCATCGGGCGAAAGGGTCTTGTTCGCGGCGCCCTCGGTTTGGAGCGGAGCGATGTCGTAGCATCCGTATCCATAGCCGTCGCCGCGATTTCCGGTCACGTTCCAATAGCCAAAGAGAAGATAGCAAACGACAAACGTCAGCCCCACCAGCACATAGTGGAGCCACTGTTTATTCCGAAGATGATCCAGAAGCGAATGTAAATTCATGGAATTCCGACTTCTATCTCCTTCCCCCCACGTTTCAGTGGAAAGGGCGGCAAATGACGGCTGTTGGCGTCTTAGGGTTTACAAGTTCTGAATTTTCAATAGCAAGCAGCCGACTAATCGTTACCGTTCAATCTGTGGCCCTGTTGCTATCGACTCAAAATCAGCTTTTACTATCCTATCAATGACTCGGAAAATCCCCAAGCGAAGGAAGTACAGTGGTGCCTAATCCATTGAAATCGTTGATGATCGGCGTATTCCTGGCGATGTGTGCGGCTCTTTTGATCCGGCCGTATTGGAGCCACGATATCTGGTGGCACATCAAATGCGGGGAGCTGATCGTTAAGGAACACCAGTGGCCGTCCCCCGATGTTTTTACGTGCACAGTAGACGGGGAACCGTGGCTGGTCCATTCCTGGTTCAGTCAATGCATTCTGTATATCACCGATTCACTGGTGGGGGAGGCGGGGCTTCAGGCGTGGGACACCCTGCTGCGGGTTGTCTTTGTTGCGTTGGTCTGGTTGGCCTCAGGGCGTCTTCCGGGCGGTTTTGGCGTCCGGCTTCTCGCGACCGCGAACGCGGCGTTTTTATGTGCCACGTTGGAATCGCGGCCTCATATTGCGGTGCCGATCTTTCTGCTGCTTCTTGCGACATCGAAGAACCTCTGCCGACCGGACAGGCGCGCTCCGCTCTGGACAATTCCGCTTATGGCGCTTTGGAGCAACGTCCATCCGAGTATGCTATTGGGTCAGTTCTTTCTGGGTGTATGTCTGGTCCAGCGCGTAGCCGCAACAGGAAAACTCAAACGCGATTCTCTCGTGATTACAGCGGCGATTCTTGCCGGTTTCGTTAATCCCTACCACTTCCGCTTAATTCATTTTGCGCTATTTGAAAATCGAGCCTACGATTTCGTTACGATTCGCGAATGGCTTTCCCCGTTCGCAGTTTTGCCTGAGTCATTTATCGACGTACTCGTTCTTATCGCAAACACGGTCCTCTTCTTCTACATCTGCGAGAAAACTCTGATTCGGCAACGACCGCTTGGCCTTTCTCTTGCCGTCCAGGCGGCTGGGGCGTTTGTATTCTTGATCACCGCCTATACCTCGTTTCGATTTATGTTTCTGTCGACGATCGCTCTCTATCCGATTCTCAGCGCCGAGGCTACGGAAACCGCTTCCGCGAAATCCGACAAGAAAGAATACGTATCCACGACGGCAACAGCCTCGCTGCTGTTGTATTTCATCGTTCTTCTGATCGGCAAACCGACCTATGCGCGCGATTGGTTCGATCTGAAAGAGGCCACGGCCTTTTTGAATGAAATCGAGGCGGAGGGAAATATATTCAACGATTTTTCATTTGGCGGACGGATCATTTACGATTGTTATCCTCGGATAAAGGTATTCGCCGACGGCCGAATCGGACCGTTTGAAGAGGAAGTTTTCCCTTTGTATGTGAAAGTTTTTGAGGACGCCCCCACGGTGGGTCTCGAAATCCTGAATACCTATCATATCGGCTGGGTCCTAATCCAGGAGGTCACCCAACCTGCTTGGATGAATGAAGAACGCGGCTTCGAGGAGATCTACCGACATAGAGGGATTGTGATATTCAAACGAGAAGACGCTTTTCCATCGTTGAGAGGTGAGACTTGAATGATCGCCCCTCACCCTAGCCTCTCTCCCGGCGGGAGAGGGAACTCCTGAGGCCTAGCGCTTTTCAGGCGGGAGAGGGAGTTTCTGATGGTAGATGCTGACTTTTCGCTATGGTTGCAAAAATGCGAAGAGGCCGGCCGGAAGCGCCGTCGGAAAGCCGCGTGGATAAAGGCCAAAAGCGATGTTTATGGATAATTGCAGGACCTGAGGAAAAAAGTACCGGTAGTGCGATCCAGACGCCCCCCTCCAACTCCCCCCGTGAACGGGGGGAGAGACTTTGACATGCCGGCAGAAGGGGTCAGTTTTGCAACGTTAGGGTTTTTCTGGGCGCGTTAGGCGGGTAGGTTGGCAACAACGTTTACTCAGGATGTAGAAATCAACCATCGGGGAGTGCCATAAAGCATTCTCAATAAGGATACACGTATGACAACGGAGCAAAGCGCTTGTCGAAAATGGCCGGACAATGCAATCCTTGCGATCTGTAGTCTGTTCGTCGCAGCGATTTTCTTCCAGCGTCTGCCCGAGCTGTGGGAACGTATCTTCGATCCCGATGAGTTCGAACATTTGCATGCCGCGTATTGTATTGCCGACGGCATGGTTCCGTACCGGGATTTCTTCGAACATCACCCTCCGCTCTTTTGGGTGTTCCTTCAACCCCTGTATTGGCTGATGGATCCGTCCATATCGCTGTTGTTCGCAGCCCGGATTGCGGCGGGGCTCCTGACCCTGGGAATCATCGCTTTGACCTTCGAGATTGGACGATCGCTGTTTGGCAAAACTGCTGGTGCCGTAAGCGCTCTATTTCTGACTTGTACTCTGCTTTTTCTGCAAAAGTCTTTTGAATCCCGTCCGGATGTACTTGAAGTTCTATTCTTCCTCGGCGGCTTGCGTTTATTGATTTCCGGATGGCAAGCGAAGAAAAACGCCGTCTTTTTCTTATCGGGTTTGTGTATGGGAGCATCGTTCCTCTGCTCACAGAAGGTGCTGTTTCCGGTCCTTGGAATGGCGGCGATCTGGCTGCTGAGATGTTTTGTGTTCCACGAAAAAGAAACGAATTCGCTTCGTCGTTTCGGTTGGTTCGGAGTCGGTTTTCTGCTCCCTTTCGGTGGGATTATTCTCGTCTTCGCCTACCTGAATGCCGCGAGTGATTTTCTGTACCGCTGCTTTCTATTCAACGCGCAGTGGAAAGTCCACATCAATCCGCTGCCTGTCTGTATGGAATTCGTCCGTCAAAACCCCATCATTTTCTCTCTTGGAACCGTGGCGATGCTCGGACAATTGAGTTCGATTCAGGATCGAAAAGTCGAATCGTTGCCTCTGGGGGCGGCCTTGGGGGGTCTCGCCGGAATCGCCATTCTCCCCGTCGTACAACGACAATACCTGCTGTTGATCTTTCCACTCTGGTCCATATTCGCCGCTCAGTGGTTGGTCAGCCGCGTTCAAAACAGAGCCAGTCATCAGGAAAAGGCGTGGGATTTTGTCCTGGCCGGCGTGATGGGGATTTCTCTGGCGTTGAGTTCCCCGAAATTCCTTGGCTCATTCGACCGGTTCTTATGGCTTTGGTTGTTTTTGTTGTTCTCGATTCTTGTTTCAGCATGGTTACAATCACCCAAGAAGAAGTTGGTTTCCATTCTTGCTGTCGCCGTTGGTATCGGTTTCCTTTCGCCTCTGGCGGGCACGGGCGCCTTTTTTGGGGTAGGCGCGGCGATTGTTCTTCTTTTCGCTTTTATACTGCCAAAAAGGGCTGCGATTCTTGCCGTTCTTTTGTTGGGGGTCTTTGCGCATCCGTTTGGCCGCAGCGCTCGGAAAGACTATGTGCGCAATACACCGCAGATCGGATACATCAAGATCGTGATGGAAGAGACGGGACCGAGCGACGCTGTCTTTGACGGCTGGAGCGGATACGGTGTTTTCCGGCCTCACGCCTATTACTACTTCTTTTTACATCGAGAAATCCGAGCGATGCTGACTCCAAGCGAGCTGAGTACGGATATCGTCAAGGCGTTGGAAGAAAAGGAGCCGAAGATCGTGATTTATGATGAGAATGTGCAACGGCTGGGTCAAAACGTCAGACAATATATCCACAAGCACTACAAACCCATGGGGCTTGGAAATATATATAGAAGATCCGAGTAAAGAGTTCAGCCGTGAGTTTCTTCGCGTATTGCAAATCGTAGAACCGCCGGATTGATTCTCACAACCGGTTCTTGGAACACATACAGGTCATAGAGTTCCCGCGATTCGAATAGCGTGTAGTTTTTCTCAACAAATTCCGCCATTGGACGCCATTGCTTTAGAAACTCATCGCTGTTCTGGGGATGCTGGGGCGTCCAGTCTTTTTTCATGACAATGAAGTAACGCGGAGGATCCGCTTTCAAGGTGTGAACGACCTCCTGTTTCGCTTCCTCTCGAATCGGAGAATGCTCGGCGGCAAGCGGCATTTTGAATACGTACCGCGAAGCGGAACTCCGCTCGGATAGAACATAGATATCGGGACAGTATCCAAGCACATAGATTGTCTCCTGCGGTTCGGTTGTATCCCGAACGTACTCGGCGAGCTGTACAACGGACTCGTCGGTGAAGAACCCCATATTCGGCGGTTTCCAGTGAGGCGCTTCGAGTAGATACCACTTGACGACGTTGACTCCAAGCAAAGCCCCGACCAACAACAACGAGACAGTCAACGCGTTCAGAAAGGAGGCCGCTGGCGTCCTTGCCTTCAACGTATCCAGGGAGGCCGCGCCGGAGAGAGCCATTGGAGGCACCAGCAACAGAAAATAATGCGGATAGAATCGCCATCCAAGACAAACCGATACAACGGACAGGAGTAGCCAGACAGCCAGCCAGAGCATTGCCAAACGTTGATTCCTCCAGTTCCTCAGGATGCCGAGGACGGCGAGAGCGGCAAAGGGTGCGAGGAAAGCGAGACGCGAAGGCAGGACACCCGACAGGTATTCCCAATGAGGTACGCCTTGCGAATAGGCTGGATTGTACACTGTGAGCACAAACAACCAGTTATCCAGGATTCCGTTTTGAATGCACCACATCGCCACCGCGGCGATTGGGATGAGCACGCCGACGGCTACAAGCGAGAGTTGAGGAACAAGTCCATATTCTTGGGAGTTTTCGCGTGTTCTCGGCCGAAGCAACCATAGCAATACAAAGGGGACCAGACAGCTCACCGCTGTTGTGAGTTTGACCAACATGCCGAGTCCCGCCAGGATCCCTGCAATAAGCGAGTAAAGCAATCGCTTCGGGTTCGGTTTAGCGATGGCGGTCAGGCCAAATCGCATCGCGACGACAAAGAACAGAAGCCCGGGGATCTCCATCGCCGCCGTGTTTCCTTGAATCGGCTCGGCAGTGAGAAGAATCAAGGATAGTGCCCCGACCAACCATAGGTGCCTCGTAATCTGTAATTGACGAGCCAGTCCGATCAATTGATACATGAGAATTGCGCGAAGCAGCACAACGCCTAAACGGAGTCCACTGATGCTGTTTCCGAATACCTTGAGCAGAAACGCACACAAAAGCCATTCCATGGGATCCTTGTGATCCCAGAAATCTTCGTAGGGTGTCTGGCCTTGGAGCAACTCTCTCGCACAATAGACCCTCATCCCCTCGTCCGGTTCGAAAGAACGGTTCGTCAGTGCGAAAGACTGGAGAATCAGACAAGCCACAGCCCATCCAACTGCTGCAAGTCGCCATCCCTGCAAGAAACGGGCATGCGGAGCGGGACAGCATGAGGCTTCGGAGTCCGGCGCTTGCTGTTCTTCTGATTTCACTTCGGCCGACGGAGGATGCATCGTTGACTCGCGTTGTCGCTTTATTGCGCCTTAGCAAATTGCTAACTTCTTTGAAGATAGTTTAGGAAAAGCGACAGCGTGTCAAACGAAGGGCACCGTCAAGCCTCATCCGCGCGACCGTCAGGAAGGAATTCCACGGGGCGTAACGATAGATAGAGTGCCAAATCTGGTGTATTATCGCCGGTGTTAACGACTGGAGGGAGACGGTCGCACTAACGATAGTCGCTCTTGGTCACAGCCAGGGGTAGCGAGGGTCTGCCGGCTATGGACCACAGATGCGATCAACTCGGGTTTGACCGGCTGTCCGATAAGGAGCTGAGGTAGCGTTCATGGCTGCAGGTCTTGTCGAGGTTCTGGAGCTTTTGCAAAGCGGGGTCTCCGACGCAATTCAGGACCTGGAACAGTACCAATCTGAAGATTCATCTCCCACGCTTGATCGTTCAACCCAGGAGCTCAAGTCCGGAGCGGAATTCCTTCAACAGATCGCCGGGTGGGTTCCGACGATGCCGGCGGACCGATTGCGGGAGATCCTGAAAGCCTGTATCGAGTCCATTCGCAAATCGTTTGTAGCCCTGCTGGAATCCGGTGAAGTGGAGACATTGGAGCAAGAGGACGGCGAGGGCGACGGAATACCCGGATTCCTGATCGAAGCAATGGAACGGCTCGGCCCAACTCTCTTCGTCCGTGAAGACAAAATGCAGGCCTCGATTCAAGTCGACAAAGAGGAAGCTCCCATGTGGACTCCTCCTCGGATCGAGAAATTTCTCGAGAACGAAGAGATCGTTCATGGAATAGACACCCGCGCCATTGAGAAGATATTCGAAAAGCGTCAATTCGATCAGCCTGTTGTAATTGCACGTGGAACAAAACCGGTTCCCGGGACAAATGGGTATGTGAAGTACACTTTCGATATGGAACAGATCAGCGGGCGCCCGAAAGAGCTGGACAGCGGCCGCGTCGATCATAAGGAATTAAGTCTCTTCGTTTTTGTAGCGCCGGGGCATGTTTTGGCCGATCTCATTCCACCAAAACAAGGGGTTGCAGGCACCACCATCTACGGAGAAGAGATCCCAACGGAGGACGGGTGCCCCGCCGAGTTGGTCGCCGGTGAGAATACGGCCCTGTCCGAGGACGGAAGCAAGCTGCTCTCGCAGGCGGAAGGCTATATCAGTGTGGAGGGAAATCTGGTCTCCGTAAAACCCTCGATGCTGATTGCCGGTGATGTGTCGTACGAGACAGGTAACATCAACTCGCCCATCGGCGTAACCGTCCAGGGCAACATTCTCTCGGGGTTCCGCGTACATTCCAAAGACTCGGTCAACGTAGCCGGTCTGGTCGAAGCGGCGCAGATCGTGTCGGAGTTGGACATCGCAATTAACGGCGGTGTTGAGGGGAAAGGGAAAGGAACGCTTCAAGCCCACGGTGAGATCCGGGTCCAGTTTCTCAACGACGTGAAAGTCAGCTGCGGAGGGAGCCTTTACTCAGCGGGCTCCATCTATCACAGCCGTGTACAAAGCAACGAATCGGTCCTCGCGGAGGGAGCTCATGGGCATATCGCGGAGGGTATTGTTCGAGCGGAGGATTCGATCGAAGCCGAGCAGATCGGTTCGGAGATGGGCGTCAAAACACGGATTGAACTGGGATTCGCCACGCTTGCGCTTCCCGGCCGGATTGAGGAATTGCGAGACCGCGTGGAAGAACTCACAGAAAAGCTGAAACGGTTGGCTGCCGCGGCCGAAAAACTGAAACGCCTCAAAAAATCCCGAGGTTCGCTGGATCCACAGCGAGAAAAAGGACTCAAGCAGGCGATCGCCGCTGTCAAGAAGTACAAACAGTTGGTTCAGTCCAAACAGGAAGAAGCCGACGAACTCGAAGAAGCGCACGCGGCAGGACTGCGGAAAATGCGGTTTGTGAAGGCCCGAAAACAGATCTGGCCGGGTACGACTATTCGTATTCTGGAAACGGAGTATGACGTGAAGAATCCTACGGGGCCTGCAACGGTCACCTTGATCGATGACGAAATTCACGTACTTCCTTATACGGAAAGCGATATCCCAACGCCTGCAGAATCATCCAGCGGAGGATAAGCGTTCCAAATACCAATTCGTCCGTTTGTTGAATTCAGCGCTTTTCGACAGTTCTTTGGCCCTGAGAAAACTCTCGCGTGCACTCAACAGCGCGGGACCGTCGCTAAGATGATAGTATCCGACCCCGAGATTGTAGTGAAACTCGGGGCTTGCAGGATGCAGCTCGATTCCGCGCTCGGCCGCGTCGATCAACCCCAACCAGTCTTTGCGCAAGTACTCTAACTCGCAGATATGCCGGAAGGTCTCAGCAGTTTTGTCGGGAAGTCGGTTCTTGTAAAACTGGAGGGCCATATCCAGCCAACCCCGTACACGATATGCCTCCATCAGTTTTCGATGCGGTTGCGGATCGTTCTGGTTTTCCCGAACCGCTTTTTGTAGTTTGTCGATACCGCTATGCCGTTCCAGAAACTCGAGCGCAGCCGCAGCCTCGGGACCTTCAGAGAAATAGGCCTGTAAACGCAAGTAGGTTTCTTCCGCTTCCTTGTACTTTCTGAGTCGGTACAAAGCCCTTACGCGAAGCGCCAGTGCCCGCCGAAGATATTCCTCTTCCGGCTCGGTCAGCAAGACATAGTGTGTCTCGGAAAGAGCTTCGCCGTGCTTGCCCATCTTCATGCACTCGGCTGCAAAATCCAAGCGTCTTTCGGGAGAGATCTTCTGGAAGAGATCGCGTTCTTCGCCCGGCTTGCCGGGACCTTTCGTGGACGGCCATTTACCAGCCTCCTTGAGACGGCCGATGGCTTCCTCCTGGTCGCCTTCTGTACCCAAGTATTGAGAGAGATCGATCGGCGCTGAGGGATCGTTGGCATTCGGACCGAGCTCGGGTTGCGGACGGCCCGGAGAAATGTTCTGGTGACCGTCGTTCGCCGATTTCTGGGCTTCGAGCATGGCCTGTTTTTCGAGCATTTGAATCAACGAGTTCAGCCCATGATCGTCCGAGTCCCCGACCGGAAGACCGAGATTCTGTGCACCCACGAGGAGCGGAAAGAAAAGGAACCCAAAACACAGGCAACGATTTCGATTACACATGGTTCTTAACCGTTCAGATATTGTTTTTAATTTCCTCAGGGACTATTTTACCAGGATTCAGGATACCGATTGGATCGAAAACGCGTTTGACGCCCTGGAGAAGTGCGATCTCCCTCGATCCCCATTCCAGCGGAAGGAATTCCGATTTCATGATTCCGATACCGTGCTCACCGGAAAGAGTCCCTCCACATGCGACGGCTTCTTTGAAGACTTCCTCGATAGCCGAGTGGACAGCCGGATCGTCTTCTTTGTGGGTCATGAAGTTCACATGTAGATTCCCGTCACCTGCATGACCGAAACAGATCACGATCACCCTGTGGCGCTCGGCCACCGTGTAAATCCGTTTGAGCATTCGAGGGAACTCCGCCACAGGTACGGCAATATCTTCGTTGAACTTGATAGGTGCTTTCTTGAACATGGACGGGCCGAGATTTCGTCTCAGCTCCCACAACTCTTCGCGTTCTTCAGCATCGCCCGCCTTACGGACGGATTCGGCACCGCATCCCTCACAAAGACCGCCGATTCGTTCGGCATCGGCGGCGACCGCGTCTGCCGTAAAACCATCCACCTCCGCGAGAAGCACGGCCTCCGCTGCAGGCACCCTATCCGTTCCCAGATACGCACGTACACATTCGAGACTCACTCCATCAATGAATTCCAACGCCGAGGGTTGTACCGAACCGCTCAAAATAGCAAGAACGGCCCGGCTGGCTGCCTGGGTGGAATTGAAACGTGCGAGGATAGTGTATCGGTACGGGGGGTACGGAATCAGCCGGAGTGTCGCCTGTGTGATCGTGGCAAGTGTTCCTTCCGAGCCGATCAACAGCTGAAGAAGATTGTATCCGGACACCGATTTCCGCGATCGGGAGCCGAGATGGACGATCTCGCCATCCGGCAGCACAGCTTCGACGGCAAGTACATAGTCTTTAGTTGTGCCGTATTTCACACAATTCAACCCTCCGGCTCCCTCGGCCAAGGTTCCGCCTAAGGAGGCGACCCGTGCGCTGGCCGGATCCGGTGGGTAAAAAAGCCCTTTCGCTTGAACCGCCTGTTTCAAAGCCCCCAGGAAAACGCCGGGTTGAGCCGTCACAGTCCGATTGTCAACGTCGATCTCGACGATTTCGTTCATGCGCTCAAGAGACATGAGAATGCCGCCTCGAACCGGAAGGGCACCTCCGGACATCCCGGAACCGGAACCGCGAGGATAAACCGGGATCCGTTCTCGTGACGCGATTTTCATAATCCTGGAAATCTGTTCGGTTTGGGTGGGCCACACAACAACCCAGGGACGGTAGTTCTTGCGGGTCGCGTCATAGGCGTACGTAGTCAAGTCCATCTCGTCAATTGAAACGGACTGGTCGCCAAGAAACGACCGGAACTCGGTCACGATCTCCGGCGCTATCCGGGGAGTTGATGTCGCTGCCATTCGATAGGAACCCCTTTACCGGGAGAAGGATCTCACCACGCTATCATCGTATCTTTTTTGACCGGGAATCGCAAACATCGGGGAATTCGGTACATTCAGTTGTGCGCGGGATTGAGCGTGTATACAACGCGACATCGAAATGAGGCTATAATGCTGAATCATCGCCGGTTTTGGAGGCACTGATGGAACTCGACGCCGTCGTGGCAGGCCATATATGTTTGGACATCATACCGGAGCTCCACGGTCCTCTACCCGACAGACCGGGGGTTCTGGTCGAAACCGGACCGGCCACTCTCTCTATGGGAGGAGCCGTCGGCAATACCGGCCTGGCGCTCCACTTGATCGGACTATCGACGGCTTTGATGGGGAAGATCGGCGACGATGCCCTCGGGAGAACGCTGAGAGGCGTCATCGATTCCTATGGTGCCCATCTCTCTCGTCACATGATCGTCTCCTCCGATGACTCGTCCTCGTATACCGTGGTTCTGAGTCCCCCGGACACCGATCGCTCGTTTCTGCACAACCCCGGCCCCAATGACACGTTCGATTCCACCGACATTCCTTACGAAGTAGTCGCCCAAGCGCGATTGTTTCATTTCGGCTATCCGGTATTGATGCGGCGCTTCTACGAGAGCGACACAGACCAGCTGCCGCGCATGTTCCGGCAGGTCAAAGAGTCAGGGTTGACAACTTCATTGGACACCGGTTGTCCAGACACAAGCGCTGTGGGACACATCGATTGGGTGGAGATCCTCAAGAATACTCTACCCTACGTCGATATTTTCCTCCCTAGCGAAGACGAGTTGCGCTATATGCTCAACCGCTCGGCCTTCGATGCCGGAACCCCGATAACCAACGAAGAAATCGTTCGGCTGGCTGAGGAATCAATCCGAATGGGCGCAAAAATCGTCGGTATCAAATGCGGCGAGCGAGGACTCTATATCCGTACAGCATCGGCGCGCCGGTTTGAGGATTTCGGCAGATGTCTTCCCGCGGACCTCGGTCCGTGGGCAAACAGAGAGCTTTGGTCGGTGTGTTTCGAACCGTCCGTATTCGCCGGGACAACGGGGACGGGCGATGCCACGATAGCCGGGTTTCTTGCAGCGCTGCTCTACGGCTGCTCGTTGGGGGACGCTGCAACCTTTGCATGTGCGGTCGGCGCTTCCTGTGTGGAAGCGCCCAATGCGACCGGCGGTATACAATCCTGGGAATCCACATGGAAACGGTTGACCCGGGGTTGGAACCGTAACGGATATCCATTGGACGAAGATGGGTGGAGTCATGACATCGCAACCGGTCTCTGGACCGGTCCACGTGATGACTGCAGTAGCTCGTGACCCGCCGCCGGAACCCCAGGTTGCACGACCACGGTCATGAACGGAAAAGGGCTGAAAAACGATAACTGGTCAGGACCATCAAATAATCCATGGATGATCGAAGAAAAACAAAGGCCCAACTGATTGATGAGCTGAACCAGCTCCGAAATCAGATAAGCACTGTCGAAAAGAAAGCCGGAGAGAGTTCGACAGAAACCGCAACCTTCAAGTACCGTTCTCTCGTTCGGGCGCTTGGAGATGTTGTCTACGAACATTTTGTGCCGGAAGACAGGATCGTTTGGTGGGGCGCGCTTAAAGCGGTCTTGGGCTACAGCGAGGACGAGATTGGTAATGACAGTGAAAGTTGGCTCGGCCGAGTTCATCCTGACGATCTTCCCGCAGTAAAGTCCGAGTTCGAGAAGGCTCTCAGCGGAGATCGTCTGTATGACTTCGAGTATCGGTTTCAGCATAAGGACGCCCATTATGTTTGGATGCACGATCGCGGAAGTATGAATGTCGACGAAAATGGAGAGTTACAAACTGTAATCGGCTTCCTCCGCGACATCACCGACCGCAAGATCGCCGAGAACAGTCTCGAACAGATGGCCGCGATCATCGAATCCTCCGACGATGCAATCATCGGCAAGAGTCTGGACGGCATTATCACTAGTTGGAATTCGGGGGCCGAAAGGCTCTACGGGTACGCAGCGGCGGAAGTGATCGGGAAACCAGTCTCGGTGCTTCTTCCTCCGGGTCGGCCGGATGAGCTTCCTCACATTCTCAGTGTAATCAAGGAAGGAACCCGGGTAGATCACTTTGAAACAATGCGTCTACGGAAAGACGGCGAGGTGGTGGCCGTGTCTCTGGCCGTCTCCCCTATTCGGAGCAGTGCCGGGAAGATCTTGGGCGCATCGTCAATCTCACGCGATATCACACATCGAAAACGGTCGGAAGAAGCGTTAAAAGCCAGTGAAGAACGATTCAGGATGCTTATGGAGCAATCGCCCGTAGCTATCGAGCTTCACGACCTGGACGGTTTCATGATCCACGCGAATCCGGCCTGGGCTCAGCTGTGGGGCGTTGAGAAAGCCGAGGAGATAATCGCTCGATACAATATTATCGAGGACGCACAAGCCTGTGAGCGCGGATATGACGAGGCATTTCGACGCGCCCTCGACGGCAAGACGACGGACATTCCCGAAGCAGTTTACGATCCGAACATATCGAACAATCCTGGCCGCAAACGAGTCGTTCACTCGCAAATCTACCCGCTTCAGGAAGAACACGGAAATATCAGAAATATCGTTATCACGCATGAAGACATCACCGACCGGAAAGCTGCGGAAGAAGCTCTACGGCAAAGCGAGGCGAAGTTTCGTTCTCTCGCGGAAGGGATCGATGAGGTTTTCTGGTTGACGCAGCCGGGGCAGACAGAAAGAGTAATCTATGTGAGTCCGGCGTACGAGAAGATCTGGGGACAACCGTGCGAAGATGTATATCAAAACCCGAGAGTGTGGGTGGAGTCCATTCACCCCGATGACCGGGAAACGATTGGCGCTCGCTTCGAATCGTTCCTAAAGGGGGAGAGCGATTTTGACGTCGAGTTTCGCATCGTTCGACCGGACGGTTCGATCCGATGGATATGGGATCGGGGTTTCGAAGTCCCCAGAGAGGACCCGGAGAACCGGCAGATAGCCGGCCTTGCTCAGGACATCACGGCACGGAAAGAGGTGGAAGCGCGACTGCGGGAGCTGGCTACCACAGACGGACTGACAGGGATCTTCAATCGAAGACATTTCATTGAACTCGGTATGCGGGAGTATATTCGAGCGAAACGATACAACCAGAATTTGTCTTTGTTGATTTTTGACGTCGATCATTTCAAATCGATCAACGATCGGTATGGTCACAGTACCGGGGACCAGGTTCTCGGCGCGCTGACCGACGTTGCACGGGGCTTGTTCCGTGAAGTGGATGTATTCGGTCGGATCGGTGGCGAGGAGTTCGCCGTGCTTCTGCCCGAGACCGATCTAGCGGGGGCTGCAGCTGTGGGAGAGAGACTCCGGCGAGCAGTGGAAAAGGGCGCGGTTTTCGCCGATCAGGGGACTATCGACATCACCATTAGCGTCGGTGTCGCCACCTACAATGGCAAGATGCCGAAGGACCTCGACACGTTGATGAAAAAAGCGGATACCGCCATGTATGCAGCAAAGTCAAAGGGAAGAAATCGTCTAGAGACGGGCTGACATCCGTCTATCCTCGTTTTTTCGCAAAACAGACAAGGGCTTCACCGCGATTCAGCGAGAAGCCGACGCGATCCACAAGCCGAAACGCAGCCTCAAGGGGATGACACCGGTAGGGATGGATCAACGGAAACCATACGGGATGCCCATGATATACCGAGAACATTTTGTGGGTCGATAATCCCACCGACTCAACGGCCCGCTGAAGCGATTCCGGCGAGAAATACAACAAATGGATCGGCGGAGAGAGCCGCCCGAATCGTTTCCGAAGATCTTTGTGCATGAGGTGTTTCACGATCCTGTCGGCGAATGGGCCGGCACATTTCTGGATCCCCCGTTCGAGAGTACTGCGTAATCCAGCCGCGTTGTCCGTATCGAGAACCAAGAACCCTCCAGGCCGCAAGAGTTCTTCCACGGAGATCAACGTTTCCCTCGGGAAAGAAAGATGCTCGATACAATGTTTCAAACGAACAACATCGAATGACGCTCGTTCGAGCTGAACTGAGTCAAGCGTGCCTTGAAGAATGCGCACTCCCTCGGGAACCGCAGCCCGATTGACCGCTTCTGGGGAGACTTCGATTCCCGTTGCGTTCCACCCGGAGGCTGCGAAAGATCCCAGATAGCGCCCGTCGCCGCACCCGATATCGAGGATGCGGCCTTTTGCAATCCGGGTTTCTTCTTCGATGACTCGACGTTGCCTCTCGGCTTCGTCGAGCATGGATACGGCCTTGTCGCGGTCGAAATAGCCTCGCCCTTCCTCACCCCAGTTGCTGTCATAGTAGTCGGCTCCGTAGATCGTCTCCGAATCCTCCGGGGCAAGTCTCGGAAAAGGGGACACGTACAGAAGCCGGCAGGCTTCACATTTCATTACATCGTAATCGCGATCGTCCCGGCCGAGCACCTCACCCAGCCGACGGGCATTCTCGCTGGTACAAAGCGGACACGTCCCTACTAATTGTTCCATTTTTAGAGATCCGGAAATACAAAGGGCGCAGGTCCGAAGGTCCTACGCCCGGTGTCAAATGAATAACGTGTGAAAGAGTCAGATCTGTTTCGGCGTTTCTTCTGATTCAACAGATTCTTCCGCCTCGCCGGAAACCTTCTCCTCCGGTTGACTCTCGGGTTCCGGAGCGCTTTCTTCTTCGACAGCACTCTCCACCTCTGCAGGGGGAGGTGTTTCGGAAACGCTCTGCTCCTCGATTTCCGCTTCTTGCGTCGGTTCGGTTTCCGTTTCAGCCGACGCCTCGGGTTCCGGAGCGCTTTCTTCTTCGACAGCACTCTCCACCTCTGCAGGGGGA
>CAZTDD010000068.1:25696-37014 GCA_964612675.1 uncultured bacterium
CGGAAACGCTCTGCTCCTCGATTTCCGCTTCTTGCGTCGGTTCGGTTTCCGTTTCCTCGGACGCAGGCTGTTCTGCGGGGACTTCCGCGGAAAGATCCGTTTCAGGCTCAGGCTCGCGTTGTTCCTGCGCTTCAGTGGACATCTCGGGCTCGACAGTCTGTTTTTCTTCGTCTTCGGCGCGAATCTCCGCTTGTTTCGATTGGAGCGCTTCGTTGATCAGAGCGCCGAGGGAGTTGAACGAACCGCTTGAGCTGGACATATACTGTTCGACTTCCCGTCGCTCCTGCTCGCGCTGATACTCTTTCATCGATAAGCTGATCTTGCGGTTGTGCTTATCAAACTTGGTGATTTTCATGCGAGCATTTTCACCGACCTTGGGGCCGTCATCGCCTTTCGGCAATGTGGAAGCATGGGCAAGTCCTTCAACGCCCGATTCAAGCTCGACAAAAGCGCCAAATTCGGTCATCTTGACGATCGTCACATCCACAACGTCGCCGACCCTGTATTTCTCGCAGGCCAAATCCCACGGATCGGGCGCCATCTGTTTCAAGCCCAGCGAGATACGCTGCTGTCCCGGGTCGATGTCGAGGACTTTGCACTTGATATTGCTCCCCTTCTTGAGGACCTGTTTCGGATGTTGGACTTTTTCGGTCCAGGACATATCCGAAACATGGACCATTCCATCGATCCCCTCGGGCAGTCGGACAAAAGCACCGAAGTCGGTCAGTCCTGTAATCTGTCCTTCGATGATGGTACCGATCGGGTAATTCGCTTTGGCGAGCGTCCAGGGGTCCGTTGTCGCCTCTCGGATGCTTAGTGAAATCCGCCTGCGCTCCTCATCGATGGAGAGAACCTGAACATTCACTTCGTCCCCCACCTTGAGTTCCTCGGACGGGTGGCGGAGTCTGCGGACCCATGAGATCTCCGAGATGTGAACCAGACCTTCGACACCTTCCTCGAGTTCGACGAAAGCGCCGTATTTGGCCAAACTCGTCACTCGGCCGGAGACTTTGCATCCCACGGGGTACCGGCTCGCTACTGTCAACCATGGATCCGGATTGGCCTGTTTGAGACCGAGAGAAATCCGCTCTCCATCGACCTTGAGAACCATCACTTGCAGTTCTTGGTCCACTTGGACAACCTCGCGGGGGTGTCCGACATGGCCCCAGGACATATCGTTGACATGAAGAAGACCGTCAATTCCACCGAGGTCGATAAATGCGCCGAAATCAGTGAGGTTCTTGACACGTCCCTCAATCCAGCGCCCTTCCTCCAGCTTCTTCATGGTTTCTTCACGGAGTCGAGCGCGTTCTTCTTCGAGGAAAGCGCGTTGCGAGAGAATCAGGTCTCTCTTACCGCGCATCTCGATGATTTTTGCCTTGATTGTCTGCCCGATAAGTGCCTGTTGCTGTTCGGGGGTGCGGGAGTGCGGTCCCATTTGCGAGAACGGAATGAATCCACGCAAACCGTCAACATCGACTTGAAATCCACCTTTCAGGATCTCCTGAACGACACACTCGACCGGCGATCCCGATTCGAAGGCTTTTCGGGCCATTCCCTTTGCCCTGCGTTCTTTGGCCCGTGTCCGTGAAAGCACCGGCAGACCGTCTTTATTCTCCCGTTGCACAACCATGACATCGACTTCTTTGCCGATGAAGACGTTCGGATCTTTCCGATCCTGCATGAACTCTTTCAGCGGAATAATGCCTTCGGATTTCGACCCGATATCGACAACAACATCGTCGGGAGTCACTTTGAGAATGCGACCTGTAATAATCTCGCCGACTTCATAGGAGGGCATGGTGCTGTCGATGAGGCGGTTCATCTCCGCTTCTTCTTGAGCGGTGAGCGTGTCGCCGGCTTCGTCGTCCTCGTGGAAGTCATCCGGGTCGGAGTCCGATTCCAGTATCGACTTCGGCTCCGGTTCGGGTTCCTTTTCCGGAGTGGGATCCGGTTCCGCTTGCTCCGGGGTGGGATCAGGTTCCGCCTGATTCTCTGTTTCGTGAGTAGCCTGAGTGGTCTCGGCCGAATCGGTGGGTTCCTCTGATTGTGTATTCTCTTCTTCGGGTCTCTCTGTCGATTCGCCGATTGGGCTATCGGGAGAAGAAGATATCTCGGGCGTTTGCGCCTGAGTTTGTTGCTCGTCAAGAGTCGTTTCTTCCTGCGGAGTGTGTTCATCCGCAGCCTGGGGTACCTGGTTCTCAACCATCTGTTCCGTCCGTGTGTCGTCGTTCATACTAACTTCCTGCCTCCGGTACTCTATCTTAAGTCTTCGTGACTCGTGGAGCCGCGAAGTGTTTGCCTTCTTTGTCTTCCGCCATTCGGCGAATGGTCTGTTCCACGTAACCGGCGATCCAGTTGAAGCCGCTCCTGTCACAGGGAACCTGTTCAATCGCCTCCGCAGACAGAGGGGGTCCGAAACGAACCTCCACTCGGTACGGACGCGGAATGATTCTGTCGCGAGGGAGAGCGAGAAAGGTACCTGAAACGTAGGTAGGAACGACCGGTGCGCGACTTCGGCGTGCCAAAAGGCCCACGCCGGCCTTCATTGACCCTATGGTCCCGTCTCGACTTCGTGTTCCCTCCGGAAAGAGCAGCAACGCCTTCCCGTGGCCCAACACCTCCAGAGCTGCCCTGAGAGATCCTTTATCGCCTCGGCCCCTGCGGATGGGTTTGGCCTTGATATTGTCCAGCCACCAGCGAAGAAACCAGTACGACCACAGCTCTTCTTTTGCTATCGCAGTGATTTCTCGAGGCGATAAGAGTCCGACGACGATCGGATCGAGGTAGCTGCTGTGATTCGCCGCCAGAATTACCGGACCCTCTCGGGGAATTTCCTCCTGTCCTTCTGCTCGAATTCCAAAATAGAGGCGAAACACACCTCCAATTAAGACCTTGTTCAATTGATAGAACGACGTCATTGAGCACAATATCAATCAGCGAATCCTAACAGACCCACTCCCAACTTGCAAGCCGCGCACATACCGCTCGATTCGTTCTACGACCTCCTCGACTGTGAGGCGTGTCGAATCGAGAACGATGGCTCCCTCTGCGATCCGTAGAGCCCCAACCGGCCGAGATCGATCGCGCCGATCCCGCTCGATGAGATCGCGAAGAGTCTCCTCATAGTCTACATCGACTCCCGCGGCACGTAATTCGCTGGTCCTTCTTTCCGCCCGAACCTCTGGGCTTGCATCTAGATAGACTTTAACATCGGCATCCGGAAAAACGACGGTGCCGATATCTCGGCCCTCCATCACGACGCCCCCATGTTCACCCATCTTCTGTTGCAGTTCCACAAGACGTCGTCTCACTGCCGGGTTGTCCGCGACCGGCGATGTCGCGCGGCTGACCTCGGGACGCCGAATTTCTCCACGAACGTCGTGACCGTCGCATAATACCGCATCACCGTTTCGATCAAGCTGTATCTCGGTCCGATCGATCAGTCGTGCGACGGCAGAATAATCATTCAGGTCCACACCGCTCTGCATCGCTTTCCACGTTGCGGTACGGTACATGGCACCTGTATCGATATACAAGAATCCCAATCGCTCCGCCACCCTGCGAGCTACCGTGCTCTTGCCGGAGCCCACTGGACCGTCGATTGCGACGGTCGGAAGACGATGCGATTGTTTATGCACGTTCACCATTTTATCACAATAATTGATTTTGCCACTTCCTTTTCGCTATCGCAACCAGAATTCTTTTGTTTGTCATACAATCGTGCCAGAGTAAAGGATAGGCCACAGAGCGACGATGTCGCCGGGCTCCCTGTTTTGATGTTCGCTTGAATTGCAAAATCGGTGCGACAACAATGAGAGAAAGCGGAAAGGTTGCTTTGGATGGACCACCCGAGAATTCGACCACTCGAGGCATTCCCCCTCACTGTCAATCAACAACAAATGATCTGTCTACAGGACCCTCTTCGTATCAACGAACAACCTCTGGTCGTTAACGGGGTTACGTATTTCCTGATGACTCTTCTAGATGGAACAAGGGATATCGTCGATATCCAGTCGGATTTTGCCCGTCGCACCGGAGAAATCCTGTTTCGCAACAAAATCGATGACCTGATCTCACAGTTGGATAACGCGTATCTTTTGGACAACGACCGATATCGGGAACATTACCAGGCGATTCAGCGGGCGTTCCTCGACCTCGATGTACGCCCCAGCCGTCACGCCGGTGCGTCCTATCCGGCCGACACCGACGAGCTGATCGCTCTTCTGGACGAGATGTCGAATCGGTTCGAAAAGGGCGACATCGATCTCGGAATCGCACCTCCCGTCGGCCTGGTAGCACCCCACATCGATTTTCAGCGGGGCGCGAATGTATACGCCGGCGCCTATGGAACACTAAGGGAGTGGGTCAAGGATATCGACCTTTTTGTGATCCTGGGCACATGCCACCACGGTGTGGATCACGGCTTCGCTCTGACCAGAAAGAGCTACGACACTCCGCTCGGAACTGTACAAACAGACACAGATTTCGTGGATCGCCTGGCAGAGCGATGCAGCTCCAATTGGTTCGGCGAAGAGTTCAGTCACCGGGATGAACATTCGATCGAGTTTCAGACTGTCTGGCTTCGCTATCTGATTCCCTCGGATACTCCAGTCCGCATCGTCCCAATCCTGTGCGGGTCCTTCCGTCGATGTATCTCCCAGGGATGCACACCGAAAGACGATCCGGATACCGACTCGTTTTGCGAGGCCCTCCGGGAAACGATCGGCGAAACCGAGGGACGTGTTTGTGTCGTGGCCGGAGTCGATCTGGCACACATGGGGGGCCGTTTCGGCGGCGACCAAAGAATGACCCGTCAATTCCTGTCGGATCTCGAGGAACGAGATCGGGCGACATTGAAGTTCGTGGAGCAGGTGGACGCCGAAGGATTCTATATCGACGTCGTCGAGGACGACGACGTCCGAAACATCTGTGGGCTCTCGCCCGTGTATGTCTTGTTGCGAACGACAACCGCTCGCGAAGGCCGCGTTTTGTCCTATGAACAGACGGTTGACGAACAGACCCAGTCTGTCGTCAGTTTTGCAGCCGGTCTTCTTCTGGAATGATGGGAGCGATCACGCAGCGGCTTCTTCAATCGCCTGACGTGTGTCTTCAATCATCTTCTTGAAATCGAAGATAACCATCCCGAAGTACTTCTGACCGGGGTTTGTCACCAAGGAGATTGCCTCCTGGTCACTGCCCAGCATAAAGAGGTCACACCCATCCGTCACGAAGAATAGATTATGTTCAAAAGGTTCTTCAATGTGTTTGGGCATGTTCTTCTTCAGGTAAGCGATTCCTTTCCGGACCCGCTGCATCGACAACCCCTGCTTACGTAGCTGGAGAAACCAACGTAACAAGATCAGGTCGGCAAAAGAATACAACTTGTGTTTGCCGCAGCCCTGTGCCGAGCGGATACTCGCTTTGATCAATCCCGTCTTTTCATAATAGTGAAGCCGTACAGGATCAATCTTTATACCGTCCAGCCGATGTACGAGGTCAATGACCTCCCCCGATTGAAAAGCTTGTTTGATAGGGACAATAGTTGAGCGCATAGATCTCACCGTCGCCTTTTCCCGCGATTCTAATCACATTTCAAATCCGATTCGGTAAACCGAGTCAGTTTACCACACAGCGGGTTATTCTGTCGACTGGGTTTCGAAGGATCAAGGGAACTCAAAAGAAGATTTTTCTACCCTGGTCGGCAAGCCTCCGATACCGGGGGCCGACGGGGGGGAGTCTGCCGAGTCTGTCTCCATCCGGCCGAAGATCTGCCGGCCTTAGTACCCGGCATTCTCGATCAGAATCCCGTAACACGCTCATTTAACAGAACTTGTAACAATAGTGTAGCAGACAGAAAGAAACGAGTGTTGAATCGATTTCGCACCATCCAGGTCTCATTTGCGGAGAAACCGAGAAGATAATGGCGGTAGACGAGGAGAATGGACGGTTCCGGTTTTTCATTCCGAGCCGCGGACCGTCGGAGCCGGTGATTGGGGATGGAAGGGAGGCGCTGGTCAACAGATTATCTCGCTTCGGAGAGCGCAGAGAACGAGGCAGCGGATTGGCGGAATCCATTTGGGCGACTGTCGATGCCTACGAATCCGAGTGTATCGCAGCGGGTGAAATCGCTTGTTCATGGCAGAAGGATGACGACGGGGCGTATCCGCAGTTACCTGACTGCCGGAGGTGTGATCGGAGCATCTTTTGTCCTCCTTGCTTTTACGCCTGAACGAAAACCGACCATCCGCGTGCTGTTTCCCGCCGTATTCACGAATGCTGCAGGTTCACGAGATTCTCGGTAATCGGTCCGTGTGCCCTTGACCGGTGGACAACTATTTGACCGGTGGGCGGCCATTACTCCTTTTGACAACCGATGCTCCCCGGCGAGACACTGGGTAGAATCGAATAGTCGCAAGGTCTCGAACGTTATAGAATAGAAGAAGTAGAACTTGTCAGGGAGCAACCGGCGGTGCCGCATCTACTGGACAAATTCATAGTGTTTCTTCTTTTCTCTTCCATCCAATTGATGGTCGTTGGAGGCTTGGTAGGTCTATTTGTGACATTGTTTCGCGTTCGAGGCCGAGCAGCCTACTGGATGTTCGGTTTCGTTATCCTGGTTCCGCTTCTTTCGCCGGTGCACAATCTTTATCCCGAACAGCTGCGCATTGAGTTGCAGGAGGATTCAAGGATTTATGGCGGCCTCGTAGCGTTTGTATCTCTCGGCGTCCCCTCGGAACCGACCGACGTGGAATTGGCGCGTTCTTCTTCCACCGCTGTCGAAGCAAACGAGTCTGCGACGGAGGAATCAAGGAATTCGTCTACAGGGTCGCTCGGCGGTCTCTTTCTCATTCCGTTCTTCTACTTTCTTTTGTTTGTTTTAATGTATTGGAAAGTTCTTGTTGGCATTGCCTGGTCGCTGGTGGTGATCGCCTTAAGCGTCCGTCTCGCCCGTACCCTGCATGGTTTCTGGAACATGCTGAGAGCTTCCACCATCCCGAAAAACCCCGAGATCAAAGAATTGTTGGAGCGATGTGCAAACGAGGTCGGGTTGCGACGTCCCCCCCGTCTGGCGATTGCCGACCAGGCCGATATTCCAATGGTGGCCGGATTGTTCCGTCCTCTGATCGTGATTCCGTCTCGCCTTGCCGAGCCGGAGAACGAAGACAAACTCCGATACGCACTACTCCACGAAATGGTCCATATTCGAAGACGGGACGGCTGGTGGTTGTTGCTGGAGACAATAGTAAGCATAGTCTATTTCTTTCATCCCATCGTACGCTGGGCTATTCGCAGGCTGCGTGAGGAGAGAGAATTGCTTTCCGATCGCGGCGTCGTGAGTATTACAGGGAACGCGAACGCCTATTCGGATTTTCTGGCGACAGAAATCTGGGACGTCGAGACCGACGAGTGGAAAGCATTCGCACTGCCTTTCAATCCTGGGTCGCCAACCGCCGCACACCGGGTGAAAAGGCTTCTGAAATACCCATGGAGTAGCGACGCAGTCAAGATCCGAGATTGTTTCGCTTTCGGGATTGCCGCCGGGGTGTTGATGCTCGTTCTTGCGTTTGCTCCTCAGGAGCAAGAGGACTGGGAATCGCTCGATTTCTCCAGAGCGATTGCAACGGAGCAACCCAACGTATACTACGTGCCCGTCGTTTTCGAAGAACTCCGGTGGATAAACGGAACTAATATCGCGACCAGCCAAACACGGTTAAGAGAGGACGAGGATTACACCTTCGATAAGAAGACCGGTTTGCTTTCGCTGAATATCAAGTTGGGTGAGAAAGAGGAACTCATTGCATTCGGTAGGAGGAAAGTTCCTTGGGCGTGGAGGTGTGAAGAGAATATCGACCCGGATTCCGTCAGAGTCGTTATCGGAGACCGGTTATGTATTCCAAACATCGACTACTGGGTGGAACCGGACAAGTCTCAAATACGGATTGTCGAACG
The DNA here is from genome assembly GCA_964612675.1 of uncultured bacterium. Taxonomy (GTDB): domain Bacteria; phylum Hinthialibacterota; class Hinthialibacteria; order Hinthialibacterales; family JAKPRU01; genus CAZTDD01. The sequence goes on from CAZTDD010000068.1 coordinate 33,650, forward strand.
GAAGCTCTGTGACGCAAGACAATCCTGGTTTGTAAAATACGATCTCAAACCGCAAGATCAGAGTCCGACTACTGCGTCGACGATTACCCTGGGACCTCACACTCCTCCCATTTGGGCCGCTCCAAGAGGCCATGATCGTGATCAGCATGACGGTCGTGGACGCGCGGCCTTCGGTCAAGTGTCTCTGACCGCACTACCGACTGAAGACCCGAGTCGTTTCCGACTGCCGAACAATATGCGCTTACATCATGAAGAAGTTTCAATCAGGACACTCGATCGCGTTAGCAGCGCACCTTGGCCTCTCATAGAAGGCGAGGAATACGAGTACGACGAGGAACAAGGCACGATTACTCTAAAAGGGCTGCGTCTCGAAGAGACTAGTCAGGTATTGTTTGTCGAGGGCCAATGGCTGCATAGAGGTTTCTTTGGTTCTCAACGCAAGCGCAGCACATAAGATTTGATTCGTCCGAGGTATCGTTCGAGATCCGTCCGAGGTAAACTCGGACGCTACGACTACGATTCGCATACGAAATCCCCACTGTACAATCAAGCCTGAAAACCGGATGGACAAGCATCATCCCAATTCATAAGCTCTTAAAAAATGTGAATGTAACGGAGAGGACCATGTGGTTTGACGTACAGAATGTAATCACGCACCTGCTTCATATGGGGATTGCTTACCTTCTCGCGTTTCCCATCGGGTGGAACCGTGAGCGAAGTGCGCGAAGTGCGGGTCTTCGGACCTTCCCACTTGTCGCTGTAGGAGCATGCAGTTTTATGCTGGTGGGCCTCGATGTTCTCGAAACCGACGACGCAAGAGCCCGTGTAGTCTACGGAATTATTACCGGCATCGGCTTTATCGGCGGCGGTGCGATTATTCGAGAACGGGGAGGCGTCACAGGAACGGCCACCGCTGCAAGCATTTGGAATACCGGCGCAATCGGAGTGGCGGTTGCGTGGGGACGCATGGAAATCGCTGTTTTGCTTAGCTTCTTGAATTTCATTACTTTGTATTATCTGGCACCCCTGAAAGAGCGTTTGAGTGATGAGTGTATCTCTGATCCAGACCCACCCGACAAAAAACACTGAACGCGAAAGCGACATACGGAAATACTCGCCTTCATATAGAACGGAGATATGCACGTGTAGATTCTACACAGATCTGTCTTGCATCTACACATGCTCCTTGAACCTAAAAACGGCAGTTGAATGGGAAGCGCGGTTCCTGAGCCCGTCGAAGGGTCGCGCGAGCGTTGGTGATCGGCCTTTCGACAAGCTCAAGAACCGATCACCATTTGGGTGAAAACGGACGATGAACCATGCTACCAAATATCAGCGGTTTATCGTGGCAGCCACACCTTCAACTGCCGTTTTTAGGTTGAAATGAGCTGATTGCCTCACCGTCCTCGGAATCACGATTCAGCGCAATTGTTTATAAACTCGCGCCTGTAGACCTTGGCAGCCGTTCAACATATACCTGCCAACTCACATTCGAACGCTGATATTGCGACAATTCCGATGGTTCAACATCGTTGGTATATGTTTTGCGTTACCTCCAACCAAATCGAAAACTCGTAGAGGGAGGTAGCAGCAAATGTTCAATAACGAACTGAGCAACATTGAGAAAGCATTCGACCCTAAAAAGTCTCGTATGGTCTTCTCTAGGATATTTTCACCCGTGGTTTTGGTTTTCGCGTTGCTGGCGGTGCCGGCAGCCTACAGTCAGACTGTAGATGACAAGGGAATCAATACAGCCATCGAGAATCATCTGCGCCGAGATGAACAGGTACAAGCCGATTCAATCACGGTTTCCACCGACGAAGGAATCGTTACGTTGAGCGGCAACGCAGACAACATTCTGCAAAAAGAACGCGCAGAGAAAATAGCGGAGAACATCCGAGGTGTCCGTTCGGTGATCAACCGGATCGAAGTCAGATCCACAGACCGCTCGGACAGCGAAATAGAGAAGCAAGTCGAAAACGCGTTAATGCGAGATCCGGCAACGGAATCCTACGACGTCCGTGTGGACGTAACCGACGGGAAAGCGATTCTGAACGGTCTTGTCGAGTCGTGGGCGGAGTGGAACCTCGCGGCTGAGGTTGCCAAGTCCGTGCGCGGTGTACAAGCCGTGAAAAACGAGATCGACATCCATTTTGTGGGCGACCGAAGCGATGAAGATATCGAAGCCGACATTCGAGGCCGCGCTCAGTCGGACGTTTTGGTAAATGACAACCGCCTGGAAATCGAAGTTGACGACGGAAGAGTAGACTTAAGCGGAAAAGTCGCCAGTTTGGCTGCCCAAAAACGAGCTGAAGCGCTTGCATGGATCAACGGTGTCAGAAATGTCGATATCGAAGATTTGACTGTCGACTCGGAGATCCCCAGCAGCATGAAAGGCGAAAACCGGCGCGGAGCGAATTACATACCGAAGAACGACAACGAAGTGAAGCAGAATCTCAAGAAGGCCTTCACATACGATCCGCGACTATATGCCTTCGAACCAAAAATAAGTGTGGATGATGGTGTTGTCACTCTGACGGGTGTCGTTGGTAATCTAGCCGCGAAACAAGCTGCCGAGCAGGACGCGTTAAACACCACCGGCGTTTGGAGAATAAAGAACCTCCTGAAAGTGAGACCGGAAAAGAAACGTCCGGAAATCGAGATTACCGAGGATATCCGCGACAGCTTCAATAACGATCCGTTCTTGAATGAAAGCGACATCTACGTATACGTCCGAAACGGAATCGCTCGGCTGAACGGGAAAGTGGACAGTGGATTCCTCCGTGAGCGTGCACAAGAGATCGCCGAGAGGACTCAGGGCGTCATAGACGTTCAAAACAACATACTTGTTGGGTCTGATTGGGTTACGAAAAGCGATTGGGAAATCCAAGAGGACATTGAAGACGAGTTGTTCTGGAGTCCGAATGTGGACTCCGATCAAGTGAATGTCGAGGTCGAAGATGGTGTTGCGACCCTGACGGGAACCGTCAATTCCTGGCGTGAACGCGAAAAAGCCGAAGAGAACGCCTACGAGGGTGGAGCCAAGCAGGTCAAAAACGACTTGTATGTTTACTATGGCCCGGGCGATTTCATTGGCAAACCGGGTTCACCGACTGGATGATGCGACCGATAAGCGTTTAGAGCGATAGAAACTGAATTGCAGATTGCTGATGGATTGGAAACGGCCCTTCTCGAAGGGCCGTTTCTTTTCGCACTGTTCTCCCTCTTCAAGGAGAAGCCCGGTGCGAAGGTCTTCTCGGTCTTCTGCGCGTCGCTATCACACGACGAAATTCCCCAAATCCTTAAAATTCCCAGGACCTTCCCCAAGATTTTGCGTTGAGTTTTTCCGTGTAGTTGATTTTCCA
>CAZTDD010000069.1:0-20207 GCA_964612675.1 uncultured bacterium
GACGAAGTAATGTGGCGGCGGAGAGAGTCTTGTTTGGGCAACCTCGCCCCGATTGGGGCTTGGGAGAGGAGAAATTCTGGCATCTATTTCCAGGGGCGAATGCCCCTGGCTAAATTACCTGACCCCTTCGGGGTCAAACGCTTGTGTTTCTCTTTGGGGTCAGGCGCTTCTGTTTCCAGGATTATTGGATGACCAGAATAAGAGTCCTTCGGAATCCACCGTGAGTATCCTTTGGTCCCGGTCACCCAAATTCAGACAAGGAACGAGGCGCTATGGTTCGCGTTGAGCCAACGTGGCTACTTCTATTTGGGCGTAACTGAACGAAGGTCTCGCAGACGCCGCCACTTTCGGGCTACGATGTCGTCAGAAGTGTTCAGCTCGCGCGTAATCAGCGCTCGGGCTTCCTCGTCACTCAGTCCATCGAGGTCGCTTCTCAGCTTTGCCTGCACACTATTTTTCATATCGACACAGTCAAACTCTTTTTCTTTCATCATGTCTACACCACCTCCCGTGGACTGCGGATCTCAAGCGTACGGTATCCTTGTCGCATGTTTATCGCATTATATGCCCGGATCTTCTCAAGGTGTACGATGTGTTTGAAATTCCAACTCACGATGACGTCTACTTGTTCAACGCTGGCGATGGCAACGTGATAGGCGTCCACAACCGACCCCGGGCCGACCACACCCGCGTCCACATACAGATCTCTCAGCCGCTCGGATTCTCCCGAGCCTTGCACCGGCTCCAAAACTTCCTCTGGCAGCCGATCGAAGATCTCTCTCACCTTGGCTGGGCCACGCGCGATCTCGGCTGCCAGGAGATCGGAAACGACAAGCGTAGCCTCCCCACGCTGTGCCATGTCGATCAGTGCCTGACTCTCAGAGGCAAACTCGCTGTCCAAGCACCCACCTATGACCGATGTGTCAATGTATATCCTCGGCTTTTTCACGGTTGAAAACGCTCCGTCGTACGTGAGGAATTGTCCTACTATTGTTTCTTTCGGCGCGGCGCACGTCAAGCATCCGACCTGATGCTTGAAAGATACCTACCTGTCAGAATCAGGATAGTCAGGATCGAAGGATGAGCAGGATAACAACTTCCTCAACCCCATCCTGGATATCCTTCCATCCGGACCATCTGAATTCAGACAATGAAAGGTGCCATTTTCTGCCTCTTTTTTCCGTGCTTTCCTGTCTCCTTCGTGCCTTCACGATTCAATTCACAGGACAAGAACATTTCTAAAAAAAACGCAAGAAAAGTCCTTGACATCCGCTGGATGCTGATCTAAATTACGGGCAAATCAACATGCTCCCCTGCCCGTGCATCGGCTGGTTACCCGCTTCCATTACTTCCGCCGGTGCACGGGTTCTTCATTGTATCGAGTTGGATTCTCCGAAACATGTCAGAAACGTGCAGGATAAGGAAGCAACGCTTGGGATGAACCCGGGCGCTACGGCATTAAACGGATTGTCTTGATTTCCCAGGGCTGCAGGTTCAGGGAAACCGCCGACTCGCTGAGCGGAAGAATCCCCTCGTTCTCTTCAATGGGGTTTGTGACAAATGCGCGGCTGAACCCGAAGTCTTCGTGGAAAACGACATTCACATCATCCGCACGCCCACCGCTCTCGAAAAGACGGACAATGACACCTCGCCCGTCATCCGCGTTCTTAAAATCCAGCACCGCGACATGGTCCGAATCGACCTCGACAAACGAGACCGCTCCGTCAGGCAGTTTCCCTGCCCCACCGCTGCTAACCTCCGCCACCAAGGGATGAGATCCATTCCACGCAAACTGAGTGGCCTGCGCCGAATCCAGAGGACCGTCATACGCGGTCACCGCGTACCGGAACGTCATCTTGCCACCCTGCGAGGCTTTGAAATTCGTGGTCCAATAATTGTTCAATGCATACGAGAAGACGGCGGGGTGTTTCATTTCCAAGTGATCCGCCCATCGAAACGTGTTGATTTGCGAGAGTTGAACGAGAGGCGCGTCAGAGGTCTGCCAAACGATCGTGCGATCGGAGTTCGTAAACGCGACCCAGTTTTGGATACAATACCAGTCGCGGCAGGAATGCTCGATCTGTTTGTTCGGAGTCATAACCGCGTCGGAAATCTCGCAACGAACGTCGAACTCGGGCAACGAGAATGGAAAGGCGAAATAGACCGCCTCGGGCTCGGTGGTCTCGATTTTATCAATCGTGTTTACGAACTCGATATACGGCAAACCGGCGTACAAACGAATGTCTTGATTCAACGAATTGACACCGTTCGCAGAGGCGCTCAGTTCGACGGTCAAGCGGACCGGACCCGTCTCCACCGCTTGAATCCGACCGTTTGTGGCGGTTGTCCGTAGGAAAGCCTCTTCGCCGACCGGACGTTCCATCTCCACACGCGTTTGTAGCGCGTCCTCATAGATATATTGATTAAATCCCCACCGGCCTGAACCGTCCGCAAGTTCTTTTTGGAGGTTCTTGTCAAAAACCGATGTGACACAGACTTTGTGCGGGTCGATTTCAACCCGAAACCGTTTATTCTCTACAATATTCCCACTCAACGAAAAAACATCGGGAGAGTTTTCTGTATTTGAAGACGATTGTATCGAGTAGGTGCGATACCCAAGGCCGGGCACATCGCGGGCGATAAATAAGATCGTTGATTCTTCATCGTCAGAAACCACTCTCTGAGAAGGAACCTGAGCGCCGGTTTCATCGTCGACAACGATCTGTGAATCCGAAAGGTCGAGTTCCAATTCAACCGGCGCACTTCGTTTCCACGAAAGGCTGTTGAAAACAACGATACGTTTGTCGTCCGGAGTATCGCCGACCTGAGCGGCAAATGTATCGAGGCCTTCGTTGAGAAGGGCAGTCGATGTCGCATGCGCCACAGTGGCATACGAGGACTTGATCGCCCATTGGCCTTTTGTCATCTCGGATTCGGGCTCGGAGATGCTCTGCGCCGCTCCCCAGGTGTGTTCGTCATAGAGCATCATCGATTCCATGGCGCGTCGCAGTTCATCCGCCGGATACGGTTGCTCGGACGGGAGCAGACTGGTCAGTGTCCTAACGCATTCGGCGACGTGAATGGTTCGATGCGTTGAACGATTCAGGGCGGTTTCAGCCGCTGAAGAACCGTGTCCATCCGACCACCAATCCGGCCATGCTTCCTTCACCACGGGAATTTCATCCCGATAATTCGCCTCCAAATACTCGAACCATTCGGACAGCGTTGCGACCACAAGCCGGGGCGAAACGAACCGCTCATTCCATTCCTTGACACGGTCACTCACGATGATCGTGGGAGGCGAGTTGTCTGTATATTCCCCTGAGATTTGGACCAAGGCACCGTTATACGGATATCCTCTCTCATCCAGGTGCATGAGATATTTGGCTGTTTCAGCTACAAATCGATCCATCGACTTCGGCAGTTGCAATCTGTTTCCGTGCATATAGTGTTCGCCGTTCCATGTAAGTACACGGCTCCCGTCAGGCGCTTCCCAGTAGAAGCCGTCGGGGCGGTCACGGTGGTTTTTCGCACGGGTCGCGTTGGTCGCCATGTTCAAGTAGCGGATACCGGATTTCGAAAGCAATTGCGGCCACGCCCACGAGAGCCCGTTGATATCCGAGTTCATTGCGGCAACCACAGGGATTCCATAGTCGCGTCTCAAACGTCCCGCCCAGTAGAGTTCCCTGACAAGTTCATCCCCTGCAACAAGATCCGTCTGATTCAAATAGAACCCGGCAACCTCGATCCGTCCTTCCTCTACACGGCGGATAAACTCCTCCAGCTGCTCTTTCGTGCACTGTTCCAGAAATCGCTGGACGGTCCATGTTGTCTCACAGGTCCATCGAAACTTGGCGTCATTGGGGTAGTCATCGGTCTGACGGCAGATATCCAACGCTTGCACGATATACTCCCCGTGAAGACGCATCAGCTCGGTTTGGAGTTTCGTATACCCGATATCGGTGTGTGTATGTTCAACAAAAAAGATCGTCCACAATCGGGGAGGTTTGATTGTCACAGTCGCCGTAATCTCCGCCCCTTGGTGGCGGGCCGTAAACAGCACGTCGCGGGGCTCGCGAAGGAGGGGAAATGTGACATCGAACCGATTATCAACGTCGGGTGCGACGTCGACAACATGCGTAGCGACAGTATCGCCCGTATCGATTGTAATCACAGCGGGTGCCTTATCCTGGATTCCGTCCAGCGTAACCGAAGCGGTCTGCATCTGCCGATCGTCCTCGCGGACAATAAAGGGAGATGTCTGAACATGAATCTCGAAAGGGCTCTCTTGTGCGAAAGAGTGGCAGACGAGAAGTCCCAGTTGCGCAAAAAGAAGAATCAATCGCATGATACGTTTCTCCAAAAGACACGGTGTCTATATAGCTGGGGTGTTTGATCTCTGATAAGGATATTGACCGTGTCGCCTGCTGACCAGGGAGCATTATCCGGAAGACCCGCTCTCTGGGCGGTTGATAGGAATGGATGTTCTGACTATGATCAGAGAAAACGTCGAAAGTGAGATTACGGGGTGATACAAATGAAAACAACAAAACAGGTTTTCCAGCTCGGATTTCTCTGCCTCGCTTTATCGTGCCCCAGCTTCGCCCAGGACCTCGACCGTACCGGTACGCAATGGTATCCGTTCATTGAATGGACATTGCAAAACACGAGCTACGAAAACAATCCCTACGATTTGCGCGCGGAGGTTACGTTTACCCATCCCAGCGGTGAGACCCGGGAAACGGAGATGTTTTATGCCGAAAACGATCGGTGGAAATTCCGTTTCACCGGCACGCAGGTCGGCGAGTGGAGTTTCACAACGCAAAGTCAGGATTCCGACCTCGACGGACTGACGGGAACTGTAACCGTCGAGCCGAATCCGAATCCGCAAGCACATGGTTTTGTCAAGAAATTCGAAGAGAAATGGGGGTGGATGGGAACGGAAGAAGCATTCGTCCCCCAATTCGCCATGTATGACGATCCATCGCACTACCGTGACAATCCAGAGAAAATCGAAGCGGATATTGAGATGTTTTTTAACCAGCATGGATTAAATGGATTCCATACCCAGGTCTATTGCCGGTGGTTCGATATCAACCAAACGAAATATGACAATATACGGGACCGCGATCCCAATCCAGACCCGCGCACATTCGAGGCGCTGGAACTGCTGATTACGAAGACCCACGCGGCCGGCGGGTTGGTGCACATCTGGGCCTGGGGAGACGAGCAGCGTCACATGACGCCGATCAAATGGGGGAAGAACGGTGCGGTTGATCAACGTCTCCAGCGATACATCGCCGCACGATTGGGACCAGTACCCGGTTGGACGATGGGGTACGGATTCGATTTATTCGAATGGGTTAAGGAAGAAGACTTACGCGAATGGCATTCATATATGCATGAGCATTTCGGCTGGTCCCATTTTCTTGGCGGACGACCCGGCGGTCCACGATCCGGACTGAATCACAAACGCTATCAGATTTACGAAGGCTTGGATTATTCCTCCTACGAGCATCATCAACCGACCTATGAAGTCTATGTCGCCGCGCTGGAGGCACGTCCGGGCAAACCCGTCTTCTCCGAAGATCGGTTTCGTCTCCGGGATCCATCCCCGTATCCCGACAAAGATTACACAGAGGTATTAACGCGACGCGGTCTCTGGCATTCAACGATGGCGGGCGGCGTGGCGAATATTTGGGGCAATTTGATTCATGAAAGTGCGGGCGGCGGTTCTGGGCCGTACGAACATCACGAATGGATCAAGACCAATTCTCGATTTTTCGAGAATCGATTTTTGAAAAACATGGTTCGCGACAACAGTATCACCGATGGAGTAGCTTTGAAAACACCGAACAACAAATTGTTTGTTTTCTATAAGGAAGACACCGAGGCGATCGAAATGAACCTCTCGTCTATGCCGAACAGTGCCAAGGCTGTTGCCGTGGATACGAAAAAGCCGTACAAAGAAATCGACTTGGGAACCCTCGATTCGAAACCCCAGACTTGGCAAGCACCCTACCAGTCCGATTGGGCTGTTGCTGTGGGAGATTTTTCCACCGCACACAACAACGTGAAGAAGTGGAGAAAAATGCGCTGAGTGGGATAAACCAGGCATTTTCTACAACCCCCAAGAGTGCCACCCCCAAGTCCCCTTGGGGCTGGTCGATCTCACAAGCGAACCGGAACCCCTTTCCCCTGCAAGTATTCCTTCAATTCCCGTATGGCAATTGTGCGGTAATGGAAAACGGAGGCAGCCAAAAGCACCTGCACATTGGCCTGATCCACAACCTCATAAAAATGTTCGAGCTTCCCTGCCCCGCCTGATGCGACTACAGGAAGATCGACGGCATCCGAAATCGCCTTCGTGAACTCAATGTCGTACCCCGCTTGCGTCCCGTCACCATCCATGCTTGTGGGCAAAATGACACCGGCACCCAAATCCTGACATTGCTTCGCCCAGTCGATAGCACATTTCCCTACCGGTTTTGTTCCCCCGGAGACCACCAACTCGAACCCGGAAGGCATATCCGCATTCCTTCGGGCATCGACTGCGACGGTCACTTTCTCGGAACCGAAGTTCTTCGCAGCCTGAGAAACCAGATCCGGTTTCTTCACAGCGGCACTGTTCATCGAGATTTTATCGGCTCCGGCACCGATCACTTCTTCTATGTCCTGCAAGCTGGAAATCCCGCCGCCTACGGTCAGAGGAATGTCGATCACATTCGAAACGTTCTTCACCCACTCCAATCGCGTCTTTCGCTCTTCCAATGTGGCGGCGATATCCAACATCGCGAGCTGATCCGCACCTTCTTTTTGATAGAACGCCGCGTTCTCGACCGGGTCGCCGGCGTCTTTCAAATCAACAAAGTGAATCCCTTTCACAACACGGCCGTTTTTCATATCCAGGCATGGCATAATGTCGACAGTTTGCATAATGATTCCTTTCAATGCTTTCTTGAATCGGACAAAACGAGATGGCCACGCTTCGCTCGCCATGACGGCAACGGAGATCCTGTTTTCTTCCTCAAATCACCGGCCTCGCCGGCCCGGGGCTCGCGATGACGATCGGTCGCGATATTTCTACGACAGTATAGTAGATTCTGGTTGGTGTATTTCCTAGTCAAGAGTCGCACCATGTGTTGCCCACCTCTCAAATCCATTTCAACCTTGACAGATTGAAGAGGGGACAGCCACAATCAGTAGCAAGAACAGTCTTGGATGAGAGAATATGCGTAGAAAAGGCTTTACCCTCATTGAACTTCTTATTGTTGTCGCCATCATTGGTATCCTGGCGGCTATCGCAGTACCCAACTTCCTGAACGCACAGGTCCGCGCCAAAATTGCCCGCTCCCAGGGCGATATGCGTTCCCTGGGCAACGCCATTGAGGCATTTCGGATTGATCAGAATGCGATGCTGGTCGATTTCTGGGATGAAGGTTCAGAAATCGCTCTGGAGCGTCTCCAGCGCTGGGGCCTTTGTTCGATCAACAATCTCGACGATGCATCAAGGAATCAGCGATGCATTTTGGCGAATCTTACAAGCCCGGTCTCGTACATCGCTTCCATACCCAACGATCCGTTCTTCGGAAAAATTGTTCAAACCAGCGATAGGCTGGCGATCGCTCTGGACGGAACTTACTTCTACGGCGACAACGAGCCCGCCATCCCCGGCCAGGACAACAATTTCGGCGCGCTCCACGAAGGAACAGCAGAGCGACTCGGACTCAATCCGATCAAACCGAACGAGTGGGTTCTTTTGGGGATGGGACCGGACACAACCGCCGAAGAACTCGGACAGACCATGCAACTTCGCGGTATGCCTTACGATCCAACGAATGGTTTGAACAGCACAGGCGATATCACAATGCGCGGCGGTGGTTGATCTGCAAAGGGTATAGGATTCCGTTTATCCGGCCCGCGAGATTTTTTCCGCCGGCGTCACTAGAAACCGCTTCTCCAGAATTCTTCTAGTGCGTGAATTATAAGAAGCAAGGCAACCACAATCGTCCCCGCGTGAAATAAAGCGGTAGGAAAGACGGATTTCATATCACGATCATAAAAACGCGAAATAACTCCCGTGTGCAGATACACGCCAAGAAGGCATAGAACCAGCCACAGCGAAACCGGGAGAAGATCGTAAAGGAAAACCAACGCCTCGACCATGATCCAAGCAAGCAGGGTAACCCCGATGGCTTGTTTCCCGGTTGCTTTTCGCTCTCCCTTGGTTACGCTCGGCAGAGAAAGAACAAACGAAATCCCCACAATCGCTGCAACGGAGAAAACCAAACGAAGTGTCAAGACAACCAGGAGTTTTACCATCGGTTTGCACGTCCCAGCGATCCTTCTTTCATGGCAACCGACCAGACATCCCTTCAGCATTGCTCCCGTGTATGCTTACACGAATAAATCGAGTCAGGAAAGTGGCTCGATCCAATAGTCAGACAACACCTGGGAAAAAATGAGTTCCGCATCGACACCTGAATCGTTCCCGGTCCTGACAACGTTGGGAATCGTTGTGGTTGCCGCGTTGGCGATCGTCTCGGTTTCCGCTCCCCCTTGGTCCATTGCAATTGTACTGGGAGGCTTTACCGTTTCGTTAGTGATTCTATCGAGGCTGGATTTGGCTTTCTGCCTTTTCATCGCCAGCGAAGTTCTCATCAGTGAGGATATCCTGCTCCACACCGAGAAACTCTATCCGACCCTTTATCGGACTTCCCTGCCCTATATCCATATCAATCCTTTCGAGGTAGTCCTGATCATTCTGTTGATCGCAACGGTGCTCTCGTCGCGGGGAAGATTTGTCCGAACCACTTTGGATGTTCCTATGTTCGGGTTCGCGTCGGCGTGTGTCATAGGCTATTTGACGTGTATTCATTTAACAGGCGATCCGAGCCGTGTTTTCGAACCGCGACGTCTGCTTCATTTCTTTCTTTCGTTCTTTCTGACGGTAAACATCATCAATACTCGCGAGAGACTGCGACTCTTGTTGTGGATCTTCGGTGCAGCTGTGATCCTGAAGAGCCTTGAAGGTCTCTATCTGATTCATCAGGGAGCCGGATTGAATATCAAATGGCGGATCACGGCGATCTTCACCGGCTGGGGAGACGGTCTCAATTTCGTCACGTATCTTCTATTCGTTCTGCTCCTTTTGATAAGAAAGCCTGAGGCCGTGCGCTCGTTCTTCTGGTTGGTATGTTGGCCTATCGTTTTGTTCACGCTGACCAACACATATAAACGTGCGTATTATGTTGGATTTGCCGCCGCACTCGGCTGTCTGTTTCTTCTTGAAGAGGGGAAACGTCGATTCCGATTTATCGTCTTCTCCGCCGTGGCCTTCGCCCTGCTCCTTGTAGTTGTGACATTGACGAACAAGTGGTATTCGGTCTACCAGAGTGTCTGGTCGATCCTCCATCCGACACGAGAAAGCAGTGCCTACTACCGTATCATCGAATGGCAGAACGCTCTCCTCAGCATCAAAGCCCATCCACTGTTCGGAATCGGTCTCGGTGGAGTCCTCGATATGGTCATCTATCTGTCGCGGACCAACATACTCGGAGTCCACAACACCTACCTCTGGGTCGCGGTAAAAATGGGCGCCATCGGGCTCATTACGTATCTGTGGTTAATCCTTGCCTATCTCGCCACACTGATGCGCCAAAGACACACATTACCGGACTCGTTCAGCCGGTGGGTCAATCAAGGTCTTCTTCTCAGTTTCATCGCATTTCTGACGGCGCAACTTTTCGCCCCGATGTTTTCGCAAATGCGGACATCCACCTGGATGGGGGTTGTAATGGGCCTCGGGGTGATGTTGCCGTATTTGCTCCCTGAACGGCGACCCACTTCCAACCACTCCTGAGCGCCATCCTCCACGGCGTCTTCTCTCCTCGTTCGGACTTCCCAATGAGAAGTTTCTTCTCAACATTTCTGCAGTCTTCCATCAGTGGGTTCTAATTCACAAGTTATTTATCTTGAGTCACTTATATGGAATATCATGCTGAACCGCACGCATGGCATGGCTCTTGATAGGAGAGGCGGAGAGTACTTGTTTTTGTCTACGTTCCTCGCGGGATTTGCCGAGGCGTATTATGCACTGGATCTTCAGAAGGTTTTATATTGGGCTGGCCGTAGTGTGGGCTTCAGCCGATGCATCCGCACAGGGCCCCCTTGTCCGGGATTCGGATATCCGTTCGGGCTGGGGCACAGCGGAGATCCATCAGGCGAATGTCCTCACAGCCGACACTTTCACGCCCAACCTGCCAAACGATACACAACCTTCTACCGTTCAAGTCCATTTGACTCCCGGTTGGGCCTTTGCAATTGGCGAAAACAGCCAGGGCCACACGCGAATTTGGCGCGCAGCGAGAAAACCGAATACAAAGTCTATGCAATGGGTTGATTGGGGTGGTTTGCCTCCAGGGTCTAAAGGCAGTTCCTTTGTGTTTGCGCATGGGGCGGCTTGGCTGGTCGGAGACCGGTCAGGCCGCCCTCAACTGTTTCAAACCGATGCCCAGTCCTCTTCCGCCCGCTGGGCGGATGCAGGATCTCTTCCCGGCGAACATATCCGCGACATCCGCCTCACAAACGATGGACGACTGGAGGCCGCTGCCGAGACCGAAACAGGCGAAACACTCTACTATCACGGGGAATTCCTCGGTGGCGGTCGAGATGTCGCCTGGTCGACCGAACCCACGTCAGACCCAATCCAGTTTGGGATGGATACTGGAGATCCCCGCTCGGCAAAGTTCTCGGGAGAGGTCGACATCGGGCAGACCGCACAGATCCTAACCCTGTCGTGGCGGGCAAGCGACACCGAACTGTCCGACCCCCTCATTCGATACCGAATTGCCCCTGACGAAGGAGAAGCATACAGCCCCTGGTCGTCTCAAATCACGCAGAGTCCTCTACGAATCGGTCAGCGCGGCCGGTACATCGAATATCAAATCCAGTTTCCTCAGGAATCTACCGGCACTGTCAATGACGTGCGAGTTCACTATGTGTTGCCTGAAGAAGGTGGTGCCGCTCCCGTCACCTCCAGCGGAGGCGGCGGCGGGGCAGGTTCTTTGAACGATCCGACCGGGCCGGAAGATGGAGATACCCAAAAGACTCAATCGCAAGAATCGAGAGAAAAAGAAACAGAATCGACTGAAGATAACCGAGCATCGGAGGAAAACAAGAACTCCTTTACAGAGCCCCGGTCGCAAGACGAACAAGCTGTCCCCGAAGAGCGTCCGTCTCCGCAGTCCGGACAGCAAACCGAAAACAGCACGCCGAGCCCTGCCGCTTCCACCGAGGGCGGTGAAAGTGCGGAAACGACCAATCCGGACTCGACCCTTCCGCAACCAAATCCCAACACAACCGGGGAAGCCCAAGCCGTTCAGGGATCGAGCCTTCCAGACAGTGAAGCAAACCCGACGGACACTCCGGCTCCGAGTACAAGCCCGGGAACACCTCCCTCTCCTTCCGGTACCGGGCAAACAGCGAATCCGAACAACGGTTCCTTAGCATCCGGCGGTCCCGACATGGGAAACGGTCCTGAGCCCGCCTCGCCATCGAGCGCCGGCGGAACCCCGTCCGCCCCTGCCTCCGGATTGGGTAACATGCCGGATACTAACGGATCGCCCGACAGTCCATTGCAAGACCCTCCAGCCCCACAAACACCCGAAAACGATGGTGAACAGCAAACACCTAATGGAGACCAGCCGGAATCCCCGCCAAACCCTCCGGACGGTTCGGATAACATTGACTCGGGAAATCCACGGACGCTCAACTCGCCACCCGCGGGCAGCGGTTCCATCTTGGGAGCAATCGCCGGAGGCGGTGGAGGATACGGCGCCGGTTCACCCGTCGGAAACGAGCCGGAAAGCGAGAAGCAGCCGTCGGCGGGTGAAGCCGAATCGAGACAAACTTGGCTGAAATGGGTGCCTCTTGGAGCGGGACTGGGAATCGGCTGGCTGTGGCTGTTCCTTTTGTTCTTGCTATTCTTGCGCAGTCGAAAACGGGAGAGAGAGCAGGAAGAAGCGGCTGCAAATGCTCAAGACACAATCAACGCAAACCAATTGAGCCGCCTGCCCAATGGATATCACCCGGGCGGTCCCGAAGAGGTCTCTCTCGCCCCCACCAGAAAGAAAGCCACTCCGACTCCCCACGCCGGGATGAGCGCTGCGGCGTTTCAAGGCAAGAACGCGATGTACATGATTGACGAATCGGGGCGAATCCACTGTGCGGAGATTAAGCAGGGGCGATTTTCTACCGCCCGGCATGTCGGTTCCGCCCCATTACATTGCGAGAACCTCAAATTGGCCGTCGCACAGAACCGACTGTTCTTCCTGGCATCAGGCTCGGAGACTCAGCCTCCGAAGCTTCTGAGTGCCGAAATCGAACCGAAACGGAAGATAGGAAAATGGACGCCGGTAACGCTTCCCGAGCCGAATCTCTCGTTTGAGCATCTGTGGATTGAAGGAGATCGTCTCTTTCTAGTCTCTGAGGACGGAGATCAGCCGATTCTCTTTTCCACCGCAATCGCCGAAGAAAGCGGCATACGACAATGGAACCGGGTCGCCGATCTCCCTGCAGGTGCGCACGTGGAGTCCACCGCAACCACCGGCGAACGTTGTTATATCGCTTCCCGTGCTGCGGGTTCGGAGGTGGTCGACCTGATCTCTGTTGCGTTGGATAAGTCGAAAATTGTGTCCAGAATGGGGCAAGTCAACGAGATCAAAGGACAGAGTTCGCTTGTATGCGAGTCTGGTCGAATGATTTTACTGGATGGCGGGGATATGCCGGGACGCGCCCAGATTCACGTTGCACAACTCGCACCGGATGGAGAACTCTCTTCCTGGACAACCCGGCAAGCGGACTTCCACGCGGTGCTCAACTCGGCGTCAGGGATCGTGGTAAACGAACGCGTACTTTTCGCCGGTCGAAACGGTTCAAACCGAGGTCGACAAATCTCGATCAGCAGCTATTCTACAGAACTACCCGTTGCTTCCTGATGTGCTAACCGATCAGAAATTGCTCACGTCGTCTTCGGGCGGTGTATCATTCTCAGTCGTGGCTGGATTATCCTGACTGTCTTCCAGCCCGTCGGCATCGTTATCGCGATCGTCGTCATAGTGGTTGCTGCCGATACCGCCGAATTCATCCGCCGGCAGCGTCGTCCTGTCCGGTCCGAACGAGACGATTTGCAGGGAGTTCATGTTTTGCGGCTTACGCAGCCCGCTTCCCGACGCACTCTCTCGCGGCTGATATGCGACCGGCATATTCCAGTACGGACGACCCCGCTGAGGATCGACGCAGATGCGGTTGGGACAGTAGACATCGCCGGACACGTAGTAAATCGCATTTCCCCACGCATCCACAATAGCCTCCACTCCAATAGTACTATTCGGGGCATTCAAAACATGGGGCGGAACTCCGCCGGATAACAGGATGGCTTCAACCGGAGCGGAAGAGTTTGGATTGTTCGGCATCGACCAAAACGGTTGGCCGGACTGAAAAACTCTCGTAAACTTAGATTGAACGCTGAACGGTGTCTTGGCTCGCTCGGCCATGATCTCGTAGAACTCATCCGGCCGAATCGCTTCGCTCGTCTGTCTGTCATACATACTTGGTGGATATTTCTTGTAGTCGACTTTGTATGTTTCCATAGCCATTTCAAGGTTTTGGATGAGACTGAGCGTCGCGGTGAACTTTGCACGCTCGATGCTGTTGATCACGTTCGGCGTGACAATCGCGGCGAGAATGCCGATGATGGCAACCACCACAAGCAATTCAACGAGGGTAAATCCACGTTTCTTTTTCATTCGATATTCTCCAGAGAGTGTACTCGTTCCAATCTTACGAGCAAAACCGATCCGGGTAAACGTAAGTTCTGTAACGAGCCGTTATTGTGAATATAGCCATCCCCCGGTCAAACTGTCAATCAAACTGGGAGTGAACGCTTCGGATATGTCTTTCCAGAACGTCCTTCGGAATAGCGCCTTCGCGAACGACGCGCCACGTTCCCTCGCATTTCATCACCACTGTCGAGGGTACCGGATCGGCAATGATACCGCCATCGATCACGAGATCCACACTGGCCAGCATCCGCTCATCCATGTCCTCGACGGAGCGAGCTTCAGGCCCGCCGCTCAGATTCGCGCTTGTCGCTGCGAGCGGGGCGGGAAGGCCGCTCAACAGTTGCTGCAGCCAGGTATGATTCGGAGAACGAATGCCCACGGTGTTGCCTTCCCCTCGAATACCCTCCTCAAGTTTCATGGTTGTGGGGGCAGCAAATGTGATCGGCCCCGGCCAATAAGAAAGAAATGCGGCAAACAGACTATCGTCTTCCATGCCGTAATCCACTGGTGACTTCTCACGTGAAACCAAGAAGGCAACAGGCCGATCGAGCGGGCGATCTTTGATCTCGAAGATTCTACGGATTGCTTCCGGCCGGTCTGCCAGACATGCGATCCCGTACACCGTATCGGTGGGCACAACAACCACGCCACCAGTCTCCAGGGCCTCTCGACACTGAAGAAGCGCCGTTTCACGGGACGAAGGGATAGAGTCATCGAGAATCAGGATGCGCGGTGTCTTCTGCATTTCGCTGCGGAACAAAAGTTGGAATTGTCAAACCTAAAAGACCCACCATCAGGTCAACTGAGGTGGGTCTATCGTTTCTATTATATCCGCCGGGGCAAGGCGGGTGGAAGTTTAAGGACGATTGAGTAAGTGGCCTTTGAGCGGGACCAGCCAGATGTGCCGTCGCTGGTAAGATGGTTTGATCCCGGAGTGTTTTTTCCAATACGCATCGCGCAGCATCCCGACACGCAACGGCGTCCGGTCCACAACCACCTTCTTCTTGTCATCTACTTTGTCGGGCAAGGGTTTCGGTGGCTTGTTGTAGCCGCAGGAATCGCAGGAGAAGCGATTCACCATAAGGCGTCCGCAATTGGGGCATTTTTTTCGGATCGCAACACACTTCACCCGGCCGTCACGCATCCAGTCGGCAACCCGTTCTTCGTCAACCCCCATCTTCTTTGAGAGTTCCTGGATTGTCATATCGGGTTGTTCCCGAAGTTGTTCCCTCGCCGAGTCGGCAAGTTCACGGTCGGTCTCGAAACAATCCTGACATCTCCCCTTGGTGTCCACCGGGAGGTAACGACCACAATCCGCACAATTCTTAAAACGTCCTTCTCGATATTTCGCAAGTGCCGTAGCGGCCATAGTAGACCATCCTCCTTTAACAGAATATTACATTCTGTCACCTCAACCGGAAATATGCATTGTCATCTAAGGGTGATTATAACCATGATCGGCAAGAAGTCAAGAAAACTTTACCACAATAGGTAAAGTAACCAGCCGGTAAGACCGACTATCCCCATGATCATCGAGCAGGGCGGGCAAGGCTCACCAGTTACGGCTCACCAGTTAAGCCTCAGCAGTTACGGCTCAGCAGTTACGGCTCAGCAGTTATTGTGACTTACGATGGTCTTGAACCTCTCCCTCCAAGTCGTTTCCTTCCATTACAACCGGTCCGGCTTTCTCGCCGATCCGAATGGGGATTGTCTGGATCTGCTTCCCGCCGGTGTTTCCAATCACGTTGTCAATCAGGACCGTCTCGTTGGTTTCCCCATCAATAAAGATCCCTACTCCACTTGCATCGCGCCCGTTGTTCACGATCCGGTTATCCTCAAGCCGGTTCCGATGCCCCGCCATCGGCTCGCTTTCGTTTCGGAAATAGACACCGTGCTTCAGGTTTCCTTCGATGACGTTGTTTTGAAAGACATTGTCCGAGTCTTTATGGCCGATGGAGATGCCATGCCGTTCATTGTCTTGAAGGAGATTATTCTCGAACAAACCGAACTGAACCCGCCAGCACAAGAAGAGACCGTCCGCGCCGTTCCGTGCCGAACGGCAATCGCGAATAACGGGCCGCTGCGAGCCGCTCCCCGGATGAAGGCCGAGAACTGCGTTCTCCTCAGATATACAACCAATCACTTTCACATCATTCGACTGCTGAAAACTGATTCCGTCTCCGTTGTAGCGGCGGATCACACAATTCCTGATTGTGGTTCCGAAGCCGCGATACAGGAATATCCCTGCGCCACGGCACCCGTTGAGAGAAGGGTTCTCGTCCCGATTGCCGTCAATTGTAAGGTCCTCAATCGTCACACCCTCGGTGTGGTAAACACTAATGACCGGAAAGATCGTAGCGGCCCAGGCGTTGCGATGGACCATGCAATCCGCATTGAGCGGCTTACTGATAGCGAAGATATTGCCTTTTCGTCCAATGATCGTTCCGACAACGGTGTGAAAACCACCCGACGAATCGTCCGACACCGCGACCCCGTCGCCGATATCGAAGCCGGTCGGATCGGCGAGTGTAATCTGTTCCTGGCCGTAGTCGCCGTCTGCAAGGAGTTTGGTCTTGACTCCGGCGGCTTTTCGGAGAATCGTTCGTTCTCCTTGACCGCGGACAGTGACACCGCTGCGGACATGGAGCGAATCGTTCATCACATACGTCCCGGCGCCGATTTCCACCGTACCGCCGCCGAGAGACGCGATGTAATCGACAGCCGCCTGGAGAGCCCGGTTGTCATTTCCGATGATGTCGGCGTTTTGCCGGCCAACGGTTATGACGGGTCGCTCATCCATCGGAAGATGCATGGAGTGAGGAAGCTGCCCACGTAAATCCTCCTGCCCTTCGACAGGCACACTCGCGCCAAACGCAGCTATCGATAAAATCAATACGGTTTGCATTACAGACTTCATCTTCTGCCTCCTCGTTCCCGGGTCGACCGATGGAACCTTGATCTATTCGTGTTCGGCCTTCATGAATAGAAGACCTAGACAGTGTAGCACAGATGCATACGAGGAGGTCCGAAGGGAGTAGGCCCCATGATCATCGACGTTCATACTCATGTTTTTCCGGATCATATCGCGGTGGATCTTGTCCCCAAGATGGCCGCAGACGCAGGAATTAAGGAAGCGCTGGACGGACGCGTATTCAGCCTCTTGGAATCCATGGACGCTGCGGGGGTCGATGTCTCGTGGCTCCAGCCGGTGGCAACGAAACCGACTCAGCTTCAGTCTGTCGCCAAGTGGATGGAACAAGTACGGTCCGATCGACTCGTGACGTTTGGGGCGTTCCATCCAGGCTATGAGGATCTCCCCGGCTACATTCGAGATCTTTCCGCACGCGGATTTCCCGGAATCAAATTCCACCCCGAGTACCAAAAGATCAAGCCGGACGATGAGTCGCTATTTCCGATGTACGAAACGTTAGTGGAAGAGAACATGATGGTTCTCTTTCACGCCGGTGTCGATATCGAAATCCCCACCCTTCACAGCACGCCGGACCTGTTTGCCCGGTTTATAGAACGGTTCCCGAATTTGAAAATGATTCTGGCGCACATGGGTGGGTATGAGCAGTGGGAGGATGTAGCACGGGAACTGGCCGGATGCGGGGACGTGGTTTATTTGGACACATCCTATGTGTTGCGGCACATACCGGATGATGAGTTTGTCAATCTTGTCCGAGCCCATGGCGTCGACCGTGTGGTATTCGGTACCGATTCTCCATGGGAGAGTCAGCAAAAAGACATCGACCACCTGCGTAGTCTTCCGTTTTCAAAGGAGGAATTAGACAAAATCCTTGGCTTGAACGCGAAGAGATTATTGGAAAGCTGTGGAAAAAGCACTGGATAGAGAGATTGTGCTCCCATTCATTCTGTAGAAACGATAGATTCCAGCATTTCCTGTAATTTCAATGCATTACGGACAGCCTGGCCCAGGTGACAATTGTTGAAAAGAACGTAGATTACTTTTGCCGCCGTTGCCAACTCGTTGATTGTGGTGAGCCATTCTTCAAGTTCTTGATCGGAATAATCATAATCATATCGATCGCCGCCTTCGCCCCACCAATCGGCCGAGTTCCTGCCATGTAACCGTATGTATCCGATATTCGATGTTAATTGGGGAGTCGGTGGAACCAGTCCCGGGAGTTTCGGTTCATCCGGTATGCAGTAGGTGATGTTCTCTTTTCGAAGAAAATCGAACACTTTCGGTTTGATCCAGCTGTTGTGCCTGAATTCCACGGCCAGCTCGAGTCCTTCCAATCGCTCACGCATTTCTCGGAGATAGGATGCGTTCTCTCTGTTTCCTTTGAAAGAGTAAGGAAACTGAGCGAGAACGCCCCGCAATTTGCCTCGGTCCTGCATAGGTTTTACACACTCGCGAAACTGCGTGAAAATGTCCCGATTCGACCCCCGTGTATGTGTCATTTCGTTATGGGCCTTGATCCAAAAATTGAAATCTTCCGGTGTCCGGCGCGCAATGTTCTCCATGCTTTTGATGGACGGGAGTTGATAGTAGGTCACATTCAGCTCAAGTGTATTGAAATACTGGGTATAAAAGGTCAGCATCTTCCTGTCGGGAAGACTTTCCGGATAAAACGGACCTCTCCAGTCTCTGAAATGATAGCCGGAAGTGGCAATGAGGATGGTCATTTATGAAATATCCGTTCAATATGAATAAAAGAAAAGGCAACCCCCTCTGTATCTCCCCCAGACTTGACGCCATCGCAAAAAGTCGTCCGCTGACATTAGAAGTTCCCCTCTCCCGCCGGGAGAGGGGTAGGGTGAGGGCCGATTCTTGGACTTTTTGCGGTGCCCCCAGACTTTGGGGGAGAAAAACTACTTCTCTCCCGAGTTCACTGCTTCCTTCCAGTGTTCACTGCTTTGACAGATGCCAATCAATTATGATACCACGCGGTTGGCAATAACCGACCCCCACGTAATACACTTTTCTCCGTAAATATCCTGTAATTTGTCTTTAACAAACGTTATTCGGTCTTTTCTTTCAATCATTCGGTCTCTTATCAAGGTCAACTGTTCGGGCTCGCTGCGATGTCGTAAATGAGAAACACTTACCCCAAGTAAACGGATTTTCTGAACGCCGTTCCAATTCTCAAAAAATAAACCTGCCGCTACATTGTAAATCATCTCCTCGGAATCATAGAACGCTTCCAATGTTTTCGCCCGTGTAATCGTCCGAAATCCCTCGAAACGGATTTTGACCTGAACTGTTTTACCTTTCCATCCGTTTTTTCGCAACCGCCGACTGACCTTCTCGGACAAATGACGCAGTATTCCTATCAATCGCATTCGGTCGCCACTGTCGCGAAACAATGTATATTCGTTTCCCATCGACTTTACATCCGCTTCTTGATACGAATAGACCAACGGCGTATCATCCCATCCTCTGCAGGCATTATATAAGTAATTTCCCATCACCCCAAAACAACGGACGAGCTCGTCGCGCGTAAACCGTCTCAAATCGTAGATAGTCTTCACACCGATCCGTTGCATCGCCATTTGCCCTTTTTTCCCCACTCCCCATAAATCACCGATAGGCAGTCGTTGAAATAACGCAGCGATATCTTCCTCTCGAATCACGGCCAGACCATCGGGTTTCTGCAGGTCGGAGCCCAATTTTGCCAGAAGTTTATTCGACGCAATCCCAATTGAACCGGTCAGTTCATATTGTTCGTATATTCTCATCTTTATCGATTGTGCGACCTTTTCGGCTTCCTCCCAGTCGGGTTTTCCGCGCAATTCAAAAAAGGCTTCGTCGATACTAAACGGTTCGACAAAGGGAGTATGTTGTTCCAGAATACGAAGGATTCCGGAAGAGATATGAATATATTTATGAGGATCGCCCTGCACTATCACTGCTTGAGGACATTTCCGAAGCGCCTCTTTGAGCGGCATACCGGATCGAACACCAAACGGTCTGGCTTCATACGAACATGTAGAAACCACACTGCGCCCCTCGGGATCTCCCGATACAATTACCGGTTGCCCCTTGAGATAGGGATTCGCTTTTTGTTCCACCGATGCAAAAAAGGCATCCATGTCGAGATGGGCGACAATTCGGTTCGGCTTCATTTTTTCTTGTGTCTTCACTATTCCGAGATGCCCCCTCACCCTACCCCTCTCCCGAGGGGAGAGGGAACTTCCGATTCCAGCCGCCGACTTTTCGCCACCCCCTCAAAATCCAACGCTTTTCTTCTCCCTCTCCCTCTGGGAGAGGGCCGGGGTGAGGGAATTTCAAACTTCACGCCTCTTCATACCGCAATTTCCACTCTCCCTCTGAGAAAGGAAACTTCCGATTCCAGCCGCCGACTTTTCGCCACCCCCTCAAAATCCAACGCTTTT
>CAZTDD010000069.1:20307-36436 GCA_964612675.1 uncultured bacterium
GGGCCGGGGTGAGGGAATTTCAAACTTCACGCCTCTTCATACCGCAATTTCCACTGCATTGTGCCGCTGTCGAACATCAACTCGTACGGATCGTCCGTATCGGTCAAAATCGAATAATGATAGCGGCGAAACTTCCCACGCATACTCGCCCACTGACAAGTGATCTTTTGAACTTTGTGTACCTGCCCATCCCCGGAAATAACCCCTTTCCGGCGTATCCGGAGCGGTTTCACCTGGGGACCGCCGATTTCGGTCGGTCGGATAAATACACAGATAACATCAACATCTTCAAGTAATTCCGTATACATCGCCGCCCTCGGTAAGCGGTTTTCATCCATGGACCAAACCTTTTGGATACCGCTATGTTCCGCCAAATCAATTCAGTGAATCGCCAGTAGAAAGAATATTGTACAAATGTTCACTTGTCAAGCCCAAAAGAAAGACTGGACCACAGCCCGAACCCGATCAAATCACTCATCCTTCGCCGCATTTCGGCCTGCAAGGCGGCCGCTGGTGAAGGCCCACGCAATGTGTAAGCCATGTCCCCAAACAACCATCCCGCCCTGGCCGTTCGAACCGCCTGCATAGAGCCCCCGAATCACATGGCCTTCCGAATCCAAAACCTGCATATCCTCATTAATACGCAAACCGCCTTCGGTGGTCACAATCCAACTTTTGACCGGACCGAGGGCATAAAACGGAGGTTCCTCGAAAACCGGTCCAAAAGATTTCCGTCCGAATGAATCCTCACTTTCCCCTCGAACAGCCTGATTGTATTGGCGAAGAGTTCCCTCAAAAGTGTCCGGACTCACGCCAATCTGTTCGGCCAAACCGGGCAGTGTAGACGATTCCGTATACACATCGGGGCGAAGCCGTTTGTAATCCTGGATGTACGCATACGCGATATCCGGGGCGGTGGAGATAAAATTCGGCCATTCGGAAAACATACTCGCCAAATTCCGATCCAAGATAATATAAGCGATCTTCTCCGGCTGGTTGGGAATCCCCAGCTCGGGTTGAGCGGTCTCGTCGGTAAATCGTTTCCCTTCCTTGTTGACCAAAATCGCGCCCTTTTCAAACAGGCTCGTTTCCGGATGCTGCCAGGTCACCAAAAGACGTTTAACCATTCGAGTAAGCACCGATTTGGGTAGAAAACTCATTCCTTTTCCCAAAATCTTGGCGACAACCGGATTTGCCGGCAGCAGCTGCGCAAATGGAGGCCTTGGCGGTGCGATAAACCGAATTTCAGGACCGTACACGAGATCCATATTCAATAATTCAGCGCCGACTCCCTCTCCCAACCGATGTCCATCGCCTGTGGCAAGTGGATTGATCCCCTCAACCAGCGCCACCTCACTGGGTAGATAACCTCTCTTGACCTCATAGCCGTTCGAATAATCCCCGGCGGCAAGAACAATCCCTTTATGTGCGCGAACCGTGAGCTTCGTCCCTCCCCTTTCGGCCTCCAGGCCGACTACAAACCCCTCATCCGAACGAAACAAACGGACCGCCGGACAGTTGAGCCAGATTTCCGCACCGAGTTCCAAGATTCTTCTATGGAGAAACGCAACGTAGGCTTTGGCGTTCGGGACAACATTGTGCATACGCGGCACACGGTTTGGGGGTTCGGGACTCGGACCGTGAAATTCGAGTCCCAATTCAGTGAGCCATTCGAAGGTCTCGGCGGCGTGCCGGGCAAAGAAACCGCGAAGGTCCCAGTTATTTTTCACTTCGCGATGCGCGGCGAATTTCCCCATATCTTCATTGTGCCACTCGGGATCGTCCTGGATTCCAGCCGC
The DNA here is from genome assembly GCA_964612675.1 of uncultured bacterium. Lineage (GTDB taxonomy): Bacteria > Hinthialibacterota > Hinthialibacteria > Hinthialibacterales > JAKPRU01 > CAZTDD01. The sequence goes on from CAZTDD010000069.1 coordinate 22,107, forward strand.
TTTCTGCATGGATGTGCAAGCGGCGGTAAACGACCCCACCGCGATGCTCGTGGTTCCACCCAGCTGCTCGTTCTTCTCCAGCAGCAGAACTCTCGCACCGTTTCTCGCTGCTTCGAGAGCCGCCGCCAGTCCTGTGCCTCCGCCGCCGACTACGACTACGTCCGTCTCATGGTCCCACTGTGATGGAGTGCGATTCGGGAATGATCCAGACCGATTTTCATTCATGTTTTCCCTCTCTTGAGCCATATCATGTTTTGTTCGTTCTTTTCCCGACTAGCGATCCAATTGAATAATGGAAACCGGCTCGTCAGCAAAGGGGAATCGAGACGTCGTCACAACAGTTCCGTCCCGTAGTACAACGAGAACCTCGATTCGCTCATCCTTCGGTACCGCTCCGTTATGATTCTCCGCCAACTCGACGGCCCGAGGTCCGAGCACCACCGCAGCAGTTGCCCAGGCATCCGCCGTAAACGCGTCGCCAGCAACAACCGTCGAGCAGATCGTTCCCTCTGCAGGGAAGCCGGTCCGAGGATCGATGATATGGTGGTAGGTCTTTCCATCCACAACAAAAAACCGCTCATAGTCGCCGGAAGAGGCAACCGCCTGGTCGGACACCGGCATTCGTGCGAAATAGTCCTCTTTCCGGGGATGCCGAATCCCAAATATCCAGAACTTACCGGCGCCTTTTCTTCCTGAAGCGTACAGATCCCCTCCCGTGTTAATCAGAGCGTTCTTGTATCCGCGTGAGCGTAGAAAAGCCTTTCCCCGATCGATGGCATAGCCTTTGATCACACCGCCAAGATGAATTTCCGCACTGGCCTCGGTAATGCTCGCCCTTATCGGGGAGAGATGCAGAAAATCCGGATTGCAGAGTGACATCAGGGATTCTATCCTCGACCGGTCAATCTCGCGATCACCATCTCGTATTTCCTCCCAGTATCGAATCAGGGGACCGGCCATAGGATTGAAGCCACCTTCGGTTTCCTCCATAAGCTGCTTCACCCACCTGAGAGTTTTGATGAGCTGCGTATTGGTGGTGGATCGTTGTTGATTTAGAAGGGACAGGGCGCTGGATGAATCGTATACGTTCAGCAAATCGGCTTCCCGTTCCATGTGACGGATGGTCTCTTCTCCAACCGCACGGAGTTCGTCAGCCGATCCCTCAGCGACGATTCGAACTTGTACAGTCGTATAGAGGGCATAGCGGGTGACCCTGATATCGGAGTTTTCGGGACCTTTTTGCGGCTCCGCGCACACACCCCCGACAAATGTCCACAGAAGGAACAAGCAAACGGGGGCAGTCCGAAAACCGCCCCCGCAAAAATGTGACTTCGACATTCCAACCATCCTCAGAACAAGGACCAATCATTCACGGCTGCGGGCTCGTATGGATTCTCGAATATCCGCACGACCGCCTCGTTGAGCGGAAGTTCAAACGCATTCGCGAGTTGTATCAGCATGTCCGGGATCTCGGGCATGATAATCGTCGCATCGATCACCGCCGCGACCTGCCCGTTCATCGCACAGCGTGGCTGTTCGATGCTCCCCGCCGGGATCTCGCCGAGACCGCCGTAATCGACATACGTCGGCTCACTTTTCCAATTCTCGAAAACAGGGAAACTCGGTCCGAACGGTTCGCCTTCACTGTTGAAAAACCGTCCGAAGATCTGGTTATGGCCGTCGTCCAGGTCTCCGCCGAATCGGCCGTCCTCCCAAACAACAAACACGTTTCCACTGGGATCCATATCGCAGAATGTGCGGTCCACCATAGCGAAATCCACCCCCAGATCGATGTCGTCAAATCGGACCCAGTTGCGAACGGTTCCGTCCGTGTTGTAGTAAATCAGGACGCCGATAGAGTCTTGACCTGCGTCGAGGGTGGTACTCTTCACAACAAGATCCTTTCCGTTGCTTGACAAAGCCATGCCGTCCCCGCGTCCGCCGGAGTTCGCGCCAAAGAAGAAATCATATCCGGGAACAGCTTCGACGCCTTCAAGTTCCGCGTGATCCGGCTGCGAAGGCGTACGCGGCGTGCCGTCGTTGTTGTACCACCGGATGCCTGCACCATGGTCGATCACGAATCCTCCTTCGAAAGCAACCATATTCTGATAAACAAGGCTACTGCTGCCGCCAAGATAGAATCCCTCCTCGTCGGTGTGCACCACCCAGGGCTCGACCTCGGTACTGCCATCCGGATTCAGCATCACAGCAATAGCGACTTCATTGGCGAACGCACCTGCTTCATCCAAGAGTTCATCCGTTCCCTGCCGATTTTCTCCCAGGGCAACAATATCTTCTGTTCCCAAGATCGATGCGCCGATGTCGCGATACTCGCCAGGCGCTCCGGTCAACGAACCGAACGCGTTCATGCTCGCCCCAATGGGGTTACCGTCGTTGTCGAACAGTTGAACAAGAGAATACGCCTCGTTTCCGACCTGATCGGCGAATCGCATCCCAAAAAGTTCGGCTGCTTCGCCCTGGTTGTGAACAACGAATCCGGTACCGTTCACGCGATCCGGTGCGGCTCCCTGTGTGAAACTGCCCCACGAAGCGCCGGTAGAGGCATAGTCGACAAACTGAGTCGGCTCGCCGTCCGGCTCGAAACTTCCTCTGACCGGCATGGGAGTGAGCTGTTCTCCGTCAGGACCGAACATCAAAAACTCACTGCCCCCGATCACACCAGGCGTCTCCATGTCACCACCCCGTTTGAGCGCAACAATATTTCCGTTGGACAAGGCAATAATCCAAACGGCATCGAAGTTCATCAGGTCCGCGCCGTAAGCCCGCCATGGAGCCATGTCGCCCGTCACGGGGGTAATCCCTGCATCTTCGGGGGAGTCCGCCGGTTGTGCAGTCGCAGGTAAGAGAAACGCCAACGAGAAACAAACAACTATCGGTAGATATAATACTCGAGCCATACTTCTTCTCCTTCTTAATTAAAGTCCGCGCTCGGCCAGAGCCAAGCGGCTGATCTAAAAAGAAGTGTAGTACGTTCCGTTTGCGATGAATAGAGGAAAACGGAAGATTTCTACTCGGAAGAAAGGACCCGCCAGATACGCTCGATTTCTCGGTTGATTTCGAGCGCGTTGTTATATTCGACGATCGACTTTTTTTCGACCATCGCTCGCACAAAATCAGGCTCGAAAGGCAGTTTTCCCAGAAAACCGATCTCCTGTTCCGCACAAAGACTTTCGATCCTTTCGGTCATGTCGGGGTTCAGGTCCCATTTGTTCACAACAGCATGGGTGGAAATGCCGAAATGGCCGCACACACCGGCCACGCGTTCGAAATCATGCACACCGGACACGGACGGCTCGGTGACAATCAGAGCCGCATCGACAGCGCCAAGCGAAGCAATGACCGGACATCCGATCCCAGGCGGACCATCGACAAGAATTATATCGTGTCCATGTTCAGAGGCGATTTCCTTGGCCCGCTTCCGTACCGCGGAGACCAGTTTCCCGCTCGAGGACTCCGCGATTCCTAAGCGCGCATGAACCAGGGGACCAAACCGCGTCTTCGAGACATATAGATCCCCGGCGACTTTGTCGATAAGGCGAATCGCTTCGGTCGGACATACATCGACACACGCTCCACACCCTTCACAGGCCAGTTCGTCGAAACGCGGCAGAATCCATTCCGGACGATCTTCAACCGGCTCCAATCGAACAGCGTTAAAACGACAAACGGGAACACATTCCCCACATCCCGAACACCAGCTGGGGTCGAACGCGACCTCGAAACCGCTCTTAAAATCCTGTTGTTCTATGATGGTAGGCTCCAAGATCAAGTGAAGATCGGCCGCATCGACATCGCAATCCGCAAGCACGCTATTCTCCGCCAGCGATGCAAAAGCTGCAACCAGAGAGGTTTTTCCCGTTCCACCTTTTCCGGAGATGACCGTGATTTCTCTCATGAGCCGGCTTCCTCCTTCAACCTACCAAGCAACTCGCGGAAAACGGCCCTGTATTTAGGAAGTTCTAATGACGGGATACCACCTCGCGAATAGACTTCGGCCACCTCCCGGTTGTATGGAAGAGACGCCAGTACCACGATTTCTTCGGACCGGCAATACTCCTCGGTTGTCGCATCGCCGATATCCGCTCGGTTGATGACGACTCCGAACCGAAGCCCCAAACGTCTGCACATCTCGACGGCAAGTTTCAAATCGTTCAATCCAAAGGGTGTCGGCTCTGTTACCAGAAGAACGTAATCCACATGACGAACGCTGGCGATAACCGGACAGGAGGTCCCTGGAGGCGCATCCACTATGACCAATTCGTTGCCGAAATCGAATTCTCTGATTCGCTCGATCAACGGGGCACTGCGAGCCTGACCGATATCGAGAGTGCCGTAAGCCAGGTTCACATGGTCATAGGTACCGTAATAAACAGTCCCGATTTCTCCCGGAGTTTCGTGAATTGCTCCTGTCGGGCACGCAGGAATGCAAGCCCCGCAAGAGTGACACAGCTCGGGAAATAACAGGGGACTCGTACCGAAGACTGCGATGGCATTGAAGCGACACTTCTCACGACACTCTCCGCAACCGTCGCATAAACTTTGATCGAAAGACGGATAAGAAACTGCGAACCGCTCCGACTTCAGTTCCGGAGGATGGATGAACAAATGAACATTCGGCTCTTCGACATCGCAATCCAACAACGACAAACGCCGGTCCGAAACCATGGCCAGATTGACCGATACGGTCGTTTTTCCCGTGCCGCCTTTACCGGACGCTACCGCGATAGTCGTAGAAGTCTCTTTGTGATTGGGGCGTAGAGATGACGTCAATTGAAGCCTCGTATTCCATTGGACAAAGCAGACGGCTAGGTTTCGGTTTCATCCCGCCGTGCGGCTACCAATGCCCGCGAACGTCCGGTCCTGAAGAGGCGGAGAATTCTCCCGATTTGAAGCGATCCAGCGCTTCCCGTCCGCTGCCTGAGACGCCGGTAGCGATGTTGATCCCGGCGGCGTTGAGAGCACGAAAGGCTTTTGGGCCCATGTGCCCCGTCAGAACCCACTCAACTTTCTGATCGGCAACGACTTGCGCCGACTGAACGCCCGCTCCCTGCATAGCGTTCAGATTCACCTCATTGTTGACAACCTCGAACTCACCTGTATCGGAATCCGCTATCAAGAAATAGCGAGCCCGCCCAAATCGTTCATCGACCGGGCTTTCCAGATCTGTCCCCGTCGAACTGATGGCTACTTTCATTTTCGATCTCCTTGGTTAGGGTGGATGAAGAATTGTGCCCCACATGAAGAAACATGCTCTATTGATTATACATATAAAGAAACAAAGACTATCATAAATGTCACTGTCTCGTCCTAGAGATCAGTCGGCCAAGATTCTTCTTTTACCCCGGAATGAATGTGCTGAAGATCCTAGTTGTACACTCTTTCAGCTTACAAATAAGCAAATGATTTGCCAGAAGAGACCCAGTCGCACAGATTTGGATATAACAGCTTGCTTATCAATACCTTATTCGATGGATTGCGTTCTTCTTCGCAGAGAGATTTTGGACGGGACAATTCAGATTGCACTAAGTAACTTCGGATTTCTGGTGCATTTTGCACTGTTGATTTAGTAAAATGAAGTGGATTTGGACTTGAGCCGCAGAAACAGGTATTCTCAATGTATCGCGCGGAATGAGATGGAGAAATGAGATGCAAACACCTCAAGAATCACGGATTATTCGGGTCGCCGCATCGCAGTTTCGGCTTACGTTGGAAACATCGACGAACCTGGATCGGGTTTTATCCGATATGGATCAAGCGGCTGAAAAGGGGGCAGGATACATCGTTTTTCCCGAGCTGGCGCTGTCCGGATACCCGCCGGAAGACGCTGAGTCACTCGACTATGTTGACCAACAGGAAACGGCGGAAGCTCTTGAGGCCGTTCAGGATAAGGCGAAGCAGCGAAACCTCGTCACCATTGTTGGGGCGGTGTGGGAGGAAGCCGGAGAGACATATAACCGGGCGTTCTTGATTTCCTCGGACGGGACGATCGCAGGGACGTTTGATAAGCTCCACCCGTTTCACCGGGAGCCGTTATTCTTCACAAACGGGACGAATTTGCGCCTTTTCGAGCTCGACAATGTACATATTGGTCTGCTTATTTGCTTCGATATCCGTTTTCCGGAACCGTGGCGGGCGCTGAAAATGATGGGCGCGGAAGTCATATTTTTGCCGATGGCTGCCGCCGGGAGCGGGGAATGGAAAGTGCCGGTATTAGAGGGGTTTATGCGGACACGCGCGTCCGAGAATGAGTTTTTCGTCGCGGCGGCGAACAATGCCGGGCCGATTCAGATGGTGAAATCTGCGATTTTTGATCCGGACGGCCTGCTGGTTGTACAAGCTAATTACGGCCGCGAAGAGGTCCTTGTGGCGGACATCGATCTGGCACGAGTCGGCAATAATTTCCTTGAAGCGCGACGCACCGACATTGCGGAAATCGTGATTAAATGAATCCTCTTTATTTCCGTTTCGATTCTCGGCATGATTCCGGCGGAGAGGATTCCCGAAGGAAACCGTTAGTTGTGGCCTGAGACACAAAAGGAGATCCATTATGGGATACGAGAATATCAAGGTCGCCGTGGTCGGCGCGGGATTCATCGGTCCTGTTCACGCTGAGGCGCTGAGGAGGTTGGGGATTCGTGTAACCGGAATCCTCGGCTGCGACGAGCGCGAATCCCAGTCGGCGAGAGAAGCGCTGGGCCTGCCTCGTGCATACAAAGACTTCGACGATTTACTCGGGGACGCGGAGGTCCAGTCTGTTCACCTGGCGGTTCCCAATGTTTTCCATTACGAAATGTCGAAGAAGGCGCTGAACGCCGGTAAGCATGTGATGTGTGAGAAACCGCTAGGCATGAATACGAGAGAAACAGCGGAGCTCGTGGAACTCGCACAATCCCAAAATCTAGCGGCGGGAGTTTGCTACAACATCCGATTCTATCCAGTAAACGTGGAGGCTCGTGAAATCGTAGCACGGGGTGACATGGGAGATATCCACCTGGTGAACGGCAGCTATGTCCAGGACTGGCTCTTCCACAAGACGGATTACAACTGGCGTTTGCTTGCGGAGCAAGGCGGCGCACTTCGTGCAGTGGCGGATATCGGCACCCACTGGATGGATTTGATTCAACACATCACGAACCTCCGGATTGAATCCGTATTTGCGGATCTCCACACAGTCCATAAGACCCGCCGCCGGCCCAAAGGCGAGGTGGAGACATTTACGGGCAAACTCGCCTCCGAACTCGAAACAGAACCCGTCGATATCTCAACAGAGGATTACGGTTGCGTGATGTTCCGATTTCAAAACGGCGGTAAAGGGAGTCTCTATGTGTCGCAGGTGACAGCGGGGAGAAAGAACTGCCTGCGGTACGAGATCACAGGAGCCAACAGCACACTCGCGTGGAACAGCGAATCGCCTAACGAGCTGTGGATAGGATATCGAGATCAGCCCAACCAGATTTTGTTGCGCGATCCGGCGCTGGTCTCGGCGACCACCCGCCCGTACATCAATTATCCCGGCGGACACAACGAGGGATTTCCAGACACATTTAAGCAATGTTTCCGGGTGTTTTATGATTCTATTCAAAAGGGAGATTTCCGTGCGACACCGGGATATCCGACGTTCGAGTCGGGGCACCACGAAGTTGTATTATGCGAAGCGATTTTGAAAAGTCACGAAGAACAGAGGTGGGTTTCCGTCTAACAGTGTTGGTGGGTTACCCCTATGGTTGCAAAAACGAGAAGAGGCCGGCCGGAAGCGTGGTTGGAAAGCCGCATGGATAAAGGCCAGAAGAGATGTTTATGAATATTTTGAGTACCTGAGGAGAAAAGCACCGGCACTACGATCCAGATGCCCCCCCTCCAACTCCCCCCGTGAACGGGGGGAGAGATTTGGAAATGTTGGCAGGAGGAGTCAGTTTTGCAACGTTGGGGTTACGTATTGAAACACGAAGGCACGAAAGAGACACGAAAGAACGAAAAGAAACAATAGACCGATGGCAGTAATTGACGGTATTCGCAAGAGAATAGGAGATTGATTATGAAACTTGGATTTGTGACTGCTATTGTACCCGATCTCACGTTCGAAGAAGTCGTCAATCTCGCTGTGGACGACGGATACGACTGCATCGAAGTGATGTGTTGGCCGAAAGGAAAAGCGGAGAGACGGTACGCCGGAATCACACATATCGACGTAACCGATTTCAGCGAGGATGACGCGAAAAGGACCAACGATCTGCTTGCGACAGCCAATATTTCCATAAGCGGACTCGGCTATTATCCAAATCCTCTCGCACCGGATACGCAGGAAGCGAAAACCTATGCAGAACATATTAAGAAGGTCATTCGCGCATCCAGTCTACTTGGAATCAATCAGATGAATACGTTTATCGGTAGAGATTGGACAAAATCAATCGATGATAACTGGTCGCGGTTCCTCGAAGTCTGGCGGCCGATCCTCCAATACGCCGAAGATCAAGGGGTCCGAATTGGAATCGAGAATTGCCCGATGTTTTTCTCGAAAGACGAATGGCCCGGCGGAAAGAACCTTGCCTACTGTCCTGCGATTTGGCGGCGGATGTTTGAGGATATACCGAGTCCGAATTTTGGTTTAAATTTCGACCCGTCCCATCTCGTGTGGCTCCAGATTGACTATATTCAAGCGTTGTGGGAATTCGCGGATCGTATCTTTCATGCTCACGCAAAAGACGTGCGAGTCGACACCAGGCGACTGAATGACGTCGGAATTCTCGCGACTCCGCTTGAATATCACTCACCGAAATTGCCGGGACTTGGTGAAGTGAATTGGGGGCGTTTCTTCTCCGTTCTCGGAGAAATCGGATATCGTGGACCGGTTTGCGTTGAGGTCGAGGATCGTGTTTATGAGAACACGTTGGAGGATCGGAAGGCAGCATTGCGGCAGAGCCACACGTTCCTGCGTCAGTTTATACCAAAGAGAAAATGACCGATCACGGAGAAAGGAATTTATCAATGGATTATACCTACAAAGACATATCGAAAATGATCGACCACTCGCTGCTCAATCCAACGTTGAATGAGTCGCAACTGGAAGAAGGATGCCGTTTGGCGTTGGATTATGACGTCGCGAGCGTTTGTATTATGCCGTATTTTCTTCAGCGATGTGCCACAATTCTGAAAGGCAGCACGGTCAAGGCGAGCACGACCATCGGGTTTCCTCACGGGGGTCATACGAAACAGATCAAACTTGCCGAAGCGGAACGCGCGCTGAAAGACGGCGGTGAAGAATTGGATATGGTGATCAATATCAGCAAAGCGTTGAGTGGCGATTGGGATTATGTTCATGGTGAGATAGAGGAGCTCACCGCATTGACTCACGAGCATAAACAGAGAATTAAGGTCATTTTCGAGAATTCCTATTTAAATGATGACCACAAGATAAAACTCTGCGAGATCTGCGGGGATATTGGTGTCGATTGGGTGAAAACGTCGACGGGTTACGGCAGCGGCGGGGCGACAATCGAGGATCTGAATTTGATGCGACGGCATTCACCGGAGCATGTGCAGGTAAAGGCCGCGGGTGGGGTACGCGATTTAGATAGATTGCTCGAGGTTCGCGCGTTGGGGGTCACGCGGGTCGGGGCCAGCCGGACGAAGGATATGCTCGATGAATGTAAGCGGCGGTTGGGGAGGTGAGCATTTTGGGAGGTGATAATCTTCCCCCTCACCCTAACCCTCTCCCGGCGGGAGAGGGGAACTTCTAATGTCAGCGAACGACTTTTTGCGACGGCATCACCTTTGACGGGATCGCAAAAAGTCAGCGGGATGCGAAAAGTGAGGTGTCAACCCCCTCTGAATCTCCCCTTGCTGCGGCCACGCAAGCGTGTCCCTTTTGGGGGAGACCACGCGTCGATCGCATCGTTGTCTTCTCCAAGATTTGTTGGGAGAGATGACGAGATGTTCCTCCCCCGAAGATCGGGGGAGGTTAGGAGGGGGTTGAAATTCGTATTCCACACTTTTTGCGACGGCATCACCTTTGGGGGTGCCCCCACCATCAGATTGGATAAGTCTTCTTATGAAACGTCACAGGACGAAGAGAAGATTTAAGATTCGAAAGAAAAAGTCCGAAGCAATCGTTCCGGGAATCAGTCACTGTGGAAACAAGTAATGCATCGTCTGCTATGGGAGGAGTGTTTCGCCCCTGCGTTCATGCGTTTCTTTCGTAAGGTCACATTGACAAACCGAACACTCAGTCGCAAGCTACAATATCGAATCGGAAACATTCACGCAGAGATCGTTCATCCCAGATCCTCTGTCATGGGGCTCACGAGCTACTGAGTACCGAAGAATATCAACGGCACCTCATACAGGCAAACGTTTGATTTCGTGCTCTTCGATAGGAATGGTGGAGACGTAACGATGAAGACGCACTGGGACCGTTTTCACACGAGTACCTATTTGAATATTGGAGTGAGTGTTGCTTTCGTTCTCTTTGGGGTTATCGCGATTGTTCTTGTGAATGTTCACATGCGACGGCAGGCACTCGACGAAGCTGAATCGAAAGTCACCATTCTCCTGGAACGGAGTCTGGCGACTCACACTTATTTTACACATCAGCTGAAACCGCGATTATTCGATGTGACCGATCGCGCCATGTCGGAAGGGTATTTCGATCCGATTTGGATGTCTTCAACATATGCAGTCCGAGAAATCCATAAATACTTTCGCTCGCTGGGCAACGAGGAATTCTATTACAAGGAATGCGCAATCAACGCGCGGAGTCAGGAAAATGAAGCGGATGCGTATGAGAGAGCATTTCTCAAAGAGCTTAATTCGAATCCAGAACTGACGGAAAGATCGGCCACAAGGATGGTCGACGGAGAGCCGTACTTTGTCACACTTCGTCGCGGCGAGATGATGGAGGAAGCTTGCCTTCGCTGCCACAGTACGCCGGAGCGTGCGCCCGCGGAGCTTGTGGAGACCTACGGGGACAAACGAAGTTTCGGTCGTGAAGTCGGGGAGGCGGTCTCTGCAATTTCAATACGAATCCCTCTTGCCGCCGCTTATGCTCATGCCAATCAGATCTCGATCGAATTGAGCGGCATTCTTCTGCTTCTACTCAGCGGGCTCTTTCTTTTCCAATACTGGTTTTATCAGCGTTTTCTGTTTTCGCCTCTGAGTCGACTAGGCACATTGGCCTCAAAGATCTCATCCGATCATGCGTATCTGGGTGAAGAGATTCCTGCTCCATACGGACGCGACATGAAAGAGCTGATATCCGCCTTTAATCGTATGTCGACGGCGCTACGGCAAAATCACAACGTACTTGAAAAGGAGGTCCAACAGCAGACCAGCGATCTTCAAACCGCGAATGAATCTCTTCTCGACCACATCACCGAAAGAAAACGGATGGAAGAAGAATTACGTGAGAAAGAGGATTTCACCCGGCGGGTGGTCGATAACATACCGGTGTGTATCTTTGTCAAAGACCGGGAAGGCCGGTACCTGCTTGTGAACCGACAGATGGCGGAACTGCATGGAACAACAACCGAGGACATGATCGGGAAGACGAATTTCGACTACGTCGAGGAATCCGTTGCCACGGTCGAGGAAGTGGGCCAATTCCGAGCGGCGGACCGAGAGGTTATCGAGAACAAGAAACCCGTATCGATTCCCGAAGAAACGTTCACCTTGCCCGACGGAAGAAAACGGTACTATCAGACAAAGAAGGTGTCGCTGGAATTGAAAGATAAGGTAGACTGCCTTCTCGGCGTCGCTGTCGACATCACGGAAATCAAACAAGCGGAAGAACAACTCAAAAAAAGCGAAGTCCTGTACCGTACGCTGGTCGAAAACCTGCAACAAAATGTGTTCCTCAAGGATACGGAATTGAAATTCGTTTCGGCGAATACGAGCTTCTGCAACCTATTGGGTGTGAGTCAGAACGACGTAGTCGGAAAAACCGATTATGATTTTTACCCAAAAGAATTGGCTGACAAATATCGTGCAGACGACCGTCAGGTGCTTGAGACCGGCGAACCTCTCGAGTCGATTGAGGAGAACATCACCAATGGTAAGAAAACCTGGGTTCACGTGGTCAAGACACCGGTAAGAGAACCTGACGGCACGATAAGCGGGGTTCTGGGGATTTTCTGGGATATCACGAAACAAAAAGACATGGAGATGCAGCTTCGCGAGTCACACAAAATGGAAGCGGTCGGACGGATGGCGGGAGGAGTGGCTCACAATATCAATAATCTTCTTACAGGTATTTCGGGCAATCTCGGTCTCATTGAAATGACAACGTCGGAAGACATTTCCGAGTACCTCAGCGAGGCGCAAATCTGTGTGGACCGTGCCGCGGAATTCGTACAGCATCTCCTGGCGTTTGGGCGGGAACTACATATTCAGCCCCGGCCGGTTGACGTGAACCGACTGGCGGAACAAACGGGTCAGTTCGCACGTCAAACCATCGATCGGCGTATCGAGGTCTCTGTGGAGACAACCGACTCTCTTCCCCGCGCCTTGGCGGACGAACAACAGTTGAAAACCATATTGATGGATCTTTGTATAAACAGCGAGGAAGCCATCAAGAAAGCTATTTCGAACCAGGAATCGGCGGAAGCGGAACGGACCGATTTCCGAATCCGTATCGAAACGGGAAGCGCCGAATTCAGCGAGAGTGAATTGCAGGGACACTCGTCGGCCCGTCCGGGGCGCTTTGTGACCGTTAGAGTCCAGGACAACGGTATCGGGATGGATGAGGAGACCCAATCCCATCTCTTCGAACCGTTCTTCACAACAAAGGGTCTGGCGGAAGGCAAAGGTCTGAGCCTATCGAGCGCCCACGGGATTCTTAGCCGGCATGGAGGCTGGATCGAATGTCAGAGCACGCTGGGAGTGGGGACAACGTTTGTTCTCTATTTGCCGGTTGCAGAGGGATTTCCTTCGCAAAATGGAGAATCGGGATCACAGGGACAAATCGGAACCGCGTCCCTCCCAAAGACAGTCCTACTGGCCGACGATGAGGACACAATTCGAAACGTCGGCAAGAATGTGCTCGAACCGCAGGGATATACTGTTCTTCTGGCGGAAAACGGGAGAGAAGCGGTAAACCTGTTCTTCCAACATGCGGAGGAAGTCGATTTGCTGATTCTCGATCTATCGATGCCGCATCTCTCGGGCTTCGAAGTATTGGAGCGTGTGCAGGTCGTTCGTTCGGATCTGAAGGTCCTAATCAGCAGCGGCTATTCCGAAGAAGACCAGGCGGAGTTGATGAAGGAGCCGAATGTCGTTGGGTATCTTGCGAAGCCGTTCCGGGCAGGGGATCTATTGGAGAAAGTGAAGGAGATACTCGAGTCGTAGGCTGTGTTGGTGGGTTACGTGTCGCATGCGGAGGTTGGTCTGCTGAGATGTTTCGGTTTGCCGTGCGCCGCTACCCCACCCTACCGCTTCTTTCCCTCAATCTTGACGGGGCCGCAAAAAGTCGACACGCCACCAGGGCGCGATGAAGAGTCTGATTCCGAGTTTGAATTGCCTCAGGTACGAAAAAATGCAACAAACAACCTGACAAGCAAGTGTTGAAAGCCAATCGGGGCGATTGTTGGCCGAAATACGTTGAAAAAATGGTTCTCGACGTCTCCGCCGTCACTCGGGCGCACCGGAGAATGTTCAATCCCAACGCTTTTGTCCTTGCAGTGAAGCGAACCGGTATACCCGCGCAATTGTCACCAACAAATTTGAGTCGGCGGATGAGATGTTCGACCGACACTCGTATCCGAAAGCGGCATGGGTAATGCACATGCTCCGAGACGAACTCGGAGACGATCTTTTCTTCGCGTCGATTCAACATTACTGCAGGAAGTACAAGGACGGGCTTGTCGATACGGACGACTTCCAAGAGGCAATTGAAGAAACAACGGGAAAAACATTGGACCGCTTTTTCGAGCAATGGATCTATCGTCCCGGACACCCGAAGCTGAAGATCGAATGGTCGTGGTTGGGAAAAGAGAAGCAGGTAAAGATGAGTGTCAAGCAGGTGCAGGAAATGGAAGAGGGCGCGCAGCCGTTCTTCTTCCCGCTTCATGTGCGTATGACAACGGAGAATGAAACCATCGACAAAATCGTTGACATCGTTGAAAAAGAACAGGACTTCACGATTGACTGCGACGACGAACCCAAATCGATCGATGTGAATCCGGAGATGACGCAGCTGATCGAGTTTGCAGATTTTGATAAATCCGACGATATGTTGATGTGGGAGTTGGAACACGCCGACAGTGTTGTGACACGTGCCCGCGCCGCACAGAAACTCAGAGACAAAGACAAAGAGGGAT
>CAZTDD010000070.1:0-36268 GCA_964612675.1 uncultured bacterium
CAATGGAGAAGGAAGTGATTCACGTCCAGAGTCATTGTGTTGTCAGGCCCGTCGCGTGGAGATCTGCCGCGTTGTCGCCGGCAACTCAGAAGAGGGACCAGTCTGTGACGCGCGTGCCGGAATCAAAGACAACAGCCGTTGTCAGTGGCTCGCTCAGCTTGCCGTCGGCGTAGAGCGCGTAGAAGACGAGTGAATAATCGCCGCTCTGCGCAAATGAATCGGCAGGAATAATCCCCGACCAGCGCCAGGTTTCTTCATCGCGAGTTAAATTGATTTCAGGGAATGAGGCCAATGCTGCGCCGCTTTCGGAGTGTGGCACAATCGTTACGAATATGCGCTCGGGAAGCGCTGCTTCCAGCACATCAACCCACACCTCAATATCGCCGGAAACAGGTTCGTCAAATTCCGGCACAGCAAGCAAGGTCGGTAACGAAGCCGCGCCCGGGCCGGCCAACGCGCCACGGCGGCCGACATACCACGTTTCTGCCAACAAACCATCGTTCTTTGTTGTATCGCCGTCTCCGTCATCGTCAAGCAACGGTTCCGCTTGGCCGATATGATCGACAAGGGACAAATAAGCACCGTCGTACGATGTCCACAGGTCTTTTCCTTGGTAAGCGTTTCCGAGAAAATATTTGCTGAAGGACATTTGAGAAAGTCCCTGCGCGAATACGCCCTTTCCCTCTGTAGAAGTGCCTCCGATCACAACACGCCGGTTACTCGGGCTGTTTGCATTCGCTTCTATGAATTTCCCGGCATAAGGTGCGTCCACAGCCAAAATTACATCCAATAATGGTTGTTCGTTTTGTAATTGATCTAATTGCGAAATTAAGCCGCTTGCGGAAATAGTCTCATTTCCATCAAAAATGAATTCTCCTTCCTTGGAACAATCCCCGGTCAGGTAAATAAATAATCGCAATTTCTTATCACTCGATTCGGGAACCGCAAGAGTCGAAAGCGCGTCTTGAAAATCGTCGACGGTCGTCGGGAAATCGCGGCCGAGAATTCGGATATCTTCGTTTTGATATCCGCGCTTCTGACACACATCCAGCGCATACGAGACCATCTCCTGAGCAAACGGTCGCACTTCGCCACCCCCCGCGACCAACAGAGCGCGAATTGTCAGAACCTCTTCCGGATTTGGCTTCTCGCTGACTCGGAAACGGGTAATCTTGGGACGCGATAGACGTTCGTACGGAAATCGTGCTGTATAACTGACAATATAAACCCCTTCTTCGGTCAGATTTTCCAGTTTTCCCGTCCACGTTGTTCCATTTTGTGTCAGACTGATTCTCTCGAAGGTCTGGTCTGAAGCGACCGCTTCACCCGCGTGAATTTCGGGTGCGGGAGGACGAATGACGGCCCACACCTCCAACGGATCGCTGCCGGGGACAATCGTCGCACTCAGATCGACGGATGCGCCGGGCTGAACAGTCAGAAGCTCTTCGTCGGATGGATGAATCTCTTCAAATGCCGGGAATTCACCAGTCCCGTGTCCGGCATACGCCCAACTGCGGCCGAAACGATGTTGGCCCATTTCGTTTCCGTCGAGTTCATTAAATACTCCATCCCCGTTGTCATCCATCTGTGGCCGTTGGCCGGCAGAGCTAAATTCACGGAAAAATCCATCCGCAGCTTTGACCGCCTCCTGCATCGTCGCGCCCATATACGCTGCGCCCCAGAATACATAACTGAACGAAGTCAAATCCGGCGGTGGCATCATCACCGCTTCCCTGTCAGCGGTCGTACTGGAAATAACCAGACGTTTTTCGCCTTCCGGCGGCGTACATTTTTCGATGAATTTTCCTGAATAGCAGGAGTCGACAACAAGCGTCACGTCAATTTTCGTATCTTCCGTGGTTAGCGTATCCAGCCAGGAATCCAATTCCGCTGAAGGGATCGTCTGTCTTGGATTAATTCCAAAATAGGTGTCCGTATCGCCGGACCAATCTTCCATTGGATACCCGTGATCGATCATATAAATCAAAAAACGTCTGCCGGGAGAAATTAAATCGCTTTTCGCCCACTCAATCGCTTCGCGTAATGTCTTTTTATTCGCCGGACCGTAGATATCGCTGATCCCGTCGCCGTCGACATCTTGTTCTTCATCGAACGCCGACAACCAGCGAATATCTTCTTTTGCGTACCCGCGCGCGACACAGATTGAATAGGCGTAGGCGGCGAGCTCCTTCGTCTGTTCGATCAGCGCGTTGCCCGGATAATCGCCGCCACCCGCAACGATGAGAACGCGAGGGGAATCGAGCTCCCAGAGGCGAGCGGTTCCATCGTAACCGCCCGTGAGGATCTTCGTACCATCCGGCGAAAACGCTGCTGAATGAAGAGCCGTTTTATTGTGCAAAGTCTGAAGCAATCCCCCCGTGCTGGCATCCCACACATTGACCGTGCCACGCCGGCTTGCGGTTAGTACCTTGGTACCATCCGCTGAATACGCCACAGATCCGAGACCACCTCTGTGGCCGGAGAACGTATAGATTCCTTCCCCTGAGTTTGTATCCCACAGTTTAGCTTTGTTATCTGCACTTCCTGTCAGGACTTTTGTCCCGTCTGGTGAAAACGCCACCGAGTTTATGGAGCCTGCGTGGTCGGGAAAAGCCTTTGGGTGTTTCTTTTCGGCAAGTATTATGATAATCGGTTTTTCCGACTCCTCCCATGCGTGGCCAAACGTTCTCAGATCTTCTCCTGTCTTCGAATCCCACAGTTTGGCCGTATGATCCTCGCTTCCAGTCAATATCCTGGTGCCATCAGGAGAGAATGCGACCGAATTCACATCGCCGTCATGGCCTGAAAGCGTGAATAGACTGTCGCCGGTTCCAATATCCCACAAGACTGCTGTATGATCTGCGCTACCCGTAACGAATCGTGTTCCGTCGGGCGAAAACGCTACAGAAAGGACATGTCCCGTGTGTATTCCAGTAAAAACCGAGCTTTTCTGGGTCTCGATGTTCTCTAAGATCACGGTGCCATTATTGTAACCTCCATACAGTATATTCGTCCCACTTGGCGAATACGCCAGACATTTTAGAAAGAAGGAATGACCAATGATCGTCTGAGTCTCTTCACCTGACTCGGCGTCCCACAGTATTGCCCCGAAATGGGGATGTCCGGTCAACACTCTTGTCCCGTCTGGGGAGAAAAGCGCCGATGCGACTTCGTCCGTATGACCGCGAAATGTCCTGATGTCTTCGAATGTGTTGGCATCCCATAGCTTCATAACTCCGTCCCGACTCCCAGTTAAGAATCGGGTTCCGCTCGCCGAGTACGCTAACGCAGACATAGGCGATACGCTCCAGTTATGTTTTTCGTTGAATATCCAGATTTCTTTCCCAGTTACGACATCCCACAGCTTTACCGTGCCGCCCGTTCCCCCTGTCAGCACGTTCTTTCCGTCCGGGGAAAAGGCCCCCAGATTCAGAGCGTAGTTGTTTCCTGAGAATGATTGGACTATATCTCCCGTGAGTGTATTCCATAACTTCGCAGTGGAGTCCCACCCCACTGTCAAAATGGTATTTCCGTCGTGTGAGAATGCGACGGAATTTACATTGTGAGGGTGCCCGGAGAATATCCGAATCTCTTCTGCAGTGTCCGCGTCCCATAATCTTGCTTTTCCATCTATCCCTCCGGTTAGCACCCGAGTGCCATCCGGTGAAACAGCAACGCAAGACACATCCGCGTTGTGACCATAGAAACTCAGGATCGACTTACCGGTCTCCGCGTCCCATGATCGCGCAGTTTCATCTTCACTCGCTGTCACAACCTTCAACCCGTCCGGCGAAAATGCCACGCAACTCACGTCACCTTCATGACCGGAAAACGTACGAACCTCTTCCCCCGAACTCACATCCCACAGTTTGGCCGTGTGATCTCCACTTCCCGTCAGAATCTTTGTTCCGTCGGGTGAAAATGCCACGGAGGTGACGCCGCCAGTATGCCCGAAAAAACGGCGAACAACGGTTCCCGTTTCAACATCCCACAAAACACCGAAACCCGCGCCGCTCCCCGTCGCAATCCACTTCCCGTCGGGCGAGTATGCGGCACACTCCAGGATGCCCTCCCCATACACCTGAAGCGGTACGTCCCCCTGCGCAGCGATGAGGCACGGCATGCCAACAACAAACACAAGGATCGATAGGATACTCTGGAGTAGACTCCGCAGAGAATTTGGAACTCTTTTCATCATTAACCTCAGCTATTCGTATGCCGTTCGGTTCAAGCAGGTTCGCTTCGTTGATCAAAACATGGACCAGTCACGTACGGCGCTCGTCGAATCGATTTCCCAGAGGCGAACCGTTCCGTCGTCGCCGGCTGTAAGGATACGCCTACCACCGTGCAAGAATAAGACATCGGCGATTGGACCGGCATGTCCTGTGAATATAGATGAAGCGTGTCCTGTTACGCTATCCCATAAGCGTGCTGTCGAGTCCAGACTTCCGGTCAGTATTTGTGTCCCATCGGGTGAGAACGCCACAGATGTGATTCCGGATGTATGCCCGGAAAACACTTTAAGCGGTGCTCCGGACTCCACGTACCACAAGCATGCCTCGTGCCATAGCCTCCCTCCTGTTAAGATCCTTGTCCCATCCGGCGAAAAGGCAACCCTACGCGCATCCCACTCGTGGTTCGACGAGAATGTTCGGATTAATTCTCCCGTGTCCGCGTCCCATAACGTCGCTACAGATCCGCCGAGCAAGATTTTTGAACCGTCGGGGCTAAACGCTCCGCTTGTCCACATAGAAGATCCGGAAGAGTAAGTGTGTAACTCCTGGCGACTCTCGGCATCCCACAGCTTGGCGGTTCTGTCGTCACTCACCGTAAGGAATCTTCTGCCGTCAGGTGAAAACGCTACAGAGTACACTGCGTTCGCGTGTTCGGTGAATCTGTGGATCTCAGATCCTGTATCTATGTCCCATAGATAGACGGTCCCGTCCGAATCATCCCCGCTTCCAATCAATACTTTGTGCCCGTCTGGAGAAAACGCGACCGAATGTGCGTCGCCTTGAACCGGAAAAGTCCTAATCACCTTGGCCGCCTCCGCATCCCATAGTCTGACTCGTTTCGATAATTTGTAGCCAGAAATCGGTATATGGTGCCCCGTTACCAATCGAGTACAATCCGGTGAGATGTCTACACAACTAACTCCATAGTCATGACCTGTGAAGGTCCGAATTTTCTCGCCGGTCTCGGTATCCCACAATGTAACTAAATGATCGGAAGTAGTCGTCAAGACTTTCATTCCGTCCGGTGAAAACGCCACATAAAGAACTTCACCCTGGTTACCTCCACCTTGGTTCTCCGAGAATCTTTGGATCTCCTGCCCTGTCTCGGTATCCCAAATCCTCGCTGTCTTATCTCCCAATCCCATCAATATTCTTGTCCCATCGGGGGAGAACACAATGGAATGCACCCCCTGGCCCGGGTTCTCCATAATCGCCTGGAACGTGCGGATTTCCTCACCAGAGTCCATATCCCATAGTACTGATTCGCAATAATTATTACCCGTCAAGACTCTCGTTCCGTCGGGGGAAAACGCGATCGAGTATACGGGCGACCAAACACCAACGGAAAATCCCTGGAGTTCTTCTCCTGACTCAATGTCCAATAAAAAACACGCTGAGTGATACTTGCTCGCCGCTAGGATTTTGGTGCCGTCAGGCGAGAACTTGACCGAATGCAACTCCCACTCGAATCCGGCAAACGTCTCGACAATAGCCCCTGTTTTTGTATCCCATAGCTTCACGTTTGGGTCGGCACTCCCCGTCATGACCTTAGTGCCGTCCGGCGAAAAGGCCACGCAACTGACTCTACTCTCATGACCGGAAAACGTTCGAATCTCTTCCCCCGAACTCACATCCCACAATTTCGCTGTGTGATCTTCACTTCCCGTCAGAATCTTTGTTCCGTCGGGTGAAAATGCGACGGAGGTGACGCCGCCAGTATGTCCGAAAAAACGGCGGACAATGGTTCCCGTTTCAACATCCCACAAAACACCGAAACCCGCGCCGCTCCCCGTCGCAATCCACTTCCCGTCGGGCGAGTATGCGGCACACTCCAGGATGCCCTCCCCATACACCTGAAGCGGTACGTCCCCCTGCGCAGCGATGAGGCACGGCATGCCAACAACAAACACAAGGATCGATAGGATACTCTGGAGTAGACTCCGCAGAGAATTTGGAACTCTTTTCATCATTAACCTCAGCTATTCGTATGCCGTTCGGTTCAAACAGGTTCGCTTCGTTGATCAAAACATGGACCAGTCACGTACGGCGCTCGTCGATTCGAATCCCCAAAGACGAGCGGTTCCATCGTGACCGCTCGTGAGGATCTTCGTTCCATCCGATGAAAACACAAACTTCGTGATCCCGCCTGTGTGGACCAGCGACTCGGTGAGCGTTTCGCCCGTGTCCGCATCCCATACAGTCATTGTGTCCTCGGTGACTCCGATAAGCACTTTTCGTCCGCCCGGCAGGACTTCGGCATAGCATCTCGATGGACCTGTGGTCGAGCCGTCAAGCAGAAACGCCGCCGTCCACGTCCGAATCTCTTCGCCGTTCTCGGCGTCGCACAATGTCATCGTTCCATCCCGATCCCAGTTCAACACTTCCGTCTCGTTACCGTCCGGCCAGAACTTCACAAAAGGTTCTGTGAACGTGTGAATCTGCTCGCCGGTTTCCACATCCCACAATATCGGCATGCTGCCAAAACCATACGTGGTTAAAACCCTTGTCTTGTCCGGCGATAACAACGCGGTCGTCATGGGCGACATCGGACCCGAAAATGTCTGCACGGCCACACCGGTCTCCACATCCCACAATATCGCCGTCGTATCGTAACTCGCTGTCAGGATACGGGTACCGTCGGGTGAGAACTCCGCCGAACCGATAGAGCCAAACATACCGGTCTCGTGGCCCAAAAACGGTTGAACCAGCTCGCCTGTCTCTACGTCCCATAGAGCCACTTCCCCCCTCGAACTGCCGGTCAAAACGTTCGTTCCATTGGGTGAGAATGCCACCGAATAAATACTCGTAGAGAATTCCCGAATAATCGTTCCTGTCTCTGTATCCCGCAACTTCGCGTTAGTCAGGATCTTTGTTCCGTCCGGCGAAAACGCTACTGCATATACCGGGGCCGTATGGCCGACAAAGGCTTGGATCTCTTCGCCTGTTTCTACATCCCATAGTGTGGGCGTGTGCTCGCTGCCACCAGTCAGAATTCGCTCACCGTCCGGCGAAAACCCCACGCCCGGACCGTATTCATCGGGAAATGTCTGAATCTGCACCCCTGTTTCAACGTCCCATAGCGATGCCGTGTTGTCGTCGCGACCGCCGATAAGAATAGTCTCTCCATCCGGAGAGAATGCTACATCCCCTGTACCGGGATTGAGAATGTTTTGGATTTGTTCCCCTGTCTGCACGTCCCCTATCGCCGCACCCCCTGGACTTATTGTTACCACTCTCGTTCCATCCGGGGAGAAAGCCGCCGAATCGCCTCCGAACGGAAAGTACTGAATGCTCATGTGATCCTCGGGCGATTCCACGATGGTTGGTCGCAATTGGCTGCTATCGTAGGCAGCGATCAGGACCTTTTCGCCGTCCGGCGAGAAGGCCATCGAACGAACCCAACCGACAGTGTCAATTGCCTCTCCTGTCTCGACATCCCATAGGAACAGCGTGTTGTCGATAAAAATGGATGCCGTCATGACATAGTTCGCATCCGGCGATATCGCCACGGCGTCCACATCCGCCGTATGCCCCGAAAACGTCCGGATCTCCCTACCGGTTTCCACATCCCAGAGCTTCGCTGTCTGGTCCGCACTTCCGGTCAACAGTCTCGTTCCATCCGCCGAAAGGGCCGCGGAAGTTACGCGGCCGGAGTGGCCGAGGAAGCGACGCACGATGTCTCCTGTTTCCACATCCCAGAGAATCGCCCAACCCGCACCGCTCGCGGTGACGATGTGTCTCCCATTGGGCGAATAGGCACACGCCTCAAGCGTCCCCTCACCGTATACCTGAAGCGGAACGTCCCTTTGCGCAAAAGTAGCGCTTGGCCAGCCCAGTGAAACTACAACCACCAACAAACCTGCTTTTACAGAGACACGCAAAAAATCCGATACTGTTTTCATCACAAACCTCATAAGTGTTTTTAGGGCCGAATAACCGTGTCTATTCCATTGCAGCGCGCGCTCATCCCGAAGCGTGAGTCACCCCATGCCGTATCCGTCCTAGCCTGACACACGTCGAACGAACGATGCCGAGACGTACGCGCAGACCGCCTTCGATCATTCTCGTGGCGCTGTCAGCGGACACAAAATCAGAATGGACAAGTCGTTTTGCTCAGTGGATTAGCGGTTAATCTGCCCTCTCATATCATTTAAACAACCATGAGAAGAAATCGTCGCGACCCGTTGGCGCGGACAATTCTTCTCATGTCTCCGAAAAAGTATTGCACGTTTTTTCTGTGAGAACAAGACAAGTAAAACCGGTTTTCGGAAGACCGGGGGTTTCTGGAAAGAGCCACGGCAGTAAAAAACTGAGCCGATAACACGGTTGGCTTTCTTTGTTAGTTTTGTATTAATCCTGAAGGCACGTCATTCTCTTTGGGAATTCAATACTACCGCGTCGCAGGAAGTACGCTGGACGAACGCCAACCGATTCTCGATACGCGTCCCGGAGCCGAGGACAATGAGACTCCATGGCTGTCGGCCCGTGCTTTTGTGCAGCGTCGCCGGAGAGGTAGACCTATACAACACTTTTCTGGAATGAGAACTTCATCGAGAGACAGTATACAGACCATCCCATTACGAGAGACCGACACATGGATGAAAACTCAACTTACGCGAATCGCGCAAAGACGAACTCGGTGTGTGCCGGTATAGGAGCAAGAAAGGTGAAAACGAACAACAGACTCAAGACAAACTCGGCTGTAATTGTGTTTCTCGGCGGCCTTCTGTTTGTAGGACAATTCTGTGCACAGAGCATAGCATCGGAATCGAAGTCCGTTGCCGCCAAGCATATCGGCGTGGGAGCGCCGGCCCCGGAAGGAGCCGAGATCTTGATCGACGGAACCCGCGAGATGCTGGACGAGAAATGGACCTACTGGGAAGGCCCACGATTCAGTTCCTCCCTCCCGATCAAATGGAAACTTGTCGACGACCCGATCGACCAAGGCAACGTACTGATGTCTTGGGATCCCGCGGCCGCGGGGGGCAAATACGGAGCGGCGGATATTGTCACCAAAAAGAAATATCGGGATTTTCGTCTGCATATCGAATTCCTGGTTCCCCACGAGGGAGGAAACAGCGGAGTCTATTTGCAGAATCGTTATGAGATTCAGGTCCTCGACGGCGACGAGGGAAAGCACGGAATGGCCGCTGTGATCAATGAGGCTGCGGGACCGTACCACGCCTATAACGGTACGGGCAAATGGAACGCATACGATATCCTATTTCGCGCCGCAAGATTCAAGGATGGAGAACTTGTGGAAAAAGCCATGGTCACCATGTACTTCAACGGAGTGAAAGCGCACACAAACCAAAAGATCCAACAGGTTTGGGGCGGACCGAACTCGGGAATCGACGGGGGAAATCAGGGCGGAAAAGGTATTACTGATAAACCCGGCGGTCTGAAGCTCCAGTGTGAAGGCCACGAGGTCTTGTACCGAAATGCGTGGATCAAGGAACTCGATTTGGAAGAACCGAATACCGCGTTGTTTTAGATTTCTAGGACTGGTGGCGAGACGTTGTAGGCTGGGTTAGCGACATGACCTGCTTCCGACTTGCGGAATAAGTCTCGTGGAGCGTAACCCACCAAGACCGCTATCATAAAAAGGAAATTCCACTATGAAACAAAACCGCTCTCAAACAAACAAATCGACTATCTCGTTGTCACGCCGAGAATTTTTGGCCGCATCGGTTGTTGCAACAGGTGCGGCAACACTTGGCGCGCCCGCCATCGTCCGTGGCCGAAACCTCAACGACCGTCTCAACATCGCCGGCATCGGTGTCGGAGGACGCGGTAGAGGCAACCTTCGCTCCGTGAGTTCCGAAAACATCGTTGCGCTATGCGATGTGAGCGAGAAAAGCGTTGATGCAGCGGCGGAAGACCATCCGAAGGCCCGCAGGATTGCCGACTTTCGCGATTTGTACGATCATGCCGACGATTTCGACGCCGTTGTGGTGAGTACCTGCGAGCATACCCACGCTTTCGCCACGTTACCGGCGCTGCAACTGGGCAAACACGTGTACTGTGAAAAGCCGTTAACGCACAGCGTATGGGAAGCGCGCATCATCCGCAACGCCGCAGCGAAAGCGAACGTAGCAACGCAAATGGGAACCCAAATTCACGCGGGCGACAACTATCGCCGTGTTGTCGAGCTGATCCAGTCCGGGTCAATCGGACCGGTAAGCGAGGTTCATGTCTGGGTATCGCGCGCATGGGGATGGCACGAAAGCGAGGAAGCGGCAAAGAAAGCCGGAGACATCGTGTTTGTCCAAGAGCGTCCTGCAACAACGGATCCGATTCCGCCCGGACTCGACTGGGATTTGTGGATCGGCCCCGCACCGATGCGACCGTTCAACAATGTCTACTTTCCGGGACCGAAATGGTATCGCTGGTGGGATTTTGGGAACGGCACCATGTCGGACCTCGGAAGTCACTGGATTGACCTGCCGTTTTGGGCACTGCGTCTCGATCATCCTCTGACCATTGAAGCGGAAGGGCCACCGGTGAATTCCGAGATCGCCCCGGCGTCCATGCACGTGAAATATGCGTACGGTCAGCGGGGTGAGATGCCGCCGGTGGAGGTCACGTGGTACCAGGGAACACATAAACCGCAACTCTGGAAAGAAAAGGCCATTCCGCAGTGGGGCAATGGGGTGTTATTCGTGGGAGACAAGGGCATGGTGCTGGCCGATTACGGCAAGCACATCCTGCTGCCCGAGGAGAAATTCAAAGACTTTGAGCGCCCCGAACCGTTCATTCCTAAATCGTTGGGGCATCATGCAGAGTGGGTTCACGCGTGCAAAACAGGCACCCCCACGACCTGCAACTTCGATTACGCCGGTTGGCTTACCGAGGCAAACCACTTGGGCAACGTGGCGTACCGTGCGGGCGAGAAACTCGAGTGGGACGCGGAAAACTTACGCGTGAGCAATACACGAAAGGCGGATCCTTTCATCCGCCGCGATTATCGAAAAGGATGGGAACTGGCGTAGCGCCCAGTTCACGAAACGCTGTGCGGCTCGATTGGTCCGAAACGCGACTTCAAAATAACGACCAATCCTCGACCCGCGTGCCACTATCGTACACAAGTGGCGTCGCTAGCGGCTCGCTGAGTTTGCCGTCGCTATACAGGGCATAGAAAACAAGCGTGTAATTGCCGCTTTGCGCAAATAAATCGGCAGGAATAATTCCAGACCAGCGCCAGGTGTCTTCGTCGCGCACAAGATCGATTTCCGGGAATGACGCTAAGGTTGTGCCGCGTTCGGAGTGCGGCACAATCGTGACGAAAACACGCTCGGGAAGCGCCGCCTCCAGAACATCCACCCATACATCGATATCCCCGGAAATCGGTTCCTCAAATTCCGCTGCAGCGAGCAACGTCGGCAACGACGCCGCACCCGGCCCCGCCAACGCACCCCTACGACCGATATACCACTGTTCGGCCAACAGACCGTCGTCCTTCGTTGTCTCCCCATCGCCGTCATCATCCAGCAACGGCTCCGCCTGCCCGACATGATCTACGAGCTGTAAATACGCTCCGTCATAGGACGTCCAAAGATCTTTTCCTTGATACGCATTGCCGAGAAAATACTTGCTGAATGACATTTGCGATAGCCCCTGCGTAAATAGACCTTTTCCTTCGGTAGATGTCCCCGCGATCGCCACACGCCGGTTACTCGGGCTATCGGCATTCGCCTCAACGAATGTCCCGGCATGGGGAGCATCCACGACCAGAATCACGTCCAATAATGGATGTTGGTTTTGTAGTTGATTCATTTGGGAAATCAAATCTGCTGCAGGCAACACCTCATTATTATCAAAAATAAAATCTCCTTCCGCTGAACAGCCTCCCACAAGATAAATAAATAACCGCAATTTCTTATCGTCCGATTCAGGAACTGAGAGTGTCGAAAGGGCATTTTGAAACTCGTCGACAGTCGCCGGAAAATCGCGACCGAGAATGCGGATGTCTTCGGTTCGATATCCGCGTTTCTGACACACATCCAGCGCGTGCGAAACCATGTCTTGAGCAAACGGTCGAACCGTGCCACCACCTGCGACCAGCAACGCGCGAATGGTCAAAACCTCTTCCGGATTCGGTTTTTCGCTGACGCGGAAACGGGTAATCTTCGGTCGAGACAGCCGTTGGTACGGAAATCGTGCTGTGTAGCTGACAATATAAACCCCTTCTTCTGTCAGGTTTTCCAGTTTTCCCGCCCACGTTTTTCCATCCTGGTTCAAGTTAATGCGTTTGAACGTTTGATCGGAAGCCACCGCTTCACCTGCATGAATCTCCGGCGCAGGTGGGCGAACCACAGCCCACACTTCCAGCGGATCGGAGCCTGGAACTATGGTGGCGCTCAGATCGACGGACGACCCCGGTTGTACCGTAAGGAATTCGTCATCCGATGGATGAATCTCTTCAAACGCAGGGAACTCTCCGGTTCCATGTCCCGCATACGCCCAACTGCGCCCGAAACGATGTTGTCCCATTTCATTTCCGTCAAGTTCGTTGAATATTCCGTCCCCGTTATCATCCATCTGCGGTCGTTGCCCGGCCGAGCTGAATTCACGGAAGAAACCGTCCGCCGCCTTCACCGCTTCCTCCATCGTTGCGCCCATGTATGCCGCACCCCAAAAAACATAGCTGAACGAGGTCAGATCCGGCGGCGGCATCATGACTGCTTCCGTATCGGCAGTCGTGCTTGAAATCACAAGGCGTTGCTCGCCCTCCGGCGGCGTACATTTTTCGATGAATTTCCCGGAATAACAGGAATCGACGACCAATGTCATATCGATGTCCATTTCATCTGTCGTCAAAGAATCCAGCCAGGTATCCAGTTCGCTCGCCGAGAGTGTTTCCCGTGGGTTCAGCATAAAATAGAGATCCGATTGTCCCTCCTCATCCGTCATCGGATATCCATGGTCGATCATATAAATCAGAAATCGTCTGCCGGGAGAAACTAGATCATCTTTCGCCCATTCAATGGCTTCGCGCAGTGTCTTCGTATTTGCGGGACCGAAAACGTCGCGAATCCCGTCTCCGTCTACATCCTGTTCCTCCTCAAAGGCGGAGAGCCAACGAATATCGTCTTTCTCATACCCCCGCGCCAGGCAGACGGAATACGCGTATGCCGCGAGCGCTTTCGTTTGTTCCACAAGCGCATTTCCTTCATAGTCGCCGCCGCCCGCGACGATCAAAACACGGGGTGAGTCGATCTCCCAAAGAATTGATGTTCCGTTCATTTCTCCGCTGAGAATCCGTCGTCCGTCCGGCGAAAAAGCGACAGAGTTGATTCCTCCTTTTCTTCCGCCGATTCTCAGCAACCGCTGACCGGTTTCGAGGTCCCATAACCGGATCGAATCGTCCAGCCCCTCAGTGAATATATTTGAAAAGAAACCCGTTAATATCGACGTAATATCATCGACGCCCAACAACAAACCGTGGGAATCTGCGGTCGCGATTTTTGTTCCATCGGGTGAGAATGCGACGGAAGGAATAGCCCCTGAATGCCCCGCAAACGTGGCGAGTTCCACACCGCTTTGACTGTCCCACAACCTGACTGTCCCGTTTCTGCTTCCGGTAAGAATCTTCTGTCCATCGGGCGAAAACGTCGCGGTAAGAATCTCCTCGTCATGGTTTGCAAGTGTGAGAAGATCTTCCCCCGCTTCGCTGTTCCAGAGTCTGACCTGGTTATCGGTGCCCGCCGTCAAGATCGTTTCCCCATTCGGCGAAAACACGGCCGTTCGAATGGTATCGGAATGACCGATAAACGTGCGGATTTCATCGCCGGTTGTCATGTCCCAGAGTTTCGCCGTATGGTCCGCGCTTCCGGTCAGGATTTGCATTCCATCCGGCGAAAAGGCGACCGAGTGAACGACTTCTTCATGACCGGAAAAGGTTCGAATCAATTGGCCGGTTTCCGCGTCCCACAATCTCGCCACCTTGTCTCTACTCCCCGTGAGCAGACGCGTTCCGTCGGGCGAAAACGCAACGGAAAAAACCCAGGACGTGATCGGGTCCGGAGCTTCAAGGACGTGCAGCAACCGTCCGGTCTCGGTATCCCACAATCTGGCGTTCCCGTCCCAGCTCCCGCTCAGAGTTTTTGTCCCATCGGGCGAAAAAGCAGCGGAGGTAACGAGCGCGGAATGACCGGGAAAACTGCGAATCTTGTTGCCTGTCTCGACGTCCCACAATGCGATGGTGTCGTGACTGCTTGTTGTGATGAAAGTACGGCCGTCGGGCAGAAACCGGGCGGAGACAACCGGCTTGACGTGGGGATATGTGCGGATTTCTTCGCAGGTTTGCGCGTCCCACAGTTTTGCCGTTTCGTCCAAGCTTGCCGTAAGGATCTGTTTTCCGTCCGGCGAGAAAACGGCGGATTCGATTACATGCGAATGGCCTTCCAACGCGCGAAGACTGTCGCCGGTTTGCGCATCCCACAACCTGGCTGTCTGATCGGCACTTCCAGTCAGAATCGTTTGTCCGTCGGGCGAAAACACCGCGCCATAAACCCAGTTCGAATGACCTTGGAACGTATGGATCTTCGCGCCCGTCTCCACGTCCCACAAAATCGCCGTGTTGTCGTAGCTGCCTGTCAGAACTCGCGTACCGTCGGGTGAAAAGTCAACCGATTGCACTGCTAGAGAATGACCGTTAAACGTGCGTATCGCCTCACCTGTCCGGAAATCCCACAAAATGGCTTTCCCATCTTGGCTGCCGGTCAAAACATGCGACCCATCCGGCGACACCGCAATCGACAGCACTAGATTGGTATGTCCCTCGAAGGTACGGACTACGGTACCCGTTTCCACGGCCCACAGTTGAACAGATCCTTCAGCCGTGCCGGTCAACACCTTCTTACTGTCAGGCGTAAACGCGACCGACCACACACCCGCTGTGGAAAGAAAAAAACGCCGGACGATTTCGCCTGTCTCAATGTCCCAGAGCGCTGCCCAACCGGAATCGCTGCTGGAGATCATCTGTTTACCGTTCGGTGAAACGGCAACACCATGGAGCGTTCCTTCACCGTAAACTTGGAACGGTATGGGAACCTGCGGCGGAGGAGTTTTGCAGGAGGTCATGGTCAATCGATACGCTCCGCTCCCCGAGGAGGCGGATACCAACGCATAGTATTCGCCTGGTTCCAGAGTCACTTCGTGAGGCGGCAGGCCGTCGGAAAAACTCTCGCGGCTCCCAATTTGATAAACAAATATATGGGGCAAGAAATCCTCTGTCTTGACAGTGAATTCGAGAGATGATCTCGTTTCGAGATTAAAAACATAGGGATTGGCCAAAGTCGCGAAGTTGAATATATGAGGATGATTCCAGCCCAAATCCCCTTCGATGGCCTCTCCGAGTTCAATTGTCGGGGCTGAAAAACAGACCATCGACAGAGCGTAGGGATGGGAGCCGTCAGGCAACACAGCGTTGCTGCTCGCAATTACAGCGTATTCGCCGGGTCCGAGTACACTGGACTGAGTCGCCCACGGCCCTTCAAACAGCCCCGGTCCCCCCTCGGCTTTTCCTACCCAAAGATAAGGGACAAATCCCTCTGTCTCCATTGTGAATTCCACACACATCGTTTCAGGAACCGTGAAATAATAACGGTCCGTGAACCACTCGCCCCCAAAAATCCTTGAATCTGTATCCGTCAACGAACCGGAGATGGATTGATCGCATTCGATGTATACTCTCTCCGACTGTGCCGGCTTTTTCTGGGCCGCTAGCCGAAGTTCGATATCCTCTACTTGTCTTGCAGCGGCCGGACCGACAAAAATGACCGTTGCAAAACAGATACCCCATAGCAACGTCCACACGCAAGAAAAACTCCCAGGATTCCATCCTCTTTCAGCCAGTCTACTCATAGATCTCTCCTCCACTGGGTACCCGTACGCTCTGCGCTTCTACCGTGTGTTCAAACAGGGAGCAGTTTACGTGACACATACCAGAATCAAAGACAACCGGTATCGTCATCGCCCGGCTCGCTTTTCGGCGGGGATGCAAACAAGAGGTAGGAAATACATGCGTGGGTCTATTATTTTAGGTGGTATTCCCGTCTAAGAGAATGTGCCCAAATCCGTGATTCCAAGGAGCGGAGCGACGTGAGAATCTCGCTGTTGGGTCAAGAAGCGAGATGGTCACGCTTCGCTCCTAAGAAAGGCCGGCAGGGAAAGCACGGTAGGGTGGGCTCAAAGCGAAGCGTAGCCCACCATCCTCTTATGGCTTCTTCCCAGCTTGCTCTCGCGTGCCTATCTCCCTTCCCGCCTCAGCTTCCGGGCGGCCTGCTGCATGCGGATCTTATCCATATCGATTTCGATGTGTTCGCGTTGATGACGCTGGGTGAAACGCGTGAGTTTGTGCTTCTTCACATACCATTCCTGGATGGCAACCGTGCGGCTGTTCACAACGCGGCAAACCACCTTGGGCACAAAGACGTAGTTGTCCGAGTTGCTTCTATTCTCGTCCTTTGAGCCGAAAAAACGGATGTGATAATACCGACCGGCCTCCTCTTCGAAAATGCCGTTCAGGAAAATTTCGTCGACCATGCTTTGCCTCCGGATTCATGGTAACGGATCGTCCATTAGATTCAACACCTTGCTTCCCTCGAAGGATCGACGGATGGTCCTTATAGTAAATGAAACCGAATACGGAGAAATGCTATGGTCGGCCTCTTGTTCCAAGCGATCACGAATAAGCAGATGGTCTGTTTTCTCTATATGGGAATGACCCGATACGTAACCCCCACCTATGTGGAAGCAGCGAAAGATGGGGCGGTGTTGCACGGGTACGAGAAAGCCAGTCCGGAAGAGCGTGTCTACAGGGTGACAGACATGGTCGCTCTCAAGGTGGTGGAAGATCCGGACGCGCCCGAGACCCGCCGTTATACGCCGTATACGTTCGAACTAAAAGAGAAAATGAGCGTGGAAGAAAAGTTACAGAAGGCTCAATCAAAAGCAAAAGCCTGATTCCGCAATCATAATCGCCCCCATATTGTGCCCGGTCAGAGGGCGGTCTCGTCTGTAGGAAAAGTACCCCTGCCTGCACACGGTACACTCGTCCGACACTTCGACGTTCTCTCTCTTCAGCCCCTCGGAGAGCAGGGTGCGCACGTTGATTTCCTTCAGATCCACGCGTCGCGGCTCGATCGACCAGCAGTCCTCCCACCCCGAAAACGCCGAAGCGAATTGGTCGATCACCTCGGTTCCCACTTCGAAGCAGCATCGGCTGATACCGGGGCCGATCCACGCCAGCAAAGATTCCGGCTTTGTTCCATATTCTCTCTGCATAGCGCGGACTGTCTCTCGTCCGATTCCGGCGACGGTTCCACGCCATCCCGCATGCGCCAGTCCAATAGCGTGACATGTCGGATCGACGAGAAACAAGGAAATACAGTCCGCAACCAAAATTGCTAAAGGAATCGCAGGATCTTTCGTGATCAGGGCATCGCCCCGCGCGACCTGCGGAACACCCGGAGAAGAACCTCTCCCGCGATCCGCCAGTGTTACAGGGAATACTTGAGCGCTATGGATCTGGTAAACATGAGTAAAATAATCCGCCTGGGTTCCAAGCAACGCCGCGGCCTGCGCTCTCGCTCTCCCGATGTTGGATTGAGAACCGCAGGTGAAACTGAGATTATCCGCCGGATCGGGCGTTCCGTTTTTCCATCCGGGAGCCACGATACCGTGGCGAATCCAGGGGAGTTCGTTAAGAAGTGTTGATTGGATCAGTTTCATTGCTCTCAGCACTTCCCATACTCCTGCAGCGCCTCCCACATCGCCATAACGTTCTCCGGCGGGACTTCGGACTGAATATTGTGAACGGTATTGAAAACAAAACCGCCGCCCGGCGCGAGGGCCTCGATATTTTTCCTCACGTCCTCGCGGACTTCCTCCGGCGTGCCCGAAGGCAATACCCCCTGCGTATCGACTCCGCCGCCCCAGAACGAAAGATCCGCGCCGAAATCCTTCTTCAGCGCATGAGGTTCCATCTCCGGCACGGTCGTATGAACCGGATTAATGATATCGATTCCCAATTCAATAAAGTCCGGCAGAATCGGACGGATATTTCCGCAGGAATGGAAAAGAATATATCGCTGCTCGCCGGATGCTTTCGTCTCGTCCAGCTTTTTGCGGAGAAAGCCAAAGAGCTCGCGCTCCCGGGGCTTGACCAGCTCCCGGTATTTCTCCGGCGAAATCAATTGCGATTCCTGGGTGCCGAAATCGTCCGCTTCGTGAACGATATCGATCACCTCTCCCAGATGGTCGAGGGCCATATCCCAAAATCGAATCTTGATCTCCAGCAGTCTGTCCAGCATTTCCTCGACAACATCGGGAGCGGTGAGGAAATCGCACAGAAAATTCTCCATGCCACGGAGTCGCTCGCCCATCTCCACAAGGCCGGCACAGAATCCCTTTAATACGACCACCTTCCCTTGGCTGCGGTACGCGAGGGCCAAATCCCGCAACCCTTCAACTCGTTCCGGCTGATCGGGGGCAGGCAAGGCATAGTTCTTGATTGCTTCCACCGTGGTCTCCGTCTCCGGGATAGGGCTTTTGACAAGGGAATACCAATAGCCCCCCTCTTTCGGGAACTCGAGAACCAGGCCGAATTCATCCGTATACCGCCAATTCTCTCCCACGTCTTCGTGGGTAATGCCCCAGTTGCTGCTGGTTCGGGGAAAAAGGCCGCGGGTATCCACCCGGAGCCTATCGTACAAATCTTGGTGAGGGATCACGATTTGTTGGATCACATCGGCGAAAACCGGTTCCCGATCCGGCAGACCAAGATACTCCCTTAGGTTGTTGTAGGCTTGAACGTGGATTCCCGTCACGTTCATACTGGCAAGATCGTACGGCACTCGGTCCGGTTCACGGTGTTCCAGGGCGGTCAGGACACGATCGCGCGAGTTCATAGGCATGGCTGTATCTCCCGGTTGGATTTAGTTTCTTGTACGACTATACCAATTCCCCCGCCGCGTGTTCACGTGATCCACTGGGCCGGTTCCATTGACCTGATTGCGTTTTACCGCCAGGATTCTGGGCTCCATATTACGAGAAGGAACGGTTATGGCTAAGAAAACAATTACGCCCCGCACAGAAGATTACTCGCAATGGTATGTCGATGTCGTGCTTCAAGCGCAGCTGGCCGATTACGCGCCGATTAAGGGCTGCATGGTCATTCGGCCTAACGGCTATTCGCTGTGGGAGAAAATGCAGGCGGCCCTGGACGGGATGTTCAAAGAAACCGGGCATCAGAACGCTTATTTCCCTCTGATGATTCCCGAGAGCTACCTGCGCAAAGAGGCCGAACATGTCGAAGGGTTCTCCCCGGAATGTGCGGTGGTTACCCATGGCGGAGGCAAGGAACTCGAAGAACCGCTGGTCATCCGCCCGACCTCCGAAACGATCATCTGGTCGATGTACAAAAAGTGGATCGAGTCGTACCGGGATCTGCCTATGCTGCTCAATCAGTGGGCGAACGTCGTCCGCTGGGAGATGCGTACCCGGCTTTTCCTCCGGACGACTGAGTTTCTCTGGCAGGAAGGGCACACGGCACATGCCACCGACCAGGACGCGGAAGAAGAAACCCTGCGTATGCTCGAGGTCTACCGCCGGTTCGCGGAAGACTACATGGCGATGCCCGTTATCTGCGGCCAAAAGAGCGAGAAAGAGAAATTCGCGGGCGCCAAACGAACGTACTGTATCGAGGCCATGATGCAGGATAACCGCGCCCTCCAAGCGGGAACGTCACACAACCTCGGCCAGAACTTTGCCAAGGCCTTCGATGTTACCTATCAGGACGAAAGCGGTGAGCGCCAGTACGTTCATGCGACCAGTTGGGGAGTCTCCACGCGGCTGATCGGCGGTCTGATCATGACGCACAGCGATGACGACGGACTGGTGATTCCTCCCCGGCTCTCTCCTCTACCCGTTGTGGTCGTTCCAATATGGCCCAAAGAGAAATTCCGTCCCACCGTTCTCGAAGGTGTCGAGAGAATCACCGGAGATTGGAATAACTTCGCATTCCGCGTGGACGACAGAGAAGGCTATAAACCCGGATTCAAATACAATGAGTGGGAGGTCCGGGGTGTCCCGATCCGTGTGGAGATCGGACCGCGCGACCTTGAAAAAGAACAGATCGTCCTGGTTCGGCGAGATAATGGGGAGAAGATATTCGCCCCTGTCGCCGAAGCCCAAACTAAAATCCAGGAGACACTCGAGACAATCCAGGCGGATCTCTTTGAGAAGGCCAGACGCCGCATGGAAGAGAACACGTTCGATACCGGCGATTATGAGGAAATGAAACGGAAAAACGACGAAAATTCCGGCTTCTTCCGGATCCATTGGTGTGGGGACCGGGCCTGCGAAGACCGCCTACAGGAGGAGACAAAAGCCACCATTCGCTGCATCCCGTTCTCCCAAGAGAAGCAAGATGGCCCCTGTATTCTGTGCGGAAAGCCGTCTTCCGGCAGGGTGGTGGCAGCCAAGGGATATTGAGCCTGGATTTCCATTCGAGGGTACAAATATCCGGTGAGCGTGGTATCATGCTCCCGGTGGTGTCGCCCGTGGCACAACTTCTTATATCTGTCGAGAACCGAGGGTATGTACCGCTTCTTAAAATCTCATAGCCCGGAAAGAGCAAGGATCGGACAGCGTATCGATTGGCCTCTAATTCCTTCACTTCTCCTACGCCCGGATTCGTGTTAATCATGGTAGTGGGCTTAGAGCGTGAAGTTGAGCAACATGCATCTAGAGTTACCTCTGGAGTCAATTGAATATAGAAATATATGAGGCGAGTGATAAACCATTTTGCTCGGAGAGGAGAAAGTCTTATGAGTGACAAAAGGGGTCGCGTGGGTTTCACTTTGATTGAACTACTTATCGTGGTGGCAATCATCGGTATTCTTGCCGCAATTGCCGTACCCAATTTCCTAAACGCGCAGATCAAGGCAAAGGTGTCTCGTTCGTACTCGGACATGCGTTCGACCTTGACGGCAATCGAACAGCTGCGTTTGGATAAAGGCGTATTATTGGTCGATTTCTGGGATGACGACACCACCTGGGGACGGGATCGGATAGCGGAAACATTCAACGGTGTCGGCAATCGTCCCGAGGCGAGCCGACGTCAGCTGGATGTGCTCGCGCCGCTTACAAGTCCGATCTCGTATATGTCTTCCGTTCCGAAAGATCCTTTCGCTCCAAAAAGCTTGCAAGATGCGAGCGGCGGTCATTCGGAACGTTTTGGAATAAGCGGCAATGATGTCTACTATTATGCAGACAACGATCCGAAGAACCCGAGCGGTGACTATGGCGGTACTCAGTATGACCCGCCGTTGGAAGAAGGCGACTATATGATGATGGCCTTTGCACCCGCCGCCGAAGAGATGTACGGCGGAAGCAACGGCATTCGGTACGGCGTTCCCTACGACGCCTCGAACGGCATCGTGAGCATCGGCGACATCATGATGCGGTCCGGAGGCGGCCCGGTTCGCGTAAATCGGTTGGGCGGACGCTAGTCTACAACTCGGTCGGTTCTTCTGGCGTGCGTATTGCATTGGATACGATAGAGAGGGCCTTGCGGATGGTCTTTCCGCAAGGCCCCTTTTGATTAGAATATCTCTTCAGGCAGTGATCAGGTGGTGATTGGCAGTGACTCGAATCTTGGTGGTTGACGACAGCGCTGAGGACGTCCGATCGATTGAAAACCTGCTTGCGGACGAGTCCTATAGCTTTGTTCAAGTAAGTGACAACGCTTCTGTAATCAAACAAACACTCAAGATCCTGCCGGATCTCGTCATTCTTGATGTGGACACCGTGGGAGACGAAGGGGATGAACTCTGCCGGAAGATCAAGGCCAATCCGAAAACCCAACGCATACCGATTCTCGCGCTGGGGTCCGAAACCGCTGACAAACACTCCCTCCTGCACTGGCTCGAGGCCGGCGCCGAGGAATACATAACAAAACCGTTCTATGTCCATGAGCTCCGAGCGCGCGTAGGGGTGCTCGTCCGCTTAAAACGGCAGATGGACGAGTTAGAGGATCTGAAGCTGCACTTCGAGGATCTTTCCCTTCATGATGCGCTTACCGGTTTGAACAACCGGCGGAGCTTCAAGAAACGAATGGATACCGAAATCGGCCGTGCCCGCCGACACCAAAGAGATATGTCTGCGCTGATGATGGACATCGATCACTTCAAGAAAATCAACGATAAGTACGGCCACGGGTTCGGGGACAGAGTGCTTCAGGAACTTTCACGCGTCCTGAGTCGAAATGTCCGTCAGAGCGATCTACTGGCGCGGTACGGTGGGGAAGAATTTATCGCCGTGCTGTTCGAAACGGAGCGGGAAGGCGCTATCACGTTTGCCGAGCGCATACGTCAGGCTGTAGAAGACCATGCATTTGAAAATGATCAGTTTCAAGTAACACTGACCATCAGTATCGGTGTCGCAGTATTGACCGGAAAAAATCTTGTTAAGAATCCGGAACTCTCGTGGGAGAACCTGATCAACCAGGCGGACGAGGCCCTGTACGGGGCCAAAGCCGCTGGTCGCAATTGCGTTCGGTTCCACGACGGCCGGAAAGTCGTCGATCCCGATACGGCTCCCTGAATCCGAGTCGGAATTATCGCTGCGAAGAATCTCCCCGCATGGTTTCCAACAAATCCAGCATCTCGCGAGATCTCTTCACGATTACATCGACGGCTTCCGTCTGTTCAGACTGAATCGGACCGTAGTCGCCTTGAAGCAGCGACTCCGCGTATCCGATCACTGAAGTGAGCGGCGTCTTCAGGGCATGAATTTGAGCATCCGTCAGAGGCATAATATCCTGTGCAAGGGGCGCGGATCGCAAACCAGGTGCGTATCGCAAAATCCCCTCGCTGTCAATTTGAACTCTAGAGATTGTACTGCGTAAAAAGAGTCTTCTAAACGGAAGGTCTCACTTCATTCCTATCGGAAACATAGACGGAAGATTCGGCGGGTTCCTCCTGAAACTCATTGTCGGCCAGGGGAACGGTAAAAGAGACAGTGGTCCCTTTGTCCTTGCCGTCACTCTGGATCCAAATCGTCCCTCCCATCACCTCGACCAGCTGCCTGCAAATTGTAAGTCCCAGGCCGGTACCCGCATACGACCGTGTGGAAGAACCGTCCACTTGCCTGAACGCCTCGAAGACCGATTCCAGCATGTCCTCCTCGATCCCGATCCCCGT
Organism: uncultured bacterium; assembly: GCA_964612675.1. Taxonomy (GTDB): domain Bacteria; phylum Hinthialibacterota; class Hinthialibacteria; order Hinthialibacterales; family JAKPRU01; genus CAZTDD01. The sequence goes on from CAZTDD010000070.1 coordinate 23,447, forward strand.
ATCCCGGACATCGATTTGGACATAGCCGGGATGGCATTCGTAGTTGGGGCGAACGGTTATCCGACCCTGGGGTGTGAACTTAATGCTGTTCGAAACGAGATTGAGAAGAATCCGCGTCACTTTCTCGCGATCTCCCATCAAGTCGGGAACGTTGGGGGGAACGGGTTCGAAGACAAGATCGAGATTCTGTTCCCGTGCCTGTACGTGGCTGATAGACTGAACCTCGGCTAGAACTTCGCCCAGCGGAATGGGACGCGCTTGCAGCTGAACCTCCCCCGATTCAATCTTCGCGATGTCGAGAATATCGTTGATTAAGGTCAGCAAATGCCGGGCACTGCAATGGATACTGCCGAGAAACTCGTGAACCTCGTCCGAGCTCAGGCTGTCTTCCTCCAAAATCAGCGACGTGAACCCCAAAATGGAATTCAGAGGTGTCCTCAATTCATGGGAAGTATTCGCAAGAAACTCATCCTTGACCTTTGCCAGCTTCTCCAATCGTGCATTCAGAAGCGTAAGCTCCTGGTTATCTTGCAGAATTCGCTCCTCCAGAAAACGACGTTCCGTTAGATTTCGCATCACGCCGATCAGTCCCGTGGTCCCGTCCTGCAGAGGCAACCGCTTCTCCGTCACCTCGAACAATACCCGTTTTCTGTCCGCGTCGTTTAATTCCATGAGGAACGGTGTTCCTTCGCGTTCCTCGTCCTGAAATTGCCGTTTTTCGGTGATGTATTGGTTAAGCGGGTTATCCGTAAGATACTTCGTGGGCTCGGCGGCGAAGTCCTCCACAGGATATTTCAGGGTTTTCTCAAACGATTCGTTGCAATACAGATAATGGCCCTCTCCATCAACCATATAGACAATATCGCTGATGCGGCCGAAACTCTCGAGTAGAAAGCGATATCTCTGCTCCCGCTCGGAAACCTCATCGTACAGCCGGCGCTGTTGCGTAATATCGTGGAACATGAGGAGCACATGCGCCCGACCGGCGAAATGAAGCATCTTCCCGCGCACTTCCGCCCAAACAAGATGATGATCGGTGGATTTCAGTTGAATCTCATCGGTAAGCGTTTCACCTTTTTTGGCCGACGCGAGGATCTGTTCCGCTCGGTGTTGCTTATCGCTCGGCATGAAGTCCATGAGGCGATAGGTAGAGATCTCGTCCGACGCAAGATTGAGCATCGCTCGAAAACTATTATTAGCGGATACCAATGTTCCGTCATTGACCGAAACAAGTGCGACTCCGTCTTCCGCTTCCTCCGACGGCTCCTCCGATTCCGCCTCGAAATCGGACAAGGCCGAGAAGAGCTGCATGCTCGATACGGCTGGTCCGAGATGCTGTGCGAGCAGCCGCAGGGTACGTTCGTGTTCCTTTGAAAACGCATGTTGACGAGAAGAGAACAAGGCCAGTACGCCGACGACCCCATGACTCTCCTGCAATGGCAACACCAAACAAGATTCCATTCCCGCTATATCGAAAATCTTCCCTTCTTCCGAATCCATCAACTGAGTCCGCACTCCCACCCGGCTGATATTCCCTTGAAGCCCCTGCATGAGGACGCTCGTGGGGGAGAAAGATATCGGCAGCAAATCGAGACTCGGATTCGAGCCCGTGGATACATACAGGCGCAGTCCGTCATCGCTTTCATTCCGCGTAAAAACCATCGCTTCGTCATGGGGCACAATCCGGCGCAGCTGTTCGACAAAATCCCGGAATCCACGCCGCACGTCCAAATGAGAACGAAACGACCCGACGAGGAACGCCAGCCGTTCTTCTTCCTCGCATTGACGGTAAATGCTCGCTCGGCCGATGATCTGACCGTCATCGCTGCGAATGGGGAAGGACGACACTCGCAACTGCAAAGGCCGTCCGTCGCGCGTGAACATCGATAGAGGATAATCTTCAAGCGGACCTTGGGTTTTCAGATGGTCCCACATCTCGCTCAACCGCTCTCGCATCTCCGGCGCGGCCAACCGATCCCAAATCGTCTCTCCCAGGACCTCCTCTCGGCTATACCCAAAAAGCCGCGCCGCTGCTCGGTTCCATACCGTCACACGGTTATCGAGGTCGTACCCAACAACCGCTTCCGGCGAACTCAGGATGATGCTGTTCAGTAGTTCCTGCATTCGATATGAAATATCTTTGATGTGCCGCGACCGGCTGATCGCTTCCACGATCAACGCGACAATCGTCAGGAGACTCCCGATCACCGGAAAAACAAAATCATGGAAGAAATTGTGTAGGAATCCCGTGCTGAGCCAATGGATTTCATGAAATGCCGCGCTGTGTTCCAGAAGGTTCGTCAAACCATAACAAGCAAGCAAAAACAGCCCCAGGAATAGAGGACGAGGATGCAGGAACCGGATACGCCGATGTGCCACGATGGCGGTGGCAAAAAAACCGCAGAACAAGAGGAAATAAAAGCAGGCTGCGACGAGTCGAAAATGAATCACGAGCTACCCTTCTTCCAATACGACCCTCTCCAGTTCCTCCCGGATACGAGAGGGATACGTACCATCGAAAAAACAACATGTCGAACGACGAGAGTTAGATTTTCGACCGCCGTTCGTTCTAATTACTACGTTTCTATGATTATACGCCGTTATCGGTTGTCGTCCAATCCCCCGAACGCCGGTTATTCCGCAAATTCCAGGGTTTTTGGGAACAGAATGGACGGGACAACAGTCGAGACTCATGAGCGGACCGCTATAATAGGCGGCACCGGTATTTTTTGCTATCGAGGTATTGTCTATGTACCTGTTATCGTTCTACTTAATTCTCTGGGCCGTAATTTGTAGCCCGGGACAGAAAGCCTTCGGCGAGAACTCTTTCCAGGAGAGCGGGTTCTATAGCCGACTCTCCACAGCGTCTGCGGACCTCTGCCCGTGCACAACACCCGAAGTGCAGGGAGCGGAGATGATTCTCTCTTCGACCTGGTGCCTGACCGCCTCTCCGGCGGATAGCACACCCGAGGGGTTCATCACAGGAGAAAATCCTGCGAGCCCGTGGATCCTTGTTACTCGGCCCCGTGAGATGCACGCACTCGCTGTTGAGCGCGGCCTGATCCCCGACCCTCGAAGAAACCGGAACCTGGAGCAAATGAGCTGGCTCAACGATACCTCCTGGTGGCTTGCTTACGAGTTCAATTGGCCTTCCGGAGTGGACGTCTCCAACCGGATGGCTATCCTGGACGGCCTTTTCGGCGTCACCTCGGTTTGGATGAACGGAAATCCGCTCCAATTGGAAAAACGAGGTTTCACGACCTTCGAAGCGGACCTTGGCGAGTCCCTTCACAAAGAACGCCGCAATCGCCTCGTCATCCGTTTCGACCCCACGCACGGCCCACAGCTATCCCCCTCCGACCTCCCCGGCATGGTGTTGCATCGCTGCGGGCTGGAAGGTAAAGTCCGGATCGCTCCACAGCCGGAAATCCGTATCGACGGGATCGCTGCTCGTGTCGGGTTGGCTGAAGATCGTTCGCTCGGAACGGTGGATCTCACCATCCACGTCAGCAACCGCTCCTCCGTTTCGCGCAGAATCTACACCTACGCCTCTCTGCGTCTTCCTGAAGTGAAAGGACAGTTGTCACGCTATCATCATTGGGGCAGACCGGAGTTGCTGGAACCCGGCGAAAACCGATTTCAGCTCCGAATCGAAGAAGAGAATCCCCGTCTGTGGTGGCCTCGCGGTGTCGACGAGAGCCACGTGTACCCTCTGCGTGTGAGAATCCGGCAGCTGAATACGGTGCTCGCCGAACGATGGGTAATGTTGGGATTTCGTACAGTCGATTGGCGGGAAGACGGAACGCTGCTTGTCAATAACACGCCCGTCCCGATCTACGGAACCGAGTGGACCTCAACCGATCCGTTCCATCCCAACCCATCGTCTCTATTAGTCGAACCGTTCCAAAGGCTCTTCCAGTCAAATCTCAACGCACTCTGGGTTGGACGAAATAGATTCGAAGACAGCCTTTTCTATGACGCATGCGACTCGGCGGGAATTCTCGTTCTTCAGGAGATCCCAACAGAAGGCCATCGCTTGAATCAGGAAACTCTGATGAACCTGGAGACCCATCCCTGTGTTGTGGGATGGACATCATCGGAGCGCTCCACCGGTACGAGGGATTCGGCACTCGACTCTTTCAATAAACTGAACCATCAACGCCCCATTGTTTCCATCACCGACGGCGACCACACGGACAGACTGAGTCGCATCGCCCCCCTCGTCGCCCCGAACTTGGAAACGTGGGTAGATTTCCTCGATAAAGACGAACGCGGTTCGCCTCCCCCGGCCTGGAAGTTGCCGAAGGATTACCCATACCGGGACCGATTCGACGATTGGTACGGAACCGAAAGCCTTGCCGATACCATCCGAACCACGCAATCCATCCAAGCGAATATCTTGCGCAGAAAGATAGAAAACACGCGGATCCATCCGGGAACGACCCCCGGATTTATTGCAGGAAAACTCGCCGCCGTCTGGCCCGGGATATCCTCCGCTCTCATTGACACACTCGGCAGACCGACAAAGGGATTCTGGGCCGTGAAACGATCCTGTGAACCGGCTATTCTCAGCCTCCGCCGAAATGACGATCGATTCGAGGCATGGCTTGTCAACTCGGCGAAGACACCGGTAAATGGACTGCTGATGGTTTTCGATCCACTTGCGCCGGCGAGCGACCGGCGAGCGGCGGCGACAGTAGACGTACCCGCCGGCACGGCTGCACTTGTTTGGTCCTCGACTCCCGAGTCGTGGGCGGAACGTGCGTTGCGCGACGACGACTTACCTGTGCTGGGTGCATTTGCCGGAGAACCGCTGACCTTCAGCAAACTCGCCCGCGCCGCTGTTCCCATGCTTACTTTGAGAGATGGTTCTCCGATCCCCGGTCTCTCTCCCCAACAGGAAAGGTCGGACCCGCGAGTACCTCCCGAACTGCAGGCGTCGCTGTTCTGTCGGCCTATCGCAGATGTGTCTCTACCCGAGGCGCAACTGCATATCATTACGTTCGCGGAGGACAAAGGACCTTGGCGGATGACCGTCCGTTCGTTCGAGCGCAGGTACATACGAAATGTACGGATCTCTTTCGATCCGCCGGATGCGGCATGGATAAGCGATCAACACTTTGACGTGCTGCCTGACGCGGGCCGATTGGTCACCATTCAACCCAAGGTGCCGGGAACGCGGAACCTCAATGTCACCGTAACAGCGGACAACGCGCCGCCGGTAAGTTTCATGGTCGGATCCCTGTAAGCGAACAGGTCACTCGGAGATGCTCCGACACAGACACGTAGAAAGAGACAACACACTCCATGGCAAGCCTATCAAAACCTCTATCCATCTTGTCCCTGGAAGAGATGGAACAGATCCATGCCGCGGCCCTCGAAATACTCGAGACAAATGGCATGAAAATCGACAGCACGCGCGCACTCGATTACCTGGAGAACGCAGGGTGCGCTGTAGATCGTAATACCTCAGTCGTGAAGTTCCCCGCCGGTCTCGTCCAACGCTTCGTGAAGACAATGGGATGCGACTACGCAGATCGGAAACGCATTCCGGAACGAATGGCCGTTCGGTATTCACAAATTCTCTTCAGTACGCGCCCTCCCGCCATACGTCCCGACTTCTCGGTCAATACCGGTGGTTTCTGTTGCTTCATTCTCGATACAGCCGGTCAAAGGCGTCCTGCGAACCTGGACGATGTTCGTCGCTCCATTCGCATGGCCGACGCGCTGGAAAATATCGACTTCATGGGGCTCCCGGTGGCGGCTCAGGAGGTCCCCTCCACGATCCGTCCCGTCATGATGGCCGCCGAACTCGTAAAAAACACACGGAAACTCGGCGGCATCGAAACGTTCAACCGGGATGACGTTCGCGACATGATCCGAATCGCCGAAGTCGTCGCCGGAAGCCGAGAGAATTTGAGAAAGAACCCGTGCCTCGTGGGCTATGCGGAGGCGCGCAGTCCGCTTTGTATCGACCGCAACATGGCCGACATTCTGATCGACTATGTGGAGGCCGGTTTGCCGCAATCCCTGGACACCATGCCGAACGCCTCCGCCACCGCTCCCGCAACCTGCGCCGGGACACTGGCACTGGGAATTGCGGAGACCCTTGGTGGGCTGGTGCTGGGGTATTCCGTCGACGAAAACGCTGTAATGAGCATAGATATCTGCCCCTCAATGGCCGATATGCGTTCCTGCATTTTTCCATATGGCAGTCCCGGCCGCATGCGTGTGCTTGCAGCGTCCGTCCAGATGATCAACGAATATTACGGATGTCCAAGCGGGTGCCATGGTGGAAAAACGGACGCCTGTTTTCCGGGCATTCAGGCGGGATTCGAGAAGGCGATGAGTATGCTTGTGCCGGTTCTTTTTGGGGCAGTTGGAATCGGAACACTGGGGCATCTCGAAAACGCAGTCACATTCTCGCCGCAGCAGCTGGTCATCGACAACGAATTCGCGCGTGCGATCCGCGAGTTTTTGCGAGGATTCGTTGTCTCAGAGGAGACACTCGCTTTGGACGTCATACGTGAAGTCGGAATTGACGGAAATTTCCTGACGCACCCGCACACGGCCGAGAACTTCAGAAAAGAGTTCTTTCTGTCGGATCTTTTCGAATGTGCCCCGTGGGAAGCTTTTCAGAATCAGTCAACGAAAGGCATGGAGGCGAGGGCACTCGAACGCGCTCGGGAGCTTTGGAATCGCGAGTATGAGCCGGTATTGGAGGGCGACCAGATCCGGGAGATTGATGCGATTGTCGAAGATGCGCGAAGGAAGCGGGGGTTGTAGATTGGCAGAAATAGACCAGATTTCCGTTCCATTAACAGGCACAATGGTTCAGGGGTCATGGTCCAACAGATGAGGGCCGAACACGTTGAGGCGCGGCTGGATCCTGATCGCTCATCTCCAGCTTTTGCCACTTGCCTGGAAGCAATCGCTCCGCATGTTATCGCGGTCTATTGAGGCCAATGGCCCTATTTCTCAGCCTTTTGAGGCTTCTGAGGCGGCGGCTTGATATGTTGCTTCGGTGTCTTCGGGGGCTGATTCACACCGCCCTTCTTCTCAATACCTTCTGTTAATGGACGCCTATTGTCACTCATTGCCTTGCTCCTTGACGTCTTCTTTAGTCTTAATGTAGGCCTCATCCTGTTCGGCATCATGTGGAGGAACTTCTATCGTTAATTCATCTCTCGCACGACTAAGATAAATGTGTTGCGCATCGTATAAGTATTCCGCTGTACTGCTCGAGTATACGGAGACATCCGATAGTACAAGTTCTCTATCCATGCCGGACTCTGACCATACGGAAATATAACAATGGTACGTAAGATCGGTTTTCAAGTCCCGCACCATCACCCAGCCTTCGTTTTTCTGATCCTGGGGCGCGTTATGAAAGTAGTGCCATACATCCTCGTCGCCATACCGCTGAGTTGCCCGGATCCTCTGTCCAAGACGATTAGCGATGTTGTAACGAACACAATACGCTAGAAGATAGGCCAGCACAACACCCGCACAAATCGCTCGCAACATGAGCTGGGGAGTCACCTCCCAATCCTCGCCTAGCAGGATGGTTTTGGCCTGTGAGTCAAATTGCCCGCCGACAGCGAAATAGACAAGAGACTCGTACGCGTACACGAGCATGTATGCAAGAATTGTATATACAAAAACGTAGAGGATTACCTCAACCGTGGTCTTCTCACGCCTGCCGATCAGTTTCTGCCACAAGAAGTAACAGATTATACCCGGCAATCCCAAGATAAGTAATTTGACCGTGAATTCGGTCATGATAGCCCTCTCACCGTCGGCGACCCGACTTGCTTCGATTATGTCAGTTCAAACAGTAACCAGACTATTTTTGATGACATTATACTCTCGTCGAGAGAAGAGGGCAACAGCCTTTTTTAAAACAAAATCTGCCGGATGTAGAATACGCGTAGACTTGCCGAACGCCTTACTCAACGCCATGACATTTCCGAGACTGAATCCCGCTTGGGCTTTACTACTCCTCTCTCAACGATTTTCCTCTCTCAACGATTTCCCTCTCTCAACGATTTCCCTCTCTCAACGATTTAAAAACTCCCTTCAGCCTCTTCCGAACAGCCGCCGCTTCATCGGATTGAACATAAAGAGGTATTGGATTCTCCTCCATTTTGTCATTTTTCAGATCGTACAATCGCCCATCGTCATAGAGCTTCCAGCGGTGCGTGCGGACCCACGATTTCCCCTGCCACTGCGTATAAATCCACTCCCGTGGCTCGCCCGGGGCGCCGAGCAATCGATACGCAAAACTGTGCCCGTCAATAATTCTGTCTTCGGGTAACTCAGCGCCTGCCAACTCGGCGAATGTCGGCAGAAAATCGCTGAAATCGATCAAATCGTCGCAAACACTCCCCGGTGGAATAACACCTTTCCAATTCGCAATTAGCGGAACGCGCGTCCCCGCATCGGTCAGCGTGCCTTTGCCGCCCTGGATCTCTTTCCCATTGCACAGCGAGGTCACCCGTTTCGGAGTACCATTATCGCCGGTAAACAGGATCAGGGTATTCTCACGAAGCCCCAGCTCATCCAGACTCTTCTCAATTCGCCCCACCAACCGGTCGAGATATTCCACCATTTCTTTGTAGCTTTTGTGCTCGCCGTCCGGGCCGGGTGGTTCTTTATACGGCCCGCCGGTTTTTGGAAAATGCGTTAATGCCGCCGGATAATAAGCCAAAAACTGTTGGTCACGGTTCTCCTTCATAAAATCAATCAGGAAATCACAGTAAACATCCGGTCCGTATTCGTCTTCAATATTCCCAATAATATCTCCATTTTGATAAATCATGGGCTGATAATACCGGGATCCTTCATGCCACGCCCAACAACAGTTTTTCTGAAACCCCATTCTTGTCACATGGTGCGGTTCTTCCTTCAGTAGGGCGAGCTGCCATTTCCCCGCCAGCGCTGTCGCGTAGTCCGCCGAACTGAGAACATGACCGAATGTGATCTCATCGTCGGGAATTTCTCCCCAACCGATATAATTTCGAAACCCGTAGCGGCCGGTAAGAATACACACCCGGGACGGGACACATTTCGGACAACTGTGCGCGTAATCGAAACGCATACCGGTTTTCGCCAGTCGATCGAGGTTCGGCGTTTCATAGGATGTTCCCTTGTATGCTCCAATACATTCATAGCCAAGATCGTCGGCCATGATCAGAACAATGTTCGGACGCGGGGCTTCTGTGGAAGCATTCGCCTGTCGACGGAGAAAGAACGGGCCGGCCGCCGCACCGCCCGAGAGTATTTTGATAAATTCCCGCCGATTTTCTTTCCTGTGAGTAGATCGTGTCATTTCAATATTCCTCCTCGCCGATAATAATTCGGCAAAAAGTTAAAGGGCTAGAAGTTTTCAACCCCCTCTGAATCTCCCCCAATCTTTGGGGGAGAACTAGTGTTCGAACACAAATCGCCAGTTTGGACAGAATTCTCCAGTTCGAACGCAAAACCTCAGTGTAGACAGAAAACCTCAGTGTAGACAGAAAACCTCAGTGTAGACAGAAATCCTCAGCTCGGATACAAATCTTCCTCGATTCTTCGAGAGAAGAACAACCCGTTCCTCCCCCGAAGATCGGGGGAGGTTAGGAGGGGGTTGAGATTTCTTTTGTTCTTTTGCGACCTCTTGCAGCCTCTCTATCCACCAGGTCACGACGACGACATCCGCTCGCATTTTTCGACCCACGCATCATGCATGGCCGCCATCCGCTTAACTCGTTCCGGATACGTGTCTGCAAGATTGTGGAGCTCCGTACGATCTTTCTCCATATCATACAGTTCCCAGTCTCCATCCCGTTTCGCAACAAGTTTCCATTTGCCTTCGCGTACCGCACGCCGTCCCGCAAATTCCCAGAACAGTGCGTCATGACCTTGTCGTTCACCGGTTTCGAAAACCGGCAAAAGACTCTTGCCTTCCAGCGGCAAAACATCATGATCCTTGTACCTACTGGGATATTCGGCCCCGGCGATATCGATACATGTAGCGAGCACATCGATAATGTGGCCCACCTCACGGGTAATCCCGCCGTTGTTGCCGATCACCTTCGGCCAATACGCAACAAAGGGCGTACAGATCCCTCCCTCGTGGTCCCAGCTCTTGTATTTTCGGAACGGCGTATTACTCGCGTTCGCCCACGGTTTGTCGACCGATCGGTACGACTCCACAGGTCCTGGAGGAGTATCGGGTGTTTTGTTTTCTTCTTCCGCACATCCGCCGTTATCGGAGAGAAACATCACAAGTGTATTCTCTTCTTCGCCAAGATCGCGAATCTTCTTCATGACTCGCCCGATATTCCAGTCCATCCGGTCGATCATCGCAGCATACACTGCCATCTTCAAATCCCATTCGTCCTTGTTATCAACCTCTTCCCAGCGTGGAACCGTAGGATCTCGTGGCGACATTTTCCAACGAGGATCGATCAGCCCCATCTCGACCATACGCTTGTAACGCTGCTCGCGAAGCCGCTCCCAGCCGTCCATATACTTCCCTTTGTATTTCGCAATATCTTCCGGAAATGCATGAAGTGGATAATGCGGAGCTGTGTAGGCGAGGTATAGGAAGAAAGGCTTATCTTCGTCCGCGTACTCGTCCAAATAATCCAGCGCGTAATCGGTGAAGGCATCGGTGGTATAGAAATCTTTGTCTTTGGGTGTGTACGGCCGGAATACCTGGTCTTCGATTGCCCATTTTCGAATCCGATTCGCACCTTTCCGCCCCGGTTCCGGTTCACCGATACGCTTGCGCCCCGGGTTAAAGAAATTGCAGCAGCCGTCGGTCAATCCATAATAACGGTCAAATCCACGTTCGACGGGAAGTTCACCCGCATGCCATTTCCCCGTCATCAATGTGCGGTATCCGACGCTCTTCAGCGCTTCAGCGATGGTGACGCATGAACGCATCTTGTCCGGGTAGCCGTGAACACCAACCTGTTGATTGTAGAGACCGGTAAGCAATGTTGCGCGAGTGGGGCCGCATTTCGCACAGTTATAAAACTGCGTGAACCGGATCCCGCCGTGAGCCAGTCTGTCGATGTTCGGCGTGTTGACCTCGCCGCCGTAACAGCCAATATCGGAATACCCCATATCGTCCGCCATGATCAAAACGATGTTCGGTCTTTTCCCGGACTTGGCTTTTCCCGATGCGTTCTGTGGCACGGCCAGGGATGCCGCACCGCAGGTCATAAGCCGCATACAGTCGCGGCGAGTCAGGTTCGTATTCATGTTCGAGCCTCGCAACAGTCGTTATTCGGACACGTGCCGGGGATTCAACCAATGTCGAATCCCCGACATAGCGCTTCCTCGAATCATGATATCGTTGTTGGAGTCTTGTTGAAGGTGGTAGAAACCATCCCTTTTCGAGGCTGGTGACACAGATACGCCGTAACGTATCGTCATTCCGTGCCCCAGACAGTCGGAGCCGGTGATTTGGGGATGAAAACCATCTGAAAAAAGACTTACTCTGCTTCTTGTCTTTCCTCTTTCGTGCTTTCGTGTCTCTTTCGTGCTTTCGTGTTTCAATATCTTCCCAACGGACGTCTTCCGTTCCGGTGTCTTGCCCGCCGGCCTTTCCGATTCTCAATACCGCTTCCAATCGCTGACCGGCAACCCGGACGCTTTGTAGAACTCCGTCTCATCGCCCGCAAGATCCGCAACCTTTTCAATCAACGCATACCGTTCCTGCTCGCTCATCCCATCGAACGAACGTGCGAGATCGATCTTCTCCTGGATTTGCGCGGCATCATCCGGCCCACTAATCAACGTTGTCACCGGCAGCGACCAGACAAAATGAATCGCTTCCCGCATACTGATTCGGTCCGGTACGACTTTGGGGCGATTGCCGTGCTGACCGAACGTCGTCCCGCCGAAAAATCCGCCGCAACCCAGCGTCTTCATCGCAAGAATCCCCAGGTTGTGATCCACCAGCTTCGGCATCACATTATTGATAAAGCTGCCATAACTCGGATCGGCTGCATTCACCGGCATTTGGCACGTGTCGAACATATCCGTCAACTCGAGTATTCGTTCATGGGTGGCCGGGGTCCTATGGCCGGTGAATCCGATATACCGCGCTTTGCCGGATTCTTTCGCCTCGCGAAACACATCGAGCACACCGTTGTCGATCCGGTTGTTGAGGTCGTCCAGGCTCATGACTTCGTGCATCTGCCACAGGTCCAAATAATCGGTATTGAGTCGGCGCAACGAGGTATCCAGTTGCTGACGGACAGAGTCCGCGTCTTTCAGATGCGCTTTCGTCATGAGGAAAATGGCATCGCGGTACTCGGGAACGAGAAGTTTCCCCAAACGTCTTTCACTGCCTCCGCTCTGATAGTGAGACGCGGTATCAAAAAAACGAACGCCGCCCTCCAGTGCGGTTTCGATTGTACGCTGCGCTTCGCTTTCGCTCATGCGGCCGATATGCCAGCCTCCGACTCCCAGCATCGGAATCTGTTCGCCGGTCCGACCGAGAGTCCGCGTCGGCAGCAAGTCGCCCAAACGATCGCTCGCTTTGGCTCCGGCCGCTCCGTGGGCGTTGGATGATAAAGCGACACCGGAAGTGAGTGCCGCTAACGATTTCAAAAAGTCACGTCGGTTTTCCATAGAGGCATCTCCAATTAGGTTTCTCTTTTGAATGTACCAATTCCTGTCTTCAGAAAACAAGCGCGTGAGATATAACGCTCTGCGGCCGAGCCCCGCACGCGCGAATAGTAGGAAAGTCTCGCGCCCTTTTCCAGGCGGTGGTGAACGGGAGTTTGATCAACCTAAATTCGGCAGTTGAAAACAGTATGGCGG
>CAZTDD010000071.1:0-36107 GCA_964612675.1 uncultured bacterium
TCTTTTCACATTTTTTTCTATAATTCCTTAAGTAAACAGTATTGTGGGAGAGGGTGAGGGGCGATCATTGCATTGGATTCGCGTATTATGATTATCTTGTGTATTCGCCAGAGACAGCAAATGAATCAGCGGCAAAGGGTTTGGATGATGACAGGGGTCTGTCACACACAAAGGAACGTCAGCGGATAATGCAACGTGCCCTCACCCCGAGCCCTCTCCCAGAGGGAGAGGGAGAAGAGCTCTCCCGACTTTTTGCGGTCCCATCATCAGTCTTGACGGCGTCGCAAAAAGTCGTCCGCTGACATTAGAAGTTCCCCTCTCCCCCCGGGGAGAGGGTTAGGGTGAGGGGCGATTCTTGGACTTTTTGCGGTGCCATCAGTCTTGGGGAGGGCAAACCAAAGGATTCACGCTGTCGGGAACTGAATGAAATCGAACAAAGGAGAGGGGAAAGTGACTGAAGAAGAAGGTTTCCTAAATGACACAGAGAAAAGAACCCTGCTCAAAGTGGCGCGGAGTGCTGTAAACACGGCGGTTCGGGGGACGCCACGCAATGAGCCCGAACCCACCGAGAACCTCCGTAAAGAGTTCGGCGTCTTTGTGACGCTCCATCGTTACGGGGACTTGCGAGGGTGTTTGGGACGGTTCGAGGCGGATCACACGCCGCTCATCGATTTGGTTAGAATTATGGCGCAGGAATCGGCGATGAGCGACGTCCGTTTTCGGCCCGTTTCCAGCGATGAGCTCAACGAGTTGGATATCGAAATCTCGGTATTGACACCGATGCGCCGGGTCGATTCCCCCGAGGATGTACAAGTCGGAAAACATGGACTCTATATTGTCGGCTCGTCGCCGATGGGTGGCAAACGTCATGGGACGCTTTTGCCGCAGGTACCGGTTGAGCAGGGCTGGGACCGTGTGACCTTCCTTGAGCATACCTCCCGAAAAGCCGGACTGCCGCCCGATGCGTGGAAAAAGCCCGAGACGGAGTTGTATGTTTACGAGGCACAAGTTTTCGGAGAGAAAGAACTTGGGTTGTGGTCGCCGGAAAAGACCTGAGGTTTCGCGGCTCCTCAGTACCGTTTCGGCGGGACATAGCCCGGCAATATCCCTTCCACTTTCACCACTTCATCCCCCACGCGATAATCGAGCCCTCCGAGGTAGTGAACCAGTCGGAATTCATCGGTCCACCCATCCTCCCAGGCAATCGGCTGAACGGTTGCCGATAAAACCTCGCTGACAAGAAAGCGGCGGTTCCCGATGGGCCTATCTTCTCTGACTCGGCACTCGATATGGCCGATGCAATCGGATACCAAAAGGGCGCTGACCTCGCGCGCCCGCGTTGTCAGCATATCGAGGTGTCGGACTTTGTCGGTATCGTGACCGGTATGCACTCCGCAGAAGTGGATCTCTTTGAGCATCGTTTCGTCGGGAATACAAAACGCGAATTCGCCTGTCTCGCGGACGAGGCGATAGGTGCAGGAACTCGGCGAGAGAGATACGCCGATGAGCGGCGGGTACACACTGAGGGGGATGTACCACGTCACCGGCATGACATTGATTTTGATCCCGGAGCGTGACGCCAACAACAGTACCGGTCGGCTTTCAATCATTTCCGGGTATCGATGAAGCGGAAGGGCATACATATTGTTATCTCAATTATTCTCTAAAGAATCGTCTCTACAAGAATTATATACGGAAGGTGGGTGTGGGCTTACCCTGGTCGTGGATCGTACATTTCGAGAGAGGAATGTGAGGCGTATGCAGAACGGGACATCCGAGCATAATCCGCCAACGATCCGTCGATTCTCCTGAAAACCTCTCTTCCGAGCCCCGGACCGTTGGAGCCGATGATTTGACAAGGAAAAGGCGACTGTTTGCAGCCGGTTATGTTCCCGTCATCGCGAGTGAAGCGCGGCGATCTCTCCACTGTGTGTCGGACAATGAGATTGCTTCGCTTCGCTCGCAATGACGGTCATGGTGTTTTTTTCTTAGAAGGGTGCCATGCCGGAAGCGAGAGGGTTGAGAAGAATACCGGTGGTCTGGGATTCAAACGTATGTTTTTGTCAACACCTGATTAGTCGCAGCGACACCCTCGATCGCGGGCATGGAATTGGCTGTGCAGACGGGGTATTCTCCGAGTCAGCACCACCCCAAGCGGAGTTGGGGGGGGCACCCGTAGAGAAAAAAGCGGGCGTTAGTTCTTTCTAACTGTCTATTAATGCACTCTTTTGTTCGTTGATCTGGCACTCGGATTGATTTGCAATCGTGGGATAACCACTGGCGATTATTGTCATGACAATTAACAAAAAAGCGGGAACGGAGTTCCGTTCCCGCGCTGATCCAATCGCAAACCGCTAACGGTTCTCACCGCACACCAAGCAGAATTTCAATTGTCAACTGATCCAGTTTCTCGTAGCGAATCTTGTGTTTGGTCAGCTGTTTTCGATCCAGCTTCGCTTTCTTGAGTGCCTGCGCGTTCGCTCGTGAGAATTTTTTGGACAATTTCTGCAGGTCCGGATCTTCCACGATGATTTCGTTGAGCAGTCCTTGAATCTCTTCATCGGCGTTCCAGCGCTCGACTTTCTCCTTGAGAATGAGATAGGTACGCATACAGCCTGCCGCGAAATCCTTGACGCCTTCGCGGCTTTCCGTCCGATACGCATGGGCATCGAAATGGCGCGAGCCCTTATACCCGGAATCCTCAAGAAGTTTCACCAGTAGGAATCCCGCTTTTACGCTCTCTGAGCCGAACCGGAGATCCTGGTCGTACCGGCAGTACTTCTGGTCGTTCAGGTCGATATGGAACAGTTTTCCGGCTTCAATCGCTTGCGCGACAGCATGCGGGAAATTCAGTCCGGCCATCTGCTCGTGGGCGACTTCCGGATTCACACCGACCATCTTTGGATAATCCAGGGTTTCGATAAAACCGAGATACGCACCCGTGGTCGGGAAATAAATATCGCCGCGCGGTTCGTTGGGTTTGGCTTCGAGAGCAAATTTCAGGTCGTACTTTTGGTCCCGCACATACGAGCAGAGGAAATTCATGGCTTCACGGAACCATTTAATTGCCTGCTGAGGATCTTTCCCGAAATCGGCTTCAGCGCCTTCCCGACCGCCCCAGAATACATAGATGGTCGCACCGAGTTCGACGCCGAGGTCGATCGCGTTCATCGTTTTTTGGATGGCGTACGCACGGACACGCGCATCGTTTGAGGTAAAGGCGCCGTCACGAAATACCGGGTCATAGAACAAATTCGTTGTGGCCATCGGCACACACATCCCGTAGTCATTGAGGGCTTTCTTGAATTCCTTGACAATTTTATTGCGCTGTGCGGCGGTGGCATCGATAGGGACAAGATCGTTGTCGTGAAAATTCACGCCGTACGCGCCCAACTTCGACAACATCTTGACCGCGTCCACCGGTCCATAGCCTCGGCGGACCGGTGCGCCGAACGGATCGCCCCCCGGATTCCCTACGGTCCACAGGCCAAAAGTGAATTTGTGCTCCGGTTTTGGTGTGTAAGCGTCGGCCATTTTGTCTGTTCCTTCCTTATGAGACGAGTTTCGATAAAGTATGACAGCTTTCCCGGATTTGCGGGTAGAGACGTCGGTATACATCGTAGTAGTCTTGATACGCACTTCGCCGTTCTTCGTTTGGCTCCGTTCGCGAGACTACCTTGATGATCGCGTCACAGGCTTCCGGAATGGTGTTCCACAGTCCGGCAGCGACACCGCCCATGATCGCCGCGCCGAGCGCAGGTCCCTCGTCCGAATTGATAATGCAAATCTCCGCACCGTAGATATCCGCCTGGAGCTGCCGCCAGAAATCGCTCTTGGCTCCGCCTCCGGTTGCGCGGATTTCGTCCACGGTCACTTTCTGCTCGCGGACGATCTCGAGGCTGTCGCGCATGGCGAAGGTTACTCCCTCCAGCAGCGAGCGAATCAAATGCTCCCGCCCGTGACGAATGGTTAAACCGATATACCCACCGCGCGCGTGCGGATCCTTGTGAGGGGTTCGTTCGCCGGTGAGATAAGGGAGGAACATCAAGCCTTCCGAACCGACAGGGGCTTGATCGGCGAGTCGGGTCAAAACATCGTAGACGTTTCTTCCCTCTTTCTCGGCGACACTTCGTTCATCTCCCGCGATGACATCCCGATACCAACTCAGCGACATCCCCGCAGAAAGAACGACGCCCATCATATACCAGACATTCGGTACTGAGTGGCAGAACGTATGCGCCCGGCCCTGTGGATCGACACGTCCCTCTGTCGACGGTGCGAAGACGACGCCGGAGGTACCGAGAGACGAGAGAACCCGCCCTTCGACGACAACACCCGTACCGGTTGCTCCGCAGGTGTTATCCGCACCGCCGCCCGCAACGGGTACCCCTTCCGGGACACCGGTTTCTTCGGCGACTGTCTTGGTGATTCTTCCGCAGACGTCTGTCGACTCGAAAAGCGAAGGCATCCAGCTGGTTGGAATGTCAAGCGCGTCCAGGATTTCGGGCGACCACGCCCGTTTCTTCACATCGAATAGCAGCGATCCCGCTCCGTCGGAGACTTCGGCCGCCAACTCGCCGGTCAGGCGGTAGCGGACATAGTCTTTCGGCAGCAGCAATGTTTTTGTCTTTTCGAAATTCTCCGGTTCCTTATTCTTGAGCCATACTGCCTTCGGTGCGGTAAATCCTGTCAGGGCGGGGTTACAAGCGATTTCATGAAGCCGCTTCTCACCCACTTTTTGTGTGATTTCGTCGCACTCCTCCGCCGTACGACTGTCGTTCCAGAGAATCGCCGGCCGGACGACATTATTGTCTTTATCCAGGAAGACAGAGCCGTGCATCTGGCCCGAGAGCCCGATGGCTTTAACATCTTCTTTTTTGAACGCTCCTGTGGATAGGCATTTCCGTAAGGTTTTGACCGCCGCCTGCCACCAGTCCTCCGGATTCTGCTCGGTCCAGCCCGGCCTGGGAGTGAGGAGAGGATACTCCTCCGCCGCCGAGGCTACGCATTCGCCCTGCTCGTTGAATACGGTGGTTTTTGTTCCCGATGTACCTACATCGATACCGATGATACATGCCATGTCTGTACTCCCGATCCGTTATGATAATCTCTCTTTAGAATCATGGACTATTGTGAATCGTCTTTCAACCCGACACTCGGCTTGAGCTTCAAGTTATCTTACAGGTAACCTAATATACAACTTGGCAGTAGTTATCTTCTTATGGATGAAGCCTTAGGCGGGAGGACCAACGTGAAGAGTCTATCAGTCTGTCTCATTACCCTATTCGTACTCGTTCCAACCCTATGTCACAGCGAAGTCTCATCGGCGACTGTCAGCGCGGCTACGCCTTCATCGACGACACCGTGTTGTCAGCAAACAACGGTTCCGGGCCAGCCCATTGAGAACCTCAAAATCGAAACTCACGGGGCGGCGACGATCATCATCAATTCGAACGTGAAACTCGAAGGCGGGAGTCTCTCTACGACACAGACCGTTTCGCCCGGACAAGGCGAGGCTGAGAAGAAACCGGGCGCCAAGCCGTCGGGAGGCAAACCCAGCGGCGAGAAGCCTGAGGAGAAGAAACCTTACGAAGATCTCATCAAAGACGCCACAAAAGAAGAAGGTTTGTTCAAGGTATTTCTAAAAGAAGACAAAGTCCTATGGGAAATCGAACCGGCGAAGTTCGACGACGATTATCTGTTCAGTGTGAAGGTAGGGAAGGGAGTCGGCACTTTGTTCCCGGGAGCCGTCTTAGGATCGAAGGTGCTCAATCTCCGCCGCTTGGAAGAAAAGGTTCAAATCATCGAACGGCATCACCGCTACCAGGCTGATGAGGACTCGCCGATCAAGCGAGGGGTTGAGAGAGCCTATGGCGAATCGATCATCGCGGCCTTCCCTATCGCCGCAACGAACCCAGCGAACAACTCACCGGTAATCGATATTCGCCCGTTTTTGCTTTCCGATTTCGCCCATCTTGGGAGACAACTGCAGGGTGTGCTCGGACTCTCGTACGGGTTGGACAAAGAAAACAGCGACGTTGAGAAGGTCAAGACGTTTCCGGAGAACATCGAGATTTACACGAAACTCTTCTTCAAGTCCGGTCAACCTGCCGACGTGAAAGCGGTTGCCGATTCATCCAGCGCGCGTGTACTGCTGCGGCTGAGTTTTCGCGAGTTGCCCGAATCGGATTTTCAGCCTCGTCTGGCCGACGATCGTGTAGGGTATTTCATTGAAGCGTACCAGGATCTTTCCGATTTAGAGTCAAAGACCCAGTACGTGCGGAATATTACACGGTGGAACATCGAAAAGGCGAGCCCGGAAGCCGAGATCTCACCTCCAAAGAAGCCTTTGGTTTTCTGGATTGAGAACACTGTCCCGCATCAGTACCGCGAAGCAGCCAAAGAGGGCGTAGAAATGTGGAACAAGGCCTTCGAGAAAGCTGGATTCAAGAAAGCAGTCGTTGCCAAACAAATGCCGGACGACGCCGACTGGGATCCCGAGGATTCGCGATACCACATGGTCCATTGGGACACTGTTGAAGGACTCCCGTTCGCAGGATTGGCACAATGGGTTTCCAATCCACTAACGGGGCAGATTGTCGACTGCGATGTCATTATCGACGGTGGAATTGTCCAATATCTCCGGCGTTTGCGTCGGTTGTTGGTTGAGCCCGTTCAGGAACATACGGAGGACGGAATGCCGCATCGTTGTCAGTACGGCATGTTGTTGGCTCAGGAAACCCAGAGAGCATTGGGGACGTTGGCGGCACGAGGCGAGATTAGCGACGCGACCATCGAGGAATTCATCAAAGATTACATTCGGTCGGTTATCTGCCATGAGGTAGGGCATATCCTGGGGCTCCGTCACAACTTTGTTGCGAGCACGATGCTTGATCTGGATGAGCTACACGATAAGGAAATCACTTCTGAAAAAGGCCTGACATCCTCCATTATGGATTACACACCGCTCAATCTTGCACCGGAGGGCAAAGAGCAAGGGCATTATTGGGCCCCCTGTGTAGGGCCGTACGATTGCTGGGCGATTCAGTGCGGATATACACCTCTTTCCGCAACCAGTGAGACGGAGCAGAAAGAGGAATTGGAAGAAATCCTTTCGAAATACACCGACCCCGAATTGAAATATCTAACGGACGAAGATCTGTGGACGGGCTCCCCGATGCGCCCCCTGGGACTCGATCCCACAAATGCGTGGTTTGATTTGTCGTCAGACACGATCGGCTGGGATGAACAACAAATGGAGATCATGCAGAATGCCTGGGAGAATGCAACTGAAGTCGTTCAGGAAGGCGAACCCTACTACGACATGCGAAACGCCGTAGGGGTCTTTCTCGGATACTACCGGCGGTATGCGACGGATATGGCACGCTATATCGGCGGCGCTTATGTAACCCGAACTCGAGCTGGAAACAGAGACGACCGTTTGCCTATGGAGCCTGTACCAGCCTCCACTCAACGACGGGCAATGACCGTTCTTGCCGAACGGGTCTTCTCCGATGAGCCGTTCCACTTCAGCCCCAAAATCCTCAACATGCTCATCGACGAGAAATGGTACCACTGGGGTATTGGTTGGGGGGCACTCACGGATCGAACGGATTACCCACTCCATGACGTTATCCTGAACATGCGTCGCAATGTCCTTTACAGGCTTTTCGATCCACTCATCCTGTCACGTATCCGAGAAGGCGAACAGAAAATCGGGTCCGGCGAAGAGGCCTACACGATCCCCGATCTGTTTACCGATCTGACCGATGCGATCTGGGGAGACATTCACAACATCGTTGAATCCGAAGATCTTCCGAGGCGATCATTCACAAATACATCTCCTTTAATCTCGAGCCACCGCCGCGCGTTACAGAGGGAATACGTAAAAATGCTGACCAACCTCATGTTGCGATCGGGCGGACAAACACCCGAAGACGCCCGGACGCACGCATGGAATGTGTTAACGACGATGCGAGACGATATTGAGTCTTTGATGAACGAGGGCTGGGCGCGTCCTTTGCGGGAGGACCTGGATCAGTATTCGCTTGTTCACCTGAAAGAGACCGCTGCGACAATTACACGTGCTCTGGAAGCACGGATGGATATTTGATTCAGCAAATCAGGCGCTGGCCCGGAGTTGAACTCCGGGGCCGGTTCTTTGAAACAGATTGATACCTGCTTATCCCAATGCGATTTCTTTCGTACTTTCCCAAAGACCGTGAATGTTGCAATAGGCGACCGCGTGCAACGTTCCCGGCTGGGTTGTTTTCATGGATGCCGTTGCAACATGATTGGTATAAACCGGCCCCTCATTCGGACCGTCTGTCGACTCGCCGTGTGCGTCGAATTCAAAGTGGCCTATGTCGTACGTGAATTTCCCACCCTCTGGATGGAAGTATAGAGAAACCCATCGGATGTGGTGCTCCGTCGTGTTCGGATGGGCGACCTCTTTGCCGAGACCGACTTTCACGTCGAAGTACTCGTCCGCCTTTACCTGGTCCGGACACTCGATGACCGGGACGTGTTTCTCTGTCTTCCAATCCGCTTTCTGTATTCGTTCAGCGATATCTGCCATGGTGACTCGATCCTCCATATGAAAGAAGTTGTTTGCCGAAATGAAGTCGGCCTGGTTGAAACACAACTCTATGATCACGATAACTCCGCCTCGAGCTCGATTTCGACTCCGGCCAAAGCCTTGGAGACCGGACAACCGTCTTTCGCTCCTTGCGCAATCTGTTGAAACTCGTCTTCCTTAATGCCGGGAATGTCAGCCTTCGTTTTCAGTTGGACACGCTTGATGGCGAAACCCCCATCCACCTTCTGCAGCACGGGTTGGGCGGTCGTATGAATCAGGTTCGGTGTATACCCGGCCTTTCCGAGTTCCGCCGAGAACGCCATCGAAAAACAGCCCGCGTGAGCCGCACCGAGTAACTCCTCCGGAGTCGGTCCCGGCTTGTCGCCGAAACGTGTATCGAAGGTAAAAGGCCCTTCGTAGGAGCCGCTACCCAGCTTCATCATTCCTTTGCCTTCCTTCAGGCTGCCTTCCCATTTTGCTTCCGCTGCGCTCTTTGCCATGTTGTGTCTCCTTTGATTTCTTCTATCGGATCCGAAGTGTTCGCAAATCCTGTTCGATAATCTCGGGGATACGTCGACGTAGCTCGTCGATATTCTCCCGGTCACTTTCGCTGGTGAGAAATCTCCCGTGAAGCTCATCCAGGCTTCCCGACGCGATTTCCACGATCATCTCTGCGGCCCATTCCGGCGGGGCGTGATCGCCTTTTTCGAGCCGTTCGGCCAAATCACCCATCCACTTCCTTCCCGCCTCTGTTGTCTTAAATGACTCGGTCATCTCGGTAGGAACAAGACCCGGCGTGAGTGCGAACACTTTGACAGCTGTGCCTGTTGCCTTAAGTTCCTCCGCGATGGTTTCGGTTAACCGCATTACTGCGGCTTTGCTGCAACCGTAGGACGATGCGTATTCGAAAGCACCGGTCACTCCGCCGCCCACGATGTTGACGATTCTTCCTTCACCACGGTCGATCATGCGCGGAAGTACCGCTTTGGAACAGAGAAAGACGCCGTAGATGTTGACCAAAATATCCTTTACCCAGTCTTCCGGTTCCGCTTCCCACATCGGCCCGGGTTGTGCGAGACGACCGGCGTTGTTGACAAGGAGATCGACCGAACCGAGGGTAGCCTCCGTTTTTTCGATCAAATTCTTGACTTGCTCCTCCTCGGTTACATCAGTCGGAACGACAAATGAAGTGCCTCCCGCGGATTCCACTTTCTTGGCGGTCTCTTGCAGCTCGGATTCCGTTCGCGAGGCCAAGGCGATTTTTGCTCCTGCTTTGGCGCATCCGACCGCAATTGCCCTGCCGATACCTCTTCCCGCACCGGTTATAATTACCGTCTGACCGGACAATCGTTTTTCCATCCTTGTTCTCCTGACGTCTTTTTGCTTTCCGCTGCTTCACGGTGTGCTCAGCAGCTTTTGAGCAATGCGGGCCACGTGTTGGCCCTGAAACCGAGCGATTGCCAGCTCGTTCTCCGTAGGTCTTCGTGAGCCGTCCAATCCGGCCATGCTGGTGGCTCCGTATGGGGTTCCGCCTGTAATCTCGTCCATGTTCAAGAGCTTCTGTTCGCTGTAAGGAACGCCCACGACGATCATGCCGAGGTGCAAAAGTGTAGTGTGAAAACTTGTTAGGGTTGTCTCCTGGCCTCCATGCTGGGACCCGGTACAGGCAAAAACACTACCGACTTTGTCGACCAGTTTCCCCTTCATCCACAGCGGACCGACCTGGTCCAGAAAATTCCGCATTTGGGCGCACATGTTCCCGAATCGCGTCGGTGTGCCGAAAAGAATCGCGTCCGCCTCCGCCAGTTGTTCCGGTTTGGCAAATGGAATATGTGAAAACTTACTGCGTGCCTCTTTTGCCCCGCTCTTTTCGAGGATTTCATCCGGGACTAACTCGGCAACTTGATATATATCAACGCTTGTATCCTCGACGTCCTTGGCCCCGGACCCCACCGCCTCCGCCAGCTCATACACATGGCCGTGCATACTATAGAATATGATCTGAACGCGCGTTACCATTGAAGCAAATTCCTCTCTTTATCCACTGGTAAATCGATTGGAGCCGGGCTCGTATTTCTTTGGGAAATCTACTCACAATACGATAACCCGCTTATCAATAAACAGCTTATCCACAATTTTCCGACTCCATAGCTTTCCGCCTGTTCTAAGAGTATCGGTTAATTCTCTTCAGCTCTTTCTTTTTACTGTTCAAAACGCAGTTGTCCTGTTACAGTATCGATTTCAGATTCAATTACGTATCGGTGAACGGTGTTTTTCGAAGAAAAATCAGTGATTCCCCCAGCCGATAATGGGAGATCCCACCAGAATCATTTACGAATCGAATGTCACATATGGCTACAATTTGACACAGTGGCAACCATGGCTGGAAGAATGCAACTGTTTTTAACAGAATAAAGGGTAGGAGCACTGACTCGTGCCTCGGGTCAGTATCATGGAATAGATCGATCGTGAAGCACGGATAGCACACAATGGACTATTACACACAGAACCCTCAAGCCTACAAGAAGTTTCTTGAATACAGCGCCGAAAAGAAAGAGGAGACAGAGTACCTTGAAAAGGCCATCCCTTCACATCTGAAGTCGCGCTTGGATAAGCTTGAGAGCGAAGGCTGGAGTGTTTTAGACATCGGCTGCGGAGAAGGAAGTCTGACTATCTGGCTGATACAGTTTCTTCGCTCGAGAGGCTCCGTGCGCTGTACTGCCCTCGATCCAGCCGCCAATCAATTGCAGGAACTGGCGGAAGCGGCTGCAAGAATCGGTTTCCAGGATATCACGTGTTTGCCGCTGAAGTGGGAAGAGTATCGAATAGAAGAGCAGCATGATTTCGTCATTTGTTCTCATGCTTTCTACTATGTACAAGACTGGGGAACAGGTATTCAGAAAATTCTCGATGCACTTGCTGAGGGTGGTAAGGCGATGATTTCGATGCAAGCCCCCGATAACCTAAGTTACCTCATGGGTGAGAAATTCAGGGATCGGTTGAATCCGGAGGGAAGATATCTGCTTACCAGCGTACATGACCTTTCCGGATTCCTTTCCAATCGCGACATTCCACACACCGTTGATAGAGGTTTCTATCCGCTGGATCTCCGCGAAGCCAAAAAACTCTCTCCCTCCGGGATCAAGTTACTCGAGTTTTATCTGGCGGAGCTCTGGGACCATGTGCCGGCGGCCATGCGAGAAGAGGTTGTTTCGTATATTCGATCTCTACCGGATGTTCTTGAAAATGAGGTCGGTCATGTTTGGTTTACCAGACATGAACAGACGGTAAATGACGCAACAAATTAGACCAACAAAGGAACAGGCTTAGAACAGAAATATGAACGACGAACGTAACAGGATGAGCCCGGATGAGGAGTCTGTCGAGTCAAGGGAATGGCGCGAGTCTCTGGAATATGTGATCAAGCACGGTGGTCCCGAACGTGTCCGCCGCTTGCTCAGAGAAATGCAGGGTCATGCGCAGAAGTTTGGCGTGATTCTCCCTTTCACTGCCAATACCCCTTATATCAACACGATCCCGGTGAACCAACAGTCTCCGATTCCCGGCAGCCGGGAAATCGAACATCGAATCAAGAGCATTGTTCGATGGAATGCGATGGCGATGGTTGTCCGTGCGAATCGGGAAGAGGCGGGAATCGGCGGGCATATTTCAACCTATGCATCGGCAGCCACTCTCTATGAGATCGGGTTCAATCATTTCTTCCGGGGACCGGAAGCCGAGAATGGGGGCGATCTGGTCTACTTCCAGGGCCATGCCTCGCCCGGAATATATGCCCGCGCATTCTTCGAGGGGCGCATCACGGAAGAACAGCTGAAGAAATTCCGTCGTGAGGCAAGAGGCAAAGAAGGCCTTTCCTCCTATCCCCACCCATGGTTGATGCCCCGGTTTTGGCAATTCCCCACTGTCTCGATGGGACTTGCACCCATCATGTCGATCTACCAGGCCCGCTTTGCTCACTACCTGGAAGACAGAGGATTGAAACCCAAGACCGACGCCAAAATATGGGCCTTCCTCGGTGACGGTGAGATGGACGAACCGGAATCCATGGGCGCCATTACTCTGGCCCCTCGGGAGAATCTCGACAATTTGGTCTATGTCATTAACTGCAATTTGCAGAGACTGGACGGTCCTGTTCGAGGAAACGGCAAAATCATTCAAGAACTGGAAGCCGCCTTCCGTGGAGCCGGCTGGAATGTCATCAAGGTGGTGTGGGGCAGCGATTGGGATCCGCTTTTGGCGAAGGACGATGAGGGCCTTTTGGTGAAGCGAATGGAAGAAACCGTTGATGGTGAATCGCAGAAATATTCCGTAGAGGGTGGGGAGTACATTCGAAAGCACTTTTTCGGTAAAGATGAGCGTCTGCTCAAAATGGTGGAACACCTTTCCGATGAGCAGCTGCAGAAGCTGTCACGAGGCGGTCACGATCCATGGAAGGTATACAACGCCTTTAAAGCGGCAGTAAGCCACCAGGGTTCACCCACCGTCATTCTTGCCCAGACCGTCAAGGGATACGGACTCGGAGAGAGCGGCGAAGGAAAGAACATTACACATCAGCAGAAGAAACTGAATGAAGAGGAATTGCGAACCTTCCGGAGTCGTTTTGGAATTCCTGTTTCCGACGAGGAGATCGATACGTTACCGTTCTATAAACCGCCCGACGACAGTGAAGAAATGAAATATCTGCACGACCGGCGGAAAAAGTTAGGCGGTTATTTGCCGAGTCGGTCGGTACAAAGCAAACCCATCGATTCCCCCTCTGAAGACTTGTTCAAAGAATTCTATAAAGGAACCGAAGGACGCGAGGTTTCCACAACGATGGCCTTTGTGCGGATTCTTTCGAAAATGCTTCGGGAGGCGGAAATCGGGAAACTGATCGTTCCAATCATTCCGGATGAAGCACGCACCTTTGGTATGGAAGCGTTGTTCCGGCAGTGTGGCATTTATTCCCATGTAGGCCAAAAATACGAGCCCGTCGATAAGGCCAGCCTGCTGTATTACAAGGAAGCGAAGGACGGCCAGATATTGGAAGAGGGTATCACAGAGGCCGGCTCTCTCTCATCCTTTATCGCTGCAGGTACGGCTTACTCGACATATGGTATTAACACGATTCCGTTTTTCGTTTTTTATTCGATGTTTGGTTTTCAGCGGGTCGGAGATCTGATTTGGGCGGCTGCTGATATGCAGTGCCGTGGTTTCCTCGTCGGAGGCACCTCCGGCAGGACCACGCTCTCCGGCGAGGGCCTCCAGCATCAAGACGGGCACAGCCACCTGTACGCGTATTCCGTTCCGAACCTGATGTCCTACGATCCCGCGTATGCTTACGAGATTGCAGTCATTATTCAGGATGGAATTCGGCGTATGTATAAAGATTGCGAAGAGATATTTTATTACATGACGATTCAAAATGAGAATTACGCGATGCCGCCGATGCCGGAAGGCGTCAAGGAGGGAATCCTCAGGGGGCTATACCGATTTAGGCCAAGTCAGCTGAAGAAGGCGAAAACCAAGGTGAACCTCTTCGGAAGCGGTTCGATCCTCAAAGAAGCCGTGAAAGCGCAGGAGATCCTTGAAGATAAATACGAAGTTGCGGCGGATGTCTGGAGCGTCACCAGCTACAAGGAATTGAGGCGGGACGCTCTCGAGGTCGAACGCTGGAACATGCTTCATCCAAACGAAGAACCGAAACAGCCTTATGTGACCGAGTGTTTATCCGGTACCGATGGCGTATTTGTTGCCGCTTCCGACTATGTGAAGGCATTACCGGATTCCATCTGCAGATGGGTCCCCGGTCGACTGGTATCGCTTGGTACCGACGGTTTCGGTCGTAGCGATTCACGTGAAGCGTTGCGGGATTTCTTCGAGGTGGATTCGCGATACATCGCGGTGGCCGCCTTAAGCGGTCTTGCACGGCAGGACAAGATTAAGACGGAGACCGTTCAACAAGCCATAAAGGATCTGGAAGTCAACACCGAAAAGGTGAGCGCCATGGACAGTTGAAGAATGGCCCCGCGAGGTCCTTGTTATTGAAAACGATCTTCACACATAAAGCGAGCGAGTAAATTATGGCTAAAGAATTCAAACTACCCGAACTCGGCGAGAATATCGAATCCGCCGACATTGTTAAAGTACTTGTCTCTCCGGGAGACAGCGTCGAGCAAGATCAGGCGGTCCTCGAGATCGAAACCGACAAGGCTGCGCTGGAAGTACCCTCCACTGTCGAAGGAACCGTCGACCAGGTTCAGGTCAGCGATGGCGACAAGGTCCACGTTGGCCAGGTGGTATTTACGTTGAAGGAAGACTCCTCTGCGGAAGAACAGGAAGCGGAATCCGAAGAAGAACCCGAAGAAGAACGGGAAAAAGAGGAAGCTCCGAAAAAGGAGCCTTCGGAAGAAGAAGAGACCGAGCGGAAGAAAGAGGCTGCAGAAGAGAAAGAAGAGGCCAAAGAGGAACAACAAGAAACAGAGAAGAAAGAGGGCGAAGAAGAAACACAGGCCGAAGAGGAAGAGAGAAAAGAGACCCGCGAGGCACCTTCTCCAAAGCAGCAAGAGCCGGAACGGGACCATGTGCCTGCACCCGCCGCTCCTTCCGTACGACGCCTGGCACGAGAATTCGGTCTCGATATCAACAAGATCCCGGGTTCCGGCCCCGGCGGCAGAATCTCCGCCGAAGACGTAAAAAAATATTCCCGTGAGCTCCGGCAACAACCTGAAACCGGCCCTTCGGTTGAAGCGGTTTCTTTACCCGATTTCTCCCAGTGGGGAGAAATCGAAAGAGAACCGATGAGCAAAATCCGCCGAATTACGGCCCGGAGGATGAGCCAGTCCTGGCGGAGCGTTCCTCACGTCGTGCATTACGATACAGCGGACGTAACGGAGCTGGAACGGCATCGCGAGGAATATGGCAAGAAGGTCGAAGCCGCAGGCGGAAAACTCACCGTTACAGCCATACTTCTAAAAGTCACGGCGTCCGCACTTCAGGTTTTTCCACAGTTCAAAGCAAGCGTCGATATGTCGAAAGAAGAGATTATTTACAAGAAATACTGCCATATCGGCCTTGCCGTCGACACGGATCGCGGTTTGCTTGTCCCGGTAATTCGTGATGTTGACAAGAAAAACATCACGCAGATTTCGGTCGAACTCAGTCAGATTGCAGAAAAAACGCGCAGCGGAAAAATTTCACTCGAAGAGATGCAAGGCGGTTGTTTCACCATCACGAACCTCGGAGGCATTGGCGGTACGAGTTTTGCACCAATTGTCTACGCCCCGGAAGTCGCCATACTGGGAGTTTCCCGCTCGCGGGTTGAACCGGTATTCCGTGACGGGCAATTCTATCCGCGTACCGTTATGCCGCTCTCTCTTTCATACGATCATCGAGCCATCGATGGGGCCAACGCGGCACGGTTTGTCCGATGGATTGCCGAGGCCCTGGAAAATCCGTTTAAAATCCTACTGGAGGGATGATCATTACTGCTGAATCGAAATCAACCCAAGTTGTCGTTGTGGGCGCGGGACCGGGAGGATATGCGGCCGCCTTTCGGGCCGCCGATCTTGGTCTGGACGTTACTCTGATCGATCTCGAACCAAACCCGGGCGGTGTCTGTCTGTATCGCGGCTGTATACCCTCGAAAGCGCTGCTTCATGCTGCGAAGGTGCTTATCGATGCCCGAGAAGCCGACGCGTTCGGCATCGAATTCGCTGAGCCGAACATCAATCTGGAAAAACTCAGGTCCTGGAAACAAGATGTTGTCCGAAAAATGACCGGGGGGCTCGGCCAGCTGTCAAAACGACGGGGCATTCAGTACATTCAGGGACGGGCTAGATTTGAGGACTCGAAAACTCTGAAAGTCGAGACTGCAGACAACGGCACTCAAAAAATCGAATTCGATAACCTCATTCTGGCGACTGGTTCCAAACCCGCCGAAATTCCCAACCTTCCCATCGACAGTTCGAGAATTATCTCATCGACCGGTGCGCTCGCTTTAAAAGATATCCCGAAAACCCTTCTCGTTGTCGGTGGCGGATATATCGGCCTGGAGCTGGGGTATGTATACGCGACGCTGGGATCGCAGGTCTCCGTTGTCGAAATGATGTCGAGTTTATTGCCCGGTGTCGACGCTGACCTTGTCAAGCCGCTATCAAAGCGAATCGAAGGGATATTCGATGCCGTCATGCTCGATTCGCGTGTCATGGAAATGAAGGAGCAGAAAAACGGAATCAAAGTAAAGATCGAAGGAGAAAACGGCGACGAATCCGGGCGGATATTCGAGAAAGTTCTCGTTGCCGTCGGAAGAAAACCGAATTATGAAGGCCTGAATATTGAGGCGGCCGGCGTGGAACTGAGCGACCGAGGCTTCGTAAAAGTCGATGGACAA
This sequence comes from uncultured bacterium, assembly GCA_964612675.1. Taxonomy (GTDB): domain Bacteria; phylum Hinthialibacterota; class Hinthialibacteria; order Hinthialibacterales; family JAKPRU01; genus CAZTDD01. The sequence continues at coordinate 16,971 of CAZTDD010000071.1, forward strand.
CGGCGTACCAGCACCCCGTCCATTTTTGCGATTGGCGATATTGCCGGTGAACCCATGTTGGCCCACAAAGCCTCTCACGAAGGATTTGTCGCCGCTGAAACCATTGCAGGGGAGAAAGCCGCTTTCGAGCCGAGGGCGATTCCTGCCGTAGTGTTTACGGACCCGGAAATCGCCTGGTGTGGAGTAACGGAAACCGAGGCAAAAGACCAGGGAATGAACGTAGAGGTAGCGCGATTCCATTGGGCGGCCTCCGGGAGGGCGACAACCCTGGGACGCAACGATGGACTCACCAAACTCATCGTCGACCCGGAAACCGAGCGAGTCCTTGGAGTCGGAATCGTTGGAAACAGTGCAGGAGAATTGATCGCGGAAGGGGTGCTGGCGATCGAGATGGGCGCCTTCGTGTCCGACATCGAAATGACAATTCATGCGCACCCGACTCTCTCGGAAACCGTGATGGAATCCGCTGAGCTATTTCACGGTCATTGCACACATCTCTACCGTCCGAAGAAACGACGGTAGTGCCGTTCCAGTCTTACCACGAAGTGCTGACAGCGTTTTCCCACGTGATTTTCTCTTTGAAAACGCTGGGTGTGTTTTCTCGATTTGTTTCTCAAGAGTTGTCGAGTTGAAAGGAGTCTGCCATGGGTTTGACCCTTGCCGAAACCATCCTATCTCGAAAATTGAATCGTGAAGTCCGTGCCGGTGAAATCGTTGTGACTGACGTTGACATGGCGATCGTGCAGGATGGCACCGGAACGCTTACTCTCGATGGAATCAAGGAACTCAAGGAAGGACGTTACGAGGTCGCACATCCCGACCGATGCATGGTGGTTCTGGATCACTTGGGGCCGCCGGGACGGATGGTGTATGCGAATCAGTACCACAAAGTGCTGCGCGAATTCTGCCAAGAAACCGGCGCAATCCTCGAAGGAGTGGGAGAAGGCATCAGTCACATCATTCTCTCTGAACGGTATGTAAAACCGGGCGACATTGTTGTCGGTGCGGATAGTCATACCAGTACTGCTGCAGGCATGGCGGCTTTCGCAACCGGAATGGGATCGACGGATGTCTCTGTCGCGATGGCGGTGGGAAAAACCTGGCTGAGAGTACCGGAGACCCTTCGTTTTGAACTCACCGGCAGTCTGCCGAAAGGGACATACGCAAAGGAAATTATCCTTCATATCATCGACACAATCGGTGAGGACGGAGCGATCTATAAAGCGATGGAGTATGGCGGTGATGCCGTGCCGCAACTCTCGATGGACGCCCGCTTCACGATTACAAGCATGGCGCAGGAAGCGGGAGCGAAACTGGGCCTGTTCCCTGCGGATGCGATCCTCAAACAATGGATGGGACTCCATGGGCGTGGAGATCAGTGGTTGGAATTCGATGCCGACCCCGATCCGAATTATGAAGCCGTCCACAAAATCGATCTTGAGAAGCTTGAACCGCTCATTTCTGTTCCGCACACCCCGGGAAACGTTCGGACAGCCGAGGAAGTTGAAAAAGACGACGTGCAGCTCGACCAGGTTTTCATTGGTACCTGCACAAACAGCCGAATTGAAGATTTACGTATTGCAGCCGGTATTCTTCGCGGTCAAAAAATCGCGGGCAACCTGCGATTGTTGCTCTATCCCGGTTCGAAGTGGGTTTACACACAGGCTCTGAAAGAGGGATTGATCCTTGACTTTATCGAAGCGGGGGCGGTGATAGGCAATCCTGCCTGTGGTCCGTGTCCTGGAATGCAGTTTGGTTTACTCTCGAAAGATGAGATTTGCCTTGCGAGTCAAAATAGGAATTACAAGGGCCGAATGGGCGATCCGGAGTCGCAACTTTACCTTGGCAGTCCGGCTACCTGTGCAGCGAGTGCCATCGCCGGAAAAATCGTCGATCCGCGGCCGTATTTACCGTAATGAAATTCGTGCGAATCATGGCGATATGTCGATCACGGCATATTCACCATCCTTAAAGGAGACGGATTATGCAAATCAAAGGCAATGCTTGGAAATTCGGCGATTATATATCCACGGACCTGATCGCTCCGGGCCGCTATACGCATCTTCGAGGAGACATTCCGGAATTCGCCAAACATGTTCTTGAAACGGCCGATCCGGAATTTGCAAAGGCATGCCAGGAGGGCGACCAGACGTACATTGTTGTCGCAGGGCGTAATTTTGGACAGGGGTCCAGTCGCGAACACGCGGCACGAATCATTCGAGAAGCGGGTGTCCCGGCGGTGCTAGCGAAAACGTTCGCACGAATTTTCTATCGAAATTGCTTTAATATCGGTTTGCCCGCGTTGGTTGTCGATACAGACGGGATTGAACCGAACGACGAGCTTGAAGTCTCGCTGGATGAGGGAAAGATTCGCAATTTGACAAAAAACACAGAGCTCGAATTTGCTCCGATACCGGATGTTATGCTGGAAATTCTCCAAGCCGGAGGAATTGTGGAATACGTGAAGGATCGAGGCGATCTGAAAATGTAGCTGGTCCTCCCACTGCCCCTTCATTTGCGAGTCTTGGGACCGGCGATCCGGGTGATTTCGGAAAAAAGGCTCCCCGACACGACGGGTGAGAATTAGAGGGGGGGGATTGCAGAAACGGTCATAGGAAACCCGGTGACCTCAGAGAGCCTTCTGCGTTCAAGAATCCCGGCATTTATGCACATTTTTCAAGACGCCTGCACAGACTGGTATCTCTCCCCAACCACGTCAATCGGGGTTGCGAAGCCAGCTGAGGCCGGTCTGCTCTTGTTTTGTACTTTTTTCGTGCTTTCGTGGTTATTTCGTGTCTTCGTGTTTCAATATCTTCCCAACCAACGTTGTTCCGCTCCGCTTTCTTGCTCGCTGGTTTCTCGGGAGCAACGCGAAGCAATTTCATTGTAGAACCGGACAAAGGCGGGACTGCTACACTTCGCTAGCCAATACTTGATACCGCAATTTGAATGATTCGTATCAATGGGGCGGGATAGATCCCGATCCATACCAACAAAACAGTCAACAACCCCAACGTGATACCGGCTGCCAAGGAGACCGTCGGCACAGCGGTGAGATCGTTCTTTGCTTTTGAATCCATTGCCATGGTTACGACGACTCGCAAGTAATAATAAAGGCCTACAACACTGGTCGCGATCAACACCATAATCAAGAACCATAGCGCCGACCCGATACCCGCTGTCACGACATAAAACTTCCCGACAAATCCTCCCGTCAATGGAATCCCCGCGAGCGAAAACATCACGGCGGTGAATATTCCAGCCAGCCACGGGTGGGTCCAGAAAAGACCTCGGAAACTATCGAGAAATTGCATCTCTCCTTCTTCTTTTCGCAAAACCGAAATGATCCCGAAGGCTGCGATCATTGTCACGAAATAGGCGGTCAGGTACACGCAGGCGGCGGTGCCGGCGTGTTGGCCTCCTGCGAGAAGTGCGACGAGCAAATAGCCGAAGTGTGCGATGGAGGAATAGCCGAGAAGCCGCTTGACGTTGTTCTGCAGCAAAGCAAGTAGGTTGCCTACAATCATCGAAGCGACTGCAACAAAAACGAGAAGAACGAAGAGCACTGAATACTCTGCGAAATCCGCCCAGGCGAAATAGCGAAGAAGAAGCGCGAACATCCCGCCTTTTGATACTGTTGCGACAAACGCACCAATGGGTGCCGGAGCCCCCTGGTAAATATCCGGTGTCCACATATGGAACGGGACGACAGCGAGCTTGAATCCCGCACCAACGAAAACCAATGCCAGACCGATCAGAAAAGTGAAATTCTGTGCGTGTCCTTCTCGCTTTAGTAACGAAGCGATTTCGTCGAGTTGCATGGTTCCTGAATCTGAATACAACAGGGCCATCCCAAAGAGAAGGAAAGCGGACGATAACGCCGCAAGAATAAGATATTTGATTCCGGCTTCGAGTGTATTTTCATCGGTACGGACGTACGCAATCAGAACGTACAGCGAAACGGTTAGCAGCTCCAGTCCGAGGAATAACGTGGCGAAATGCGAGCCGGCGGCCAAAACGGCGGACCCGAGAGAGGCTGTAACAAGGAGAACATAAAGCTCCTCATGACGACCGGGTCGTGTCCGTAAATACGTGTAGGTCAACAAGACAACTGCGATCGTTCCGCACAAAAGCAGACCGATAAAGAAGACGGCGTACGCATCGATAATGATGAGCGGTGTGATCTGGCGTGGAATGTTGGCAGTCGTGAATGGAAGCACACCGAGAGCGAGAATGTTTCCGATCAGTGTGATACTGAAGGCAACACGGTGACTTCGATGGAACGCGATCGTCAGCAACGACACGACAGAAGTCGCGGCGATAATAATTAACGGTGACAAGACAATCAAATCCAGACCGTTCACGAATAGCCTCCAATAATGTGGCTGACAAATTCTTGGAGCCGGCCGACTGCAACCGCGTCGCTGCAGACAGGACTATGTGTAGGTGCTATAGCGACCGGCAAAGAGGGATTCACAAGATCGAAAATAGGCTGTGGATACAAGCCGAGTCCAACGATGACCAGGATCATGGCAGCGTAAATAACGCTTTCCCGGACCGTTAAATCCTGTAATTTCGATTCCAGCGCCGTCTCGCCGTGGAATGTCGCCTGAATTATCCAAAGTGCGTAGATTGTGGCGAAAACCAGTCCGACGGTCGCGATCGCCGTGATTATGATGTTCGTCTGATAGGCCCCCAATAAAATCAAAAACTCTCCCACGAAATTACCGAGACCCGGCAATCCTAACGAGGCCATAGCAAATACCATCGCGACTCCACCCATCCTCGGAACGGACTTCCACAAACCGCTCATGCGCGTCATATCTCGTGTATGCAGTCTTTCCTTGAGCTGGCCTGCCAGAATAAACAACGCGCCCGTACTGATACCGTGACAGACCATCTGCATGACCGTTCCCTGATAGGCCAATCGATTTGTCGCAAAGACGCCGACGAGGACAAAGCCCATATGACTGACACTGGTGTATGCAACAAGACGCTTAATATCGGTCTGTGCGAACGCGAGAACCGCTCCGTACAGAATTCCAATTGCCCCGAGCAGCATGAGAATAGGGGCTATTTCGATAGCCGCTTCAGGGAATAGCGGTATAACGAAGCGGATAAGCCCATAGGCGCCGGTTTTCAGCAACAAACCTGCGAGAATAACGCTACCGGCCGTCGGTGCCTCCGTATGCGCATCCGGAAGCCAGGTATGAACGGGTACGGCTGGGAGTTTTACCAAAAACGCGATGAGAAAACCCCACATCAACCATCTTGCCGTATTGATTGAAAATTGTGTTTCCAACAACTGAGAATAACTAAATGTATAGGATCCGGATTGCTGACCGTGAATGAAATAGACTGCCACTATGGCTGCGAGCATCAGGAGCCCGCTCAGCTGGGTAAAAAGAAAGAACTTTATCGATGCGTAAACACGGTTCTCATGGCCCCAAATCGCAATAAGAAAATACATTGGAATCAACATCAGTTCCCAGAAGAAATAGAACAGAAACAAATCCATTGCGAGAAATACACCGATTATCCCGGCCAGAATCCACATCAGGTTGAAATGGAAGAACGCCACACGTTCTCTGATTTCCTTCCACGATACGAGGATAGATAGAATACCGAGGAACAGGGTGAGACCGATCAAAATGATACTAAGACCATCGAGAGCCAATTCGAAATGAATACCCAGCTGGGGTATCCATGAGTATTTGCATTGAATAAGCCAGGGACTACTGCTTCCTAACCGTAGAGAATTGAACGATTCCCGGGACAAAGCAAGGACAAAAACAGAATCGACGCCCAAAGCGATAATCGAGACCCAACGCGCCCAATCGGGTCGCCGAGACCCGAGGACCCAGGCAAGCAGTCCGCCTATAAGGGGTATGAGGATCAACCACACTAGAATCATAATAGAATCACGATCGCTATCAGGATAATCGAGCCTACGGCGATGCCCATTGCGTATTGGCGAACGAGTCCTGTCTGTGTTCGAGATAAGGCGCGGTGGCAGCCTAAACATAACCCGGCAACACCGACAAAAATACGATCGATTACGTCTTTCTTATTGAGTCGAGCGATTTGGATAAATGGTTGGACGAACAGCGCATCATACAATCGATCGAATCCCCATCCCGTTGACCAAAAACGATGAACGGCCATGTTGAGTCGATTTTCAACGAGGCGATCAGCACGTTCGGGGAATTGAAAATAGAATCGGTAGGCGAGGTAAATCCCGCCTAGCGATGCCGCCGAGGCGATAACCTGCAAAGTCAGCTCTATGACGATACTTCCGTGACCGTGCACGACATCGGGGAGAATCGTGTGCATGAAATCGGAAAATAGACTGAGGCCGCCGAGAGTATGTGGCAATTCAAGGAAACCTGTTGCAAGCGATAGGGCGGCCAGGATGACCAGAGGAATTGTCATTGGTAAACGGAATGTTCTATCAAAGGGTCTCTGGTTTGCACCGAAAAAGGTCACGAAGACCATTCGAAATGTATAGGCAGAAGTGATAAAGGCTCCGACAACACCGGCGAACCATAGAATCGCGTTTCCGGATTGCGAAATCCACGCCTCCCATAGAATGAGATCTTTGCTGTAAAAGCCTGCCGTGACGAGGGGAAGCGCCGCGAGAGACGCCGCACCGATCAAAAACGTCCAAAACGTGAGGGGCGTTTGAGAGCGAAGCCCGCCCATCTTGAACATGTCGTGTTCGTGATGTTGGCCGAGTATCACAACGCCTGCAGCGAGAAACAGAAGCGCTTTGAAAAATGCATGGGTCATAAAATGAAACATCGCCGCAGACCACGCACCGACACCGAGAGCGAGAAACATATACCCGATCTGACTGATCGTCGAATATGCGAGCACACGTTTGATATCTCGTTGCGTTATCGCCGTACAGCCTGCGACCAACAGGGTTAGCGCACCGATCGCAGCGACTGCCGATTGAACAACAGGGGCTAGCGTGAACAGCACGTTCGTGCGAGCGATCAGGTATACCCCGGCTGTGACCATTGTCGCCGCGTGAATCAAAGCGCTGACGGGACTCGGACCGGCCATCGCGTCCGGTAACCACGTTTGCAGTGGAAGCTGAGCGGATTTTCCCAGTGCCCCGATCAGCAGTAACGCGGCCGCAACGACAGCGGGGGTTGAGCCCACGGCCCACACGTTAGGTGCTCTATGCAATAATTCTTGTATGTTCAGCGTTCCGAAATGTGCAAATAGAAGAAATAGTCCGATCGCCATGGCCGTATCGCCGACCCGTGTGACGACGAACGCCTTCCTCGCCGCCCTCCCATTTGCCGGATCGCTATACCAGAAGCCGATCAGCAGATAACTGCAAAGGCCGACTCCCTCCCAACCGAGATAGAGAAGGAGCAGATTGTCCGCAAGCACAAGAACTAGCATGGAACCGACAAACAGATTCATGTACGCAAAAAAACGGCTATATCCCTCTTCCTCCTCCATAAACTCAGTCGAGTACAGATGAATTAAGAAACCGACGAATGTGATGACTAGTGTCATTACCAGGGATAGCGCATCCAAATGGAAGGCAATTTGCGGCGAAAACCCGGCCACATCGATCCAGGTCCAGAGTGTCTGGATGTATATGTGGCCCGAAGGCGGCGATTTTATAAAAAAGGCGGCGAGGATGATTGAGAGCAGTGCCGACAATCCCACGGAACCGACACCGACCCCGGCGACGAAAGCACGCGGCAAACGATTGCCCGCCAGTGCCAGGACGAGGAAGCCCGCGTAGGGGAGAACCGGTATCAGCCAAAGAAATTCAAACACGTTATCCTCGCATCTTGCCCATTACGTCTGTATCCAACGAATGAAACTTTTGGTACATCCACAAAACGAGAGCCAACCCGATTGCAACCTCCGCAGCCGCGACCGCCAGGACAAAAAAGAACATCGCCTGACCGTCGGGGGCTCCCCATCGATATCCCGCCGTAATAAATGCAAGTCCGGCCGCGTTGAGCATGATTTCGATCGACATCAAAACAAAAAGAATGTTCCGTCGGGCGAGTACCCCTGCAAGACCCAGCGAAAATAATATTCCAGCCAGAATCAGACTATGTTCTACCGGGATCGATGCCATCGAATCACCATCTCTATTCGTTCTCGGTTTTACCACTTTGGCCGATATGATACGCACCCACTAGACCCGCTAACAATAGGATCGACGCGAGTTCAACACCAAGCACATACGGGCCGAAAAGCAATGCCCCAACCTCCTCTGGTGGAACGGCCTTTCTTGAAACAACTGAGAAATCCTCCGTAATAAGAAGGTATCCTAGTTCAGAAAACAGAGCGACTGCGAGAATAGTGGGACCCGCCCATATTCCGGGGCTCAGAAGCTGTGACTCTTGCTCGGCGGCGCGCGGCCCGATATTCAGCATCATCACGACAAACACAAAGAGAACCATGATGGCCCCGGCATAAATAACTACTTCCAACGCCGCTACAAAAGGCGCTCCCAGCGTGAAGAATACCATTGCAACCGAAAGCAGCGATACAATTAAGTACAACAACGCATGAACGGCGTTCCGGCCGGTAATAACCAGAGCGGTTGAGACAATTGCAACGACTGCCGCTACATAAAATGCGAAATTCATCGTTTTCTCTATATTGTCAAATAGCCTTCTTTCGCCTATCCCCGCTACCTGTTACTCTAGGGAAGCAGGGTGTGAACATCGACCGGCGGCGTCTCACTGTGTGCTTCGCCCTTGTCTTTCCCACCGATTGTCATGCCTGCGACTCTGTAGAAATTATAGTCGGGATATTTGCCTGGGCCGTCAATCAAAAGATGTTCTTTCTCATATACGAGGTTCTTTCGGTCATATTCGCACATTTCATAATCGGGCGTCAGCTGGATCGCGTAGGTTGGGCAGGCTTCTTCACAGAACCCACAGAAAATGCACCGCGAGAAATTAATTCGGAACAACTCCGGATAACGGCGCCCGTGTTCGTCCTCAGTTGCCTGTAATGCGATACAATCGACCGGACATGCTACAGCGCAGAGGTAACACGCGACACAGCGCTCCTCTCCGTCGGGATCGCGGGATAGAATAATCCGTCCCCGCCATCGCGGCGGTAGATAGGCTTTCTTCTCGGGATACTGGACGGTGACAGGCTTACGAAATGTGTGTGTCAATACCGTCCAAATCGATCTGAGAATACTGATCATTATGCCTCCGTGTGCTGAAGCAAGAGTATTGCCCCTGTGACAACGGTATTCAGTAACGCCAGCGGAAGCAAAATCTTCCAGCCATACGACATGAGCTGGTCGTAGCGCGGCCGCGGCAGTGAAGCTCTTAATAGAATGAATCCCGTGGCAAAAAGAATAGTTTTCAATGCAAACCATACAACGGGTGGAAGAATAGGCCCTCTCCACCCACCGAAAAAGAGGGTGGTAATCATTGCGGAGACCAGTGCGATACCGATGTATTCTCCCACAAAAAACATTCCGAATTTAATGCCGGAATATTCAGAATGATATCCTGCGACCAACTCGCTTTCGGCCTCGGGAAGATCGAATGGCAAACGATGCGTTTCAGCGAGACCGGCAATCAGGAATATGACGAGGCCTAAGAACTGCGGAATGCAAAACCAGAGCCCGGCTTGAGCGTTGACGATATCGCGCAGACTGAATGATCCCGCCATAAGGACGACGCCCATCAGCGAGAGCCCCATGAACACTTCATAACTCAACATCTGTGCGGCGCTGCGCATGCCGCCGAGGAGAGAATACTTGTTGTTCGAGGCCCAGCCCGCCAAAACAACGCTATATGCTCCCAGGGAAGACATCGCCAGGAAAAACAGCAGGGCGACATTCATATCGATGATCCAGACAGCAGGGCCAAATGGAATCACTGCAAAGGATAAGAGCACGGTCAACATGATAATCGCGGGAGCAATTATAAATACCGCCTTGTCGGCAAACGGAGGTACCCAGTCTTCTTTCGTAAATATCTTGATCATATCCGCGACGATTTGAAAAAGTCCAAACGGTCCGACCCGATTTGGCCCGTAACGATCCTGCCACAATCCGAGCATACGGCGCTCCAGCCAGATTAAACCCGCCGGAATGCTGAGTAACGCTCCGAGAATTACAAACACAAGAAAAACAGTCTGAATCGTCGCTGTCATATACAGCTCTCAACCCTTATCTAGAATTTGCACGATAGTGGCTCGTGCGGGAAACGGAATTCTCTCAATACCGGATAAACCGACGGGCACTCCTATCAGTCCCTTTGTGAGCCAATCGACTAGTACCGCCTTCAGAGTCAAGTCTCTGTCATTCACATTGAGTGTTATCCGCTGACCTTCCTCTATATGTCTTAATTCTGCATCCTTACGGCTGAATGCGAAATAGGGATCGGGGGATAACTCGCGAATTCCCGAGGAATACGCACTCATTTCTTCCGAACCGAATATGTGATAAAGCGGTATCAGGAGATACTCCTCAGAGGATAAGCGAAAAGCACCCGGTATTTCTGTGAAAGGCGAGAACGTACGCGCACTGTCCGGTTCAATTAGCCGTTGGCCGGGATCTCCGCCTCGCAGTGGACCTCCGACTTCCTCTTGGAATTTGTTCAGGGATTGAACGGAATTCCATCCCGGAGACCAGTACTCATGAACCAGCGAAGATGGAGGTTGTCCTGGATATCCTTCCATGGAGAATGAAAGGGGCGTATCGGAATCGTCCGGCGGTTTCGGTTCGTGAATATCGACATCGGCGCGTATCGCGGTACGGCCGCTGTAACGGTGTTGCTGACGCGGGATCTTCTGCCCGGCGACGCGGAAATCGGCTTGCGGTGCCAAACGACTCAGCGATTCGAAAAACGTGATTTCCTTGCCCAGCGCCGTGCAAACGTCATCAATAGTATTCAGGTCGGCCAAACTTCCTCTTCCCGTTCTGCGCAAAAGACCGACAAGCCAGCGCCAACTTGCCTGAATGCCTGCTTCAGGTACAAAAACCTGATAAAAACGCTGTGCTCGTTTCTCATTATTCACAAATGTACCTGTGGCCTCGGCAAATGTCGCAGCAGGAAGGACTATATGAGACCTCGAAATTCCTAAATGTTCGAAATGATCGAGCGAAATCACGTTGGCTTTTTCAAACAATCGATCGGCCATCTCTACGTCGGTTCGCCGATATAGATCGTTTTCTAGGATAATGACTGTGTCTGCTTCTCCGTTATCGATCTGTTCGGCTGCCTTTTCGATTGACATTGCATCGAGGATCGTAACGCCAAGGCTGTTACACTCGGGTGCGGTAAACGCAAGCGTGGTATTCTTTTCCTGGTTACAGAGTGCCCCCGCCACATTCGCGGCGGCCTCGATGATTTTTTCAGAACCCAAACTCGGACCGGAGATAATCACCGGACGCTCAGAGTCTCGTAGTCGATGATCGATTCCCTGAGCAAGACTCGACATTTCGTTGTCTACGTCGGGCACGGACGCGAAACTCGAATCAATTTCGTGTGCCACGGCAAATCCAAGTCGTGCGATGTCCTGGGGGGCGCCTCGATAAACGCGTGTCGCGACGTCGGCCAGCTTCGTATCGTAGCCGGCAATAAATAGGGGGCCTCTTTTGTCCTGTATGGCCTCCCTTACTGCAGCATCTTGCCAGTCCGGAATATGCAGAGTGTTGAGAATCGACTTCGGCTTGTTCATTGTCGATTGACGAACTGCGAGTGCCATCATAGGCGCGATATTCGTCAAATCTTCGCCCAATATAAACACCGCATCCGATTGTTCGATGTCATGGAGCGACGGGGAGCGTGCGGGACCTTCAGAGAGAATTGTCAACATCTTTGTCAGTAGTCCGTTCTCTTTTTCAGAATGTCCGCTGCAAAAAGATGATTTCCCGACAAGTCTCATTAGTGCAAAATTCGATTCGAGTGAAGCTCTCGGCGATCCGATTCCGATGATTCTCTTGCTGTTGGAAAGAATGGACGCGGTAGCAGCAAGTGCTTCCTCTGTATCAACTGCGTGTAGATTCCCGTTTTCCAATCTTTGTTGGGGAGTGCGAATCCTTTTGGGGCTGTTTACGAATTCATATCCATACCGACCCCGGTCACATAAGAAATATCGGTTGACTTCGCTGTTGTATCGGTTGCGGATTCGGCGGAGTGTTCCATAACGCTCTCCGGGAATGGTATTACAGCCGACACCGCAATGGACGCAAATAGACGGCGCCGTTTGGAGGTCCCATTTTCGAGTATAGTGATTCTTGAGAGTCTTATCCGTGAATACACCTGTTGGACAAATTTCAACTAGATTTCCACTGAATTCATTTTCGAGACGGCCGGATTGTTGCCGCCCGAAATAGAGTCGATCTCGCGACCCGAATACGTCAAGATCTCTTCCGCCTGCAATATCTTTGTAGAATCGAACGCATCGATAGCATTGTATACATCGATTCATTTCATGGTTGATGAACGGTCCCAGGTATTGATTACGATATGTTCGCTTTGAAAACCGGTAATTCCGATACACATGACCTGTCATTACGGTCATGTCCTGTAAGTGGCATTCGCCTCCCTCGTCGCAGACCGGGCAGTCATGCGGATGATTAATCATGAGCCATTCGAGCACAGCCTTGCGGAATTTCCTCGCCTCCTCATCCTCGATAGATATCCGCATCCCATCCCGAACCTGTGTCATACAGGACATCACCAACTGGCCGTGCGTGTCGTTTTCATCTTTGTATTGTTTCACGGCGCACAATCGGCATGCTCCCACCGACCCCATTGCGGGATGCCAGCAGAAATAAGGCACATTGAATCCCAGCGAGAGACAGGTCTCAAGCAGGTTTTCCCTGTCGCTGACCTCGTAAGGTATATTCTCGATATATATTGTCGCCATTGTTACAACTACTATTTCCAGGGACAGCCTTTCTGATCGATATGCTTTTGGAAATCGTCGCGAAAATATTGTAAACCGCTGCCGAGCGGTTCGGCGGCTCCGGGGGCCAAGGCGCAGAACGTGTGTCCCGGTCCCAGGAATCGAGCGTGTCGTTCTAATTGCTCGATATCGTCCTGTTTCCCTTCGCCTGTTTCAATGGCGTGCAGGATTTTCTTTACCCAGGGGAGCCCTTCCCGACACGGTGTACACCACCCGCACGACTCCTGAGCGAAGAAATGCATCATGTTTTCAAGCATGCCAACGGGACATGTTTTGTCATCGAGAACGATCACAGTACCGGTGCCGAGCCGGCTTCCGGCATTCTGCATGGTTTCGAAATCCATTGGCAAATCAAGATGTTCTTCGACAACAAAGTCGGTCGAAGCGCCACCGGGAAGTGCCCCACGAAATGTGAGGCCGGACCGCATTCCGCCGCCATGCTCCTCAATCAGTTCGCGAAGCGGCGTGCCGATCGGCAACTCCCATAACCCCGGACGATTTACTTTTCCACTCACGCCGTACAATTTTGTCCCGGCGTCATTCGTACGGCCGAGAGTCTTGAACCAATCGGCGCCTTTGTTGACGATATGCGGGATGTTACAGAGCGTCTCGACGTTGTTGACGACTGTGGGCTTTCCGAAAAGTCCGCTCGCCTGTGGATAGGGCGGTTTTGCACGGGGGCGCGCTTGCCGGCCCTGGAGGGCATTCAGAAGACCGGTTTCTTCGCCGCACATATAGCGGCCTGCGCTGATGTGAAGATGAACCTGTAAATCGTAATCCGAATCGAGAATTCTTTTGCCAAGATAGCCAAATGCATACGCTTCAGCGATCGCCCTTTCCAGCGCATGCGCACTTCGCCGGTATGCCCAGCGCAGAAATATATACGCCTCCTCTGCTTCGAGGGCGAACGCACTGAGGATAATTCCCTCGATGAATTGGTGAGGATCGCCTTCCATGAGCACTCGATCTTTGAATGTGCCGGGTTCCATCTCATCCGCATTGGCGACTAGGTATTTGGGACGCGGAGCGTTTTCGCCGCGTGGAACGAAACTCCATTTCAGTCCGGCCGGGAATCCCGCCCCGCCTCGTCCTCGGAGATTCGAATCTTTCACCTCTTTGAGAACCTGGTCCGGACTCATCTCCCTGAGTGCCCGGCGAAGCGCCTGGTATCCGCCTTGCTTCTCATATTCATGCAGATCCGGCGGTTCCCGATCAAGCTGTATGTTTTTCGTTAGCGGACGTTCCATGCAATTCTCAAATAGATCGGATTTCCAAACCTAGTTCTCGTACTCTTTCAATATTTCGTTGATCTTCTGTGCACTCAATTCCGTATACAGATCTTCATTAATCATCATCGCCGGAGCCCGGTCGCATACTCCCAGACAGGGAATTGGCAGAAGTGTAAATCGCTCGTCAGGAGTGGTTTCTCCGAACGAGATATCGAGACGTTTTCGGAGATGCTCATAGACTGTCTCATACCCCATTATCCAACAACTCACGCTGTCGCAAAGAAGAATGACGTTTTTACCGACAGGTTTTCGATAAATCAAATTGTAAAACGTTGCAACGCTGTCCACTTCGCTGACAGATATTTCCAGAAATTCCGCAATATCCTTCACGGCTTCGTCCGATACCCAGCCGCGATTCTTTTGAACAATCTTCAGGGCATCGATACACGCGTTTTGCTTCGCTGGATACTGGTGCAGCGATTTCTCGATTTTGCGTCTTTCTTCTTCCGTCAGCATATCGTTCTCACTCAACGGTCGACGTCTGCCAATACGTAATCGATACTGCCGAGTATCGCCAGCAAATCCGGCACCATGAGTCCCCGGCTGATCTCCGGCACCATTTGAATATGGGGAAACGACGGTGTCCGGATCCGCGTTCGATACGAGTGGGTGCCCCCATCGCTGATCAAGTAGTAGCCGTTGTTTCCTTTCGATGCTTCAATTCCGACAAACGCTTCTCCGGTTGGAATAACCGGCCCCCAGCTCACATTCAGGAAATGGTCAATCAACGTTTCGATGTGAAGCATCGTGTGCGATTTGAGCGGCGGCGTCGTGAGCGGATGATCGGATTTGTACGGGCCCGTCGGCATATTATCGACACATTGTTCGATAATACGCAGACTTTGTCGCATTTCTTCGACACGAACAACGGCGCGATCGTATGAATCGCCGGTCTCCGCTGTTGGAATATCAAATTCAAATTGATCGTATCCGGAATAGGGACGTTTTTTCCGAAAATCCCAGTCGAAGCCCGTGGCACGCAGACCGGGACCGGTAACGCCCCACTCGATTGCCTGGTCCGTTGTATAATCGCCGATGCCCTTTGTTCGTGCTTTGAAAATCTGGTTCTGCATCACCAACTTATCATATTCATCGATCCGGTCAGGCATATAGGCGAGAAAATCCGACACAAGCCGGTCCCAGCCCTCCGGTAGATCGTCGGCAACCCCGCCAATCCGAAACCAATTCGGATGCATCCGGTCCCCGCAAATCGCCGCAACAATATCAAAAAGCCTCTCACGGTCATTGAACATATAAAACACCGGCGACATCGCACCAACGTCTTGGGCGAACGTACCGTACCAGACGAGATGACTTGAAATACGGAAAAGTTCAGTCAATAAGACTCGAATGACTTTCACGCGGTCGGGGACTTCGATACCGGCAAGCTTTTCCACCGCGAGAACGTAAGCGAGATTATTGATCACGCCGCCGAGATAATCGATCCGGTCGGTATACGGGATAAACGTGTGCCACGATTGCCGCTCGGCCATCTTTTCCGCTGCGCGGTGGTGATAGCCGATATCCGGCACGGCATCCACAATTTCTTCACCATCCAGTTGCAGCACAACCCGTAAAACGCCGTGCGTTCCAGGATGTTGCGGGCCTAGGTTCAAGAACAAGAAATCGTTTGTAGCGCTCTTGCGTTCCATACCCCATTCTTCCGGGCGAAACTGGAGAGCTTTCTGTTCCTCGTCCTGTCTGTCCGGCGGGAGTTGGAACGGCCCCATCTCGGTCGCACGCGCTGGATGATCCTTTCGGAGCGGAAAACCGGTCCAGGTCGGCGGCATCAGGATCCGTACAAGGTGTGGGTGTCCGTCAAATTGAATTCCGAACATATCCCATACTTCGCGCTCATACCAATTCGCTGCGGGCCATATGTCGGTAATTGTCGGGAGGGAAGGGCATTCTTCGTTGAGCGGAACCTTGATTCGGATATCGTGATTTCTATCGAACGACAGAAGGTGATAAACCACGGTGAAATCGCTGTCGGGATACCCGTTCCGGTGAGTCCGTGTTCGTTCGTCAATCGCGGTTAGATCATACAGCATGCGGTACGGTGATTCGACTTCCGATTTCAGAAAACGCAAAACGTCGCAGATGTCTTTTTTGCGAACCCAAAGTGTCGGCACACCGTCGCACGTATCCTGCGTGGCGATCACGGCGTCGCCAAATCGTTCTGTCAGTTTTGTCTGGATGTTCACGTTTGGGTTCATTGCAATCAGCCGTAAAACTCGTCGTCCCTATCTACACACCATCCGGAGTACGTAGAAATGTTGTTATCGAACGTTCCTCGTGTTTGAGATCTCGCTGGATCGGTTGTTCGCCTCGCTGCACCCCTTCCGGGCCGACGAGCCAGCTGAGCGGCCGCCTCTCTGTTCCAATCGATCGCTGGAGCAAAACCAATCCTTCCATAAACGCATCCGGCCGGGGCGGACATCCGGGCACATACAGGTCCACCGGCAGGAACTTGTCGACACCCTGAACGACGCTGTAGATATCGTACATCCCACCTGAATTTGCACACGACCCCATCGAGATCACCCACCGAGGCTCCATCATCTGGTCGTACAGCCGCTGGATAATCGGAGCCATTTTGATGAACACTGTTCCGCCGATGATCATCAGATCGGCTTCCCGCGGCGTTCCGCGAATCACCTCCGAGCCGAACCGCGCGATATCGTATTTGCTTGTCAAACTCGTGGCCATCTCCACATAGCAACATGATAATCCAAAGTTGAACGGCCAAATCGAGTTCTTCCGACCCCATGCGAGTACATCCTGCAGACGGCTCAGCACAATCAGACGACCGATCGTTTCTTTGAATGAGCCATGATCGGTGGGATCGGATCCCATCGGAGAAGAGTTGGTATTAGAGTCTTCCGCTCTGCTTAACCACCATCGCATCGCACTACTGTCCTTCTTTTCTGAATTAAGCTTGTTTGTTCGCAGCTTTACGGACGGGGCCCCAATCGAGCGCCCCCATGCGCCAAAGATAAATCAGTGCTGCAATCAGCACGCCGATAAAGACCACAACTTCGCAATACCCCGCCCATCCCGTTTCGCGCCACGCGATGGCCCAGGCGAAAATAAATACGACTTCCAAGTCGAAAATGACAAAGAACATGGCCACTAGATAAAACTTGGCCGATAAACGAAGCCGGGCCGAATCAGTCGGCGCAATCCCGGACTCGTAAGGTTCGTTCGTTTCGCGGTCTGAATGGCGTTCGCCGAGAAGAGAAGATACTGCGAGCATGCCTCCGACAGTAAACAGAATGGCGAAAAAGTAGAGGACAAGGGGCCAAAAAGGAACTGACTCCATAGAAAATTCGCCTTCCTATGAGCTGAGACGATCGTGGTTCTAACCGACAATTCAAATTCCGTCGGTTCGGTGAGACTGAATCATAGAGAGTCTATCAACTCATCGCACGAGTTTGGAGTGAAATGGGTTCCTAACCCCCATTCAAGTCATTCAAAACCGCCTGCTGGAGTAGATTATCGACGAGAAGTGCGCATACTAAGAGGCAATCCGAATTCAACGTCAAGACGATTCCTTTGCGACAAGACAATGAGAATTCTGTTTCTCAATCATAACCTCGCTTGGAGAGGGACCTTCTTCCGCGCGTATCATTTGGCGCGGGAATTGGTCGCACGCGGACACGAGGTCGATCTGTGGACCGTGTCAAAACGCGTCTCTCTCGCAGGTGAGACACGTGTCTCCGAGGGGGTGCGGATCTGGATCACTCCACGTTGGTGGAAAGTCGGTCGTCATGACGGAGGCTACGCCCCTCTGGATATCTTGGTGCGTTCCGCTCGGATACAACTCGGCAAATGGGACTTGATCCATGCCTTCGATCATCGGCCGAATGTTTCCGCCCCCTGGTATCTGAAAAAACTTCTCGGACAAAGTGTGTTCTGCGCCGATTGGTGTGACTGGTGGACCGCCGGTGGAATTACAACAAACCGGCGGCGCTTCGCCTTCATCGACCGGTGCGAACGGCGCCTGGAGGAAGGTTCGAAACGGGCGGCACAGTTCGTGACTGTCATTAGTAACATTCTCTACGAACGCGCTTGCGAGGTAGGTATCGAACCGGGGCGATTATTGCTCTTACCCTCCGGTGCGGATATTCGAGGAATTTCATGTTTGGACGAAGTCGAATGCAGAGACATGGTCGGCTTGCGCCCACATGACCCGACTCTATGTTTTGTTGGGTATTCCTTGTGGGACATCGAACTCATCTCCAAAGCCTTCGCGCTGGTTCAAAAGGCCATTCCCTCCTGTCAACTTCTGGTGATCGGCGGAGGTGTGGAGGCTCCGGCCTTGGATAGTCTTCGTAAGGGTTTTCGCATCGGCTATGATGTGTATCTCCCCGGGGAAATACCGTATCGGTTACTCCCAAGGTTTCTGGGGGCGGCGACTGTGCATCTTCTGCCGCTCGATAACAGCCTGGCGAATCGAGCGCGACTTCCAAACAAACTCGGCGACTATCTGGCATCCGGTCGACCGATTGTGGCGTGTGATATCGGCGACACCGGACGCGTGATTGCAGAACATGAGGTAGGATGTGTTTCCAATGTGTCCGCGGAGTCTTTTGCAGATGCTATTCTAGAATTGCTTAATGCCTCCTCGCAAGAACGTCTTGCCATCGGTAAACGTGCACGCGCTCTCGCGGAAGGTCCATACGCCTGGTCCTGCATGGCGGACCGACTTGAGCAGGCATATACAGAGGCTTTAAGGTAAGCTCGAAGGCGGGGAAGGCGAGGCTCCTGAGACTGTCTCAGAACCAGCAAGCGGACAAGGCCAAAACCAACGATTGGACAGTCTCAGAACCAGCGAGTGGACAGAAAGGAACTTCTCCCCATTGGTGACGCCGTCGCAAAAAGTCTGGGATACGGATTTCAACCCCCTCCTAACCTCCCC
>CAZTDD010000072.1:0-35105 GCA_964612675.1 uncultured bacterium
TCCCGGCACCCCCTGGCCGCGACCGCCGACCGCCCGCCCTTGGATCGAGCCGCCGCGCTCAAGAAGCACAATAACCGGGTCGTGAGTCTCCGAGTCGATCAATATATCCTGCTCTTTCGTCGCAAAGCCTTCCTTCTCGACAACGAGAGTATGCGTACCGGTGACGCTGGAGTACCGTTCAGGCGTTATGGAAACCTGCTCGAAAGAGAAACCTCCGCTCGAGTCCGTAACAGCTTCCTGCCGGCTTTTCTGGAAGAGATCGATCAACCTTACCCGCGCGCCCGGAATCACGTCGCCTTCCCGTTCGACAACGTGCCCTGAAAGCCGTCCGCTGCCCGCGAGAGAAATCTCAATATTCTCGACAAGTCCCATGCCGGGCTCGACTGGAATCGGCTGGCTCAGGCCCGATCCGAAACGCTCATGAGAAGCGAAGAGCTTAACAGTTGCCGTCGTTCCGGGATCACCGGGCCAGGGGATGCCGTTTAAACGGAAGACACCGTCCTGCCGCGATAACGCTTCCACGATACGTTGTCCCGAACTGGACAAATCCGGCGTGAATGACGCACCGGGGCGCATGTAGGTGTCCTGACGGGCCAATGTTACCCGGGCGGCCGGGATCCCTTCCCCGCCCGGCCCCACAACGCGTCCCGAAACCGAAAAACCCGGAACCGCCAGAAAGACCACGTTCTTCACGTCTTTTTCGAACACGCGGACGGATTTCCTGTCTTCTTTGAGAGGAATGGTGACTTCGAGGTGCTGGTTCTCGTTCGGATCGCTGCTGACCAGGTATACCCCCACTTCCAGGTCTTCAAATATATAGGCTCCACCGCCCCCCGTCACTGCCCTCATCATTTCCGCATGTTCTTCATCCTGTTTGCGGGCTGTCAGTGCGAAACCGGAGACCCCCTGGCCGGTGCGCGCATCTTTGACAAACCCGGTAATGGCGTAGGCAGGCCTCTGCAAGCGAACGAGAATCGGATTCGGATGAGGCGCATCGACAACAATCGATGCCTCTCCGGTATCCGCCAGCCCCTGGCGGGATGCACTGATCTGGATTTGTCCGGTCGGGACATTCGCCGCCTCGAAATTGCCGCTGATATCGCATTCAACCGAAAACGACCACACCGCCTTCAACGCGTTCAGCTGAACGGTTGCATAACTGACCGGTTTATCGAATTGGTCCAATACACGCCCCATCACATGACCGTCTTCGATCAAAAGAAGGCTCACATTCTTTGTCCCAACTTTCACATGATTCGCTGTGACTGTCTGGTAGCCTTCCTTGGATGCGTGAACGGTCACTTCCGGACCTTGCACACCCTCCAACACAAATTTCCCTGAACCATCCGATACAGCTACCGCATCGCCCGCTTCCATCATAACGCCTTCGAGCGGCAGTCTCTGCCCGGAATAGACGGCACCGCTGATGGTGCCGACAACCGCCGCTTCTTGTCCTTGTTCGGATGAATTGCTCTCCGCTTCGCTCTTCTGATCGTCATTCGCCCCCGCTGTCGTCGCGATCTGCGAATTCGTGTTTGCCGAAGATTCGGTGGCCTCTTCCGTCGAAGGGGGCGCTAGGGCTTGCGTCGCTTCGGAGAATTCAACCTCGACGTCGTCGTCACCCGGTAATACGGCAGGCGTCTCGCGCTCGGATGGTGCCGTCCGGCCTGTGGCTCCAGCCGCCCCTTCCGTCGCGCCGGATTCCCGATCGCCCGGCATGGGCGAAGTCAGATCGCCCGTCCCGGGTGTCGCAAGTTCATTCCCTGAGGGCATGAACAAAATCAGAGCAACAAGAAGCCCCGCGAAGAGTACCACCAATAGAATCAATAAGTACGCAAGTCTCATATTTCGTGTCTCCTCCAACGAATAGAATCATACCACTGAAAAGCCCCGCACGGAAATTCCGGCTTAACGCTGGGAGAAAGCACATTCGTGCTGTAGAATTCCGATACGCAAACCTGGATGGGACACCCGACAGGACATCCGTGGTTAATAACGATCAGGAGGCCTATATGTATCGTCGCCGGTTCCTACAGACAAGCGGTCTGCTCCTCGGTATGCAATTCGCGTGTGGTTCATTACCTCCTAGAGAAACGGTAGAGAAAGGGAGGATCGTTACTGTGTGTGGATCCATCGCTCCGCAGGCGATGGGAATAACGTTGCCTCACGAACATGTTCTCGTGGATTTCGTCGGTGCGGACAAGATCGGTCCCGGCCGCTATGACCCCGATGAGGCATTCGAGATCGCCCTTCCCTACCTTGTTGAAGCAAAAAAACTCGGTTGCGATACCCTGGTCGAGTGTACGCCCAAATACATTGGCCGCGATCCAGCGCTTTTGAGACGGTTGTCGGAAGCGAGCGGAATGCATCTTCTGACAAACACCGGCTATTACGGGGCGGCAAATGACAAGTTCGTTCCGGCGCATGCCTATAAAGAGACCGCCGACCAACTGGCGTATCGATGGATTCGCGAATGGCAGGAAGGGATCGAGGACACCGGCGTCAAACCCGGTTTCATCAAGATCGGCGTTGACAAGGGGCTGCTTTCGGAGATCGACCGCAAACTCGTCAGAGCCGCCGCCCAAACGCATCTCGCAACGGGATTGACAATCGCCGCCCATACGGGAGACGGCGTCGCCGCCATGGAGGAGCTGGCAGTCCTGGACGAGGAAGGTGTTGCATGGAATGCGTTTATCTGGGTCCATGCCCAAAATGAGAAGAATCCGGATGTGCATGCAAAGGCGGCTGAAGGCGGAGCGTGGCTCGAATTCGATGGAATCAGCACGCGTTCAATTGAACGGCACGTGGAGTGTGTCCGCGAAATGAAGACACAGGGGCACCTGAACCGAGTAATGTTGTCGCACGACGCGGGCTGGTACAGCGTGGGTGAGCCGCGCGGAGGGGCGTTTCGTCCGTATGACACCCTGTTCACTCAATTCCTACCGGCGCTCAGAAAACGGGAATTCACGGAAGCAGAAATCCGAATGCTGCTCCGAGAGAACCCCTCGCGTGCTTTTCGAGTGGATGTAAGAAAGGCCTAGTCATTCGACATCATTCGACAAAAAGGTTGCCGACACGCCGGAAACCAAGTATCCTCAATAAACTCTACGGTCACTCCGGTGGAAACAAATTCTTCGGAGAATCCAATCAGGAGGAAAGTGAAAATGAGGCGTTTGACTGGCGTAATTCGGTGGATCGTACTCTCGGCTGTCTTTCTTAGCGGGACGACACACGCCGCAACGATTGTTGTGGATGGATCGGGTGGAGGCGACGTCGCCACCCTGGGTGAAGCAGTGGCGACCGCGTTCGCTAACGGCGAGGCTGACGAGATCGTTGTGAAAGCCGGCACCTACACCAATACAGACGGTGCAGGCAATGTCATGGCCTTCATCGGCGAGGATGAGATCGCCATACGTGGAGAAGATCCCTCGGATCGGCCTGTGATTGTTGTGGAACCCAACTTCGACGAGACGGTTCCCGGCGAAGGAGACGGAATCAAGATCCGCATGGGGGGATCGTTGGCCTTTGAAAACCTCGTATTCCTTCCCTCCGAGAATTTCACATTCCTGGACGAAGTCGACGATATGTTCGCCATCGTTAACGCGGGAACCGAGGGAAACCCTGTTTCCCTGGATCTCACGTTTCGAAACGTCTTGATCACTCATGGATGGGTCGACAACACCCCCGCCACCGTGGACGGTTTTGACGATCCCCGATGGAGTGACAACACCTTCCGGGACGACGCGATCAACATCGATTTGAATGGACCCCCGGACGATGAGCTCCACCTTTTGCTGGACAACGTAATCGTCTCTGGATACGGCACGGAAGCCGATGCCGATGCGCTGGTGATTGACGGTCCACAGATCGAGGCAACAATCACAGGCGGCACCCGGTTTACCTACATTCGCCGTCGTGCTTTATACAACTACAACGCCGAGTCGGTGACGGTTGAGGGCACGGACGATAACCCGGTAGTGGTGTATGCCGCCGGTGAAACAATGGCGCGGGCCTCCGCCGGTGTAAACCGGTGGAATCATCTATGGTGCGTAGGAATCGATGAAGGTGAAGGGGGCATGATAACGGGCTTCGCAGCCCGCATCGATCCGAACGGCGGCGCCTCGTTGACTGCGACAAATTGTATTTTTTCGACGGCCTTCTACGATGGGATCTTTATGAATTTCGATGCGCCGGAGCCTATCTCGTACGAGATCAGCAATTGTACATTCTACAATGTTCCCGAGCTGGTCCGGTTCGGCTTTGTCGGCGAGCCCGGTCCGTCCGAGAATGTCAGTGTCACCACTACCGACTGTATCATCGATAACGCCGATTGGGTGGCCCCGAACGACGGAACATATTTCTCTCCGGAACCTACCGTCGTTCATTACGGCGACGCGGAAAATACCTTGGCGCAGCTCACGTTGAACAACCTCGCGTACCGAACACAGACCTTCGTATCCAGCATGAGTGGTTCACGGGAGCCGACAACGAACGGCAATATTATCGAAAATGCCGATTTTCAATTCAAAGCCACCGAATTGACCAGAGATAATTTCGACGATTTTCTTGTGATCGACAATTGTAGCCTACTCGAAGGAAAGGCAACCAATGGCGCACCGTTGGACGGCGCCCGGCCCTCCGCCTGCGCGACGGACATTGAAGACTGGCAACTGCATTAAGCATAGCGTACCGAAATTGCCCACTCTGCATAACTCACATCGTGCAGAGTGGGCAATTGATCCGAAAGATCCCGTGAGTCTACTTGGCAACATAGTTCGGACCAATCAGCAGAAGAGGATTCGGTAGAATCGATTGGATTTGCTCCGCTTTACTGCCGAACATGATGTCTTTGACAAGGGTATGTCCACCCGTTCCAAGAACCACCAGTGCATCATAGGGAACCCGATAAAGATTCGATTGAAGATCACCGGATTCAAAAACAACCCACTCCACTCCCCCCTCGTGCATTAAATCGAGTACGCCCGCCTCTTTCAACACCCGCTCATATTCGACTCGCGGTGTATCGTCACACTGAGTATATACCTGCACGGGGAATCCACACTGTTTTCCAAGAGAAATGGCAAGCCGGACGGCATGAACGCCAATGGGCGATCCTCCAAAAAACGCGGCGATCTGTGTCCAATTCTTGTTCACCGGCGTCGGTATCAACAACGGAAACCCCGCATTCTTCGCAATCGCGCGTACACGCGAGCCGATGAATCCCAACCCGATTTTCGACGACATATCGCTGATACTCCGCGGCGCACATAAGAAATCGATGTCCGTAGGAAGATTCGGCAGCGTACTGGCCGTAAAATCCTTTGGCGTAAAAATCCCGTAATCGATACCGGTCCCTTTCATCAGTTCATCGACATGCTCCCGAGCGGTTTCCTGCTCATAGGTGTAGGAACCGTCCAAATCGACAGTGACGATGCTGTGTTCGAAATACATCAGAAATTGTGTGAACTCCGGTAGATAGATATTCAGAAAAACACTTTTCAGCTGTCGGCAAAGATAAATGGACTGGAGCAGAGTCTCTCTCCCGAACGGAGTATTTCGAAAAATATGAAACACTTGCTTTTTCATGGTCTTTCTCCTTCCTGCCTCATAAGCTGATGGGTCGCAAAAAGTCAGCGGGATGCGAAAAGTGAGGTGTCAACCCCCTCTGAATCTCCCCTACCTTTGGCCACGCAAGCGTGTCCCTCTTGGGGGAGAATACGCTGCAGACACGCTCGTTTCTTTTTCCTCCCCCGAAGATCGGGGGAGGTTAGGAGGGGGTTGAAATTCGTATTCTCGACTTTTTGCGATTGCATCAGAAGCTATCCTGAATCTTCAGCTCCGTTCGATACTGATTCAGTGCGGTAGCCTTCGAGAGAATACCCAAAGTCTTCCCCGCCTCCACAACGGGCAACACCCAAAGACCCGATTTGTCGAAACATTCCATCACTTCGATCAGACTGTCCTGTGGAGACACGGGTTTTGGAACGTCGTCCATCACTTCCTCGATAACGACCGCGTTATAAAGCTCGGGACTGAGCAAGTAAGAACGAATACGGTCCACCGATAGTATGCCAATACACATCCCGGTTTCCCGATCCTCGACGGGGAAATGAGTCTGGTCGAGAGACTTAATCATTTCAACGAAATCCCGAAGAAGAGTATCGGACTTGACTGTTACAACATCCTTTTCGATCAACTCCATCACGTGCAAGTCCGCCAAAAGTCGAGCATCGGTTCGAGGCCGGAGAAACTGGCCGCGCTCAATTAATTCCTGATGATAAACCGATGCCGGATAGAAGAGACGACACAGAGCCATGGTTGAGACGGATACGAGAATCAACGGTAAGATCACCTCATAGCCCCCGGTAATCTCAACAATCATGAAGATGCCCGTAAGCGGTGCGTGAATTACTCCGCTGATCATTCCCGCCATCCCTAAGAGCGCAAAACAGCCACTTCCGACCCAGTTCACCTGAGGCCACGCATGAGCCAAAGTCTGCCAGTAGGCAACACCTGCAAAACTCCCGATCACCAGGCACGGTGCAAAAATACCCCCCGCACTCCCTGTACCGAGAGTAAGCGAGGTCGCTGCGACTTTTGCCAATATCAACAGGAGCGCCGTCGAGAGAATCGGCTGGCTGACCTCATCGATCTGCATGTTGACAGCCCTGTAACCTTCTCCTAGGACATCTGTCGAGAAAAGACCAATCAGACCGACAATCAGTCCCCCAAGGGCGGCGCGCAGCCACGGCCGCTTTACCGCACGATCCGTCCACTTGTCGACAACCGGAATCGCCCACCGAACAACAACCGAAACAACGGTAAGGAACACTGCAAATCCTACACAAGCCACGATGTCAAGCGTCGAAATCCGGAACGGATCGTGTTCGAATCGGATCTGGTTTCCTTCCAGGATGCGACTTACCTGGGTGGCGGTGACGGAAGCGATCCCGATCGGGATCAAATGGAAGGGCGTCCACTCACCGATAATGATCTCGACAGCGAAAACAATTCCCGCGATGGGAGCGTTGAAAATCGCCGAGATGGCCCCGGCAACACCGCAGCCGACCGCCGCGACTCTTCGCCGTTCATTAAGACGGAAAATGCGCGCAATGTTCGATCCAATCGAGGCGCCACTCACTACGATGGGCGCCTCGGGCCCCGCTGAGCCACCGAAGGAAATTGTCGCCAGGCTCCCCAAGAGATGAGACACACTGGAACGTAAACGCAGGAGTCCGCCTTTACGTGAGACGCTGTAAATCACGCTGGGAACACCGTGTCCCGCACCTTCCCGAAATACGAGCGACAACAGGAATACGGAGATCGCCGCGCCGATCGCCGGCAGAATCGGGGCATACCAGTGAGTGCGTGCAGCGTGAAAAAACTCCCAAATCGTCTCAATTCCCCGGTTCAGACCGACAGCCGCCAATCCACTGCAAATTCCGATGGGAATCGCAAGACACGCGAGGAATACCGGCTCATCAACACGAAACAGTTTTCGAAGAGGACCGCGCTGAAAGAGCTGAGAGGATCGACGATGCAACGCCCTTACACCCGTTTCTTGGCATCCAACCCGTCTTCCATCTCTCGAACACGTGCGAAGAGACTATCGGCGTCGGGCCGTGACTGTAAAAACGAAACGAAATCATCTTCACGCAGACAATATCCCAGGCGGGAGAGAAGTTGCAGGTGAATCTTCGGTGACGGACTGAGCATCAAGAAAAGAACAAACACCGGTTGACCGTCAATTGAATTGTAGTCTACAGGCGCTTCCAAAAATCCGGTGCTGATTATCGGATCCGGAGGCAGCCCCTCTAGGGGAGTGCGCGGATGAGGGATCGCGATTCCTCTGCCCATGCCCGTCGAAGCTAGATTCTCCCGTTCGATGAGTTTCGCAAGCAAGGCGGTTTTATCGACACCTTCCGGAAACGAAACATGATCGAGAAGACTACGTAGCACGCTTTCCGCGTCCGCTCCCCGAATCCCATAACACACGCCTCCCTGCTTCATCGCATGACAAATATGAGTACTTTTTGCTTTGGTGGGTCCGGGGTGCGATGACGGAACACTCAGGACGAGGTTATGCTCTTGCGCCCAATTCCGAAGGGACTCTTCATCGAAAACCGGTTTTCCGTTTTGCATCCCCGAAGGTATCGTCCCTTGCCGGATCCACCGCCGAACGACGCGGTCCGGCATCCCCAGCAACGTTGCAGCCTCATGCAAGTTCAGTGGGTTTCTCATAGCAGCCGTCATCAATCCAATACTGACATTGCGCCTGGAAGGCGCGGGTTCCTCTGATTTCTCCCCCAAGACTGGGGTAAATGCAGAGGGGGTCGACCGTAAATTCAGCAGTAGCGCTTGGGCCTATCCCGGGCGAATCGATCCCTCCGAGCTAACCGCGGACGCTACAGTCCATCCGTTTAGTGAACACTCTCAAGAAGAAACGCGGAGGGGGTGGGATTCGAACCCACGGAACCGCTTTTGGCAGTTCAACCGCTTTCGAGGCGGTCGCCTTCAACCGGACTCGGCCACCCCTCCAGAAAGATAGGATCTGATGCAGGATGGAACCTGCGGTTTATTCCTCGTAAGAAGGTCCCTCGCGTAATCGGTTGAAAAACTCCTTGAGGAGCGCAGCGCACTCGTCTGCTAAAACACCTTCTATCACTTCCAACCGATGATTGAGTCGAGCATCCGTCGGGATCTCATATAAACTTACAACCGCACCGGCCTTCTTGTCACGGGCACCGAACACGAGTCGCTCAATTCGTGCCCAAACCAGTGCCCCCGCACACATCACACAGGGCTCTAGCGTAACGTACAGATCGCAGCCGTCAAGCCGCCATGTCTGCAGAGCCTCTCCTGCTTCACGAAGGGCCAGGATTTCAGCGTGAGCCGTCGGATCTCCCAGCTCTTCGCGCCGATTTCGCCCTCGCCCAATAATCCGGCCATCCTTGACCACAACAGCTCCAATGGGCACCTCATCGGCATCTGCAGCTTCCCGCGCCCGCGCCAGCGCCGCCTCCATCCAACGCTCGTCGTAAAAACCCCGCATCCTAAGAACAACCTCACAAACCCGTGCGCCCCATACATCGGGATATCGCTTTCACATCTTCCATCATGGACTGGAAGTCGCTGCAGGTAATCGATTGTGCGCCGTCAATTCGTGCCAGAACCGGGTCAGGATGAACCTCCACAAGCAATCCGTCGGCCCCCGCCGCAATCGCCGCGCGACTCATCGGGCCGACAAGAGACGCCCGACCGGTTCCATGGCTGGGATCAACGATAATCGGCAAATGCGTCCTTTCTCGAAGGAGCGGTATCGCCGCCAATGCCAGCGTAAAGCGGACCTCTCCCTCGAAGGTACGTATCCCCCGTTCGCACAAGATCACATTATGGTTGCCTTCGACCATGATGTACTCCGCAGCCAGCAGAAACTCGTCCAGCGTGCACGCCAATCCCCGTTTCAGGAGAACAGGCTTGCTGAGTCGGCCGGCGGCTGAAAGTAACGGGAAGTTCTGCATGTTCCGTGCGCCGATTTGGACAACGTCGGCAACTTCTGCGACTGCATCGAGGTGGTCGGTTCCGAGCGCTTCCGTGACAATCGGTAAGCCCGTCTGACTGCGGGCTTCGGCCAGGTATTCCAGTCCCTTTTCTTTCAGCCCTTGGAAGCTGTAAGGACTGGTACGCGGCTTATAGGCCCCGCCCCGCAGCGCCGTGGCGCCGGCCGCTTTGACTGCGTGGGCGGCCTCAACGATCTGCTCCCGACTTTCAACCGTACACGGCCCCGCGATGACTCCCACAGCGTCCTGACCGAGAGAAAGATGGACTCCGTTCTCTCCACGAACTGTAATCCGCGTATCCTGTTTCTGGAGCCCTTTCCCGGCCAATTTGTACGGCTCTGTGATGGGAACAACCCGCGCAACGCCGGGATATCCGCCCACCACGTCACGATCCACCGTGTGCGCCGTCCCGATCACACCTAATACATTACGTGTCTCGCCTGGCGCTTCGACAACTCGTGCCTGACAACTCGCCACGTAGTCCTCGATCGCCTGTTTCTGTTCTTCGGTACAACCTGTATCGAGTATGATGATCATGATGTTTACCTCCCCCCGTGCCTACACGGGAGTTTAGCATAATAAAAAAAGGCCGCGAGAGGTTTTCCCGCGACCTTTTCGGCTTTCTGCTTGTTCGGACTGCTAACGGGCAACAACCTCCCTCGCGGCTATGGACTGGGGCCAAAAATAATAATAGTCAAACGAGAAGGCAGTCGCTGTTTGATTCATGATGCCCAGAATTGTAAGGCTTTTCAGCCGCCTGTCAATGCTTGTGCCGTTCTGTCGTCTTCCAACAGCGTTCGCCGGCCTGCCCCGACGCACAGCTCCTTCCGATATGTCCAATATGCCCGATCCGTCCCAAATCCTTACCAATAACGAAAACGGGGCGGAACCCATTTTGGATTCCGCCCCGTCGCTCACTATTGATACACTCGCTTATTCAGCGGGCATGACACTCAGGTTCACGGCACCGGAGCTCGGATCAAATTCGCCCTGGAACGCCTTGAACGGGAACTTGACTGGACTAAAGCCGGTGTCGGTGTCGTAATCGTAAATCTTCGCGACCGACTGATCGGCGGCATTTGTCACCGTCACAGTCCCGTCGTCGCCGACTGTTACGATCGCCTGCGTACCCACAAGAATCTCGTCAGCACCGTCGGTATCGATATTGCCAACGGCAACGCTCAGACCGCCGGACGGGTTCTTTGCCGGACCGAATGCCATCGGGGCTTTGGTGTCCAGACGGGTGAGACGCGAGACCTTCGTATTGACCTTGTTGACCTTCTCATCCAGTGTCAACTCGATCACCTGGATAAAGCCACCGCCAAAGGAGGTGTTGCCGGCTGTGGTCGCAACGATCTCGGCATCGCCGTCACCATCCACATCGCCCACTGCCAGGTTCACACCACCCTCACCTTTCAGTTTGGGATGGATCCCGCGAACCGGAGCTGTGCGACGACCGAGGATTTGAACGTTGTTGTTCGCATCAAGGTACAGATTAATGATCTGGAACATGGACTGAGCGTTTTGACCGTTCATCTGGCCGATGATCAGCTCGTCAAGCCCGTCACCGTCGATATCGCCGGCAGCGACGGATGTCCCACCGGACGTATTTGTATTGACTGCTGCGCCGGTAAGCCCTTGAAGCTGTCCCTTAATATCCAACTTCCCATCGGCGTACTGAAGGATACGAATAATGTGCCCGCCGCCGAGACCCTGAGCGGCAGCGATCATCGGGTTGTTCTCGGAAACGAAGTTTCCAACCGCGACATTGATCGCACCACGCGGGTTCTGCAGGAGCGGGTTCGACGCGGTGGGAACGAACACATTCCTCGCGGTGATCACCGAAGGCCGTCCGTCAGTACCGCCTGAGGTCGTGAACGCAATCACTTGCGATGGAATGAACGCCGCCTCACTTTGCGGACCGAAACCGACGACAATGTCATCATTACCATCTCGGTCGATATCACCGATGGCGGTGTTCACGGACCGAGACCGATCAAGGTTGTTATCCTCCGCAAACTTGACCGGCAAACCTGGGAAGCTGCTCTGCGCAACGTAACCAAGCGTATCTCCCGCGATGCGGTACGAAGACGTCGTTCCACCGTCACCCTGCGAGAGGACAATCTGTCCGGGCACGGCCGGTGTCGGTGTCGGGACAACAACGCTGAACGCCACGGGACCTGCGTTCGCGATGAACGGAAGCGGTTCGCCTTCAAGCATTCCCGATACCAGGAATTCGTACGATTCACCATCCTGAGGCCCTTCATCAAAGGGCGGTTTGATAAGATTGTCATCGCTGTCTGCCGACCAGACCAGATAGTCGGTAGCGACCAAGGGGCGGCCAAGGTACTTGGCAGTGGCGTCGTCTACCTTTATCCAAACCATAGGATTGGTTACCCCTTCGGCGAGTTTCCAACGAACGACAAGCGCAACGTCGGTCGACAGATCCTCATCGGAACCGTTGCTGAGATCCTCGACACTGTCGACATCGTCCGTAACAATAACCTCGCCAACCGCCGGTCCCTCAGGTGTGGGTGTTTGAGTCGGTGTCGGCGTCTGAGTCACGGTCGGTGTTTCAGTTGGAGTATCCGTCGGTCCCTCGGTCGGAGTGTCCGTCGGCGTAGCCGTTTCCGTCGGTGTGCCGGTTGTTGTCGGCTCCTCCGTCGGAGTTTCGGTTGGTGTCTCGGTCACCGTCGGCGTTTCGGTCGGTGTATCCGTCGGAGCCTCTGTCGGTGTCACTGTCGCCGTCATCGTCGGTGTCGAGGTTGGTGTATTCGTTGGGCTCGGTGTCGCTGTCGCTATATCGATGTTCAGAATCTCAAGCATGAAGTTCAGCGTAGTAGAATTTCCGTCGCCGTCGAACGCTCTCATCTGGAGCGTGAAATCCTTTGTCAGATCATCACCGGTTACTGCCGTGCGCAAAGGTGTGAATTGATATGTTTGGACAGCACTAGCTGTGTTCTTACCCTCTACAGTCTCGAGTCCGGTACCTGCATACGGGTCAAATATGATTGTCCCACCGATCCCCGGGAGGACACCAGCACCGGCCCAGTTCACAGTAACGTAAATCGTCTCGGTCTCAAACAACTCAAGAGTATCGCCGTCTTGCCGTTCAACAACCTGACCACTGGCACCCAGCTTCGAGGTAATTGACTCGGCAACCGGCGCCATATCGGTATCCACAACATCGATTGTGAATGACTTAGTTACTGTCTTGTTCCGATTGTTTCTTGCGGTAATCTGTATAACAGCGCCATCAGGCGTCCCACCATCATCAAGCAGGTCTGGACTAAAGCTGTATTTATAAACCGCTTCTCCGGCCTCGCCTGAGACTTGCGAGAATGATCCAACATCAAGGCCAGTATTGCCGACGCTATCGGTAGCCGTCATCGTGATGGTTTCCATGCCTCCGGAATCGGATGCGGAGGCGATCACCTCAAGCGCATCGACATACTCGGCAACGCTGATCGCACCGCCGGTAAACGGAGTCGCAGTGCCATCGATGGATGCCACGAGATCAAGACCGACGTCTTGTTCAACATCGCTGACAAAGATGTAAACAGTCTCTGAAGCGTCGGTTGTGCCGTTCGAGGCCGTGAATTTGCTGGAGAAAACGCTTGTAGTCGTACCGCCTCGCAGCAACCCAAAACCGGGTTGGAACTCGAACGGTGCGGTAATGGTCCCCGTAGCGCTGGTCAGCGTCACGGTCGGCGGATCGCCGGTAGGCACGACGCCCCCTACAGTGACACCCTTTACGTTTGCCGCAGCAAGAGCATCGCCTTCCGCGGTGAGTGTCAATCCCTGGTCGGAGCCTTCCAGCCCCGTGAGATTCAGCGTTAAGGACTCCGCCTCGGTGATAGTCACGCTCGTAACGTGGTCGGCTGCCGGTTCAACGGTTGTACTGTCATAGCTACCCGTGAAAGACAACGCCACAACAAATGAGGTCGGTGTCGGTGTCACTGTCGGACTGACCGTCTCTGTCGGCGTCACCGTAGGCGATGGAGTGATTGTTGGAGTATCTGTCGGTGTATTGGTCGATGTCGGTGTCGGTGTATTCGTCGGCGGCACTGTACCCGTGGGTGTGTTGGTCGCCGTAAATGTCGGTGTCGGCGTCGGTTGTGGATTATTGATGTGAAGGGCATTCGATATCACATAAGAGACGGTTTTGCCGTCCTGCTGTGCCTCGACGCCAAGATAGACGTCAGAGTAGTCATTATAACCTATCTGATCCGATCTTGCCGAATCCCATCTGAATGAACTCGATGTTCCAAAGTCATCAATGTCAAATGGGTTTACATTCGGCCAATCATCGCTAACCCACTGACCAATCAAGTTGGTAGCCGACGTGGAAGTTGACGTTGTTTTGGTCTCTTGGACAGGCCGAGAATACGCTAGGCGTAGCGTGGCATCCGCATTGCTGGCCGCCGGCCAAGTCCATGCGGAGTAGGAAACGTCAATTTTGCCATTAAGCGTGGTACCCGTTAATGAACTTTCGTTGGAGTAAACAGCGCTTGTCAATTGTTCATTATCGATTTCAAACCTCTGATAATGAACGTTATCGGACCCCGTCGCCAAATGAATGCTTCCAGCGTAATGTTCATAAGGTATCGAACGAACTGTCACGTAATTATCGGATGTGCTTGGGAAAGGTTTGAAAAGTCCGCGTGAGTCTTGGACAGTAGACCCCCACGCGTACGGTATTGATCCGGCGTCCGCTGCGCTATCAAAGTCCTGGACGGAGCACCAACGAAACGTGTAAGTAGCCGCTTCGGTTAAACCACTGCCCAGCCGCTGTTTTACGTCTGGATTGGGCCATAGGGTCATCGAAAACCAGCGCGTCGGAGTTGTTCCGAAACCATAGGCCAAGTCCAACGTAACTACATCCTGATTTGAATCTTGGATGCCAACCGAAAAGGAGACATCTCCCTGTTGGCCATCTGCGATCGCCCCAATGTTTGTATCCGTATTGCCCAGGTTCGACTGTGCATACGCTCCATTGGGAACGCAAACCAACGCCGCGATCATGAAACCGGTGAAGGTCAACAGGCTCCGATACGGTCGTACTTTCGCGCTTGCTTTTGAAGTCATCTCTAAGGCCCTTCCCTTTTCTATATATTGATTTGTTCTCATAGTAAGTGGAATCCCACACAATTACAGAATCCCACACAGATTCCAGCCAAGTGTAGCAAATGAAAAGAACCCACGTCAAGACCTTTTTGTGCTCATAACTGCTTCTTTTCCATTAATTTCTAAACGTAACGAAACATGGCACAGAACAGCTCGATGCGGAACTCGATCCATAACTTTCTAGTGGCGGTCCTCTGTGAAATCGGTTGGCGAAAAAAGGCAACATAGCGAAACTACGCCAGAAGCCATCCTAGACTCAATTCCCAATATACCGCACAAAAGGACAAACGACTAGTTTTCCTCTTATCGAACAAAGAGGTAAATGCTTATCTATGAGTCACTTATACAACAGAGAATTTTCCTATTCATCCCCAAAACCCTCATTTGACTTTCGTCAATTCCACCTTTGTTCTTTAGCGCCAACAGTTCTTTTAGCCGATAACAAGTGCTAAACTTTCGCACGAATCCTTCTTCAATATGCTATTATTTGCTCTTTAAGAACATCTGAGACCAAAAAAAAACGTCTCCAGGTTCAGAAAAGGTACAGAGATGCCTAACAGCGACACCCTAATCATAGTCCCTGCCTACAATGAGGCACTGCGTATTAGACAAACCCTGGATGATCTCTCCACAGTGTCGTCACGGCTCCCATTCCATGTTTTGGTCATCGATGACGGTTCGACAGATGCGACTGCTGAATTGGCTCAGAACGCAGGAATTTCGTGCATAAAACTCTTGTTTCACTCTGGTTACGGTACAGCGCTTCAGACGGGGTACAAATATGCCGACTCGAAAGGATACGACTACATCGTCCAGGTGGACGCAGACGGTCAACATGATGTCCGTTTCCTTCCGACTATAGTGGACATGCTCAAAAAGAATCGGATGGACGTAGCCGTCGGCTCACGATTCCTCAAAAAGATCCGATTTTCTCCCTTGCCAAACCGCGTACTGTATTATGGGACACCTCTACGTCGAATCGGGATCAGGCTGTTTCGGTTGCTCCTCAGTCTCTGGGGACTGAAGATCACCGATCCGACATCCGGGTTCCTGGGCATGCGGCGGTCCGCGTTTACATTCCTGGCGGGAGACGTTTTCCCTTTCGACTACCCCGACGCGGACGTGTTGCTGCTGCTTCATCGAAACGGATTCCGCATTCAGGAGATCCCCGTTTTCATGTATTTGAATCCTGAACGAGGAACAATTCACCGTGGGTGCGCACCGTTCTGGTACATGATCAAAGAATCGCTTTCGCTGATCTTCGCAGGCCTGCGGCCCCGCGAAATCGCATAAATGCAGTACAAGCTGAGTTCGCTTCAGGAGGAGAATCATGCCGCTTCGTCAGAAAATCTTCGCAATCATCGTGAGTCTCATCTTCCTCTGGATGATCATTGATATGGTTCGCAAAAGGCGTCTTTTGGAGCAATACGCAATCATTTGGCTGTTCCTCGGAGTAACCATGTGTGTTTTCGGTCTCTGGTACGACGCTCTTCTGTTCGTCACTGAACTGATTGGAGCAGGTTTGACGAGCTCAACCTTGTTCTTCTTCGGGATCGCGATTTGCCTCCTGCTGAACCTCCAGGCCTCGTTCAACCTGTCGAAAAACGCTACCCACATTAAGAATCTTAACCAGGAAATCGCACTCCTGAAACATCAACTTGAAATGGAACGAGACAGACAACAGGAACCCCAGCAGTAGCCCCAAAGTCTTGCGCTATGTATCCAATCCCCGGTCATCTGGCCTGCGGTCTGGCGGTTAACGCATCCACAGGACTCAATCTATGGATTGTCCTCCTTGCATCGCTTGTGCCGGATGTCGCGGACAAGCTGCTGTGCGATGTCCTGCATTGGACACCTTACGGCCGCACGTTGTTCCATTCGATCCCCACGCTCATGGTGATCTCGCTGACCTGGGCATTCGTTCTCAGGGACCGGAACGCGGGCTTCGCCTGGGCTGGCGGCCATTTCGCTCATCTGATAGCGGACCTGTCTTTCATCCCGTGGTGGTACCCGTTAATCGATTACGACTGGCCGGCGAGTCCAAATGTCACCAAGGCGACTCTTGAACTCCGATACCTGCTGGGCGGAGATCCACAAATCACCGATTTGGTGAAACAGGTTTTTCTACCGGTGCCACTTATGCAAGAAACGCTTCTATTGGCGTTGGCGGGAGGATTTTGGTATTTCAAGCCCAGACAACTTCCATATCGGATCGTGCTGTCGACTCTCATCTTGGCTGTTGTGGCCTGGCGTGTACATTTCTTTTGGCTCTGAGAAACCGTAGAACATACTACAAATGGACAACCTCAAAAGTATTGCAGGTCATTATCTGGTTCATCTGATTCCGGTTTGGACGGTTGCGGGCTTGTTCTCCTACATGCGGGAAGATCTTCTCATCCTAATCGCAGCTAGTATGTTCGCCATCATCATTGACGTCGACCATTTTGTTGACTACTGGCTCAATCCAAACCGGTCCCATTTCAGCGTGAAAGAAGCCCTCAGCTGCGACTATTTCGCAACCGCGCCAAAGATCTATCTGCCGTTCCATTCCTATGATCTCCATCTTCTGATCGCAGCCCTGTTGTATTGGTCCGGCTTACCAAACTGGGCGCTCGCTTGGGGAGTCGGCTTCATTGTCCACATCGTCACGGACGAAATCCTTGGTCATTCACCGGGCACCAATCCGTTCCGGAATTTCTTCGTTTACCGATTTATCAACCGTTTTGACGGCCGCTTGTACTACGACGAGACGGCGTGACATCGTGTTTCTTGGAAAACAAGCCGGTCAGGATTCCAATCAGGGCGGTAGTGTTTCTCAGGATCAACACAAGGGGGAAAACAAGTAATGCGCTTTCTCGCCGGTAGCGAGCCAACTGAAATGTCCACAATCCATTTACAACGAGCGATACGCACCACGCGGTGACCGTTAGAAGAGGATACACAGGGATCAGCAACAAGGTCCCATAGGCAATCGCCGTGAATACAACGGAGGCGGCCACCCAGCGATCGCCCGGATACAGATATCGCTGTTGGACCTGCCGACGGAAACGACCGTACCAGAAATAGCGCTCAAGATATCCCCTGAGCGAGGCTTTGTATGCATGAGTCGCCCGGGCTTCTCGAACAAAACGCAATCGGTATCCGGCTTCGACAAGCCGTGCGTTGAAATCCGAATCCAGTGTCGCGTTATACAACTCCTCTCGAAACGGGCCGACCTTTTCAAACGCCCAGGCGTGATATAACGCATTCGCGGACGTGATGTGAACCGCGTACGGCGGCTGCTCTGCCAATTTCACCTCCACCTCAATCGCGGCAAGCCGAGCGATCCATGGATCGCCTGGACGCCCTTCCAGATACCCTCCCGCACCCGCTACACCGTCCTCCTCAAGCGCCGCGAGGCAACAGCGGAGCCAGCACTTATCTAAGGTCACATCGCTCTCAACCAGCGCGATATACTCACCTTTCGCTTGTTCAAGTCCGGCATTCAACGCCGCCGCTTCCCCGCGACGTTCGCCCTCCAACACCAAGGTGTTTTCGTCTGGATGTCGGTCGACGAACTGATTGACCAGATCCCGCGTCGAATCGGTGGAACCATCGTTGATCACAATGACCCGACGACACACTCCTTCGGCATCCTGGTCCAAAATCGAATTCAGCGTCGACAGGATCGTCGCCTCCGCGTTGTGTGCAGGAACAAGAAAGGTAACTTCAACTGTCATGACGTTGTGAAAATCGCTAGGAAGACGGTTTTTGAGATTCTGTGGTCTTTTTCGCCGCGGTGGGTGCCTGTTTCAGTACTTGAGCCAAACCAGCGAGATTTTGCGCTTCCGGGCGGGATGCAGCAACGTTCTCCGCCTGAATCGCTTCATATACCTCTTTCCGATGAATGGAAATGGTCTTGGGAGCGCTGACGCCCAACTTGACCTGTTCACCCCGGATGTCAATGATCGTCACGACGACATTGTCACCGATGATGATGCTTTCGTCTCGTTTACGACTCAATACCAACATGGCTGTCCATCCTTGAACAGGCCGAATTCACTGTGGTTCGCTTACCGCCTCGTCCGGAGCGGCCGCCAATTCAGGCGGAATATCATGCAGCAGAAAGTGTTTTGTATGATAACGATCGTCTATCAGAACAATCTGCCTCGCGTTATTGTTTTCCGGGTTGATTACCAAAGGTCCCCGAAGATTCGTCGTGATATCCATCGGATTGAGGGGAATAACCACAATGGTGAGAATCGTCGCGTCGCTGATGCTATTCAGCCCCAGCGGCTTGATCTCGTCAGGCTTGATCAAAACTTGATATCCTGGGAAAAAGAGAAAAGGATCGACCACTACAAACGCAAGCTCAGGATCATCGACACATTGCAACCACATAAACGGAGATTGATCCGGGTTGCTGGTTAAGACATACCGGTGAAACTCGGGAAATCCAAGAATCCCTTCTTCCATCGTGACGATGTCGGATTCCTTGACCTCCAGCTCCCCGAAGCGAAGCGTCTCGATTTTCACGACCGCTGTATCTGTGTTGGATTCGGACATCATGCCAGCCAGCAAACCTGTTCCCTACGGTTCTAGAGATAACTGATCCCTGCTCATCCCGTATCGACAACAAAATCAAAAACTTGAAAGTCAACAACCGATACAACAAACTCTGTTCCGCACCCTATCCTAACACAGGAACCCATTGGAAGGGGAGCTTTTCGTGGACTCCATTTGTTTTTCTCATCTGTCGCTGTAGGGAAACACCTTGCTCCCCGACGGGTATCTCACCGTAAGGGCTGAGTCGCGGCTTTCGCCGCTCACCCGCCCTCTCCAGATACGGTCTTCTCTTCTTCTTCGGTCAGCCTCAGAAAAACCGCTTCAAGTCGATCCTTATGGTCTTTGTCACGAGCCAATTCGCGCAGTTCGTCCATCGTCCCCAAGGCGATCAAATGACCTCTTTGGACAATTCCAATTCGGTCGCAAAGTTCTTCCGCAACGTCAAGCGTGTGTGTCGATAAGAAAATCGTCATGCCTTCTCGACTTTTCTGCTTCAAAAGATCTTTTACCAAACGGGCACTGCGCGGATCCAGTCCAACCATTGGCTCGT
Organism: uncultured bacterium; assembly: GCA_964612675.1. GTDB lineage: Bacteria > Hinthialibacterota > Hinthialibacteria > Hinthialibacterales > JAKPRU01 > CAZTDD01. The sequence goes on from CAZTDD010000072.1 coordinate 19,783, forward strand.
CCAGAATCAGAACGGCCGGGTCGTGGACCAAGGCACCCGTCATTACCACCTTCTGCCTCATCCCGTGCGAGTAGGATTCAAGCAGGTGATGTGTAGCATCGGTCAGATTAAACATGGAGAAATACTGTTCGATCTTTCGCTCAACTTCTTTTGGCGGAATGTCGTAAAGTCCCCCGACAAAGTGAACGAATTCATAACCCGTAAGTTTTTCGTAGACGTAGGGTTGATCGGGAACATAGCCGGTCATGGCCTTGGCTTTTTCCGGATCGACTGCGATATCATAACCGGGACCGTCCTCATTCCCCCCGATCAGTACCCGCCCCGTAGTCGGACGCAAAAGCCCGGTCAGCATACGGATCGTCGTGGTTTTCCCCGCACCGTTCGGTCCTAAAAATCCAAAAAATTCACCTCGTTCGACGGCGAGGTTCAATTGTTCCACCGCACGTGTCGAGCCGTAATGTTTGCTGAGGTTGACCGTTCGAATCATTTTGCTTTTGAGTGTCTCGTGAAGCATGCCTCCCAAGAGGAGAGGCTGAATCGAAACTTCCCTCGGTTTCCCTCCCCAAGACTGGGGAGGGTTCGGGTGGGGTTGATAAGTTCTGTTTTTTCAACCCCCTCTGTATTTCCCCCCACTCTCGGGGGCGAAGCGCTTTTCCGACACGTTGCCTATTGCGACGCAGCCTCGGAGTTGGGGTGGCACCCGAGTCCAGAACCGGAAACACGGTCTGGGATTCTATTGTTCTTCCGCAGAGTCCCTTTCAAATGTGTTACCCGAGTCGTCTCGCCAACTGAGAATCCGTAAGTCCATATTCCCGATCAGCTTCGCGAGTTCGACCTGTTTGTCCAGCGATCCCTCGTTGAGCTTGAGATGAGCCGCGTCCATTCGGGGACGTCCTAACGTGCTGTCTACCGGCAGCCAAACCGGATCTTCATCGCCGATAAGTACCTCGTTCCACGCGTGATAATAGAACGCTTTCTCTTGATATACCACACCCGCACAAATCTTAGTCGGAATTCCGAGTGAACGGGATAGGCCGGCGAAGAGAGTCGAATGCTCGTTGCAGTCCCCGCTCATGCTGTTCAACACTTCCAGCGCAGACGGGATGGTGACTCGGATCTCCTTGTCGATATTCTCATGAAGCCATCCCGAGATACGCAAAACCGCCTGCCATCGGGAGTCGGCATTCCCAACGATGTTCTGCGCCTGTTCCCGGATGCGCTCATGGTTGCTTTGGACAAGCGGCTCGGATTCCAGGAATTCAGCCATATCCTCCGACCCGGAATAGCGTATCCCCGGCGTATTTTTCTCCGCCAGCAGAGCCGCATAGTCACGTTTTTGAATGAGAACCTCGAATGTGCCGATCGGGTCTTTTTCCACCAGCGTTTGGGTTATTTCGTCAAGATACAGGTCGGAAGGCTGGCAGCCGCTCACTTCGACTCGCATCTCAACAACATCCTCCGGATACGGGATTTCTACGTCCGAGGGGATAAGGCTGGCTGAAATCAAGTCCAACGGTGCGGCTTCCGAATCGAGCCCACCCATCGCCTCTTGCCGGGTCTCCCGCCTGCACACAAACGAAATCCCGCCAAATGATGAGCGTTCCTTGAAAACATCTCCGGCCTCGTCGACCCACGCATCCTCCGTAAATCCTTTGAACGACAGAGTCAAATGGTAGGCTGCGGTCTCTTCGCCCTCCCAGTCGATGGTCTCCAAACCCTCGACTCGCACTTCGATTTCACCGATGCTGGTCGTCAACGGGTCATAGACCGCAAGAGACCACTGTTTGCCCACCTCCAGCCCTCGGCGAGCAACCACCAGATGGATGATATCGGGCGCAAAGAGGGGACCTTTCAGCGGATACTCATGGATATCTTCCGACCCCTCGGATTTTGTGGTCACTCGAAGGGTGTTATCTTCAATCGTTCCAACACTTTGGATGGTTTGACCGCTGGATTCGAAAGCGAAGCTGAAATCCATCAACTCGAGATCCGCATTCACGGAACCGTGGCTTTTCATTCTGACATCGAACGGTATCCCCATCGCGTCTACGCGCAGTCTGCTCTCACTGGTGTACAAATACACCCGATCGCCGGCCGCGCTTTGGGTTTGCTCTCCGGCCTCTTTGAGAAGAAACGAGCTATAACCGATCTTCTGGTTGTTGAGATAGACTCCCAAATAGTCCTCGCGCAGGACAAACTCTTCCGACACCACGTCGACCCGAGCGCCCTGCTCCAAGAATGACTGGTCGGCGGAGCGTTTATGCAAACCCCAAACCGCTCCCAGCCATACCAGCACAACAATCCCTGTAACCACTGTTCGTATCCGCATCCCTTTGTCCTCTCGGCGACGGGACCTTGCCCGGCACCTCACACGTCGATACCGTACAAAGCGGCCCTCAACGAGATATAGTTATAAGTAGAATCCAAAATAGCATAGCGCGAAGGGGCCGTCACAGTTCCCCACAGTATACGATTCACAGGATACCGATGTTTCGCACAATTCTCCTTGTCCTTGTTGCATCATTGATTCTCACTACCGGATGTTCACAGTCTATTGAATGTCCAGGGACAAATGTACTACTTATTTCGATCGACACATGCCGTGCAGACCGTACCTCGCCTTATGGATTCGAGGATGTCGAGACACTCACGTTGCAGGCTCTGGCCGAGGAAGGAGTCCTTTTCGAGGACGCACATACCCCCGTTCCCCTGACGACGCCGGCCCATAGTTCGCTGCTAACCGGCTGGCATCCCGCACGTCACGGAGTTCGCGACAACGCCAGTTATACTTTGAACAAAGAGGCTCTGACACTCGCCGAAATCTTCCAACAAAACGATTACGCCACCGCCGGCTTTGTCGCCACTCTCCTGCTGAGCCGTCAGCGCGGCATGGCCCAGGGCTTCGATACATTCGATGATGAATTCCCACCGAAATCGTTCAGCGGTTTCATGCCAACCGTCGAGCGTTCCGGCGAAGAGATCCAGCAATCTGTGATCGACTGGTTGGAAACGAACGAAAGAAATCCGTTTTTCTTATTCGTACACCTTTACGATCCGCATCTTCCCTACAACCCACCGTCGCCCTGGAAGGAAGCGTATCGCACACATCCCTACGCGGGAGAGATCGCCTATGCCGATTACAACATCGGAAAAATCCTGGCCTGGATGGTGGAGCACGACATTCTCAAAGACACACTCGTTGTGCTGGTCGCAGACCACGGGGAGAGTCTGTGGGAACATCACGAGATGGCTCACGGGATGTTCCTGTACGAATCCGCGATGCACGTTCCATTCATAATCCGGCTACCGGATCGCGTGCGATCTCGAAACCTCTCTGGGGCTCGAGTTCAGGGGACAGTGACGCTGCTAGATGTAATGCCGACCATCCTTGAGCTGGAAGGAATTGAATGCCCCGAGGTGGACGGAACCTCACTGGTTCCATGCCTCAAAGGCGAAAAACAGCAATCGGAGTTCCTCTTCGCGGAGACCATGTATCCCCTCTTCTTCAATTGGAGCCCGCTCTTCGCGGTCCGAGACTACCCGTGGAAGTTCATCCTCGCACCGGAACCGGAACTGTATAACCTGGCCGAGGATCCGGAAGAGATGAACAATCTGTACAACGAAGATCACCCCGAAGTAGAACGTCTGCGACCGATTCTGGAAGATGAAATCGCCTATCTGGAGGAGAGTGCACACGTCGCATCCATCAACCCGGAAAAGATGAATACACTTGTATCGCTCGGGTACGTCGCCGGAGGCACACTGGGCGACGCTACTGTGGAGCAACTGCCCGATCCGAAATCGAAGACCCGGGTGTACATACTTATCGATGAGGCAATCTCGAAAATGGCGCGCGGCGATCTTGCGGGCGCGGAAGACCAGTTCCTAAAGGCAGCGGAACTCGACCCTGAGAATCCCTCGCCCTATTTGAACCTTGGCGACATCTACAGTCGCCGTCAACAATGGGAAGAAGCCCTTTTTTATACGGAGAAAACGCTTCACCTCTCGCCCCACAATCTGTGGGCGCGCGTCCAGCTGGCGGGGGTGCTGATCGAACTGGACCGGTTGGACGAAGCTCGGGGACGTCTGCTCAAAATCAGAAAGGAGTATCCGCTTTGTGCCATGGCTCACTTCGGCCTCGGCCGTATCGCGGAGGCGGAAAAGGACTACTCTGAGGCGATTCGCTGGTTCTCCGAAACACTCCATTTGATGCCGACCATGCCCGGTCTCCGGGAACGCATCGATAAGAATCGCGAAAAACTGGCCGAATCCGCCAAAACTTGAGCTATCCGGCATATCCTCTGAGACCGGTCCTAACACGTTGCTAACAGAACGTTAGTATAATGGGCATTTTCGAATACGGTCTATATGCTTCGTGCAGGTTTCAACTCACATGCGATGATTGACCGGCACGAAGAGTGTGGATTTTTTCGAGACTGAAGTAGAGAATACCGCAACACTCAGGGGTGGCACGGGCTCAATGTCATAAAGTTGAGGACAGGATTAAGTTAAGAAAGAACCTGGCGGTTTCTTGGGAGGGCGAGGCTCCCGCCGAGCCGAAGACAAGATAAAATGCGGCTCACCGGGAGGTTCGCCCTCCCCCGTTCCTTCTCCGGAACTTGACTTAATGACTTTAAGGACAGGCTTCACCCCCTGTTATCAGAAACAACAAAACCGAATTTAGGTTCGGAGAAGACTCAAAACTCCGCAGCAAATAACCATGGTACGCCGGGAGACCGGTGTGAAAGAGAGAAGGAGACATCGTGGGGGAACCGAGTGCTTTTATTTATTCGGCGGGCTTCATCGCAATAGCGATGTTGATTTGGGATACTATTGAAGTTGGACGAAACGATGCGGCGAATATTGTCAATGCTGTCTTCGGCGCGCGCGTACTACGCCGCAGAACAGCCGTCCGCATTGCCGGTCTGGCAGTGATCATCGGCGCATGGGCTTCTTCTCCGGTGATGGAGACCGCTCGAAAGGGGATCTTCGATCCCTCGATGCTCTCGCTGAGCGACGCGTTGGCCGTCTACCTAGGCGTCTATTTGACCGATACAGTCCTTTTGTATTCTTTTTCTTCCTTCGGTATGCCGATCTCCACTACGGCAGGTCTCGTGTTCTCACTGTTGGGCGGCGGACTGATGCTCGGTGGACCGGCGGCTGTGCATTGGGACAAGAGCGGGCAGGTGGTTTTAGCGATTATCTGTTCCATCATAGTCAGCGGGATGGCGGGATTCTTGATTCAGAGACTGTTTCGAGGTGCGATCGGAAAACAATGCGACGATGCCAGGCGTGTACGTCTTCACGGTCCCTGGATCGCCGGCGCACTACTCACAGGTCTCGTCTATTTCATCCTGATGAAAGGCATGAAGAATGTTGCGTTGGTCCAGACTATCCGCTCCGGCACCATCGACTTGTTCGGTGCTCCTGTCATTTTGGTCGTTCTCTGGTTTATCCTTGCTCTCTTGACTAAAGCCGTGCTGACAGCCGGCGGCGAGAAGGTGACGCGGAACCTTTTTGCCGGACTGGCCGTATTGGGTATGATCGCCATTGCCATAGCGTTTGGACAAAATGATTTGGCGAACTGCGCCTCCCCGGGTGTCGCCTCTTTCATGATTCTGCGCAGAGGGGAGATCCACTATGAGTTCCCCGTACCATCGTACCTGCTTCTCCTGTGCGGGTGTTTACTGGCCATAGGGATGGCAACACGCACGGCGCAGCGTGTGACCCGAGCGGAGGTGAACACGGGCAGTCAAGGTGACATCGTGCGCCTGTACGCCCCGCGATGGTGTCTGTGGCTGGCAAAACAATTGGTCTCCGAGCGCAAGGAAGAAAAACCGCTCGCCCCGGAAGTAGATATTGCCGATAGCAAGAAACTTCAGCACTATGATGCGCTTCGTGCCGCGGTGATTACCTCCGTATCGGCAAGTGTGATCGCGTTCGCATCCGGGATGGGGCTTCCTGTCTCTACGACCTATGTCGCATTCGCCGCGGTGGTGGCAACAGGATGGGCCGACCAGATTTTCCTTCGCGGGGATGCCCAGCTGAAGCTTGCCAGGACGATCTGGGTGGTCTTCTGTTGGTTCTTCTCCGCGCTAATCGCCGCCGTAGCAACCGGTTGCAGCGCGAAACTCATCAGCGTGGCCGGAACGTGGGGAATTGGCATCGCTTTAGCCGTAAACCTCACCGTGCGCAGCTTCATGCGCAAGCGAGCAGACCGTCAGGAAGCGCGTCTCAGAGAAGAGGCCTCCCAGCGAAGAAAGCAGTACCTGGGCGAATCGGAGGAAAGCGAGCATCCTCTCTTTGCGAGCGAGATCGACTCAGACGAAATGTAGGGGCTGGTCTCCGGTTGGACCGGACTGGAAACATTCAAGTCGCGTCTTCGATCAACGCGGGACAACTGTCATTCTTGCCGACAAATGTGTCGTTAAGCAGCTCCGATACAGTCACAAATACATAACCATTGGAACGATATTCGCATATGATCTCCGGCAGCATCGTGTGCAGATCCGGAAGGGGCCTTCGTTTCTCGCCGATCGATCCAACGTGTAGCAGGATGATCAAACCGTTGGCTGTTTCCGGCTGACTGCCCAGTTCCATGATCCGCTCGACCCGATCCTTCGCGGCATCCGCCAGTGCGTGATCGCCCGGAACCCAATCCAGACTGTCGATTCCCCAATAAATACTCGTAAATCCCAGCTCGTGCGCCCATCCATTGATCGTCGAAGTTCGCCCTCCGTATGGCGGTCGCCAGAAAGGAGCCATTGTAGCCCCCGTTACTTCTTCAAATTGCTCTTTGACGGGTAGAAGTTCGTGCGCCACTGTCTCTTTTGTCACATCTGTAACAAGCGTGTAAACCCCCTCTTGGATTTCCGCCCAAAGCGGATGGGTCAAGGTATGATTGCCAACCTCATGACCTTCGGCAACGATCCGCTTGACCGTTTCAGGGTACTTTCGAATAAATCGGCCGGTCAAAAAGAACGTGGAGTGGATTCCCTCATTTTCAAGTGTGTTCAGAACCCGATCCGTGGCATTATCCAGCCAATCCCCATCAAAAGTGAGCGCCACCTCGGGAAACTCACGGTTCCCGAACACATGCTCAAAATCCATAGCACCGACGGGTGAAACAGCCAGCAAAGCAGAGGCACATACGCAGCAGAAAAGGCAACGACTCATGTTCATCTTCTACAGCAATTCGGTGAATTTGGTGTTTGCTGAAATAGTAAGTTAAATGAGTGGTGGGATTTAGGGATGTTGGGGTTTTGCTGAGCGGAAAAACCGTGGTGCAACATAATAATTAGTTCGTTATTGGCATTGAATATTATTATGCGATAATAGTTGTGCTAACGGAGAATTACTACCCTGTTCGCACGTACGAAAACGACTCGCCAGTGTGAGTATCTGTAATTTGTTGAAAACTGTCGCGACGAGGGCAAAGCACGCCGACGAGTGATCACCACACTGGGGCGACTGGATCGGCTCCAGGAATCGGGTCAACTCGACGCATTGCTGCGTTCGGCTGTGCGGTTTTCCAAGAGGGCCGCGCTTCTGGAAGTGTACAAAGCGGGGGTGTTTCCCGAAGCGCAAACGACGCGCATCGTCGGGATTGTTCACTACCTTAGACCTGGTGTTTTGCCATACGACCTCGATTAGCTCGGGTGGGGTTGACGTCGAAGAACCACTTTTTGCCGGTCTGTCAGAGCTGTTGGTGAGACAGGCGGATAAGGTTATGATCTGTCATCATGGCCAGACGCTCTCGAACAAACATGCACATATTGCGAACGCATAACCTTGTCAAAGCGTATCGAGGCCGCGTTGTTGTCAACCGCGTCTCCGTGGAAATCGCGGAGGGAGAGATCATCGGTCTTCTCGGTCCCAACGGCGCGGGCAAGACTACGACATTTGGCATGGTCATGGGACTCGTTCGTCCCGACAGTGGACAGATTTCTCTTGACGATAAAGTTATCACGACCTGGCCTATGTCGCGCCGCGCACTGGCGGGCATAGGCTATCTTTCACAAGAACCTTCCATCTTTCGCAACCTGACGGTGGAAGAGAACCTTCTTCTCATTCTCGAAAACATGGGGTATGAACGCGATCGCCGGATGGCACGATGCCGCGAGCTGCTCGAGAGTGCGGGAATCGACCGATTGGCACGCCAGAAGGCACATCTGCTCTCGGGCGGAGAAAAACGACGACTCGAGATTTGCCGTGCTTTGGCGACCAACCCGCATTTCATTCTGCTTGATGAGCCATTCTCCGGAGTGGACCCGATTGCCGTGGACGATATTCAAAGCATCATCCGTGGATTGCGCAACCAAGGGATCGGTATCCTGATCACCGATCACAGCGTTCGTGAGACGTTGGAGGTCACCGACCGATCCTATATCCTCCATCAGGGGGATATTCTCACCCAGGGCAAACCCGCCGATCTCGTAAGCGATCCGATTGTCAAACAGATCTATCTTGGCGAAGGATTTTACTTCCAACCGGAATGATCGACTTTTGAGAAATCTACTGAACAAATCTTCGGATGGAGCCGAAGGAGGTTATCCCGTTCGACGCGTCATAGTCGCAATGCCAGCATCCCCGATTGTAGCCTTCTCCGGGAAAGTACCGTATCCGTGAAGGTCCGACCGACACAATGATAGCGCTTTCATTTCGATGATCCTGATCCTCGTTGAGGGCGTTGATCTCGAAAGGAGTCCAAAATGCGCCGATACACCCTTTTTTGGTCCAATACTCCGAATAGAGAAACCGATTGGGATCGGGCACCCACCCCGCATCCGCTGTGTTCGAGCCGGGATTGAACGGGTCTACGGGAAACGCGGTGACATATGCAACCGGCGTGGAAAGCACGGCCACGTGATTGATCATATAGGTCGGCCACGGTCCGGTGTTCATGTCTGCCGGGACATCGTTGCGATCCAGTCGGTACGTTTGAACAGCCATGGCGAGACTTCGCACATCCGCCTGAACCCGCGCGATTTTCGCCTTCATCTGAGCGTTCAGGAAATTCGGAACCGCGATGGCTGCCAGAATTCCGATAATCGCGACCACGATCAACAACTCGATCAAGGTGAATCCACGGTCAGACATAACATGCCCTCCTTGATGGATGCAACGTACGTATTGACGTAAGGTAGCATCTCAACAAGGAGGGTTCAATCTGGAAGTTTAAGATCTGGAAGTTTAAGATCTGGAAACTCAAGATCTGCAGATTCAAGACGCCGGGTCTCATACTGACCGCTTCAATTTCACGTAGGTTCCTCCAGCGCCAGGTAGTCTGGGGAAACGCAGACCTCTTCGCCGTGCTGAGCGATAGCGCGGTATGAGCCGTTCAGGATCTCGATGGCGTCCTGGAACTTTCTCGACGTAGGGAACAGTGTCTTGTTCTGCAGGCACGCCTTTTTCAAATCCTCTCTTGAGAGACAAAGACCCGACTGAATGAACTGTTCACAGATAAAGAGAAGCTGTTCCTTGGTCCAGGAATCGGATTCGTAATCCAGTACCTCTCGTAGAGGAACAAGCGCGTCACGCCGTTCCTGTGTATTGAGCGGGCCGTACTGGCTCACGATTTCTTTCTCTTCCTCACTGACTGCGAGACGAAGGTCGTAAAGAAAGTCACGTTCGCTCAACGATCGCTTGTCGAGACGGGAACGAGAGAGTCCGGACTCGAGAGCCCTGTGGACAATACTGGGCGAAATCTCGAATCCCCAGTGTTTACGGTAGAACCGGGCGTACTGCTGCCGCAGAAACTGAAGGGTTTGCTTCAGATGATCTATGCTGTGGTTCTTCCGCGAATGCGCATAGGTTTCCGCGATATCCGGAGCGATACCTTCTTCCTCGACCAGATACTCGGTCAATTCGATCTCGGATTCGCTTGGGACTCTTCCCTGTCGGCGCAGAATCTTGCGGATGGCTCGTTTTCCGCCCATCAGGTCGGAAACAGCCAATTCGCTGTCGGAGAGCCGCAGGAGATTCTCCATGGTCTCGTAACTGGCGCGCGCAGAAATATAGTCGATCTGTTCGGGGGTTGCGCCGAGTTCACGCAGAAGTTGTTTCCTCCGCTCCACATCTTCGCGTTGTCTCTTGGACCGTTCGATTCGTTTCTGGAGACGGGAATAGTTCGCCTTGAGGCGGTTTGGGCTGATTTGTTCCGTTTCCGACTCCAGCAAGTCCACTTTTCGCTGCAGCATATCCATACTGGACTGAGAAACCAGGAAATCAATATCCTCTTCGGTGAACGGCGGATCGATTTTGCCGGCATCCGCCAGACTTTCGAGGAACAGGGTTTTTTCCTTGCGCTCCTCCGGCCAGAGATTGCCGCGTCGTGCGCGGGCACCGGCACGGGTGCGCACCTTGGCTACAGAGAGATTCAACTCGGGCGGGTGAACAAACGACCCGACTGTTCTGTACACTTCGAGACGACGAGCCAGACGTTCCGGTGCGATCTCCTCGATCTCCGGAGTCGAATTGCTCAGTCGATCAATCAGGTCCGGAAGACGTTTTGCTTGCTGCTTGAGCACACTATCCAGGTAGCGGATATGGCGATCGAGCAGAACCTCGCTCAGTAGCTCACATAAGTGCCTTCCGGCGCGGAGGATGCGATCTGACGCCTCGTCTCCTTCCGCCTTCGATTTCGCGGTTTGATCGACAGTGGTCAGCAGCTGCTCGGCCTGCGCATCCGAAACCACGGGGAAAGGTAGAAGATCCTTGGCGTGCTTCTTGAGCAAGCTGCGGACCTTCGAGCGGCTCTCCTTATATGTGGTGACTTCGGCATCCGCGATCTCGTCGAGCAAGAGCGCCACTTCCTTCACAAAGGTCTCCGATTCTTCACTATATGTGTCAGGAATCGGCTCAACCTGAGCTACATAATAGGACTCGGGCTGACGGTACGAAGACGTGTAAGTCTCCATCCGTGCCGGCTCTGTGGAAAGTTCGGTAGTGCTATATGTATGGTCGCTATAAGTTTTCATATCTTCCGTATCTTCAGGGAGTCAGGATAGTTGATAAAAACAATCAACGTAGTCATTCAAAGTATACGAACGAGTTACCCCATGTGCAACCCGTTTTTAACTTTTTTTTTATCGTCGTCCAGGGCGGGATCAAGTTTGAATCTGATAGGGTATTAACCATTTAACTGACTGAAATAAATGGATTTATGAAGTTGCCCGCCTCTGATGAAAGTCCCCTACTTACGTAAACGAATCTATCGAGCAAAGGTGACGGTGAGTGCGAAGCGTCGGGGTTCCCATTCCGCCGGAGGAGTTGGTTTCCGAAATGATGAGAGATACGATATAGTGAATCTCTTATTTCCTGACCTTTGGACGAGATATTGGGATGCTCAGACATGCTAAAATGAAGGATGTAAAGGCGATCAAATCGCTCGCCGAGCGTCACATGGTAGAGGGAAGCCTCCTTCCCCTCGCTTTGACAGAGATTTATGAAAACATCCGCGATTTTTTTGTAATCGATGAAGATGGAGTTGTTGTTGGGTGTGTGGCGCTTCACGTTACGTGGGAAGATATGGCGGAGATTCGGACTTTGGTGGTGGAACGGGAGTGTCGAGGCAAGGGATACGGAGATCAGTTGATTCTTGCGGCGATGCGAGAAACGCGGGATCTTCAAATTGAGCGGGTATTTGCGCTGACTGCCATTCCGTCCTATTTTACGGAGAGAGGGTTCAAAGAAATGGATAAGAGCCTGCTGCCTCACAAGGTCTGGGCAGCATGTATAAAATGCCCGAAGTTTCCGGATTGCGACGAGGTTGCGGTCGGCACGACGGTCAGCGAATGGTTTGCGACGTACGGCGCGCGGTTCGAATCCACGGAGGTTGACTGATGTTTCTAGGACGAGTTGTGGGAACGGTTGTATCGACGCAGAAAGATCCGAAGCTGCAGGGAGGTAAGTTACTGATTGTACAGCATATCGGTATCGATCTGGAATTGTCGAAAACCCATGTAGTTGCGATGGATTCGGTCGGTGCCGGTACGGGGGAGCTTGTGGTTTGTGCGGCGGGTTCGTCGGCTCGAATGACGGAGGTAACCGAGGGATTACCTGTGGATACGGTGATTCTGGCGATTGTCGACAGTCTGGAGGTCGGTGGGGATATTGTCTTCAGGAAAGACACGGATGAGGAGTGATTTTGCGCCGAGAAGTCGGCGGTCGGCGGAATGTACAACAAAAGAGAATATGTCCTTTTTGGGAGTCTCTTTCCGGCCATGATGAAGATGGGAAGAGATAACAAGAGTAAACGAAGGTAGTTACGTGATCGAGTGGCGGAGATTTCACCGATTTTTGCGTCGTTTTCATTGAAAAGCGCAGAATTGACCGGTTCGCAAAAAGTCGAAAGTTGGCATCGGAAGTTCCCTCTCCCCCCGGGAGAGGGAGAAGATCTCTCCCGACTTCTTGCGACGCCATCAGAATTGAACAGAGCGCCGAATTGAACAGAACGCGGAGAAAGGCATGAACATCGGTAAGGTTCTCGGGTCGGTTTGGGCGACGCGGAAACATCACAGCCTGGACGGGGTGAAGTTGTGCGTCGTTCAGCCACTTGACCATAACCGCAAACCGTTCGGCAAACCACTGATCGCTCCGGATATCACCAATCAGGTCGGACGGGATGAGATCGTGTTTCTGGTGGAGGGTGGCGATGCCACGCGTCTCCTGCCCGGTCCGCGATTGCCATACGATGCCGCAGTGGTTGGCATCATCGATAGTCTATCTACGGACTCTTCCAAGCATCAGTCCGAATCGAAAGGATAGAGGTTGACAGAGCAGCTCGCCCGCTGGATTTCCCTGATCACATTCCTGTGCACTTACACGCTCTTTGTCGTCCGGCCGAACATCCGCACGTGGGCGGCCATCGGCGGGGCGCTGATCGTGGTGGGTACGGGTGCAATACCTCATAATGAAGCGTTCTGGGCGATCAACTGGAATGTGATGGGTATTTTTTGGGGGATGCTGGTGATCAGCGAACTGTTTATGCGGTCTCTGATGCCCGCGTTTCTTGCCGAGTGGCTGGTAAAACACTCACCGACGTCCCGGATCGCGATTATTTATCTCTTCTGTCTCTCAAGCGGCATTTCGGTTTTTCTGGAGAATGTGGCTGTTGTTCTGTTATTGGCTCCCATCGCGTTCGCCATCACACGTCGTCTGACAATCTCACCGATTCCTGTGATGATTGGGATCGCTGTGTGTTCAAACCTCCAGGGTACGGCGACTTTGATCGGCGACCCACCCAGCATGCTGCTTGGGGATCACGCCAACATGACGTTCCTGGATTTCTTTTTCATGGATGGCAAGCCCAGTATTTTCTTCGCTGTGCAGCTCGCGGCCGTTGCCGGGATGATCGTATTGTTCTTTCTGTTGGATCGAGGCAAGCCTATCGGAAAATACGAGCCGACGGTGAAGGTCACCTCGATGTTTCCCACGTGGCTGCTGGCGGCGATGGTTGTTGCGCTTGCGGGGGCGTCCTTTGTGGACGTTGAGTTTCATGGTGTCCCCGGAACGATCTGTATGGTGTTTGCGGGGGTTGGGCTGATCTGGCACGCGATTGTCACCGACGAATCGTCAAAGGGGCTTATTCGAGATTTGGACTGGGAGACCACGGGGTTCCTGGTCTGTATTTTCATTTTGGTGGGCAGTTTGGCAAGTAATCAGTGGCTTGTAACACTCGCGGATTTCCTGGTCGGCGTAGTGGGAGACAATGTGGCTGTTTGTTACGTCCTGCTGGTGTGTATATCGGTAGCGATTTCGGCCTTTGTAGATAACGTACCATTTCTGGTGGCCATGCTGCCGGTGACGGAGACTTTGGCGCAGAGCCTGGAGATTGAACCGACGATTCTTTATTTTGGTTTGCTGTTAGGGGCGAGTGTCGGGGGAAACATTACGCCGGTCGGTGCCTCCGCCAACATTGTGGCGGCAGGACAGCTGCGTCAGCAGGAGTATCCAGTCACGTTCCTGGGGTATGTGAAGATCGGGTTGCCGTTCACGCTTGTTGCGACGACGGCGGCGGCTTTATTCGCCTGGGTTTTCTTCGCTCCCGCTCCGTGATGCTTTGTTCGCTGGGATCACCATATCGCCATTTGCATCCGCTCGGACGCCGTTTTCAAACTCGATGGTGTAGTAGCTCCCGTCATCATTCTTCTCCCGGATCGTGCCGACAGTCCCTGGAGCGATGAATTGCTGGGAACCGTATGGAAGATAGGCGCGGGTTTGAACAGTATCGTCGACATTCAAGTCCATTTTCATTTCAGTCGGTTTCATTTTCCGTCACCTCTCCAGCGGCGAACCGTTATTTGGAGAACCCGCTGGACTATATGCGTTTTTGTATGAACCAGTATAATACTCTTCCCGTACAGGGTTCAGGAAGATCGGACTGGATCTGGTAGATAGAGGCAAATTGGAAAGGAGATTCGATATGTTCCGACGTACGTTCATGGTGTTCGCTTTAGTGGGTTTTGTGGCTGGAGGAGCAGCGGTGCAGGCCGCGGATCTACAGGCTCTGGCTTCCGCCGCGGAGATTGAGACAGCTCCTCTGGTGGAGCATACATTGAAAACGAATAACGGGGCGGTCGTGTCGCTCAAGTCAAAGGCGTACAAATGGGACCGAGCCATCATTGAGGCCCTGAAGGAAGACGCCGACACACGCGAGGCGATCAATCAAGAGATTTCTCAACTGGCTGTGGCAGAAACCAACGCGAGCATCTACGCCGAGGGAATGAGCATCCCGGCGGGCACATACACAATCGGGTTCGAGCGGACCGCTTATGATTGGTATATCGTGATTACCAACGCGCAGGGGCAACGGATTCTCGAAGAGCTGGCGCCGATGGACGATATGGGGGATTGGACACCCCGTTTGATGATAACGTTCGAGCCGGGCGACCTGGCCAACGATGCGATTTTTGTAGTCCAGTATGGGACCCAGCAAATGCGAATTCCGATTACCGTCGCGGCACCCTCGGGGAGTACGAGGTAAGAAAACAGGCAAAATCCGGGTGGGCGAAGATTAGAGGTTCTGCTTTGGATTGGACGGATCGGACGCAGTGGACCGATCTGAGAAGGGAGAGAACTGTCTGGCGAGGGGAAAGCGGTGAGCACCAGCGGGGATCACTTACATTATTGTCTCCCTCTGGGAGTGAAACTCTCGCCTTCAGGCGAGGGTGGTTTGGTAATTTTTTGAAGACACCGGATCTGTATGAGCGCTGGGTTGAGGACTGCCCGCTAGCATACCGGAGCAACAACGCGCCGAAGAAACGGAATGTATTGGGGACCTTGTTTCTGTCGATATTGTCAGGCCATTGGCGCTATGCGCA
>CAZTDD010000073.1:0-34378 GCA_964612675.1 uncultured bacterium
AAATCAGCGGCTTACCCTCGCAACCACACCTTCAACTGCCGAATTTAGGTTCAATCTCATTCAGAAAAAGCGGAACAATCTGCGATTTCTCTGGACTCGATATGGGGCCCGAGAAGCCCTGACCGGCTCGACAAGGAGCGGTACGCTATCCGATTCATTACTCATCGCCAGGTGGCAAGAGAACATGAGTCCTATGGGGCCAGCATTACAACGCATCGATTCCTCTGTGGTTCAGAGTCGTCTACGGACTCCGTTTGGCAAACGGTTTCTCCATGTTCATTCCTGTGAATCGACAAACGACGTCTTATGGACCGAGATTTGCTCAGGTGCCCCACCGGGAACGGTGGTGATTACCGATCGGCAAACCCGGGGCCGTGGCCGTCGCGGTCGACGCTGGGAATCGACCTTGGGGAAAGACCTGTTGTTCTCTGTCGCCGTACCGATTCTACAGAGAGAAACATCGGGGCTACTGGCGATTTGGGCGTCGGTCGCTGCCGCTGATACACTGATCCATTCTGGGCTCGACGTAGAAATCAAGTGGCCGAACGATCTGTTTGCGCGAGGGCGCAAACTGGGCGGCGTTTTGGTGGAGACGCGATCCGGTACCGAAACCGCTGTTCTCGGGATGGGAATCAACGTCCTTAGTATGCCGGAAGATCGTCCGCACTCGATTCAAGACAAAGCGGTCTCTCTCCTTGAATTGACTCAACAGGAGTGGGACAGAAACCACCTGCTTGCAGACCTTCTCAACGGCCTGGGGCATTGGCATGAGATTTTGGAAGATAAAGGTTGGCAGCCGATTTGCGCACGGTGGCGCGAACTCTGTCCAATGGACGGAAGGATGGTTCTTGTTCGGCACGGAAAGAACTCGATCGTCGGTCTCGCAGAGAATACCGACCCCATAGGATCGTTGACTCTGCGGGATGTCGACGGCAAGAAGCTTGAGTTGGCGAACGCGGAAATTAGAGAGCTTGTACTGTTGGACGAACGGCCTCAGAATGTCGGGACTCAATCGGACTAAATCGACGAAAAGCCATTCTTCAGAGCAGTTTGTACGTGAAGAGTTTTTGCTGATAGAAACTGGTGCTGCTCCACCGGCCTGTTGCCGCACCGTGAAAGTAGAGGAAAGGGAGGAAACCAATGCCCGCACCCGATCAACCTCGCGAGGATGAATTCGCCGCAAAACTGGCCAAGCTGAGAGGACATATGCAGAAAGAAGGCCTTGAAGGGCTTCTGCTCACTCAACAGAGCTCCGTCGCCTGGCTGACCGGCGGCGCGGAAAGCCATATTGTCCTTGCCTCGGTTGATTCGGCGGGGCCTCTCATGATTACGCAGGATTCGGTCTATCTCCTTTGTCCGAACATCGAAGCGCCTCGGATGCTGGAGGAAGAACTCAGCGGCCTTGATGTGATCGACTGCCGGTACCCGTGGTACGAGGAAGCCCACGGAGAAACCGCCAACCTCAAAAGCATCATCGACGATCGGCGGTGGACGAAAGATACAGATTCCAACATCGCGGCATATCTCACCGAATGTCTTAGCTCGCTTTCGGAAGCCGAACAAGAACGTTACCGATGGGTGGGAAAACAGGCGGAAGAAGCGATTCGAGAGGCTTGCCATGAGGTTCGCAAAGGGATGACCGAGTTTGAAATCGCGGGTATTCTCAGTGCGAAAGCGCACGAACGAGAGATTTGGCCGGTCCTTGTTTTAGTCGCTGCAGACGATCGATTGCGACAACACCGACATCCCATCCCGACGTCGAACTCTGTCGAGAATTCCGTCATGCTCGTATTATGCGCCAGGAGATGGGGCTTGATCGCGAATTTAACACGGATTGTCCATATCGGGTCGGTTCCTGAAGATCTCAGGAAGCGCCACAAAGCGGTCTGTACCGTTGACGCGACCTTCATTCATGAGACCCGGCCGGGCGTTTCGTACGGCGAAGTTTTTGCAAAAGGCCAGGCGGCTTATGCCGACCAGGGGTATCCCGACGAGTGGATGCTGCATCATCAAGGCGGCCCGACCAGCTACCTGGGCCGCTTATTCAAAGCGACTCCCGAAAGCAAAGCACGCGTTCATGTAGGACAGGCTGTCGCATGGAATCCCTCGATTGCGGGAACAAAAAGTGAAGACACCTTCCTTGTGCAGGGCGATACGAACGAAATCATCACGGACGCGAAGGATTGGCCGATGCTCGAAGTGCAAGTGGGTGCGGTGAAATACGAACGTCCCGATATCCTGGTCCAATGACAGAGACGCCTCACGATGTTCTTATGATCAGGGGCAGGGTCCCCCCTCGACAGATTGGTTACTTGAACGCTCAACTGGACGCCTGCGAAGGTATTGCGGTGATCCGGACGATCAATTCGCAGGAAGGACGCGTTATCTTCTGGGTGGCGCCGGATCTTCTTGACGACTTCTATCGATTCGCGGAAGCGATGCGCCAGGAGTTCCCGCTCGAATTGGGCGCTCCCTGCGAACCGGAGAGATCTTCGACGGACGATCCTGCGTGAAGTTCTCACCGAAATCGCGCTGCAAAACGCTACAATACATTTGAGAAAATGGTCTGATCCGACAGCCCCTTTGCTAATGACGAATCGACGAGAAACAATCGGTGCGGCGTTGATCCTGCTCGCGGCGCTGTGTGTCCTGCCCAAACATTTCCTCGTCACGCCCATCCGGTGGGATTTTATTCGCGCCTATGGGGCGGACATTTTCTTGATATTCAGACCCTCGACTGTTACAGCGCACGCGGCGGAATATCTGTTGCTGGCGGTTATGTGGTTGGCCGCGTGGGGACTCGGTTGTCTGCTTCTTCGCTTCCTGACGTCTGCGACTTCTTCTTTATCCAGTTGGGCGGCACGGTTACTCGTCGGCTTCGGTGTACTGTCTCATCTTCTTTTTCTCTTAGCCACTTTGCAGATTTTGAATCGGACCGCGATCTCGGTTTTGTTGGGGATCGGTTGCCTGGCAGGGATCGTCGAACTGGCGCGCGTTGGCAGGTTCGACCTAAAAAGGAAACTTGCTGCATGGATCGCCGACCGCCCCAGGAGTCTGGACGGTCTGGTCCTGCTTGTCGTTGCGTTCTTCCTGATTGCTTGTTCCTTTTTCTCGTCTCTGTTGCCGCCGACACAATCCGATGCCCTCCGCTACCATTTGACGACGCCTCGGATCTGGCTTGAACACGGTGGGTTCTGTCGCATTCCGAATATCTCGTTCTCAAACTTTCCTATGACAATCGATATTCTGTACGCTGTCCCCCTCGCGTATGGCCTACCCTCTGTCGCAAAGCTTCTTCACTGGTCCTTTCTCATTGCCGCTCTCGGGATGGTGTATCGAATCGGAACGGTCTTATCCGGCCGTACAGCGGCACGGCTGGGCGTCCTGCTCTTTGTCAGTGTTCCTTTCGTACCCATTCTGGCATCGTGGGCGTATGTGGAGATGGGCCTGTGCGCATACATGCTTCTGACCGTGGCGGTGGTGTTGGATCTGGCCGGTTCGCAGGAACGCGGGCGAAATGACTGGGGTGGCGTTATTCTATTGGGGTTGGCGGGCGGCTGGTTGCTTGGCTGCAAGTATACCTCCATCATTTACCTCTATTCGCTTCTGGGGCTGCTGGTATTGCCGCACCGGTGGCTCGGACTTTCTCGCCTCAGCAGAAACAGTGTCATTCTTGCCGGTTTTGTCGCCGCTCTCGTCGCGAGCCCATGGTATATCAAGAATGTGTACTACAACGCCAACCCGGTGTACCCGATGGCGATCGGTGTGTTCGGCGAGCGGGAGTGGACGGAGGCGAATGCCGCCTTTTTCTCCTTCCATGCCGGTGTCAAAGGCGACTTGAACGCTGCACGATACTACTCACTGCCGGGGAAGCTGGTTGACACGATCTCTCTGGCCCTCCGGCCTCTCTGGTCTCCTATCGATATCGGTCGAAATGAGTTTGGCGATTGGCCGGTCAGCGCGCTCTTTCTCGTTCTGCTCCCGACCCTGGCAATTCGTACCAAGAGCCGAATGTGGGTGCGGATTCTGGGAATCTATGGATTCCTGCTTTTTGTTGTGTGGGCGTGGACCTACCGGGATGCGCGGTTCTTGTTGACCGCTTTTTGTATCCTCTGTTTGCCGATCGCAGTCGGTTGCGCACCCCTTTGGGCGGGCAAACGCTCAATCAGAATACTGATACTGATCATGGTTCTATTTTACGGTCTATGGAATCTGGGGAAATTCTGCGATCGGTCGGGATTCTCTCCCTGGCGTATCGCGAGCGGTGTGTTTGATGAGGAGCAGTACCTTCGTCTAACAAACCAGACTACGCGGTCCTTCTATCATGGTTTTCTGGCGGTTGATCGCAACGTGCCGCCGAATGATACGGTCGCTGTTCACGGTCAGCATTACAACTTTCATTGCCCCAGACCGTTTCTTGCCGCCGATTGGTTCGATACCCCGCCGCTGATTCGCTCGGCTCGGCGGCTGTCTTCCGTTCCCGAGCTGATCGCCCATCTTCACGAAAATGACATTTTCTTCCTGCTGCATGACAAGGCCACGATAGAAAGATACAATAATTCAGTAGCCTTTCCGGCCTACTGGCTGCTGTGTCTGCCGCCGGAAGAGGCAACGCGGTTCATAGAAATGCTGAGAGACCTCGAACCGTTGCGGGTTCGAGATCGAGAAGAGTGGCTCGCGCAGGTGCGGAAATGGCACGCATCGGTCGGAACCGCCATCGAGAGCGATCTCGGGTGGCGCCGTCTGCAAACGTTTATCGAGAGTCCCTCACATCGGGTTCTTTATGACCAGGGCGGAATGCGCCTTGTGAGAATACAAGCGGTTCAAGAACAATGAAGCGGAATCTCATCTTTCTTCTTCTCGCTGTGGGTGTCGGAACAGCCATCGGTTTGTTCCTTTATATGGAGTATCAGCGAAGCTCGACACTTCGGACGGCCCGAAAGCACATCTCGAAAGGACAGTGGTCGGAGGCGCTCGAGCTGGTTCAGCCGATCAACGAAGCGCATCCACGGAATCTCGAGGCGGCTCTTGTTGCAGCCCGCGCGTGGCGCGGCCTCGGCGAGATCGACAGTGCCCTATCGGTGCTCAGCCCGTTCGTTCCACCGAATGGACACAATCCGCAGGCGATAGAGTTGGCAGGCTGGCTTAGACTGGATGCAGGGCAACCCGACGAGGCGGCTGGGCTGTTCGCAGAACTGCGAAACGAAGAGGAATGGGAAGCACAAGCCCTTGTGGGAAGGGCCGCGGTAAAAGTCGCGCAAAGCGCCGAGTACTCGGATCGGTTGCTCTCTGAGGCGCGCCATGAGATCAACCAGGCTCTCGCCCAGGATCCCACGCTCGGCGAGGCCTACCTGGTTCTCGGTGAGATCGCACTGATCGAGAGAGATCTCGCGGGGGCGTCTCGGTCTGCGATGGAAGCAATACGGCTCCTGGAAAATCCCGCGAGGGGATTTTTGTTGCGAGGACGAGTCGGTCTTACGGAAGGCAATTATCGGCAAGCTGAATCGGATATTCAAAGCGCAGTCAAACTGGGAGCGCCGGATACCCCCGCTCAACGCCAGCTGGCTCTGGTCCGATATTATGACGAGCGAATCGGCGAAGCGATCGGTCTCCTCGAACAGATCGCCGAAACCGACACACCGGAAAGTGCGCGTGCCGCCAGGAATCTCGCGTCTCTCTACGCGCTTTGCGGTCTCCAAGACAGGTCGGCGGAAGCGCTGGCATCTGTTGTCACGGCGTTCGATAGTCCCATCGTTCGATTCCAACTTTACGCCTATTTGGTCGCATCCGGGCGGTACGAGGAAGCCGACCAAATCCTTGACGATCTTGTTGAACGATTCAGTTTTTTCACTCCCGGGTTGCTTGAAGCGGCCGCGCAGGCCTGGGCACACAACGACGCAACGACCGCCAGAATGCATGTTCTGTCCGCCTACGAGGTCGAGCCGGACAATGTCTGGGCCGGTATCCATTTGGGAACGCTTGCGTTGCTGGACGAAGACGCTCAACAGGCTCTTGACTACTTCGATGCGGTGCGCGAACAACCGGGGTACTTCCCCCTGGGCGCTCTAAATGCCGTCGTTGCATATCTGATGCTGCAGCGGCCACAGGATGCTCGTGAGGTCCTGGATGATTCCAGGCTTGTAGCCGATCCGCGGACTCGGACGCTTGCCACCGTATCTTTGCAGCATAGTGGCCGGTTGAAAGAAGCTCTCCAGGGATTCGAACCCGCCGATACTTCACTCGACCGGTTTCTCCACGCGAACCTGTTGCTGCGAGTGTACCGATTCGCTGACGTTGAACGATACTTGACTGAACACCTTACTCCGCAAGATAAAGGCTATTTCCTCCTCAAGGCGACCCTTGCCGCCGCGCGCGGTAGACAGTCCGAAGCGGCGTTGTATCTGAGAGACTCTTCCGAAATGACGGGACCGTATGACCAGTGGAGACAACTGATTGAAGCCCACAACCTCGCTGCGGCCGGGGAGACTGAATCGGCCGCACAGTCGCTGAACCGATTGGTTTCATCCAATACAATTGCGACCGATGCCGCGCGGGCTATCGCGGAGCGCTTCGGTATCGCCTTAGACGAGCCCGCCTCTCGGTATGGCCAGGAGACAGACCCCGGTGGGGAAAGCGTTCCGTTTACCGCCTTCCAGTCGGCATTGGCCTTGGAACGAAGAGGACGCACCGACGAGGCCATGCACGAATATCGGCTTCTACTCGACCGAATTGCCTCATTTGCTCCTGCGATCGATCGGCTGGGATATCTCTATTGGTTACAGGGACAACCGGAACCGGCCCGGCAACAGTATCAGCGACTTTTTGACCTCGGACTCGACACAAAACCGCTTCGTCGCAACGTCGCGAACCTGGCGTGGCAGGAGGGGGACCGCGCGGCGGCGGAGGAATTGTTCTCCGAGGCAAGCAGCGACGAATTGAAGATCGATCATCTTCTCTTTGAACTTCGCGTCGGACGAATGGATCAAGCCCGGGACATTGTGGCTACACTGAGCGATGAGCCCACCCCGGCAAGCCGAGCGGCTCGAGGGCACCTCGCTGCCTGTGAAGGCGACTGGGAGGCCGCCGAACGGCTTCTCGGACGGGCGGCGGACGATAGACCGAGTGATCCGTGGGTTCGCATCAATCATGGGGTCGCGCTCGTGCATTTATCTCGGTATGCTGAAGCTGAAGAATCGTTGCGTGAGGCCGTCGAGATCGCGCCGAATCTGCCCGATGCCCATCGGCTGCTAGGTCAGCTGTATGCTGATCAAGGATTGTATCGAGAAGCGTATTTCTCGTTCTCCAATTCGCTTCAAGCCGACCCGGATCAGCCGGAAGTCGAAAGACTGATGGATCGAATCGATGCCTGGCTTCAGCAGGCAGGCGTCTAGATCGGTTGCCAAGAATGCGGTCGCTGTCATAGACAGTGGAGCAAGCGCGAAAACACGCAGAATGAGGGCGAATTTACACGCAAATCCCGGGGTGTAGACCCCTAATATGGGATCTCAAATAAATCTATCCTTAACGATAGGAGTAGACGAAACCGATTTCTAAATCGCGTTTCTTGACGGCGATTCGAACAAACCGGTATCATCGAGAAAACGAAGAACACGCCGGTCAGGCCCCATCCCGAAAGGGAGAAGGAAAAGAGACATGGCACAGGAATCATCTGAAAAAACGGCAGTCCTGAACGGGACGGCGGAAGAGCAACACATTGGGGAAGTCAAGACCCCCGACGAGGAAAGTGCACAACGTATCTCCGACGTTGATTACACGACCGTCGAAACAACGACTACCGAAGACCGGTTGGAGATGTTGTCTCAGCAAACCGGCATGGACATTATCAAACTTCGTAAGACGAAACTTCATCCTCAGGTTGTCGGATTGCTTCCCAAGAAAACCGCGATGCGGTACCACGTCATTTGCACCGATGCCTCGGACGGGCAAGTCACTGTGGCGGTCGCCGATCCACACAACGTCGAAGCAATGGATACGGTTGCTCTGCTGCTCTCGGGGAAGGATGTTAACTGGGTATTGGCACGCGAGGATGAGATCAAATGGTCGATCGAGCGGTATTACACCGGTGAGAGCGCTATGGTTGAGGATATGCTCACCGAGGTGACCGAGGTCGCGGGGGAAGCGGAAGGACCCAAAACCTACGTCGAAGCGCTGCAGGAAGTCAAAACGGACGAAGAGGGCCCGATCAAACGTCTGGTGGACTTGATCTTTGCAGAAGCCCTCCGTATGCGAACGTCGGATATTCATTTTGAGCCATTCGAAGACAAGTTCAAAATCCGGTTCCGAATTGACGGTGTTCTCCATGAAATCCAGTCTCCGGACAAATCGCTTCAGGGACCGATTCTTTCCCGCCTCAAGCTGATGGCGGGTATGGACCTCGCGGAAAAACGGGTGCCACAGGATGGTCGTATCCAACAGGTGGTCTTGGGCCGCGAACTCGACTTCCGTGTTTCAGCTCTCCCGGCGCTGCATGGTGAGAGTATTGTTCTCCGTATTCTTGAAAAATCCGGTGTTTTGCTCGGATTGGAGCAGATTGGTTTCCTGGAAGACAACATCGAAAAGTTCAAATCGATGATTCGTCGACCCAACGGAATTATCCTCATGACCGGTCCGACCGGTTCGGGAAAAACGACAACGCTGTATTCCGCTCTCAATGTTATTAACAGCGTGGATACGAAGATCGTTACCGTTGAAAACCCGGTCGAGTATCAGATCGAAGGAATTAACCAGGTTCAGGTGCATGACGAAATCGGTCTCTCGTTCGCGCGGGCTCTCCGTTCCATTCTGCGTCAGGCCCCGAACGTGATTCTGGTTGGTGAGATTCGTGACCTCGAGACCGCCGAAATCGCTATTAGTTCGGCCATGACCGGTCACCTGGTCTTCTCGACGCTTCACACAAATGACGCTCCGGGTGCGAATACACGTCTCGTGGAGATGGGGATCAAACCGTTCCTCGTGGCGTCCGCGATTCAAGCCGTCATCGCCCAGCGTCTCGTGCGAACGATCTGCAAGGAATGTAAAGAACCGTACCAGCCGGATCCACTCACAATCGAGAATCTCGGGTTGGACCCCGACGAATACAAAGATGTCACGTTCTATCGAGGACGTGGATGTGAAGTCTGCTCCTATACCGGGTACAAGGGACGAACCGCTATTCACGAGGTGATGGAGAACTCGGATGAAATCCGAGAACTCGTTCTCAAAAACGCAGGTTCGGACGTGATCCGGCGAGTAGCCCGTGAACAGGGGATGCGCACCTTGCGCGAAGACGGATGGAAAAAAGTCCTCCGCGGCGATACGACCATGGTGGAAGTGGCGCGTATCACGGCGGGAGATGAAGTATAAGCAATCGACCCACGCTAACAGGTAGGGAGGCATTGGAACCTTGGTCAACGTTCAGAAAAAAGGGAAATACGATATTGCGGACCTTTTGAAAATTGTTGTCGAACGTGACGCGTCCGACCTTCATTTGCGGGTCGGCCGTCCACCGGTGATCCGGGTGGATGGACGACTCGAGGATCTCGGAAACGAACCGTTGCGGCCGAGCGATACAGCGCACCTCATGGAGAGCATTTCCCCCGACATGCACCGCGAGGCAATCGCGGAGATCGGCTCGGCGGACTACGGATACGCGTTCGAGAACCTCGCTCGGTTCCGCGTATCTATCTTCCGGACCATGGGGAATTACGGGATGGTTATGCGACTGATCCCCTCTCGTATTCTTACCTTCGAGCAGCTGGGATTACCGATCGAAGCCATCAAAGAACTTCTCCACCGGCCTCGCGGTCTGGTTCTGGTTGTCGGGCCGACCGGTAGTGGAAAAACAACCACACTGGCGACGATGCTCGACTACATCAATCGTGAACGCGATACGCATATGATCACGATTGAAGACCCAATTGAATATTATCACCCGCATCAACGCTCCATCGTAACGCACCGCGAGCTACATATCGACGTGGTTTCATTTGCTGACGGTTTGCGATCGGCGCTCCGCCAGGATCCGGACGTTATTCTCGTGGGTGAGATGCGCGACCCGGAGACTATGCAGGCGGCGATCACGGCCGCAGAGACCGGGCACCTTGTGTTCGCTACTCTTCACACGAACAGTTCAGCCCAAACGATCAACCGTATTGTCGACGCATTCCCCGTCAACCAGCAGGAGCAAATCCGCATGCAGCTTTCCGTGACCCTGATCGCCTCTATCGCTCAGCAGCTGATGGGACGAAAAGGAGGAAAAGGACGGATTGCCGCTTACGAGATCATGCTTATGACTCCCGCTATTGCGAACCTGATTCGGGAACGAAAGACAAACCGAATTGTCTCCATGATTCAGACAGGTGCGAGGATGGGGATGACGACATTGGATGCCTTCCTGCTCAGACTCGTGAAGGAGGACAAGATTACGCGGGAAACGGCGCTCGAACGGTGTCAGGATCCCGAAGACATGCGACAGAAATTGATGTTCGCATAATACATTCTCCAAGAAGATACCGTTGGTAACAGGATAGAACAAAGGAGAAACGATGCTCGGACTTGGACGAAAACGAAAAAAGGCCGCAGAGCCAACGCCCTCCAAAGAAACGCCTGAGGAGAAGAAGCAGGCTCCGAAAACGGAACAAGACGATATCGCGGCCAGCACCGTAGCACTCCTCGAACGGGAGGAAACTCCCGAAGAAGAAACTCCGAAAGAGCCTCCTAAGGCGGCTACGGAGGAAACCCCCGAACAGCCGACCGCGGCAGCGGTGCAGGAAGCGCCCGAAGAACCCTCTACCCCAGCCGGAGAAAGCGGTGGCGATGGGGAATCGCAGCTGTCCGTGGAGGATACCGTCAGCCAAGAGGCTGGTCAGGCGTTGCGGGATGCTGTCCTGGAACAGGCGTCGGAAACGCCGACCGAATACGCTACCGAAGAAGATCTCCTCAAACTGTATGCCGATCAGATCGGTATGCCGTTTGTAAAACTCTCGGAAGTCGAACTGGACGAAGACGCCCTCAAACTGGTTTCCCCCGAACTGGCTCGCCAATACAAAGTATTTCCGATCAAATTTGACGAGAGTGACGGGGTGATTACTCTGGCGTTGGCGGATCCACTGAATGTCCAGACAATCGACGACCTGCGTGTTTGGCTGGGCCATGATGTTCGCGGGGTCATAGGCAACGCGGACGAAATTCAAAGCATGATCGAAGAGTTTTACGGGACCGGCGAAGAATCCGTTGACGATGTGCTCGCCTCTTTGCAGACAGAACGATACGAGCTGAACATCAAGGAAGACGATTTCGGCGACTTGGAACGAATCGCCAATGAGACCCCCATCATTAAGTTGGTCAACCTGGTTCTGCTCCAAGCGATCAAAGAGAAAGCCTCCGACCTTCATATTGAACCGTTCGAGAGGTCGTTGCGTATCCGGTACCGTGTGGACGGTATTCTTCATGAAACCGTCCCACCGCCGCAGCACCTTCGAGACGCGATCATCTCCCGTGTCAAGGTCATGGCGGGGTTGAACATCGCCGAGCGGCGTCTTCCGCAGGACGGACGTATCAAACTCTCGATGGCCGACCGCAACGTCGAACTTCGTGTCTCGTGCCTGCCGACGGTAAACGGAGAAAGCGTCGTGATGCGTATTCTCGACAGCGAGGTCATGGGGCTCAGCCTTGAGAACTTGGGCATGCTTCCCGATACGCAGGAAACCTACGAAAAGATCATCGGTCGACCGAATGGTATTGTCCTGGTTACCGGACCGACGGGGTGCGGCAAGACGACCACCATGTATGCGTCCCTGCGCAAAGTTTTCAGCCCGATGCTGAAGATGATTACTACTGAGAATCCGGTTGAATATCAAATGGACGGCGTTGTGCAGGTCAATATCAACCAATCGGTAGGATTGACGTTCGCACGATGTCTTCGTTCGATCCTTCGGCAGGACCCGGACATTATCATGGTGGGTGAGATTCGTGACCTTGAGACTGCTTCGATGGCTATTGAGGCCTCGCTGACGGGGCACTTGGTACTTTCCACACTTCACACCAACGACGCGCCGGGTACGTTGACGCGTATGATCGATATGGATGTGGAGCCTTTCTTGATTACTTCCGCTGTCGTCGGGGTGCTGGCACAGCGCCTGGTTCGAGTCATCTGTCTTGACTGTAAGGAGCCCTACAAACCCGAGCCGTGGGTACTCAAAGAACTAGGAATGCAGTCCGGTGAGACGGAGAACATCACGTTTTTCCACGGCAAAGGATGTTCGGAATGCAACTATACCGGCTATCGCGGAAGAACCGGGATCACCGAGTTCCTGGTGCTCAGCGAGCCGATCAAGCAGCTTGTTTTGGAACGCGCAGCCAGTTCCGAGATCTTCCGTCAGGCTCGTGAGGAAGGGATGCGTACCCTTCGTGAAGACGGGTGGCAGAAAGTCATTCAAGGAATTACCACACCGGAAGAAGTGTTACACTCGACTGTTCATTAAAAGGAACAGGCGAAGGAGAACCAGTTATGGCCACGTATCAATACAAAGCGCTCGATAAGGGCGGCAAAGAAATTCGCGGTTCGATCGAGGCGGCCGGTGAAGAGGCGGTCGTCGAACGGCTCCGAAGTATGGGCTACTTTGCCACAGAGGTGTCGAAAGTAAAACAGGGCGTCGGCCAGATGGACTTGGCCGACATGCCGGGTATTCGCCAACTCGGGAAGATCGTCTCGCGCGGCAAAGTCGGTCTCAAAGATCTGTCCGCCTTCACGCGGCAGTTGGCGACCCTGGTAGGCGCCGGTTTGCCTTTGCTGCGGAGTTTGCAGATTCTACACGAACAAGTTGAGAACAAGAACCTCAAAGAGGCGATTCAAGCCATTTCAGACGATGTTGAGGGCGGCGCGACGCTATCCGAGGCGATGGCGAAACACCCACGTATTTTCAACCGCCTCTACGTCAACATGATCAAGGCCGGTGAGATCGGCGGTGCCTTGGAGCAGGTGTTGGAACGTCTTGCGCTCTTCAGCGAAAAAGCCGCGGCCGTCCGTTCCAAGGTGAAAGGTGCTATGTGGTACCCGGTCGTCGTTGTTTGTATCGCCTTGGGGGTGGTGGCGATTATTTTGATTTTCGTGGTGCCGAAATTCGCTGATATGTTCACGGGCTTGGGAGCGGATCTTCCAGTCATGACTCAGTACCTGATCAACTTCAGTGACTGGATTGTGGCCAATTGGTGGAAGCCGCTGGCTACGATTGTCGGTGTGCTTATCGGCCTGAATCTGATGTCGAGAACAGAGACCGGCGCCTATACCCTGGACCTAATCAAACTACGATTACCGGTCTTCGGACCCATTGTCCAGAAATCCGCTATCGCACGTTTCTCCCGGACTTTCGGCACACTCCTCGATACGGGAGTCCCGATTTTGCAAACCCTTCTGATTGTTAAGGATACGTCCGGTAACGAGGTGGTATCGCGAGCGATGATCGATATTCACGCCTCGATTCGCGACGGTGACACGGTGCATGAACCGATGCGGGCATTTCCCGTGTTCCCACCGCTCGTAGTTCACATGATCGCGGTCGGTGAAGAAACCGGTTCGTTGGATAAGATGCTGATTAAGGTGGCGGAAGCGTATGAACGCGAGGTCGATGATGCTGTTGACGGGCTCGCCAAGCTGATTGAGCCGTTGCTGATCGTTGGTCTTGGGGGCATTATTGGTACGGTTGTTGTCGCCCTCTACCTGCCGATCTTCAGCGTGGGTAACGCCATTAAGTAAAGCGACAGACGTACAAAAACCACACGTGTCGAACCCCGGGAGCATCCCTCCCGGGGTTTTTCATGTCGCTCAGGTTGCCTCAGCCCCGGATTCACGGTTTTGTACGAGAAAGACGCCCATTTATTGAAGAAAGCTCTTGTCCTACACCGCCTGACCGGACTACAATGCGGCTGCAGCAAGGTAAAGGATGACAAAGCGAAACCGTACCCTCGGAAACGGGCGGTTCGCGGAACGTCGGCAGTGAGTTCTGGTCTCGGAGGCGGTGCGAGGAAACACGCGGTATGGGATTGCCTTCGATAGCCGGTGGTATCGCTGCCCATTTCTTGTGATTCAGGAGGAAACGCATGGCTCTCGCAACAATTGTTTCACTGGCAAGTGTGTTCGGTCTGGGTATCTGTCTGGCGCTTCTTGGGAGCATCAAGATCAGTCTCACCAGGAATCTCGAGATCAACGACGCGCAGATGGGGAAGCTCTTCTCCGTCTTCAATTTCAGCAACCTGATCTTCGTGTTGTTGGCGGGCGTTCTGGTGGACGCCTTGAGCTTCAAAGTGGCCGCTATCGCCGGCTTTATTCTTGGTGCGATTGCGGTCTTCTTATTTGGGCAAGCGAAGAATTACGGGGCGGCCGTAGTGGCGTGCCTTCTGCTCGGCGTGGGCGGCATGCTTGTTAATACCGTGGGGAACACGCTCTTTGCGAACCCGAAGATCCTTTTCGAGGATGTTGGTCGTTCAGGGAACCTCGGCAATGTGTTTTTCGGTGTCGGTGCGTTCGTTACGCCGCTGATCACTGCGTGGCTCTTCCGAAAAACCTCCTATGCCACCGCTCTCAATGTAATGGCGGTCATTTTGGGTGTGCCGGCGATTATTGCGATCATCGCGAATTTCCCCGTACAGCCGACGGGCTATAGCCTGGGGGCGGTCGCGCAACTGCTGCCCCAAAGTCAGATCATTCTCGGCGGGCTTGCCCTGATGTGCTATATCGCTCTCGAAGTCTCCATGGGTGGATGGATCTCCACGTATGCCACCAGCCTTGGCGCGGACGAAGGCAAGGCGAGCAAAGTCCTGACCAGCTACTGGCTGGCCCTGATGATCGGTCGTCTTGCGACGGCGTATCTCATCGCCGACAGTCTGATCAAACTTGACGTCGACGGCGCCTGGTTCATCTTCGGTCTCGCCATAGCCGCTTCGATTATCGCGTTCCTGATGAGTACCGCCAACAGCCTCGGAGCTGGATCAACTCTCTGCTTCCTGATCGGTATTGCATTTGCTCCAATCTTCCCGACGGTCGTTGGATTGACGCTTTCCCGCACGGAGCCTGCTCTGAGAGGATCCGTGTTCGGCGTTATCTTCGCCATCGGTTTGATCGGTGCGATATTCGTCCCCGCGTGGATGGGAGCGATCTCGGCCGGCAAGGATATCAAGGCCAGCATGAAGGTCGCCGGTGGGACGGCGGTGGTTTTGGTCGTTATCGCTTTGATCATGGGGTTCGCGCTCGGACCTCCGCTTTCTGCGGCAGCCTGAGCCGCTTTTCAAAAAACAAACAAAGCGGGCGTGGGATTCCTCACGCCCGCTTTTCGTAGCGCCCGGGTTCATGCCGGGCGTCTTGTACCCGTCCAGGATGAACCTGGACGCTACTACTCGTTCGTATATGTCCCGAATTCCCTGAACGCCTCGAACATGGCGCGCGCGTTCTCGACGGGAACATCGGGGCCGATTTCTCCATGCCCGATGATTCCCCCCTCGCGTGAGCCCAGAACTTCCAGCGTTGTCCGTACGTGTTCACGCACCTCCTTCGGTGTGCCCCGTGGAAGTATCCGCTGCCGGTCCAAATCCGTCCGAAAACAAATCCGCCCTTTGAATCGTTCGGCGATGCGATCCAGGCCGATCATGTGCTGCTGCACGTTCAGCACATCCACACCCGCATCCATCAAATCCTCCATAATCTCCCATACCATTCCGTCCGTGTGGAAATGAACATCCTTTCCAGCTTCGTGAGCGATCTCACAGAGTCTCCGGTAACACGGCAGGAAGAACTCGCGAAACCGTTCGGGCCGGATCATCAGCGCCGTTTGTGTTCCCCAGTCGTCGGCCAGATGAATTCCGTCCGAATCGACACCCAACCAAAGCGTGATCTCCTCGACCGCCCAGTCAGTCAACGCATCACGCAGCTCATAGGCCTCCGGCGCTCCGGTAGAGATTTCAATCAGCAAATCCTCATATCCCCGTAGCCACTGCATCCGTTCGAACAGGTTGAATCCACCCGCCAAAACGTAGGTATCATGTTTCTCTTCGAGCCTTGTTTCCAACTCCCGGATCTTCTCGGCCGGTGTATGAGGAGGCAGCCGATAGTCTTTGAAACGACTCCAGTCTGCTAACGGATGCTCGACAACGATCCCCAGAATCCCCTCCATTTCATTCGCCCACACACACCCCCATTCGTCGACTCCGCCGCCCTCGCGATAATCGACGGGCAGATCCTCAGGACGCGGTATCGAACGAGGGCCGGTCTCCACGTCGCTGGGGAACTCGTTGAGGAGATCGCAGAGTTTGTGTCCATGCCGAAACAAGGCGGCCGGAAGGACCGCATGCTGTAGAGGAACACGATCCGGCTCTTTGAGAAAGATCGCGCGGCGGACTCGTTCGCGGCTATTCATTCGTCTGTTTTCCCTTTCTCTGAAAACCTACCTGCACCGCGCACCCGATCAGGAAAAGTGGGAAAAACAGAATCGGGTACGGCGTGACAGAAGACGTTAAGTGCGCGCCCAATCCGGCAGTCGCAATAATGATCACATGGCGGTGGAGCAGCATGACAATGCCGGCGATCAGTAGAGCGAGTAATCCCGGCAGGAACTCACCAAGCGCATCTTGGAGTGTGCCCAGGTAGCCTGTCTTGGCTATCAATCCGTAAATCGGTTCGAAATACTCGGTCGAGTAAGCCAGATAAAGGCATCCGCCGATTACGGCTACCCAAAGAATTGAAGTGTAGAGTCTATAGGAGAGATAAGCGGCAATGAGTCCCAACACAATTCCCGCGCATAAATCGGCCGTGTTTCCCTGCGGAAGGCCGTACTTTCCTTCGGTGAATTGAAGGACCAGTCCCCAAACCGCCGCGCCCGCGATGAAACCGAAATAAAAACCGATAACTCGTATACCTAACCGATACAACCGCCATCCAAAAAGAAGCAGCAATGCACCGATGATGATTCGCGGTATGGTTTCATAAAGAAGGGCTGGCACTGCTCACACTCCAAGGACGATTCGGACCCAAACTCCGTCCGGATGGTTATCGTAACGCAAAAGCAGCGTTTTGCTCACCGGATCCCACTCCTGCTCAAATTCGGTGTCTGACTCCGATTGTGGATACGTGATCCGGATACTTTGAGGCTTTCCGTTTAGAAGAACACGTGTAGCTGCCTCGGTCCCTTTCGGTCCTTTCACCAGGAACTCAAAGTGCGACTCCTCGATTTGAATTCTCTCGGCCCGGTTTGCCGTGGCCAAGAGTGCGGGCGGCTCATCCGACACGCGATCCAGATCCAAATACAGTCTTCGATCGCCGGGTTCGAGCAGGGCTGCTGTCACAATGTCCAGTCCGGGTTCGAACAAATCGACAAAACGTCCCTTGATTCGGCGGCGTTCGCAGGTCACCGATTCATCGAGCATCGAGACGATCCGGTACGGTCCTCTCTGAAGATCGATATAGTTTGTTTCGCGCCAGTGTTTGTCGGGATTCACACGGTCAAGAAGTTCGGAGGCGATCTTCCGCAGTTCGTCTGCTTTCTGTTCATCTTCGGCGATTTCTCGCGGGTTGACACGCATCAAGTGGAGCCATCCTTTATCGCATGGATGCAGCCCTTCGTCCGGTTCACGTTCCAGCCCCAATAGTTCGAAAAGGTGTTCCGAGGGATTTTTATAATCGCGACCATCCTGGTTCCACCACTCACGAATGTCTTGATACGGATCGTCGTCGCGGCCGACATATGCAAGCCCACCGCCCGCTTTCACCCAGTTCGCCAAATGCTTATGAAGCTCCGGCGAAGGCGGTTTCATGGCCTGGTACGACAGAAGCAGGATATCGCTCTCCTCGGTCGACACTGGATGCATGATGTTCTCCAACTGAACGACCTGGACCGGCATGCCGTGTTTGACGAATGGAAGCGCGATGCCGTACCAGTCCGACATCGTTTGGTCGAAGTCCTCTTCATGCGTCGGAAACCGTTGAAACATCAGCGTATCGGACGCAACAACCCCGATACCTTGCGTTCCGCAATCCCACTCGATGTCATCTTGTCGCATGTCGTTGAGCGCGTTGATCAGCGTCAGCAGCTCGGTCGCATACCAGGACGGAATCCCTTCTTTTGATTCACCGCTCTCGCGTGCGTATTTGCCGGTGAAGATTCGTCCCGGCCACGGCATCACCTCATACGAACTCACCTCCGGGTGGAGCAGCTGAGCGACAAAGGTACACTCGTAATTCCTTTTGTAGTCTTCCCAGGTGTGGTTCGGGTTGTCTTCGATCGGGTCGGTAAGGAAGTAAACGCGTCGTCCCGTGGGATGGGTCATACCGATCAGTGAGCCGTATTCGAGATACGCGTTCTCGAAGGTGCGTTCTTTTCGTGTGCCATTGTAGAGCGTCGGGGTGCGGGCGGTTCCGGTCCATACCTGTCCGATATACCCGTCCATTCCTTCCAAATTGGCCAGACTCGACTCCGGACTCACAATCGCCCATGTCGAATAATTCAAAAGGCTATGGGTTGGAACATAACAGGGAACATGTTTTCCCAGTGATTGACTGTGTTCTTTTGTCTCACGGAAGATGTGTTGAAGAATCCGAAAATAGAGATGATACTTCAGCTTGGAGGCCCGCCAGGTTGCCTCGGGAGAGCTGTGCGGGTGTTGCCAGGGCTCTCCGTAGAAATCCTGCCATTCGCGTTTGAACCCTTCGCTGTATCCTCCGCGAGCCCAGAACTCCGGTTCTTCCAGATGGACGGCGCTGACACCCGCATCAACCGCACGTTTGACCAGATGGGTCAGATACTCCGCAAATGCCATACTAGGGACCATGTAGGGTACCCGCAGTCCGTGCATGAT
The DNA here is from genome assembly GCA_964612675.1 of uncultured bacterium. GTDB lineage: Bacteria > Hinthialibacterota > Hinthialibacteria > Hinthialibacterales > JAKPRU01 > CAZTDD01. The sequence goes on from CAZTDD010000073.1 coordinate 18,841, forward strand.
CATTTTGCCGTTACGCTGGACCTGGCCTTCGTCCCAGTGCTTGGTTCCGTCGAACTCACCGTCCAGGTACTCCTGATAGCCTCCCCATGCGACTCCGGTCATCAAATGAACGCGGTAGTCGCGATCCCGCCATGATTTCAGACGTGATTCGAAGGAAGGATTCACTCCATAGACGATGGCTACATCCGAGCGGATATCCAGTTCCGGCGACCAGGGCCTGGCGGTTTGGAAGCAGGTGTATTCGCCCGACCGGTCAACCTCCATTCTCGTTTGTCCATAAGCGGAAAACCCGATGAGCAAAGCGATGTTCAGAGCAATAAGACGCATGTGTTTTTACCTGTTCTGTGATCGTGTCTTCCAAGATTGATGGTTCGGCAAAAGTGGTTCTTCAACGTCAACCCCACCCGAACCCTCCCCTAACTGCGGCCACGCAAGCGTGTCCCTCTTGGGAAGTGCAACGGAAACAACATCGCACCGATTCGAAAACGAACACGAACCGAGCGAAATCAGTTGTCTCCCCCAAGACTGATGGGACCGCAAAAAGCCGCGAGGGGTAACGATAGAGAAGTATTCAACCCCCTCTGTATCTCCCCCAAACTTTGGGGGAGAAAATGACTCAGCTGTGTCCGTTTCTTTTCCTCCCCCGAAGATCGGGGGAGGTTAGGAGGGGGTTGAAATCCGTATCCCAGACTTTTTGTGAACACGTCATGATTAAGAAGAGAATACAGGTCATGTGCAAGGGGGGCTGACGTTTATCTCGGTAACTGTTTCCGCCTTCTCGCTTTGTCGATGGCGCAAGATGGGAGGTTTGACTATACTGTCTCTGTACGGGCCGGATTGCGTGTTCTGGGATATGAAGTCGGTACACATGAGGCAGCGTGAGGTCAGTGTATGAATATCGAGATTGAACGCGAGGAAGACGGTCGATGGATAGCCGAGATTCCGGAGCTGCCCGGTGTTATGGCTTACGGAAAGAACAAAGAGGAAGCTGTGTCGAAAGTCACGGCTTTGGCCCTGCGTGTGATGGCTGATCGGCTTGAACAGGGGGAAGAGATTCCAGAACTCCGCGGTGTCGGGAGGGGATATTTGTGTCATCTATAGATGTTTCCGCGAGTATTCTATGCGGTATGGCACGACTAGAACTTACAAGCCAAGCTCAGCCATCAAATCTTCATGCGAAATTGTGCCGTTCTTTGCGATATCAGCCTTTATTTCACGGATCTCCCGCAGATCCTCTTCCTCTTCTTCGGGCGTGAGGACAGTGGGGGCATCGCGGTCGAAATCATCGTAAGAAGGTTGCGGGTTCATGGCCTTTGTCTCCTACTCTCAGTATGGGGTACTCAGGCTTGTTTGTCAAATCGGATTGTTGCGGATTTTCGGGGCGTGCCTGTGAATCCAAAGGGAGGGTAGATATCCCTTACAAGTGTATTTCTTTTGTACAAAAACTTGACCTTGGTTCAGTTTGTCGATATGATATTGGTGTTCCTGAAGTTGATGGAATCATCTTTATTGTCAATAGCCCTGGGCAGGATTAACTGCCCACTTTACAGCCCCTTAGCGGATATGACCGCGAAGTGTTAGAGTCCTGGGGAGGCCACGTGTCTCCCCAAGTTTCTTTTAAGGCTGTCTTCCTGGCCTGGGGGGGACGTGTGATAGTCTGGGCTGGAGGGGTGAACATGCGGGCAAGGCTCTTCATAGACTTCTGGAATTTCCAGCTGGACTGGAATAATTTCGCAGGAAAGAATCCAGCGTCCAAACATACGGAACAATGGCTTGAGACCCCTCTGTGAGGCTGCGGAAAGCAGCATCCGCATAGGATGACTTCTCGTCTTTGAAGAAAAAGGAGACTGTTACTGAGCAATCCAACACAAAAGCAGTTGTCACCGTCGCCCTTCCTCGATCAAATCCCTCACTTCCAAACCTTTGAGATCGAAATTCTGCCTGAGTTCCGTTGCTTTGTCGTATGCTTGCTTCAAAGAGACGTCGGCAACACGTTCCGCACTGGGAACAAGCCTTGCCACCGGAATGCCCCTGCGGGTAATTGTAAACTCCTCACCTCGACGGACCCTGTCGATCAATTCAGACAAATGAACCCGAACGTCACAAATGGGCACCTGTTCCACGATCTCACCTCTCGAATAAAGTCAATAATCTGTCGATTTTACCTTGCAAGTCTATTATACCGGTAACAGTACGCTTGTGAGTGGCATTGTCAAAAACATCTCATTTCACTCCATGCACCCGACTTCAGTAAACCGAATCCACTGAGCGGCCGGCGCCAATTCACCCGGGTCTATCCAACTCCAACCCCCACCCGAACTCCCGGTTATAAACCTCCAGCCAGATCCGGTCGAGACAATCCATTTCGACTTCGGTGAAAGCGGCCTGGTCTGTGGAACGCCCGGAGACCGTCGGGCAAATCGCACACGAGTCGGCGAGGGGTCCCCGTCCTAAGAGACCGTCTCGAATGCGATTCATCTCGTCGCTTTCCAGAATCTCGTCCAGCGTTTGCCGGGAAAGGTTGCCGAGTGGAGGGTCCCGCAACCACCCGGCACACGGACCGACGAAGCCGAGCGGCGTAATCACCAGGGTTTCCCACGGACTCGGACAGCGCGGTCGGCCTTGGCGGACGTTCTTCCAATTCCGCCAGCGGCACCGCAGTCCGCCGAGAGCAGGCCATCGGGGAAACAGGGGAAGATACGGAACCTGTAATCCCACCTGATCCGCACGCTCCTTGGCGCGCCGGAGCCACGCGTTCGCAAGATCTTTGTGTCCCGCCAGACTCTCCTCTCGCATCTCTTCCGCCGCATCGAACACCACCACGTGACGGAAATCAAGAACATCCGCGCCCAGATCCTTCGCGAGATCCACGAAGTCGACAACCTCCTCGATGTTCCGTCGCATCAACACATAATTCAATCGAATTCGCGGGAATTCGGAATCGACCCGCCGTTTGAGTTCGACTAATTGGTGTACATTGCCGATTACCCGATCCCATTTGGCGCCCGGACGAATGCTCTCGAATGTTTCTGCACGCGCACCGTCCAACGAAACCGAAATCTCATGAACCGGCGTTTCGATACACTTTTTGCTTATCTCTTCACCCAGTAAGACACCGTTTGTGGTGAACCCAAGGTGTGGAATCCGGTAGGGTGCGGTTTGTTCGAGTATCCAATCGAATTCCTTGTTCATCAGCGGCTCGAATCCGCATGACAGATAAAGCGTCTTTGTTCGTGGGAAAACATCTTCCGCAATCCGGAGAAAAAGCTCCCGCGACATAACCTGAGGCAGACCGCGAAGACGAGAACCAATTTCCGGGGACTTTCGATCGTACCGTTCTTCCTGGTACGCCACTAAACACATCCGGCAGCGCAAATTACACCGTGCCGTCGTGTCCATATAAACATTCAAGAAGCGGTTTTCCATGATTCCGTTCTATTCTATCAACCTAAATTCGGCAGTTGAAAACAGTATGGCCGCCGCAAACCGTTCATCCCAAATCCGGTAGTGGAAAGCCGAGTACGGCCCTTCGACGGGCTCACGAACCGCGCTCGGGTTTCAAGTGCCGATTTTAGGATCAAGGCAGCGATCCGGATAGAGGGGATCGGCGGGAAGGATTAAACGCAAAACGGGAGGAAAACAAATTTCCTCCCGTTCATGAGTTTTTCGACACCAGCTCGCGAAGAAGCCCGCGCCTTCGGACGGTCACTAATGCCCGGCCAAATACTCGGGCGCAACGAAAAATTCGCCGTCGAGGAATCCCAGAGCCTCGTAAGCACCCCGAAGTGTTTCCAGCGTATCTTCCACAGCACGTTTGCGCGGGAAGAGTTTCTTTTCGGAGATGCATGCCTTGAGGACTCTGGCTTTCGCAAGTCGCAATCCGTTATCGACGAAGAGCCGATAGATGAAAAGCAGACGATCCCGCATCATCTGATCGTCTTCACAGACGATAACTTCGCGAAGCGGTTTCAGCATCCCTTCCCTGGCATCGGGCGATCCCGGGTCCGAGTGGAGTGTGACCTGGCTGGAGATCTGGTCTCGCGCAAACTGAAGGAAGTAGCTCAGCTGTTTTTCCGATAGTCCTTTACGAGTTCGCGAGAGCCTCTGCAAACAGAGCTCCATCGCCCGCGTCAACACCGGTCCATCGATAGGATGCCCATGATGCGAGAGATGCAAATTCCGATGATGCTGCGCCAATTCATCCACAAACCGGAGAACCTGCTCCGGCGGCAAGAACGCGTGTTTCTTGGCGAATGCATCCGCGATTTCCTCGCTGATCGACCATTCGCTGCCCAATGTGCCTCGAATGTGGGCGCGGTTACGCGCTTCCTCCTCGGAGTGGCGCTTCTTCGAACTGTTTAGTGCCACTGCTGCTACTGCTGCCATAATACCTCGATTCAGTCGGGATACGAACACGCATGGAATGCCCGCGTCGGCCTGGGTGCCTCGATCCAAACCGCGATTCGGCTCATCTCTGCGCTCGTTCCCTTTCCTCCTTTTAGTTAGGTGCCTTTCTCTTTAACAGGGACACGCCGCTTCGGAGTACATACACTCCTGATCGACATGACCCCAAGCCTCACACTCCACTCAACAATACAAACGGTCCGTTCGACTGTATCGTCACAACCGGAACCGCCATGCGTCTCTCCTGACAGAAAACATCCACATCCAACCGCGCAGAGTCCTGCCCGTGAGCGAACTCTCACAAAAAAGATATGGAATTTGGTGTCCCTCAGGCGGTGGAAGGAAAACAGTTACAAAACCGCTACCGGAGTTATCCGGGTCCACCTCCCTGCGCCTAAGAAGGAGTACGTTTTCTGACAGTTCCGACGAATAATCCCCGTGGTTCCCTGAACCCAGGATCATCGACCTTCGCCGGATACAGACACATCAACGTTCCCTAAAATTAAACCGCAGCCGATGCAGCACCCCTCACACATCACAGAGTTGAAAAAAAACACTCTAAATCGACCAATCGCTTGATCGCTTCTGCGCATCAGCCGCGAACAGAAGAGCTCCGCGGTGAACTCTGCAGGCAAAGTCGCAGGTCTTTGCGAAGCAGTTGATATATGTTACCAATTCACGGCCCCGATGGCAATACGCAAATCAAAATAGTTGCAAAAAATTGTCACGTACCGTGTTCTCCCGGTACACTGTAAACGACAGAGACTTTTGAACGAAACGGCGTCGAGGGCGAAAAAGACAATCGCAACAGCCTGTTATCTATGGAGTTAAAGTACGGGTAGGTGCATTCCTCTCGTCTATGACACAAGTCGACCCGGCAACTCGTTGTTGTATTCACATAGCAGATGAGACAAACTCTGTTTCCGCAATTGCATGCAGATTTATCAGGAGCATTGACTTCAATCCCACTCAGAAGGGAGACTTATACCGGACTTGATCTTGGAGATGGCTTTAGGGAGTACTGGGAGAGGCTCTAGAGACAGCGAATCAAGGCACTAATCTGGTGCCGCAGGGATAGTAAATCCTGTTCGAGCCCGGTAATCCGGTTCTCGATTTCATCAAAGTACGCATCCACATCGGTATCATCGATGCGACTGGACGGTTTCGCTGTAGAGGAGCGTTGTGCATCAGAGGGGGAAGATAGAGATCGGTGGTGTGGGAGAGAGACGATTTCGGCCGAGACATTCTGTTCAACAGCAGCCAGTGTCTTCTCGAATGAGGGGAAAGCTCCTTCGTCCGAGGGATGGCCACGGATGCGTTTGGCCTCGAGGGCGATAATCTTGTCGGTTGTGCCGACTCCCGATAAAGACATTCCTCTTCCTCGATCTCCGTATGCTGATTGCTGACTTGGCATCAAGTATCGGCTGGCGTTAACCGATTCTTTAATCGACGCCGAGTTTGATTCTGGAAATCCGATTACGGACCCACAGAAAGGAGCACGAGGGGGCACAAGCAAGAGAAGATAGGGGCGGAACGAGATCCGGTAGACGAAGGGTAGTATTCATGGCGGTTGTTCTGGTAATCGACGATGACTCCTCTGTCCGCGTAGTCCTGGACCGGATGCTGGCCCATATGGGGCATCAAGTGAAAGTGGCGGATTCCGTCGAAACCGGTATCCAGTTAGTGCGAGAAGGAGGATGGGACATCGCACTTCTGGATATCCTTCTTGGCGAGGGAAGCGGAATCGATGTCCTTGGCGTCGCGAGCCGGATCGCTCCCGATTCTCCCGTGCTTATGGTGACCGGTTTTCCGAGTCTGGATTCCGCCCGCGAAGCACTTCGACTCGGCGCACTCGATTACATTGAAAAACCCATTCGTTTCCAGGAACTCAACGACGTGGTCACTCGAGGGTTGAAGCAGCGGGAATTACTCCTGGAGCGGCGTCGCCTCGAATCCGAGAATCTCATTGTCCGTCAACGCTTGGAAGCCGTGTTCAACAGTGTGGTGGACGGGATCGTCACGGTAGATCGAACCGGGAAGATCCTGAGCCTGAATAGCGCCGCCGCCGAACTCCTGGGAATTGAAGATCGCGACGTTTTCGGTGTTCTCCTCAGCGATGTCTGTGGGAAGACGAAACACGGGATTGCCCACGCCGTCGAGAAGGCACTCGATTCCGGCGAGTTTGTGCGTGAATATCAAATCGGCAGTTCCAAGGAAACAGCCGATTGGACCTATGTTCTTAACGTGACACCCCTGGCTGAAGATCCGGACCGGGGAGCGGTGCTGGTCATCCGCGATGTGAGCCGGTTGCGCGCACTGGAGCGCGAAGTCTCCGAACGATTTTCCTTCCAGAACATGATCGGCAAGAGCCCCATGATGACAAAGGTCTTCGACCTGATCCGGGATCTGGCCGATACCGAGACTACCGTCCTGATTGAAGGCGAGAGCGGAACCGGAAAAGAACTGGTTGGCCGCGCCTTACATTACCATGGAGGGCGCAGCGAAAAGCCGTTGGTGAAAGTGAACTGCGCCGCGCTTCCCGAGACTCTGCTCGAAAGCGAACTGTTTGGGCACGTGCGAGGCGCGTTCACCGGTGCAGTCAGTGACAAAGTGGGCCGTTTCGAACTCGCTCATGGGGGCACGATTTTCCTGGACGAAATCGGCGATATCTCTCCCTCCCTTCAACAGCGTCTCCTCCGAGTGCTTCAGGAAAAGGAGATCGAGCGCGTCGGCTCAACCGATACGATCAATATCGATGTTCGCGTCGTCGCGGCCACCAACCGTAAACTGGCCGAACTTGTCGAAAAGGACAAGTTCCGGGAAGACCTCTTCTACCGGTTAAATGTTGTGAAGGTCCAGATGCCCGCACTCCGTGAGAGAAAGGAAGATATTCCATTGCTTGCGGAGAATTTCCTGCAGCGATATCGAATGCAGCACGATCGAGTTGTTACCGCTATCAGCCCGGAGGCCATGGAGACGCTTCTTCTCTACCACTGGCCCGGAAATGTTCGACAACTCGAAAACGCGCTGGAACATGCGATTGTCCTCTGCCGAGACGGCCTTATTCGGCCCGAGAATTTTCCCACCGACATCACCACAGTGATTCAGCAAGGGGGAGAGTCCCTGACAGAAGCCGGTCCGCAATCCCTGGACCGGGAGAGCCTCCTCAAGGCGTTGGAATCCTCCGGATGGAATCGCTCACGTGCGGCTCGCCGCCTCGGAGTGAACCGGACCACGATCTGGCGAAAGATGAAAGAATACGGCATCGAGGTGCCGGAAGACTGACCCCTCGTTCAGATTCCCTATTCTCTCTCCATACAGGACTGTTGAATGCAGCAGATTTGTTGCATCAACTCTGTTGCATGCAACACTCTTCCATTGTTCTACGTCGCAGACAATTCTATGCCTAAATCATTGTTTCACAGTATATTATATGCCCTTTTCTTTGATCAAACTGACTTGGCTCATAACTTGCTCATCCTACTGGTGGGAGAAAACCATCATGAGTAAGATTACCTCTGTTCGCCGTCTTACGGACGCGACATTTGAAGAACTGGTTGAAAACGAGGATCGTCCGTTTCTGTTGCTCTTCGAGAGCCGCTATGACGTCAATGTTTGCTCCATGCTCGAGCTTCTTCAGTCTTTGCTTTCCGATCTTGAAGACGATGTGTGCGGCGGTGTATGCATGGTTGAAGACGCACCAAAGCTGGCGGAACGATTCAACATCTACGGCGTGCCGACTTTTGTGGTTGGACATGAGGAAACTCTTCTTGGTGAAGTGCTCGGCCCCCGGAGTCGAGGTCAGCTGAGAACGCTCATCCGTACGTGGCTGGCTGCCTGGCGGTCTGGAATTCCTCGTATGAACCACCAAACAGACTACGTCGGAGACCGTTCGTTGTAAGGCGATACACCTGTGCGGTCTGCCGCTGAAGCCCGCAAGCCAATCGCTGATGCGGCTGCTCCCGGTCGGCGTGTCCGATTCGACCATTGAGCTGCGCCTGCGACTCACTCAATCCCATCCACGTGATCTGCTACGCTTGCGGGACTTTCATCTCTTCACAATCTTCACAATATGCGCTGCCGGTTGCATGCATCCGAGCGCGGTCTGATATTCCTTTGTTCCCTTTCTCTGCTTCGAGCTGCCGTTTTCAGGTTCATGACTCGTCTTGGATCGAGTGCAGAAACTGTTGCAAGCAACAGAATCGTCGTACAACACAAGTGTTGCATGCAACATCCTCCCCTCCTTACACATTGATGAAGACTAATTTCATAAGTCGTTGTAATGAAAAGACTAACTCCAAAATCTATACCTCTTCCGTTTTTTGGCCCTCTTCTTGTTATCGCCCCGAACAAAGAGTAGGGAGTTTAGCAATCATCGTTTCCAAGGTGCACATGTTCTACAAGGCACCCGGGAGGTCGGAACGGAAGGAACCTGGAGCTACACATCATCGAAAGCAATGCACTCACCACGACACCTCATCTTCGACAGCACTCCACAACCCTGACTCTGCTCCGGAAGACAAGACCCTGAAATAGCGGTTGTGTTCCGCAAGCAAGGTGGCACCGAGTCCTGCTTTGCAGCGGGATTCGACAGACGAGCAGCAATTCGAAAAACCCAAAAACCGAAAGGAGGGATGAACGATGGCCGAAACCGAACGGGGAATGCAAGACACCCATCAATTCGTGAGTTTCCGTTTGTCGAACGAAGAGTACGGAATACCGATCCTACGGGTCCAAGAGATTATTCGCTATGAGGAGCTCACTCGGATTCCTCAGTCGGAAGAGTTCATCGATGGCGTGTTGAACTTGCGAGGAAGAGTCGTCCCGGTAATCGACTTACGGAAACGGTTCACGTTGACAGACGCTGAGCGGAACAATGCCACGCGGATCGTGGTTGTTGAGATCGACAATCAGGTTGTCGGGTTGATCGTCGACGCCGTGAACGAAGTGCAGACAATCGAGGAGAACCAGATCGATCCACCACCACCACTCGGGACGGGTATCAGTGCGGAGTACATCTACGGGATGGGCAAAATCGACGACCGGCTGATCATTCTCCTGAACATCGAGCGAATCCTCAAAGAAGAAGAAAAGGCCGCCATGGCGGAAGCCGCCGCCTGAGGGGCGGGAGAGACGAATTTGATCACAAAAGCAAAGTGATCGCAAAAAGGGAGGAATTAAAAATGTTGAAATGGAAAGACCTGAAACTGAGCATGAAGTTCGGAGTGGGATTTGGAATTGTGTTGTTACTCCTGGTGATTACCGGTGGATGGGCCATCAATGGCATCGGCGGCATTGTTGGGAACGCGGAAGAAGTCATCGACGGAAACAAACTCCGAGGTGAGATGGTCCAAAAGGAAGTGGACCATCTGAACTGGGCAAACCAGGTCGGCGCCCTTCTCACGGATGACAGTGTCACAGAACTCAATGTTGAAACAGACCCAAAGAAATGCGCGTTCGGAAAATGGTTTTACGGGGAAGGACGGAAACAAGCGGAGGAACTGGTCCCCGAGCTGAAATCTCTCTTCGCAGAGATCGAAGATCCCCACAGCCTGCTCCATACCTCCGCGATTCATATGGCGGACGTTTTTCATCAGGCGGATACAGAGTTGCCGGCTTTCTTGAGTGAGAAAGAGAACGATCACCTGGTGTGGATCAATCACTGTCTTGAACTCTTCGCCGAGAATTTACCGGACCTCCACGTCGAGACCGATCATCACAAGTGCGGGCTTGGGGAATTCCTCTACGGAGTGAAAGGAAAGAAGGCCGCATCGTCCGACCCCGAGCTGGCTCGTCTCCTGGAAGCGATCAAAGAACCCCACAGGAAACTCCATGAATCTGCGATCCAAATCAAGAGGCTTTGGGAACAGCGACACGAAGGGTTGAGGGACATTCTCCGTGGGCGACTAGACGATCACCGGCTATGGGCAGCGAACGTCGCAAAAGCGATCATCGAACACAATCATGGGCTGGAAGTGGAGACAGACCCGACTCAATGCGCGTTCGGGAAGTTTTTGACCAGCGATAAAGCCAAAGCATTCATGGCCGATTTCCCCGAGCTGAAAACCGCCATAGAAGCCTGCGACAAGCCGCACAGAGATCTTCACGCATCGGCGATTGCGATCCGTAAAGCGCTCGAAGCGGGCAATGCGGCGGAAGCGGAACGGCTCTACAAGGAGGAGACGGAGCCTGCTTTGAAGAGCGTTGGGGAGCATTTTCAGGCGGCGATTGACGCAGAAGAAGCAATTATCGCGGCCCAGACACAGGCACGACAAATCTTCAAATCGGAGACTCTGACTGCGCTGGCTGACACACAAACCGCGCTGAAAGCCATCAAAGACAAAGCGGCGGCGATGGTCGACGGTATGAGGCAGGCGGATGCGATCTTCGCATCCCAGACCAAGCCGAATCTCGAAAAAGTCCAACAATTACTCGGCCAAATCAACCACACGGTCAGCGAGAACGTCATGACCGACGAACAAATGCTGCAGGCGGCCTCACAAACCCGGAACATCGTGATTGCGATCAGTGTTCTGGCTGTCATCGTCGGTATTGTGCTTGCCACCGTCATCGCCAGGGGAATCATCGCACCCCTGATGAAAGGCGTTGGTTTGGCGCAAACCGTTGCCGAGGGGGACCTCACGCAGAGGGTCGACATAGACCAAAAGGACGAGATTGGCATTCTGGCGAGAGCCCTGAACCAGATGTGTACAAACCTCTCGGAGGTGATGAGCGGTATCCAAGAAGCCGCCCAGCAGGTCGCGTCGAGCAGCGAAGAACTCTCTTCATCCGCTCAGAGCCTCTCCAGCGCCTCCACGGAGCAGGCATCCAGCCTCGAAGAGACCTCTGCTTCGATTGAAGAACTGGCCTCTTCTATCGACCAAAATGCCGACAGTTCCAAGAATGCCAATTCCATCGCCAAAAAAGCCTCGGACGATGCGGACCGCGGCGGGAACGCCGTCATACAGACCGTTGAATCGATGCGCAAGATCGCGGAGCAAATCCAGATTGTCGATGACATCGCCGATCAGACCAATCTATTGGCGCTGAACGCGGCCATCGAGGCGGCCCGAGCCGGTGAAATGGGCAAGGGATTTGCGGTCGTAGCCGTGGAGGTGCGCAAGCTCGCGGAGCGTTCTCAACAGGCCGCCAAGGAGATCACGGAACTGGCTCAGAACAGTGTTCAGGCCGCCGAGGAGGCCGGGCAGCTGATTCAACAGATTGTGCCCGACATTCAGAAGACGGCGAATATGGTGGAAGAGATCACCATGGCATGCGGCGAGCAGTCCGGTGGTGCGGATCAAATCCGGCAGGCAGTGGCGACACTGGATCAGGTCACGCAACAGAATTCGTCGACGTCGGAAGAGACGGCTGCCGCCAGCGAAGAACTCTCCAGCCAGGCGCAGAGCATGCAGGAGATGGTCTCGCGCTTCAAAATCAGCACGAACGGAAACGGAAGAACGAAGGCCAAGGCGCTTTCTGAACCGCATCGAGAGCGAATGGCAGTCGCTCATGTCGGCGATGCCCCACAGTTGCCGGCCGCAAGCGAGTCACATGCAACAAGCTCACGCGCAACCGGTGGTGAGTTTCGTGAGTTCTGACGGCGAACTGAGATAACAACCGTTCGGGGGAGAAGACGCGATCTTCTCCCCTTTTTCTATTGAAAACATCACTTCTCCTGTCTCCCGAGAATTCGTGCCGTTTACTGTTGCATGCAACAGAACTGTTTTACAACAAAAGTGTTGCATGCAACGCTTGGAAACCTACGCGGCATCTCCTTTGTTTGTTCCCTAACTAATTGAAATAACTCGACTAACCGACCACATGGGGAGTGTTTGCCCGATTTGGCCTCTTTCTTGTTAGTACGGGAGAGCGAATGGCGAGGGAGTAACAACATCCTGCTTCGGTACAGGGGGCGCTTGGTTTGTGGAGTAGGTATCAACCATATTCATATCCACATACCTCACCGAATCTCCTGCCCGTCAAGAACTCACATCTTTGGCAACGCTCCCAACGCAGAACGTTCTTCGCATGGCGCGGGCTGTTATCTCATCCATGCTGCCGGCGGTTGCAAGTCCCAATCCCCGCACAGGGGTGTTTGTAAAGAAGTCCAAAACAAAGAAACAACAGAGTTTGGAAGGAGGTGTATGAGATGGCCGAAAACAAAGCGAGCGTCCGAGACACCCATCAGTTTGTCAGTTTCGAATTGGCCGGCGAGGAATACGGGTTACCGATCCTGAGGGTCCAAGAGATCATCCGCTATGAGGAACTCACTCGAATTCCCCAGTCGGAAGAGTTCATTGAGGGTGTGCTCAACCTGCGAGGACGTGTCGTTCCCGTGATCGATTTGCGGAAACGGTTCGAGCTGACCCAGTGCGAACACAACAATTCCACACGGATCGTCGTCGTCGAAATCGACAATCAAGTTGTCGGGTTGATGGTGGATGCGGTGAGCGAGGTTCAGACGATCGAGGAGAACCAGATCGATCCGCCCCCGCCGCTCGGGACGGGTATCAGTGCCGAGTACATCTACGGTATGGGCAAGATCGATGACCGGCTGATTATCTTACTGAATGTTGAACGAATTCTGAGGGAAGAGGAAAAGGCGGCAATGACAGAAATTGCAGCTTAAAAAGACTCATGGCAGCAAGATCCACAAAGGAGGAGTAAAGAGATTATGATTAGCATCCATGACATTAAAATGAAGCCCAAATTAATCGGCTTGTTCTTATTGATCGGATTGGTACCGCTCGCATTGATCGGTTGGTGGGGAAGCAGTTTGGCCGAAGACGCTCTGATGGAGAACTCGTTCGCCCAGCTGGAAGGCGTACGAGGCATCAAGAAAGCCGAAATTGAAAAGTACTTTGCGGAACGCCAAGGCGACATGGGCGTTCTCGTGGAAACCGTCTCCACGCTACGGCGCGAGGCGTTCGCAAAACTGACAGCGATTCAGACCATAAAGAAAAATCAAATTCAGAAGTACTTTGCGGAACGTCTCGGCGATGTTTCCGTGCTTTCCGGAAATGCAACGGTTGCGGAAGCGGTAGCAGCGTTTGAAACCGCTTTTAATGAAGACGGCGGAGCAACCGGAGGCAGCCAATGGAGTTCGGTGGAAAGCCACTATGGATCCTGGCTGAAGCAATACAAAGAGGAGTATGGTTACTACGATCTCTTCTTGATCGCCGCTGACGGAGATGTGGTGTATACGGTCGCTAAGGAATCGGACCTGGGAGAAAACCTGGTTTTGGGTCAACTTCGGGACAGCCCGTTGGGGCGTTGTTTCGCGAAGGCGCAGAGCGACCTTTGTTTGGAAGATTTTGCTCCGTATGCACCATCCAATAATGAACCCTGTGCCTTTGTCGGGGCGCCCGTCGCGAAGAACGGTGCCACAATAGGAGTGATAGCGCTTCAACTGCCGCTCGAAGCGATCAACAACATTATGCAGGAACGAAGCGGGATGGGAGAAACGGGTGAGTGTTATCTCGTTGGTCCGGACAAACTGATGCGGTCCGATTCGTATCTCGACCCCACGCATCATTCTGTGAAGGCTTCCTTCGCCGATCCATCCAAGGGGAAAGTTGAAACGGAAGCATCCTCCAAGGCTCTTGCACGAACAAGCGGAGAAGGCGTCATTATCGATTACAACGGCAATCCGGTTCTCTCTGCCTACGCGCCGCTGGAGCTGGGGGACGATTTGACGTGGGCCGTCATCGCCGAAATCGATGTAGCGGAAGCATTTTGTCCGAAGGATGAGACAGGGGAGTATTTCTTCAAGAAATATGTCGACCTGTATGGGTACTACGATCTTTTCCTGTTGAATCCTGACGGATATGTGTTTTATACAGTCACTCAAGAGGCCGACTATCAGACGAACATGGTTTCGGGTAAGTACAAAGACTCGGGGCTGGGTGAATTAACTCGGGATGTTCTTCAATCCAAAACGTTTGCTCTCGCGGATTTCGAGCCCTATGCGCCCAGCAACGGCGAGCCCGCTGCCTTTATCGCGCAACCGGATGTTCACAACGGGAAAGTCGAATTGGTAGTCGCGCTTCAACTTTCGCTTGAATCGATCAATTCGATTATGCAGGAACGTGAGGGCATGGGGGAAACCGGTGAGACTTACCTCGTGGGTTCCGATAAGTTGATGCGATCGGACTCCTATCTCGACCCTGCGAATCACAGCGTGAAGGCCTCGTTCGCGAATCCGTCGAAAGGGAAGGTGGATACGGAGGCGTCGAGCGCTGCGCTCAACGGGAACACGGGGAGCAAAGTAATCACTGACTATAACGGCAACCAGGTTCTCTCTGCCTACACACCGGTCGAGATCGGCGATACGACTTGGGGGCTTCTGGCGGAGATCGATTTGGCCGAAGTCCGTGAGCCGATTGTCGCGTTGCTGCGTTCCACAGTAATCATTGGAATTATCATTGCCGCGATTGTAGCCGTTATCGCGCTGGTAGTCGCCGCCGGAATTGCTAATCCACTGGTGAAAGGCGTTCGACTGGCGCAGGCCGTGGCGGAAGGGGATCTGACGCAACAGTTGGATGTCGATCAGAAGGACGAGATCGGCATGCTGGCCGATGCGCTCAACCGGATGTCGGAGGGGCTTCGAGAGGTCCTAGGAGGTATCCAAGAAGCCGCCCAGCAGGTCGCGTCGAGCAGCGAAGAACTCTCTTCATCCGCTCAGAGCCTCTCCAGTGCCTCCACTGAGCAGGCATCGAGCTTGGAAGAAACCTCCGCTTCGATTGAGGAACTGGCATCCTCCGTGGACCAAAACGCTGATAGTTCGAAAAACGCCAATGAGATTGCCAAGAAAGCCTCGGAGGATGCGGACCGGGGCGGGAACGCCGTCATACAGACCGTTGAATCAATGCGCAAGATCGCGGATCAAATCCAGATTGTCGACGACATCGCGGATCAGACCAATTTACTGGCGCTGAACGCGGCCATCGAAGCGGCGCGCGCCGGTGAGATGGGCAAGGGGTTTGCGGTCGTAGCCGTGGAGGTGCGCAAGCTGGCGGAGCGCTCTCAACAGGCCGCGAAAGAGATCAGCGAACTGGCTCGGAACAGTGTGAAGGACGCCGAGGAGGCCGGGCAGCTGATTCAACAGATTGTGCCCGACATTCAGAAGACG
>CAZTDD010000074.1:0-34084 GCA_964612675.1 uncultured bacterium
GATTCCATTTTGAAACACGACGGCCGTAAGTCCGCTCTCAATCGAAGCAAATACAGCCTTTTTGTAACGCGGTCTCGATGATCTGTCGATGATCGAAGGCGAGTTCCAGGTGGTCATCGAACGGCACAGCTGCCGCCTCGGAAGCATCGTCCGCCCCTTGGATTTCACCCCCAACTCGACCAACTGCGTAAACCACCGAGACGGTATGGCCGCGCGGATCGCGATTTGGATCGGAAAAGACGCCAACCAGACATCGTATTTCACCAACAATGCCGGTCTCCTCGCGGAGTTCACGCAAACAGGCATCTTCCACGCGTTCGCCGACGTCGACGAATCCTCCGGGGAGAGCCCAACAACCTTGGAACGGCTCGTTCGCGCGCCGGATGAGGAGAATTCTGTTTTCTCCCATCGGGACAACGGCATCTACAGTCAAGGACGGACAGCGAGGCGGCATGGAAACCTCCATGGATACGAGATTATTCTGACTTAATTGATATGGAATACCCCGGTTTGTCAAGCTTGACAGCAGACGAGAGACATTCATAATTCATTGAAAAATAAAGGGTAACGAGAAGTATCGGGCCATGGGAGATCGAAGATGGTCGACGAAAGAGGAGACAGTCATCTGGTCGGCCTATATCTGCGAGAGGTCGGCAAATACGACCTTCTTTCTGCAGAAGAGGAAGCCGATCTGGCCCGACGGACAGCCAAAGGCGACCAGGCGGCGCGCCAAAAACTGATTCTCTCCAACCTGCGTCTCGTGGTGAATATCGCGAAACGGTACCGCAACCAGGGATTATCGCTGATGGACCTGATCGAGGAGGGAAACCTTGGTCTGATTCGAGCGGTTGAGAAATTCGATTACACACGGGAACTGCGTTTCAGTACGTACGCCACATGGTGGATCCGGCAGTTCGTCGGACGGGCGATTCAGAACCAGGGCAGTATGGTACGTTTGCCCTCGCACAAGCTCGAGGGGCTTCAGAAATGCCGGGAGGCGTTCCGGAAACTGACTCAGCAGCTGGGCCGGGAGCCGACCGAGAAGGAATTGACGAACGCAGTAGATATTGACGAAAAAGAGAAGGAAGCGATTGTGGATTTGTTTTACAATCCTGCAATTGTCGAGAGTTTGACGATCGGTTCCGAGGAGGAGCCCAATTACAGCCTCAAACTGGAAGATACGACTGTAACACCACCCGATCTCGAGGTCTTTCTCCGCACGAGGGACGCGCGGATTATCCGACTTGTGGAACGCTTGCCCGAACGGGAAAAGAGAATTATCGTTGAGCGCTTCGGTCTTACGAGTGGAGAATCCAAGACACTGAAAGATATCGGTCGGGACATGGGGATCACGCGAGAGCGTGTACGACAAATACAACATAAAACGATGGACAAATTGAGAGACATGCTGACTCAGTCACTGGGCGAAGAGGATTTGTTCGATGACCGAGCCGGTTGAAACCTGGAAACAAATGGAGAGATTATGGACCTGAAAAACAAACTGCGTGTCGTTCCGGATTTTCCGAAGCCCGGAGTCAATTTTATCGATATTACTACTTTGCTGAGTGACGGGATGGCGTTGCGAGAATCTGTGCGATTGTTGATCGATCCATTCCGGTCCGAAAAGATCGACCGGATCGTGGGAATGGAGTCGCGGGGGTTCATTTTCGGAACGGCGGCCGCGATAGAATTGGGCTGCGGTTTCGTACCGGTTCGAAAACCCGGTAAGCTCCCTTCAGAGACCTATTCGGAGACATACGAATTGGAGTATGGGACGGATACTCTGGAGATCCACCGGGATGGGATCGATCCCGGCCACCGCGTATTGATCGTGGATGATCTTCTCGCGACGGGTGGGACGGCACAGGCGGTGACGAAGCTGTTGAAGCGGTTTGAATGCACGGTTGTGGGGATTGCATTTTTGGTTGAGTTGGATTTTTTGAACGGTCGGTGCAAAATAGAAGAAGAAAACGTTCCAATTCATACGTTGGTTCACTACGAGAGTGAATGAAACAAGCGGAAGTGAGCGCCTGTAGCTCAGTAGGATAGAGCAACGGATTCCTAATCCGTGGGTCGCAGGTTCGAATCCTGCCAGGCGCGGTTTGAAGAAAGCCTTTCTCAGATGTGACACAACGCAGCGATACGACTTGCGACCGGAGCGAGCGAGACTCCGCGCAGCGGAGCTGCTGCACCTGCCGTATGTAGTGGACAGAACCGTCTGCACGATCTACGATAAACGAAGCTCTCGCGTCAGGGTGGGGAGAAATGAACGACCACGATTCTAATCAGGACGACATTGAACTGCTTTTCAGTGGGCGTTTTGCCGACGCAAATCACGTCCCTGTTGGCGTCTTAACACAGGTGCTTTCAGGTCTTCAGCGCACTGTCTATCTTCTGGCAATGGAGATCGAGCGAATCGAGACCCGTAAAAGGGAGCGTATCAGCAACGATATCGAGCGAAAATACGTTGTTCTATGTGCTCCGTCGAGCGAAGGTAGTTACCACATCAACGCTCAAATAGGAGATCCGAGTTGTGATTTGTTCGCCCCCGATGATGTACGTGAGGTGAGGGAACGCTTGGTTGAATGTGTCAAGGTTATCTCTGATAGGGGGAACGGGGAACTTTCAGAACTTATCCCGGATTGGGGAAGGCGGACACGTGTACTGGAATCAATTCGGCAGATGGTGCCGAAAAAAGGGAGTGGGATACGTTTGCAGATTAGGCGACGCGATGATGCTGAATTCTTCAACAGTCTATGTGTTCAAGCCGGACTCCGTCGGTTTCTTCCCCCAACCTCAGGAGAAGAGTCTATTCGAACTGTTACAGGTCGACTCTCTAGGATCGACTTCGACGACCGTAAAGTCACCATTTTCTATCAACCGACAGAGAAGGATCTGGAATGTACTTATGATGAGACGGTGGAGCATTTGCTCTTAGAGAATGCGCGCGAACTGATACAGGTGACCGGGCGCGTAATCCTAGACGAAAACGACCAACCGAAAAGGATCACAGACGTGGAGCATATTCAGGAATTGGATTTGTCCCCCTTTTATCTGGAAGAATTCGAATACCCTGAGCGCAAATTGCGATTTCGGAAACCCGTTACGATTACACCTGAATTGGATGATACAGGGCAATTACTTTGTCTACGCGATTCCGATCTTGGTATCAATGTTCACGCGTTCACACGAGATGAATTGGACGAGGCACTTGAAGATCAGATTCACATGTTGTGGCGCTTATATGGCCTCGCTGATAACGAGACATTGACCTCAAAGGCTCAACAGTTGAAGAAGAACCTCCTTGATTCCCTTGAGGAAATGTCCCATGCAAAGAGATAAGCGCAAAGTGGAGTCCAGTCTGCAAAAGAAGGGATTTGTCCGAGAACCTGAAAGAAAACACGTTTTCTTCGTGTATTGTACGCTGGAAGGTAAGCGCACCTCTGTGTCGACTCATACTAGTCATGGTTCCGTCAAGAGTCTGAGTGTTTCACTCCTGGGAGACATGGCAAGCCAATGTCAACTGGACAAGCAGGACTTTCTCGACCTTGTAGACTGTCCCATGGACAGGGAGAAATACGAGAAGATCCTCCGAGACAACGACGTGATTTGACCTTGGATATCACGATTCAGCGCTCACCAAGGCCACCACTCCTCATGCCCACTGGATGAAACTCTGCTAAAAAAGAACGATACCGGAAAAGCCCAGGAGAATCCCATGCACGAGATCTTCGACAGCGCAATCGATTTGGCCCAACGCGCCGGTAAAATCACACTCGACTATTTCTGCACCGACCTGAACATCGAATCAAAATCCGACGATTCCCCGGTCACCATCGCGGATCGAAAGACAGAAGAATTTCTCCGCAACGAGATCGAAAAACGCTATCCCGACGACGCAATCCTCGGTGAGGAATTCGGCGAAAAAGAGGGACGGTCCGGGTTGCGATGGATTTTGGATCCGATTGACGGGACCAAAACATTCATTCGCGGCGTTCCGATGTATGGAACGATGATCGCCATCGAACGCGGCGGAGAAAGCCGGGTCGGTGTTATTCACTTCCCGCCGCTCGACGAAACCATTGCGGCGCTATCCGGGAACGGGTGCTATTGGAACGGCGAAAGATGCGGCGTCTCGCAAACGGAGGCCTTATCTGAAGCGTCGATCATGACGACTTCTATGGATTCAATTCTCGATTGTTGGGGAGAGCAGATCCTGTTGCGGATCTTGAAGGAAACTGGCTTTCAGCGCACCTGGGCGGACTGTTACGGATACCTACTCGTAGCGACCGGTCGCGCGGACGCCTGCGTCGACCCGATTATGCATATTTGGGATGTTGCCCCGTTGATACCGATTGTCCAGGAAGCCGGAGGCCGCCTGACCGACCTAAGTGGCGGTCAATCTCTTGAAATGACGAATATGATGGCATCCAACGGCAGAATCCATAAAGCGTTTCTGGATTTGTTGAATGGGAGATAGAATTTCGCCCCGGAGTGCAACTCCGAGGCGAGCGAGCAAAGCGAGTACGTACGGTTCCATAAAGAAAATTGCCATCACTACATGTTCACCATCGTGTGGAGCGCCATGACGTCGTTGAGCTTCGCGTATTCGATCTCTATACCGCCGTTGTCGAAGTCCGGCCCGGTGCTCGGTCTGCTTGATTGGATCTCCACAACGTACTTCGTCCCTTCCGCTGTAGTGATCACCCATCGGGACGGAACGTCTTCAATCAAATACACATTCATACCGGAAGGCAGATCCGGCCGTGCGGGGGCCTCAGCGGGCCACCAGGGCTTATTGACCGTCACCAGCTTGCCGTCATCCCAGAGCTCGGCTTTGCTGTTCCGTAAGCAGATGAGAACCGGTCCGAAGTGCTCTTCCTGATCCCATGCCAGATCGCCTTTGCCCTCTTCAATGTATTCATTCGGATCCTTTTTGCCTTTCACCCACGTTCCGCTCTTTAAATCAAGCACCGTTTTGTCACCAGCATGGCCTATATCGGGAAGAAAGACGCTAGTGGATTCTTGTGGACGGCTTCCGGAGGTTTTCCTCGGCTCCAGCGCAACGTCCTTGAATTCGACCCATTCGTACGGCCGCACCTGAAATCGAAGTTCCTTCAGGTCTTCCAACTTGAGATCTCGGAAGTGAACCGTTGTTTGACGAATTCCTGCGACACAGCTTGCCGACATTCTGGACGGCTTGTGGATATTGCCGGCTTGATCAATTACGATCACGCGATGATCCTGGTCCAGGAGCGAATCCGCCACTGTAACACGGGTTTCCTCATTAACCTGGTAAGGCTCGGCAAATGCAACGCCGTCGGAATCCCGTCCGGACGCCGCATGACCGGTCAAGCCCGTTCGTGTCGACCATGTTTCCCATTCGCTCGCCGCGACGCCGATCCGAACGTCGATTTCCTTTGGTTCTCTCTCTATCTGGGCTGTAATGGCACGCAGGTCGGGAATGGTCTTACCATCGGCGGTCATCGGTCTACCGCCGCCGGTTGTGCTCCCGCCGGGTTCAAAATCCCATCGCAGATCGATTTTTTCGTCATCCGGTTGGGTCACACGTATGACAAACTCAAGAGGTCTATAATTTCCGCCCCAGGTAGCATGCGTTCCCGTCCGGGCATACGGCCGCTTGGCAAGCGGAGAACCATCGGGCTTCCACCAGGACTTCGCTGTCGACGGATGGGAGGAAATCCCAACCAGCTCAATCGTGACATCGTCCACTTTCGCCTTCCAAGGCGAAGGCGCTTCCTCTTCGCCCTGTTTCGCAGCAATGTCGGAGGCTTCTGAAATTTGCATGGCCGCGAGAGGCAGAAGCACGGCGGCGGTGACCAACAAACTGGCCAGCGCGGCAACGCGCGTCACGCGGTGCCGTCTCTTGCCCGCGTCCAGAATCGCCACAATGCGCCGTTCGATACCGGATGGACGCGCCATGGCGACCGAGGCGATAGACCGGCATGTCGAGATCTTGAGACTGCGGATGATTTGTAGCAGATGGTCGGCATAGTCGGATGCCTTGAATCCCGTCGCGAGAACCCAATCGTCAGCGGCCCGTTCGCTCTCGGTGCGCAGCCGGTTCGCGGCAATCCAAACAAGCGGATTGAACCAGTAAATCGCACACGCGATCTGCGAGAGAATCTGCAACACCCAATCGCCCCGTTTGATATGCGCGAACTCATGCAAGATAACCGCCTGCAAACGCTCCGCCGACCATTCTTCGGCGGCAGCCGGTAGCAGTAGAACGGGGCGCTGGAAACCCCACGTCAGGGGTATCGTCGTATCACCGCTCATTCTCACATTCACAGGCCGCTTCAGGCCGACAAGTTCAGAAACGTTTTCGATGAATCTCAGCGAGTTTTCACTTGTAATTCCCCCGGCTCGGCGGGTGAGCCGCCACACAACCGCGATGCCAAAGAGACAAGGGAATAGAACGACCAACGCCCCGATTCCCCACGCAAGCAAAACCCAAGTCGACCAGTGGACGGACAAGCCATGCTGTTCTGCGACGGGAGACGGACTTGTGTTGGCCGTACTCGGATTTGTGGAAATCACCTCGGGAGGAACGGTCACCGCTCCGGCGGTTCCCGATGCGCGGGACGCTGTTGCCTGAGATTCCGTTTTGTCGGAATTCGGTGGCGTTCCGACAGATGCCCCGGATGCGTCCGCTGTGCTCAAGAACCCGGCGGAAATAGGCGCATTCCAGTTCGGAAGTGCGATAGTGAGCAACGGTAGGCCGACCAGGCTCACAACCGCCACCGCCCAGATCAGGTGACGGGTGGCGGCTCCTGCGCGCCTTGCCAACACACTCACACCAAACGTCACAAGCAGAATCGCCAGGCTCTTCAGCGAAACTCCCGCCAGCAGTGAAAGACAATCAAACGAGCTCATCATGATACCTATTCCTCCTTCCGGGCCTCATCGATCAATTCGGCCAGACGCTCCAGTTCTTTCTCGGAGCGACTCGAATCTCCCATGTCGAGCAGGGCCGCCACCGCCTTCTCGACCGAACCGCCGTAAAAGGTTTGTACGACCCCCCTGAGTGCCGAACGGCCCACACTGTGGCGGGCTTTTGTCGGCATGTAGATGTAGCGTTTTCCTTCCGATTTGTGCGTTAGATGCTCTTTCTCTTCCAGGACGCGCAGAAGCCCCCGGACAGCGGAATAAGTGGGCGGATCGGGCAGATCTTCCATTACCTCGGCTGCAGTAGCCCGGCCCCGTTTATAGATGATGTCCATGATCTGCCTCTCACGCCTGCTCAGACCGTTGGATCTGGATGTCGGCATTGGTGTCTTTCTCCTTCCACAGAGTACCGCGGGCGCAGGAGTTGTACTCCTGCGCCAACTTTCTCGTCGAACCTCAGCTAAAAATTTAGCACTCCCTTCACCCCGTGTCAATAGCAAATGTCATTTTTTTAGCTTATTTTCGGCCCAGGAGTTCAACTCCTGGACCGGCGGGAGACATCAGTCGCGGACTTTGAAAAAGACACGATCCAGGCTAGCCCTGCTCATGACGGGGCGGTCTGGCGTACAAAATCAACGCAGCGACATAGACTGCCGTCAACAGAAAGATCCAGACCAGATGGATCACGATGCGCGGTTGTGGCTCAGTCTCCTGCAGGGCGGCCCGTACAATCGAATGGTAGACACCTACAACGATCAAATTCACATACGCTCCCGTGATAAACAGCATGACGCGCGTCTTTTCGAAAGCCTGCTCTTTCCGCTCCGGAGTTGAAAACCAATAATCCTTCCAGGGGATATTGAGCAGTGAATCGGGAATCTTTCGCAGCAAACGAGGGAAGAACACGAGGAACAGCCCATTCATAGAGAGTACAAACACCGAGTACCAAATCGCAAACGTTGACTTTTGCGACCAGTTGTCGGGTTCACCGTGAAGATTGAAATGAACCGGTATCCGGTCCGGCAATTTCGGATAGGTGATTGCTAAATAGCCGAAATACACGCCCAACAGGGCAAGGGAAACGGTTAACCAAAGCGTTCGTGTCCGCATGATCGGCGTTGCGTGTTTCAATTAGGGTTGCGCAACATCACACTATAAAGGACGCAGCAGTGCTCGTGCCGGGCTGCCTTCGCCGCCGACGATCTTCAGCGGTAGCGCGATCAATTCATAGTCGCCAAGCTCGACATTTCGCAGATCCAAACTCTCAAGAATCACAACGCCGTTACCGAGTAAATGGCGATGCGTTTCGACCTGCTCGTCACCGTATGGACCGACCGAAAGATAATCGAATCCAACGAGTCGCACACCCAACTCGGCCAATAACCGCGCGGCGGGTGAAGAAATACCGATGTAGTCCTCATGAAACTCTGGGTCCGTCCACAATTCGGAATTCCGTGTTTTGAATAACACCCGCTCGACACCGTCAAGATTCATGTCTCGTATATCGTCGGCTAATATGTGTGTCTCCTTTGGATGGAACACGACCTTTGCGGGACCGACGAAAACGTTCGGATCGAGATTCTCAAGGCTCGCGCCCTCTTCGATAAAATGAAGCGGCGCGTCGAAGTGGGTTCCGTTATGCGAACTCATTTCGAGTCGGGACACGGTGCTCCGTGCGCCGCCCTCGATTGTGCGATCGACAATTCGCTTAAAACGCGCATCGCCGGGCCAAACGGGTGTTTTGTCGCTCAACGGGAGGGTGATATCAATCAGAGAGGTCATAGTCGTCCTTTTCGTTGGCAGCTGTGTCTGTGTGTAGCCCGGAATGATTCAATAGTCCGCTGTCTTATTCAGATCAAACAGCCTGCTACAGGCTGACAACGATCATACGTTCACCCGAGGCGGTGGTCTACGACGGTGCCGTATCTCCTTCGCAGGGTGCCGGCATTTGAAGTGAATGTAGTCGCGCAGTTCGAAAATTGTGAAAATTTTAGTTGACAGAAGTTGGGGGGGGGGGGATATAATACGTAATGAGATGCAAGGTAGTCGTTTTCGCGAATACGAGTCCTTACGATAGGTCATCTTACACAGAGGAGGTAAGCAATGATGCGGGTTTCTGTACTTATCGTCCTTGCGCTTCTTGTTCCGTTTTGTCCGACCTCTGCCCAAGACGCGCCGGTGGGTATGAACCAAGAGTTAATGAGCACTGTGGAGGAGTTTTTGGCCACAGTACAAGAGATTGACGGTACCCCTGTTCCCAATAGCTTCAAAGAGATTATTCGATCGGATGTAGCAAAATATCTTTCCGAAAGGGAACGTTTTGCTACAGAAGAACAGAAAGAGGTAATTCTTGGCTATGTGCCGCATTTTATCGAGCACCGTATCGGTGCCGCTCCACCGGCTCCGGACTGGGATGAAAGCGAACCTGTCAAATTATGGTTTATCCCGGAAAAGGCCAGATCTATCGCGAGGTCTTTAGTTGTAAACGTGGACCGCGCGCTCCAGCGAGAGCACCCCCTCCCCGTCGGATCCGAGCGAGACAAGATCTTCTCGCAACTTGAGGAGCTAATCAACGAGGCGAGAATAGTTTTTGACCGGCATTTTAGTCATCTTGACGAAGCGGAGCGAGAACGTGTTTTCGATAGATATGTCACTCCATTGCACCGTCTCGCTTACAGTCCCTTTTCGTCGGTAGCTAAACGTCTACTGACCGCCGAAGAGGTAAATGGAATCCGTGCTGAATTGCAGAGAATCGCTGAAACCGGCGGCGGCAGGAGGATAATGCATCAACGACGTCGTGTGGAACGTCTTAAAGCCCTATACGAAGATCGCCCCCACCCCGAGCACCCCGAACGTTCAATAATAATGCCGATGATGTTTGCACTTGATGTGCGCGAAGCCCTGTCTCTTTTTTATGGCAACGATCCCGAACCCGTAGACCCGATTTTAAGATCTCTTGTAAAAGCGGAGGGGCGTGCTTACCACGATGCAATAAATAGTCGGGCCCAAAAAGCAATTTCCGATTCTGAGGAGGAGAACAAATGAAAACATTTAGCTTGGTGATTGGAGTTACAGCAATCTTTCTTTTTGAATTACCAGCATTTCCATCCGATTGGGATACCATCGAGATCTCTTCACCGAGCCCTGACTATCTATACAGGGAATTAGGTAACGGAGATTGGTATGGAATTAGCGTGAGAAGAATCTATGGCGATGCATCCCAGGGGGGCGGGTACCGGTACGTCTATGCGGAACTGTGCGATCCCGACGTGGGCACATCCGTGGTGTTGGCGCGCAGCTACACCAATCGGAGGTGGAGACAGGTCTATGAGTGGGCTCCCGGACGCACTCCGCCCGTGTCCACGCCAACTGCAGACGCGGGAGGATCTTACGACTACGACGGGGCTGTCTACATGAGGCCCTCGTTCGGTCCGGAGGAGAGTCTCTCTGCTTGTAGTCTCCGCTTTCTTACGACTGCCTGTGACGACGAAGATGAAATCGATCGCAGATATGCCGCAAAGGTAGAAGATGATGAGGAGGTTCATGTCAGTATAACCACGACGGGTGTAGGCTTCAGTTGGGTTTACTCACATGATGCCGACTGGTATACGGGAGTCGGTGCATATCCTTCTGCCGGCGCGTCTGATGCAGATCGTTTCTGGGTTGTCAATGTCGAGGCATACCTCAGCTTTGCGGAAGCGCGGGTTGAACTGAAGGGAGACGACGAATGGGCAGACGCGGAAACAGACTTCTGGGTGGACCTGGATCCCGGACTTGGGCAATCAGGTAAAGCCCCACGAAAAAAGACATCTGTTACGGATTGGATGATTCACGATTAGTAAAGAAAAGCATGAGTTGAAGAAGGGCAAGCCCCGAACGACGAAATCCTATAGGCGGGGGACAGCTATTCTTGCCGGCAACCCACGTTGCTACTACTCGCAAAGGTCTCGATCAGCGGCTGTCTCCCGTGAGCGCCCGGAACGCTCGGAACGCCGCGTCCCATTTGTTCTCTTTATCCAGATAACCGGCGGTGAAAATAATTACGCCTGTTCCGGAAGCGTTCGTACTTGAAATAATCACCTTTTTTAATTCTTCGCCTGTCAGTTTGGAGGGCTCATCCATCGCCTGAACAATCGGCCAGACCGGGCGGTTCGTCCGCATCTTCGTTTCTTCAGTGAACCGAGCGGGCCAGCCGGCGTCGCGATGACAAAGCAGGTGATACACCATCGGTGAAAACACATCGATGTCCGCCGCCAGTTTCGCGTAGTCCTGCCCCACAACCCGATGAATCGCCCCGTCGAATTCTTTCGGCGACCAGGGCACAGTAAAGATCCCGATCGTGGCATCGGGTCGTATCTTGTCGCGCAAAACACGTGCTTGATGAACCCAGTCGCAAATTCGCTCTGTTTTGAATTCGATCCAAGAAGGAAGATGGTTTTCAAGCACCCATTTCGCCAATTCGGACCGTTTCATGTCTTCCGGTACTTGAAAGTCATCCGATACGGCCCCGCGATATAAACGGATACAATCATCGCAGAAACAATTATTCAACTCAGTCGGGCTTTCTTTCTCCCACCGAATGGGAAATCGAATAAAATCGAGCCAGACTCCATCCAGACGTTCGTTCTTTATATACCTTTCGAACTGCTCGAGCTTCTGTTTTCGAAGTTCTTCTTGATTCGGGCAGAGGCCGTAATACCAACCCTCGGGTTCTTGCTCTTCGCCGCTTGCGGTGATCGGCCGCCATTCCGGATGTTCTTGATAGGTTGTTTTCCCGACAAAAAGGCCCATCTCCCGATAAATGCGAATATTCTTTTTTCTCAACGCGTCCAGAAATTCGCCGGATTCGCCGCCGCCGACAAACACCGCATTGACATGATGATCGACAAGCCACTTCGCTGTTTCATCCGGGGATAGATCTTTCACCGGTCCGAGCTTCGAATTGAATCCATACAGCGCGAGAGTCAGCGGTTCATCGGCGTTCACGCGGGCCTCCTCCGCCCGGATGGGCGACGAGAAGATCGTTATAAAGAATAATGCTCCTGATATGAAAACCCAAAGACGTTTCATTTCTTTTTCATCTCCAACATAACTGATGGTGCTGCAAAAAGTCAGCGGGATGCGAGAAGTGAGGTATCAACCCCCTCTGTATCTCCATCCTTTGTGAGTGCGTAATCGTCAACCCCCTCTGTATCTCCCCCAATCTTTGGGGGAGAAAACAACCAAGCTGCATCCACTTCTTTTCCTCCCCCGAAGATCGGGGGAGGAGTCTCATGGCTTGCCGAAGGCAAACATGAGAGCCGTAAAGGAGGGGGTTGAAATTCGTATTCCAGACTTTTTGCGACCCCGTCAAGAATGGGGGAGATTCAAGAGGGGGTTGAAAACTTGTCTTGTTCCACCCCGATGACTTTTTGCCGCCTCGTCAATCTTTCAGGAGAAGACAGTACAGACACGCCCGTTTCTATCGGTCCGTCACTGTTCCTCTTTCTCGTGCACAAAGACCTTCAAACGCGCCGTCGCCTTTGTGCCATTATCCGACTCGCGTTGAACCGTAACAATGTACAACCCCGGCTCACCATAATGGTGAGAGATGGTGGCATAATCGTTGAGCGATTCGGTTATACCGTATTTCTCGTCACCGAAATCCCACTCTTCCTCGCCGCCTTCCACGCGAAACGTTCGCGCTTTGAAGAAAACCTCCTGGCCGACCGTGATGTTCTCAGTCGGATAATACGTTAGGTGAACCGAGGGGGGTAGGCGTTCCATCGTGTTTTCCGCAGCCAGCACATGAACAACCGCGAAATCGACGTCAACCTGTCCTCGGTCATCTGTTACGCGGACGATTTCCGAATAGGCGCCCGGTTCATCGTACACTCTTTCCACAACCGGACCACTTGCGGAACCCCCGTCCTGAAACTGCCAGGCGTAGGAAACGATCTCCCCGCCGTCGCAGATTGAATTCGAGGCGTCCAGCTTCACAACTTCGCCTGTCTGGACGAATTTGTGGGGGCGTGCGACAGCCAGAAGAGAGCCGGGATTCTTGTTCAAATATGCCTCTACCGCAAATGGATACGCATTGATTTGGCCGCGCTCATCGCCGGTGACGCCGCTGATACCGAAATGGAGGTGCGACCAGCCGCCGGAAGCTCCTTCTTTCCCCAGGATGCCGATCCATTCGCCCATCTTGACACGATGGCCGACTTTCATGTGCGGCAAAATCGAGGAAAAGTGAGAGTACCGATAGTACCAGCCACGACCGTCTCGGATGTAAACGACATCGTAGCGGGGGCGAACGAACCCTTTTTCCTGCTCCGGGATATCCGAGGAGACTTCGCCTGCGGAGGAGACGACCTCACCGTCCGTTGCGGCGACGACCGGCACAAGGTGATCGTATCCTCCGAAATCCAGCGCGTAGTGATAGTAAATACTCTTCCGTCTCGGATCTTCGCCGCCGTCAACGTAGCACGGGTCGTTCGCCATTTGCGTGTCGGATGCGAACCAGCGTTGTTTCACAGGATAGGTGAACGTCCCAGGTTCCAGCAGCGGCTCTTTGGGATCCCAAAACCGCAAGCGGGCGTCTGCGCCCGGTTCCAGATCCCAAACCTCGGGCGAACCGGAGTTGCTGAGATAGCCCTGCGTGACCGTCGCGTCGACTCTGACTCCGTTTACGACGCGCGGGAGATTATAAAGCGCAACGCCAAGGACGGCCTTCGTCCCGTCCACGTCGATCTCTACCGTCGCGTCGCGTACCGCGTCGCGGAATACGTCGCGCTTTTCTCCATAGGACACCAGTGTAATTCGCTTTGTGTTTCCGTTCTGGAGGGTGTAGACATGGGTTTCTCCGACGGTGAGGTCGACGGTCACCGGTTTGGCATACACAGAGCCAACGAGTAACGCGAACAGAATCATGGATAGCAGGCGAGACATGACTGGACTCTCTCTTTCGATTTTTTACGTAATACAGACGACTCAACTGTCTCAGGTTTCACTTCCTGGAGACTCCGTAGACTATACCGGATAATCGCCAAAGGTAAATTGAGGAAGCGGAACCGGCTGCCTGAAGAATCGGACGCAGATTTTTGAAATTGGAGAAGATCTCCGGTAAGTTGAAAGCAGACTGAAACTGGGAAAGTCGGGCAATCCACATCGGCGCAACCTAACCTGGAGCAGAATTCAGGAAAGCAGAACGATGGAACAGTCCCCTGAATCGGAAAACCGGATAGCACGCCTCGTATCGAGAATTCACGGAATACTGGCAAAAGGACTTTGCTTCCTGGTTCCGTATGTCCTCGCGATTCTGGTCGCCGTTATTTGGGCGGAAGTCTGGGCTCGGTGGGACGTATCGATGATGGAGTTGCCGGTCTACCAACCTCGCTATGTTCCCTATCTTGAAAACGTCTATCTTCACACCTACGGCGAAGAACAAAGCGACACGGAGCCTGAACGGTCCGATTACACGAAAGCCAGACGTCTCTATCGATATGTCGGTGAAACCGAGATTCACTATCCGGGCGAACGGTATGAAGATGTTTTCCAGCACAAACGAGACGAGGCGAAGCGGAGAGACTGCTGCCGGGTATTCTTTGTCGGGGGATCGACCGCTTGGGGACTCCATGTCGGGAACGAGTATAAGTATTTTAGCATTCTCGAAAAACTGATCCGACATGGTTTACCGAGTCTTCCGTATATTGTGAAGACTGTACCCGCCGCAATCGTCGCAATCAACTCGACGCAAGAGAATATTCTGTTCAACCTCACTGTATTGCCCAATAAGCCGGACTACGTTGTATTTCTCGACGGTTGGAACGATTTCGACCAGGTCTATCAATATGCGGTGCGTCCGGGCGATCCCCTAACCATCTCGACTCTCTACAACACACAGTATGATCCTCTCTTTGACCTGAAAGTGTGGCTGGCCAAAAGGTCGTACCTCTACAGGAAGATTTTCGTGAAGGGCTACAACCAAGACAAGAAGGAGCATATACAGAAAATACTGAATGATTCCGAGTTCAGGGGAAGACTGCTGAAATCCTCTGTCAATGTCTACCTGAGCAATATCGACACGATGATGCGGTCGTGCGAAGCACGGGGCATAGAAGCCTATGTGGCTTTTCAGCCTTTCCGGGGCTGGGTAAGAAAGCAGCAGGGGAAATCGCTCACGGAAAAGGAAGTTTTCATTTGCGATGCTTACGAAAGAGTGCTGGAAAGGGTAGGAGAATTCCCATGGGGCAAGGAACGGACGATCGATGTGCTCGACACAGTGGACCTGCATCAGTACATCGACGTGGTTCATTTCAATCAAGACGGACAGGCAAAACTCGCCGCGGCTTTTCTGGAGCATTTCAATAACAGACTTCCCCCAGAGCCTCAAACCGGATGGAGAGCGCCTGCCCCATTCGAGAGGCCGGATGCGGCTAGGCTGCTGCCACCATTGTCAACCTGGATTCCTTCGCCGGGAGTCGCTGTTTTGAAACGAGATAATTATCTGGTTGTTCGCGGCGAATCCGAGGAGAATGAAATCCGGATTGAGAGCCCGACGGTGGTTGTTCCTCCCAACACACGTGTCACCTTGCGGATGCGGATTGTGCCAAAGGAGGGGCACATTGGACTCGGCGTGATTGGCGAAGACGATTCAGAGATATTGCTGAAACCGGGTTCGAGTTATGTCGCAGGCCAGAAGGAGATGTTGTTTTCATTCAATTCAGGAGATAATTCACAGGTGCGTCTTGTTGTATCCGATATCGAAAATCGAAAACTGCATACTCAGCCGGTTGAGTTTCTCCTTTTCTCGGGCACGTACCGGGTGGAATAACGTAGCGTCATTCACGCGAATACGCAAAGGCGGGAGGCGGTGGATCGCGCCACTCCGGCGTGGGCGGGTAGACGAAACAACCGCCGCCGCCCGATGTATCGACGTCGTTTGCTGTAAAGAAGATACCCAGGGGGGTGTCTTCGCCCGGATCGAAATCGCCCAACATCGACCAGGGAATCATGCATTCCCATGAATACTCTCCATCTGTCTTTCTCAAAGCGATCTTTGCGTCCGGATCGACGGGTGCCGCTTTGTGTCGATCCTCATAGTCTCGCGAACCCAAGATCATGTCGCGCATGACGGTCAACAGGACGGGATCGCCCGTTTTGTGATCGACCAAAAAGTAATAAATCGCGTCTTCGCGGCCGTCATCATTCGTATCGAAACTCAGTCCGATAGAATCGCTCCGAAATACCCTACCGATCCGTATCGGCACAAGTTCACTGTCTGTGACTTTCGCCGCGATACCGAGTCCCCGGTTTGTCATAGCCAAACGAAACTCGACGCGGAAATCACGCTCGGCGACCTTCTCACCGGACCGGATATCCGTATCCAGGATCAGCTGCGACTCAGGCCACCCTTTTTCGTTGATGTCGCCATCTATCTTGAAGGGTTCGTTTGTGATCGGCACTCGGATCTCGTGGTAGGGAGCGATACGTTCCGGGCTGTCGCCCAGCTGTTTTAAATACCTTCGGAGCAAAGGTACCATTCCGCCATCCTTATATAGATCGTATTTCTCTCGGTACGACTTGAAGCAGTCAAGAGCCTCTCGTGCATGAAAGGCGCAGAGGGCGCGTGACTCATTTTCCACATGAGAAGTTAAGCTTCGCTCGTCTTTGTAATACCACAAAACCATTGCTTGTTGATAATGGGTAAGGATTTCAACGAGAGAATGGAAATGCTCGAAACTCTCCAGAACGGGCAATGCGTCCGCAATACCGGCTGACCGCATCTGGATCGAGGCCTCCCGAGCTCGCTCGACCATTGCCCGGCTGAGCTGCCGTGTTTGTTCCGCCTGTTCCATGAATTGAGGGACTTTTCCGCGCACATGGTTTACCTGGTAAGCGACGGCGTGAGGGTCGGCGACAATCTGGTAGTAATGTCGCCCGTCGGTAAATACGCAGCGGTGCGTGATCGCGTATGCGTCTCGTTTCGCGCCGGAGAACGCAGTGACATAAAATGTCCGCCGCGCGACTTCTTCGGTCATCATTAAGGCATCCGCGAGCAGCTCCGCTCCTCCTCGGCCGAAGCGAAGGATGCAGTAGTCCCGAGCCCACTCCCACGGATCGCCGTCCGGTGCCCAACATGCCCTCATGAACGCGTACAGGTTCGCCCATGTCCAACAAAGGGGATCGTAAAGATTGTCGCTTCTCCAGAGGCGCGCTTCCGCTGTCTCGGTCTCGCCGAGCCGGACGCAACGCATCATCCGCTCGTGCATGCGACGACCGATATAGACAGGAATGTGTCCCTGGCCTTCGTATTCGCGCTGGGCTTGAAACATGATCCCTTTCGGAACGTCGGTTACGCCGAAGTTGTCGTTGAAGGGTGAGATTAAATAAAAATCGTGCTCGCACTCGTTGTTGTGGAGAATCAGGCCATCGGTCGGAATGCCTTCGAAAATGGTCCGGAGTGCGATGGGGTCGTTAAGAACATAGGTATCCGGTGGATTACCCCAGGTTGTCATCATCGCCCGACCATGATGTTCTACCACCACGGCTTGACGGATCGTTTGAACAAAGCGGCGCATCGCTCCCGCCTTGCCCAGCGCCTCCGCTTTCGGCCCCCGCGCCGCGCAGATTTGATATCGCTGTGCGAAATCCTGAAGCGAGGACCGCAATCCGTCGATTTGAGGAAAATCTTCAAGGACCTGGCTTTGCATTTCCCGCCAGATATCCCACGGCTTGTCGAGAGCCGGAGATAACGTCGAACCGTCTTCACTCACTTCGTCACCGTAGACGGCGATCAATCGATCCAGGTCGGGCATATCCAGGAACGGCCCACAACTCGCGATCGCATCAAGGTGCCACGTGTCGATCCGCTCGAGGTCTTCGCGGAGTCGCTTACGGTGGCTCTTGACGCTTGCTTCGTGCGTTTCCGGATTGTCGACAAGTTGCGGATCGATTCGGTTCAGGAAGACATAAGGTCTCGCCCAACCGATAATCTGCGTATTGAGGGTGAAACGAAGGTTGCGCTTCATGATATCTTCCGGGCCTCCGTTCGGCGGGACCTGTCGCGCACCAAGATCGACATGATCTCTATACCGAAACACAGGGGCGCGCCCTTCGACTCGTTTAAAGACTCTTGGCCCCTCCACCTTCAGCCTGTCTGCGAGCCAGAGCGTTCCGTAAAGTGCGCCGCGAACGTCCCGCCCGATCACATAGAATGCGTTCC
The DNA here is from genome assembly GCA_964612675.1 of uncultured bacterium. Lineage (GTDB taxonomy): Bacteria > Hinthialibacterota > Hinthialibacteria > Hinthialibacterales > JAKPRU01 > CAZTDD01. Next base: position 18,113 of record CAZTDD010000074.1, read on the forward strand.
GATCGGGGGCCGGACAAAAAACGAATCCCTCGGGTTTTTCAGGAACAAGGGATTGGAACTTCGGAGAATCCTCCATTGCGTCATGGGTCGCGATTCGGATGGTGGGAACTTCAGAAACGTCTTCACAGGCCTTCTCTAGTTCGCCGAGCACGAATTGAAAGGGCGGAGAGGCGGCGTCAAGCGGCTCAATAACGGAAATCGGAGTCGCGCTGATAGCGGTGAGCACGATGATGGGTACGATCGACATATTTCTCCTCGATACATTCAGAAAATCGGTGGGTTTCGCCGAGGCTCCACCCACCGTCCGTTGCACGGTTTGGTTGTCCGGAATGAAAAGTTACCGGGTTCAAAACGGCATCTCGATTCGCTTATTCGAACTCCACAGGGCGTCCCACGTCACTTTACTGCGCGAATAGGCGGCTTCGCGTCCCAAAATACTTGTGAAGGAACTTGTGGTCACATAGTCGGTATTATTGATATACGGTCCCTCGCCGAGAACGCTGGCGACGAACTGCCGCATCTCTTCTTCGACGGCCTGCACGATGCTCCCGTGCTTGATCCGTTCTTTGTCCTTTGTATACAGTCCCTTATCTTCGTCGTAGGAGCCCTCCGTGCCGATGATCTGTTTTTCGGAGCCGCTGTATCCTGTCGGGATCTGTGTGCCGGTATGCGCGAGATGGAAACCGTTTGGGTAGTCGTAGATCACATTGATGTGATCGTAGATATCTCCAATGTCCAGCCGGACTTCTCTTCCGCCCGAGCCTACCGCACTCTGGGGAAGCATGCCGGTGAACCAATTAAAGATGTCGAGATTATGAATGTGCATTTCGACGAGAAAATCGCCGGACGACCATAGAAAATAGAGCCAGTGTCGAACCTGATGATCCTGTTCGCTGAAATAGGCAGGCCGTCCGCGTCGCCAAAGATCGCCCCCCATTCGTTTCGAATGGCCGACAATCGGCCTGCCGATTGCGCCTTCGTGGATCATCTTCGCAATCTTCCGGCGGTCGGCATCGTACCGAGACTGTAGTCCCGCACCGACGCTGATTTTCTTCTGCTCGGCCGTTTTCCCGGTCGCGAGGAATTTCCGGCATCCCCATGGATCGACCGCAATCGGTTTTTCGGCAAATACGTGTTTGTCGGCATCGACAGCGGCTTCAAAGTGGATGGGACGAAAGTAAGGCGGCGTGGTCAGCAGAACCGCATCGACTTCCTCAATCTCGAGGATCCTTTTGTAACCGTCAATTCCATCAAAACAGCGCGAGGAGTCGACCTCGAACTGCTTTGCGGGTTCCTCCATTTGAAAAGCGAAATAGTCGGCCAACGCGACGATCTTGACTTTGCCGGTCTTGAGCAGGTTCCTTCCGTCATGCTGCCCCCGGCCGCCCGTGCCGACGATGCCGAGCTGGACCATCGAGTTCGCCTTCGCGGCTCGGACATGTTGTGGTTTCAGTATTGAATAGGTCGTTGCGCCAATAGCCGTGATCGAGGTGTTCTTCAGAAAGGTTCTTCGATTGACATCGGTCTCTTGTCGTGCAGTCATCGTCGTCCTCCCGGGAACGGTTTTTGTGAGCAATCGCATGAATTACTGTGGCACATGACAGATCGAAGTACAAGGCGCTTAAGGAGCGCAAATGAAAACGCCCCGGGGCGGTCCCGGGGCGTGACTTTACATACTCACTATTGGAAGGACACACGTCCGTTGTGTGACCAGGGTTGTGTGACCAGACGATGTCTCTGTCGAGAACGTCGCGTTCTATGTACCGAGCCGGACGATGTCTCCGATACTGTTCAGGCCGTTCGAAGCCTCCCACAAAGCTTCCGGCGTATGTTCATGGTCCGGCCCAAAGCTCCAGATATAGTAGACGGTTCCGATGTGGCATCCACCTGAATTGATCGGCAGAGTGCCCCGTTTCGCGAGAGAGTACAGGGCCGGATCTTGACTCACACGTTCCGCCGGTACAGCCCCGAACCAGTCCGCATGGTATTCGCCCCAACTCCACTGTGTCGTGCCGAGCATCCCCGCGCCTTCCAAGTTTTCCGGCTGAAACGGATCTTTCGGGACAGAACCAACATAGGCAACAGGGGTGGTCAAATACTTGTTTTGGTTTCGCGGATGGCCGCAATGCGGTGGGAACTGGCCCTGGTCGGTTTTGTACATCGTGTAAGCCTGAAACCAGGTCCGCATCTCCGATTCACACTTGGCAAGTTTCGCCCTCACTTGCGCATTCAGGAAGTTGGGAACCGCAATCGCCGCCAGAATGCCGATGATGGCCACGACGATCAAAAGTTCGATCAGGGTAAAGGCACGTCTCATTTGAACTCTCCTCTCCACTCAGTTACTCAACAGATCTTGGCACATATCCAGTTGCCAATAGGGGAAGATACAATGAGTTCTCCGTACACTCAACCCCCGAAGAAAATTGAGTGCCTAGCGGAAGAGTCGACGCGGTGAATTCAAGATTCCCCAAACGTTCCGTCAGCTGCCCACAACGACGACGTCGCCGTAGCTAGTGAGACCGTTGGAGGGTCGATAGATGTCGAACAGCTGGCTCGGGGCGTGGATCAAATCCGGCCCGAAACTCCAGATGTAGTAGACCGTGCCAACATGGCAGCCGGGACCGTACCGGACTTTACCTTTCAGCGCTTGGTTATACAGAGCTGGATCCTGGATGAGCCGATTCGGACTAACGACCGGAAACCAGTCGGCGTGGTACTCGCCGTGGCTCCACTCGAGCGTGCCAAGCGTCGGAGCCGTTTCCGGCTGAAAAGGATCTCTCGGTATTGCACCAACATAGGCAACAGGCGTAGTCATGAATTTGTTCTGCCAAACCGGGTGACCGTCGATATGTGGCGGGAACTCCCCCTGGTCCGTTTTGTATAGGGTGTACGTTTGGAGCCAAGTTCTCATTTCAGAGTTGCACTTGGCGATCTTCGCTCTAATCTGGGCGTTCAAAAAGTTTGGCACGGCAATGGCCGCCAAAATCCCGATGATAGCGACGACAATCAATAGTTCAATCAAAGTAAACCCACGTTTCTTCATCGTTCTCTCTCCTCTTCCTGACACAACAATCAATCCCCGGATCAACCGGATTCGTCGATGTTACACCCATCCATCGTGAGTCTCAACCACTTGTCAAGTCCGAAATCGGTAACGCCGGGGCTCCGGTCCACGCTGCGGTATTGGACGGCTTCGGCGATGTCACCGAATCGGAGCACATCACGAGTATTCAAGCAGTCACAATTTTATCACGCCGCGTATCGTATGACTTCCAGTTACGTCGTTCCGTCGATGTTCTCTAAGATTTTATCAACGCGCTCCATGACTGGATCGGAGAGAATATACTCGCGACAGTTTTCGCACTGCCTGACAGGCAGGTCTCTAACAATCACGATCGTTGTCTCCGTCACTTTGAAAGGGAGATCGGTTGTCATCTCCCGCATGGTCGACCCACACTGATGACACCTCATGGCTTTCTTCTCCTTTTGAAATCCGAGTTCCACAAAGCAATCTCCGGACGGTACGCTGTTACGACCTTCACACTGTCATTATCGAAGTCAACTGCAAAGAGTATGTGGAACGCTGTCTGTTCATGTCGGGCATACACAAGAAAACTGGGCAGGTATTTGTCCTTTGGATACGATTCTACAATCTCATAGCTGTCTACGGATTTCACGATCATTCTTCGCGAATGAATCGCTCCTTCATCCGCATGTTTACATGATAAGTCCAAAACAGGCGTCTGTCGACAACGCATCGTTTGATGAATTCCAACGGATCGTCAGGATAGGGTGTCTGTTTGGCCATAGGTCGAGGCTATTTCATCCACAGTTTCCGGTCCAGGCTGCGGTATTGGATGGCCTCGGCGATGTGGGGCGGGAGGATCGTCTCGCTACCGTCCAGGTCGGCAATCGTCCGCGCCACCTTGATGATCCGGTCATACGCGCGCGCCGAAAGACCAAATTGGTCCAATCCCTGGCGTAAAAGGTCTCGCGCTTGTTGTAGCATCGGGCACAACTCGCGCAGGTCTTTCGACACCATGTCGGCATTCGCGAAAAGACCCATACCCGCAAACCGGCGAGTCTGGATTTCGCGTGCGGTGGTTACTCTCTTGCGAACATCCTTGGACGATTCTCCACTTGGGGGCAAATGAAGATCGTCCAGATCCACGCTTGGCACCTCGATATGGATGTCGATCCGGTCGAGCAGCGGTCCGGACAGTTTCGACATGTAGCGCTGGATCTGCATCGGCGTGCAGTGACAGCTCCGCTGGGTATCGCCGAAATATCCGCACGGGCAGGGATTGCATGCCGCAATCAGCATGAAATTGGCTGGGAAAGACAACGTAGCCGCCGCCCGGCTGATCGTCACAACACCGTCTTCGAGCGGCTGCCGGAGGTTCTCCAGAACCGATCGTGAAAACTCCGGCAATTCATCCAGAAACAGAACACCGTTGTGAGACAAACTTACTTCACCCGGCCGAGGATGTGCCCCGCCTCCGATCAGGCCGGCGTCCGAGATCGAGTGGTGGGGGGACCGGAACGGCCTGGTTGCGATCAAGGGATCGTCTTTCAGTGTCCCCGCGATGCTGTGGATCTTTGTTGTTTCAAGGGCCTCATCGAACGACATCGGCGGGAGGATCGTCGCGAGACGTTTTGCAAGCATGGTCTTGCCCGAGCCCGGCGGCCCGATCATGATCACATTATGGCCGCCCGCCGCTGCGACTTCCATCGCGCGCTTGACATGTTCCTGCCCTTTCACCTCGTTGAAATCGATCTCGTACCGTGAGCTCTGTTTGAACACACGGTCCACATCCACCTTCGTCGGTTTCAGCGCCCCGTCTCCGTTCAGGTGATCGAACAACTGCGGTAGAGAGTCGACCGGATAGACGTTGAGGCCGTCCACCACCGCCGCCTCTTCGGCGTTGTCTTTCGGAACATAAAGGGAGCCGAGCTCTGCCTGGCGGGCTTTGACCGCGATGGGCAGGACGCCTCTCACGGGACGCACCGAACCATCCAGCGCGAGCTCGCCGAGAAAGACCGCTCGCTCGACACTTTCCATTGCGATCAGGCCGGAGCCGCACAACATGCCGATGGCGATCGGCAGATCGAGCGCGGGGCCTTCTTTCTGAATATCCGCCGGCGCAAGGTTGATGGTGATTTTCTTGAGAGGAAATGGGAACCCGTTGTTGGTCAGTGCGGATTGGACACGGTCGCGGCTTTCTTTGATGCTTGTGTCCGGAAGTCCGACCAGGTTCCACGCCGGCATGCCCGGCGCGATATCGAACTCCACCTCCATCACATACGCATCGATCCCCAACGTGGCACTGGATAAGACCTTGACGTACATTTGATCCCCCATTCTGTGTTCTTACAATTCAACTGCTTGAACAGATTACTGTTCTCGTACCATTTCATCTTGAATAATATCTCGGATCGAACACAGCTTTTTGTTATCAGGATCCAATTCTAAATCGTCAGCGTTTGTTACATAAGTTTTGCACGCAGATTCGCACGTAAAATAATCCCTTATTCTGTCGTTGAACTCCTTGAAATACTCAGGATCCGCCGCCAGTTCATAGGGTCTCCCCCGTTGAAAGATCCTTCTTCTCAGAATCTTCAGAGACAGATCAAGATAAATCACGACATCGGGCAATCCGACATTGGAAACAACATGATCATAAACGGCCATAAAGAGTCGCAACTCTTCCGGGGGAAGGTTCAGCTTGGCATATACCATGTCTTTCTCTATTGAGAAGTCCAGCAAAAGGAGATTGTGACTAGATTCAGTAAAGGCATTTTTCAATTGAAAGAAGTGGATCAACAGAAAACTGAGTTCCGTTTCAAATTGAACCGTTGAGCCCTTGTAAAATTCGGCCAGAAACGGATTCGACGCATAGTCCTCGAGGATTTTACCACATCCTAACTCGTGACTAAAATAATTCACGAGACTGGTTTTCCCTGCACCGATACATCCTTCGAAGGCGATTAGCGTCATTTTAGAACCAAACCTTCCATACGACAGCACCTACCAAAAGCGTTATAACAGCAATCCAAATACCTAACAGCCATGCTGATCTACCTGCTTTCGATTTATAGAAAGAGAAGGAAGAGAACGATAATGCCAGGATAGATAATGCCACGGAGACACAGGACCAAGGTTGAAAATCAATCTCTGACTGAGAAAGTGAGCCGAAAATGATGGAAAGCAGAGCAACGATAATCGCAATGAATGTTAATAGAATAACCAAAGCGCCATAGACTAGGTTTCCAAATCTACCAACTTGATCCTCGATTCGGTTCATGCGCCCAGGTACTTCCGTGAAGAGTCCGCTTTGTAATTTCCAATTATAGTCATCAAACTTGAGACGTTTCTGTTTGTATGGCTTGCTCTTTCCTTCGACATAATCTGTGGTTTTCACAAAGTCTATCGCAGCAAAAGGCTCGTTAAGATATAAGGACACATTCTCCACGGAAAGATTATATATAGGACAATACAGATGTCCTTTGTACCCCGGGTCAACCTGTGCTCCACCGATCCACAGGAGTCCCTCGTAAACTTTCGATACTCGCAGGTTCCACCTTCCAATGAGATCTGTGGGCATACTTATTTTTTCACGGGTTGAGATGATTGCGACTTCGAAAGGAGGAATTATGACTTCTCTCTTGCCAGGCTTGTCCTGGAGTTCGCGATGGTTGCCTCCAATGGCATATTCAGTTCCGACAGTCAGTCTGTAGCTGGCCGGTTTCAGATTTTCGGCGTCGAAAGGTTTGATCAAATGGAAATCTTCGACATACCGCTCAATCTCGTCACTCAATAATACTGCGCCGCCTGTATCTCTCCCGCACATGTTCCCTCCTCAACACTGATACCTTGCGTAAGATCCAGAATTTCGTGGTTTTTCGGTCCCGTCCCAAGGAAAGCCACGCGTGTGCCCATCGCGTGTTGGATTTCACTCACGAAATCTCGACTGTCCTCGGTCAGCTCGGAAAACGTTGTAGCGGATTTGTTCTCATAATCCAAGTAATCCAAACCCATTAACGCGACGGCCGTGGGTCTGTTCACTTCGGCTGCCTGTCTTGCTAGGTCCAGATCAAAACGTCCGACCCTGCGAAGCCTCTTGGTGACGCTCGTATGTTCTTCAATCGAGTAGGGGTATCTGCTTTCACTGCGGACTGTCTCCCAGTCCGTCTCTTTAGAAAGAGGACCGGAATTCCCGCCTACACGTATGGGGTAGGTTCGGAGAACCATGATTATCCCCGCGACTGTAAGTGGACTCAGTCCGGCTTCGCTCAGAAATGCCGACGCGGTTGTATCACGACTTGTGGCAAAAGGATAACATCGGGTGTGATAGAGAGACAGACCAAAACCTTGAGTCCCCTCAACAATCATTTTCTTCCCTTGATCGTGCAAAAGATTCAGATCGATTGAAACAAGCGACAAAAACGGTTCAAGCTCGGGGATATCCCTTGCCAACTTGACATTGTTGTTTCTCGACACCCTGCGCGCCACAGCAGCACCCACGCCGGAACACGTCGAACCGATACTTTTCTCCAACCCTATCGTTTTCTCACTTTGTATTTCTTCCTCCGTGATTATCATTGCGTTTGAATCGACCTTGAGCCTGTCCGGGGTCAATCCAAACCGGTCGATTTCTTCAAACAGCAAGGCCACGTTGATTAGACAACCTGCCGCGAGAAATAATTGCGTTTCGGGGTTGACAACTCCGGCGGGCACCTGTCTCAGAACCGTTTCCTGACCGTCAATACTAACGGTATGGCCCGAATTGGGTCCTCCACAACGAACAACGGCGTGATATCCATGATTCGCACATAAATGGGCTGTGACTTTCCCTTTTCCTTCTCCCCCGTATTGCCCTCCAACCACAACGGTAACCGGCATTCCAAATTCTCCTCTACATCGATGTAGACAATGGGATCTCGGGAATCACTAGATACCCCTCACTCGCCTCGCCGATTGCTTCATACATGCGTGCAAGATAAAAGAAACCGACAAGAGCAGAGGTCAGTGCATCGATCTCATCGTGCGTTATTTTCTCCCTTTCACCCTGAACAGTGATACCCATGTCTGTCAACGCGTATTTCAACTCCTCCAGGCTGACTCTCTTCCTGGGCATCGCCAATATATCCTGTGCCGCACCCGGATAGCTCTCTATCACATCGTACCCGTCCTCTCTCAGCGTTCGCGCCAGCCGGATCCCCCGCAGAGTGAGTGTTCGCATACTTGGGATCAAACAAGGATAAACGTTGATCCCTCGTTTTTTCAGTACTCGTTCGCACTTCCTCATTATGCCATATTGTCGGCAATCGCACGTATCCTCGCCACAGCAACGGTTTTCCGGAAGCCCCAGCGGAGAATCGATAGACACCAAACAGTGTTCCTGTTCTCTGACGATTTCAAGAATCTCCTCATCTGTTGACCGTACGGCCAGATGAGCTTCTTCGTTTCGCAGAATGCAAATACCCGAGCCGCGCTTCTTCGAACCTGACAGATCGATTCCAACAACAAGCGGCTTTTCGTTCAATTCAGCCATTCGCTGTAAGAGGTCTTGGACATTGACGGGCAGTTTTGAAATGTCCTTCACGTTGAGTCGGTGAATAACGTTGCCATTCAGTCGTACAGACAATCTCCCGTTACTGCGTCTTGTCGAGATAACGGGCATATCCAGCGGTGAATCTGGTATCTCCGCTACAATACTCTGCGAGTCTCTTAAATCAAAAAGTAGTTGTTGCGCGTTAGGCTGCTGTAGACAGGGAATTACGCGATCTGTCACTTTTCTCTTGTAGCAGTAATGCATAATATCCTGCAAATTCTTCGTATCGAACAAATTGTAAAGGACTAGTTTCTCAAGCGACCCGTCATCGCCTCGACGGAAACGCCGCCATAGTAAAGCCGCTTCTTTGCCGTTGATTTCCTGGGACTCTTTGTCTCTTTGAATCTGGAGTTCTTTTTCCACCTCCTTCAACGGACCCGTGATCGAAAGACTCCTAAGTAAAAAACGTAAATCGACGTGTATAGGCGGTACTCTGACAGACGGGAACGTTTTCTTGATGAAAGGGATATCGAAGATTCTGCCATTGAATGTAACGATCACCTCAAACTCACGCAAATAATCGGTCACCTCTTCAAGATTCGATCCTCGAATGAAGGTGCGAAATCGTTCTCCATCAAAGCAACCTATGAGTGAGATATGGTCGTAGTAGAGAGACAACCCCGTCGTCTCGATATCCAAGAAGACGGTCCTATTCTGGAATTCCTTGTACGCCCGCCAGTATTCTCTCTGGGGCAAGTTATGGGCGAAAAACCCGGAGTCGTGTTTTATGAGGGCTTGGTCAGCATCCCGAAGGTACCTCGATATTGCACGGTTCCGGGGTAGGCTGAGATTACGGAGGAAGGCTGCATCTGCAAGATCATCCCATGACAGGATTCCCTGTCTCCATAGATCTTGCTCTGTCTTCTCCCCAATACCGGGTATAAAGCAAAAGCTCGTTCTAAGCATGGCGGGGAAACCACTCGGGCAGAGCTAGAATCTCGCCTGAGATACCGCTTTCATTGTTTTGAAAATGCGCCCATGTCTCGCTGCTCGACTGCTAATAATGGTACGTGTCTTCGGAGATCAAAGTCAAGTAGATGGATAGGGGTGATTCTATCCCGTGTGCCACAAACCCGATAGGCCTTTCGGCAACGGGAAAAGAACCTCTGTTGGTGCTCTGATCGAGACCCCAGCAATTGAAACGAAACGTCTTCTCGCAGTTGTACTTCAAGATTTATCGACAGTGCAACGTGGATGATTAGTCATTATGAACTCGATTTTCAACAATGTACGCTACTCCACCGTCACCGCCACAAGGAACGGGGCGGCGTTGGTTACCTCGGATACAAAATCGATACTCTCCACCTCGACATTCGGTTTCGGATTCTTCCAGGTGCTCTTGAAGAGATTGACCGTGCGGACCCCGAAACTCTGCCGTACCGCCTGAGTCTCCAGAAAGGGATTCGAGCCCGACCAGGCCGGCACACCGTTCTCCAACTCCGGCAACCGATTCGGATCGACCCACCAATCCGCAAGCGTTTCCCCATAGACAATGTTGAATCTCTCAATGGACCCGTCCGCATAATGCAAAACATACCGGCCAATGGTCTCTCCTTCCGAGGCGCTCCACTGGGTGGCATGCAAAATATGAAGACGGTCAAATCTCCGGTTGATCTTGATTCCGTTAACCCGCTCCGGATAGGGAATCCCGTCGGATTTGATGACTTGACCCAGCAGCTGAATCATCCCGCGCACGTCGAACCGAACCCCGGCGAATTCTCGAATTCCGGTAGGCACTTCACGTAGATCGTTCGGGATGTCCCGAATCTCGGGCGGCCAGTGCTGCTTCTCATTCCACATACCGTCGAGGCGGCAGTTATAATAGTCCGTCAGGTCGATCATGTTCGGCTCGGCGTTCGGGTCGCGGGACGCAATCGTGGAACGGTCAAAATCCACAACAGCCTGAATCTTCTCGATCTGGTCGACGCTTTTTTCGACTCGCTCATCCTCGGAGCGAAGTTCCATCGCCTTTTCGTACATCTCTCTCGCCTTGTTCCGTTCACCGGTTCGTTGATAGGCCAGGCCGAGCACAAGGTAAGCATTGGGAGCTGTTTCGGGCTGCTCCGTTTTGGCCTCGAAATGGGCGATCAGGTCTTCAATCTTGCCGTGCTCTTCGTACTCCCCTGCCAGCCTCTTTTGGAGATCCCACGCCATATTTGGATACTCTTTCGTGGTCTTTTCCACATACTCAAGCATCCCATCCAATTCGCCTTGGCTCGCGTATCGCTCCATTCGATTCTGTGGGTTGCTTTCCTCGATGATTTTGTTGATTCGTTCATTCATGGCCAGTGTTTTGTTCGTTTCTTCCAGAGAAACATAAAGCCGTGAGGCGATACCGCCGTTGCGGTGGGCGGTGGCTCCCCCCATCACGATGTTCGATTCGATTTCCTCGAACGATTCCACTGTGACGTGGTCGATCACAGACTCCACAATCGGTTTTGCTTGTGCGAAGGGCGAATAATAGACGCGCAGGTTACTCTGTGGCGGCAGGGCGCTGTCTACGGCACTGAATCCCGCCATTGTGTCGATTCCCTCGGCCTTCCCGAGCAACACATCGATTGTTTTCTTGATGACGTTCGAATCGGGTTCGACACTGAGAACGAGTTTGTCGGAATGGAACGCATACCACAGGCTCATTGAACCCAGTGGTCCCTGGGAGTTTTTCGTGAAGTGAACGACATTGATTGGGATGTCCTGATAAGTCTGCGGTTCTCCCACTTGCACGTTCGACAGAAACTGGGCTGCGTCTCCTAATCCCATCAGTTTCATCAGGGCGATGGTTCCCTGGATCTGCGCGGCAAGATTCTCCATATACTGTTTCGCTGTATCCTGGTCGGTCACGGTATAGAGGAACACAGCATTCGGCATGGACTCGTTCACGAAAGCCCCGAACGCGACCTCTTTGTCGGAGAATTTTGCAAAGTCGCCGGCAGGGCCTAGCAGTTTGTCGGCCTCTTCAGCGGAGGGAGCTGCTGCTTCGTCGCGGGACTGTGCCTGACCCAGGAACATACCGATCACTGTTTTGCTGAATGCTTTCGAATCCAAATGCATGCCTCCCGCAATGCCGGTGTTCGCTGGTATGTAACGAATCAGCTTCAGCGGTTTCGGTTCTGTTTCAATCACCGCTTGGAATGGACTTTCGTCCGATGGGCGAAGGAATGTATCCAGTGAGAGTCCTCGCTCGTCCAGATTCAAAGCAGCGCAGGCATATTCCATCTGCTGGAGCGGTTCGAGGGCGATACCCATCATCGGGTTCTTTTGACCGTCTGCAATGCTTTCGAGTATCGGTGTCACGGCCTTCGCGATTCGATCCAACGCGGCATAAACCGTGATGTCGTTTGTCTGGGACTCTAATGCTTCGGTGAGTCTTTCATGGCCCGGGCCTTTGCGAAATGAGGGCCGACTTTCTTTGTAAGTATCGATCCAGTCCCGCAAGCTTCCGTGGGAGGATTCCAGGACAACCCAATCCCCCAGGAAGGCATATGTCCTATTTTCCGCTGTTCGAAAGGGGATGCCGTTATATTCGCCGTCCGTGAATGTTCTTCCGGTTTCGAGGGTCTCGCGGACACGCTCTTTATCGCCGACGCATAGCGCCACTGCGGGCGGTTGGAACACAGTTTCCTTCCAGACAACAATCACATCTCCATTTGGATCGAAGCCCGATTTCTCGAAAGAATCGAGCCCCCACACCGCGGACTGCGGCAGGACTTGCCCCAACGGCAGAAGGAGCACCGACGGCGGCGGTGGGTCCTGATTGGCGGGCAAAACCTCCCGCGCGGTGCTATCGATGTCTTCGCTCAATGGACCGATTTCGCTGACCCGGACCCACGCAAGAGAGTCGTCCGGGAGGATGCTCAGGATATCATCGGGTTTGGATTGACTGGATGCGGGGAGAATAAGAATACAACTCAGAATGAGGAATGGGATAAGCGATCGTGAGTTCACTACTGTCTCCTTTCAAGCTCCGCCTTCAGGCAGCCGCGTAAGGTCTTGTTCTACTATACGTCATGAAGCTATCAGATATTCAGTCGATGAGCGCAAGACGATTGGTTTGGAGTCTGTTGCCGTTAATGATCGCTGGTTTAAAGTCTCGTCTCCGCATGGATTCTAGTGGTTGGATGAGGATCGTTGTACAACAGTGATATTCTCCTCGAACACTCTACACCTACCGTTCTGGTGTGATTGCCGAATGGCGTAGCTGAGCCATACCTCTAGTGCAGCGATGTTGTGTGGGTCGCGGTACAGAATCCTCTTGATTTCGTTTAATGCGGCAAGGTCCATGCCGCAGGCGAACAAAGCACGAGCTAAGGCCAGTTCGACCTTGTTTGACGACGAGCTCGCAAGGGATTCCTCAAAACACCGAAGTGCCTCCGGGAACATTCTTGTTTGCACGAAACAGGTGCCCAAACGAAGCCACAGATCGCCACATTTCGGTTGGCCCTTAGCGGTTTTTCGTGAGAGTTGTTGAAGGACACCGAGAATCTGATTCGCCTCTTTTTCCATGTTTTGAAACAGGTGGGTCACCGTCCATTTGGGATTTGCCTTGAAACTCTCGATTACTGAGAAACCAGAAGGATACTCGAAAGGGATTCCCTTACTCTCGTAGAGCCGAGCGATCCTGGCAAGTAACGGGCTGTTTGAGCGATTATTCCTCACATAGATGGTCTCATTCACGCTGCACCAAACACGTATCCAATCCTTACCGATATCAAGATGCACAGGCCGAAATCGTGAGTTCGGGACCATAAGAATGTCCGTACTTGACAGAATCCCGGGTGTCAGGGGGGATTCCAGCATCACAGCCATGTACGCGGAATAGACGGTTGGTAGAAACGGTTCAATGCGGGTGTCGATAAACACGCGCACATTTTGGTTCAGGTCGTGCAACACACGGCCTGCCCATGGCATAAAAACGAAACCGTTGCCTTTCGCGTCACACTGCCGCATAAAATCGATGGCGTCGACGGGATCACGATAGAGTTGCGGTCTATACTCGATTTTCATGCACGCAAGAAGAAGACAGGCGCTAATAGCGCACCAATTCATTAGTCTTGGTGACGGTTTCAGTCGTCTCAACACATGCGTGGAACTGGATACGCAGAGAAGAGTCGTAACGATAAGGAACCATGCAAATCGGCGAGCAATCAGAGAGAGAACAAGAATCAGCAATGCAAAAACGATACGAACGACCTCATTCGCTGGTCTGCGTTCAAGCAGATAGACCAGGAGAGGGGTCACGGAAAGGGCGCCAGCGATGATATACGAGAAAAAGATGCCCGTCGGTGTCGCGTGCATGGTTGATAGATCCAGACTGGACGACCAATCAAATGTTGGGAACTGAAGAGCGCGAAAGGGATAAAGTAATCCCTTCATTCCTTGAGGTTGCAGCCAGCCTGCGATGAACAGCGACAAGCAGAACACGAGGGATGCGGTGTACCATGGCCCGTCTTGAGAGGCTGTCCATTCCAGATACACAAGGAGAGCCATCCCGAAAGGAAAACTGGGGTGAAGATTCGCCCAGACAATCACAATCGACAACTCTTTTAGTACGCGGCGCACGGGCCGTGGGTCGCCTGAGAATTGAATCAAAAGCGCAGCCAGCAGAGGAGGAAATATGTAGGGTCTCACAGAACGATCATGAACTAAATAGACAGCCATCACTGTGACAACAGCCGATAACGGCAACGAGGATGTTCTACTTCTAACAAAAGAATGAATGACAAAAGCATAGGTCAGCAAAACGATGATTCTTACTGCCTGGAGCGCAGCCTCACCTCTTGCCTCATAAACGACCGCAAACAAGCAGTCAGAAAGCCATGAGTGGATCACGTATTCCTTGCCGGGAATCGTATAGGTAAAGGTATCTTTCGCCGGCCAGATTTGCTCAAAAACGATTTCCTGACCGATCAGGATATGCCACCAGATGTCAAATCCGACATGGGGATTGATGATCAACCAAACGACGGTGACCCATGTAAGCAACACGAGGATCACCGCGGAATGGCGATCAATAAAGCTAAACGGTGTGCCCCCGGGCTGATGCATGTGGAGGTCTTAGCGGTTCTCTAGAGTAGGCAAGGTCAAAGACCCCGGTTTCACAGGTTGCTTGGTAATCTCCTGAAAAAACGACCGAGGAAACGAACATACCCAGATTTGCTTCTGTTCTTCAGTGCTCCCACCGGTTTCCCAACAATACATGACCTCCTCTGAGGCAGCATTCATTGCATTAACAATCGTACACAAGAACTCTATGAGCGTCCCGCCTTCAAATGAAAGATCGAAGCGTTGCGTAAAGGATGGAGACTTGGGATGACTGGAAATCGAGAACATGATGTTATGCTCACGCCACCATTCATCATGATATCGTTTCGCGATCTCCGGAAGGCTTATGTCTTGCGCTGCGTACGGAGGACATTCGATCTTATCGTAAATGGCCTTTGCTTCCGGACGCTCAAGAACAACGCAGCCGTTGATGAATGCGACATCGTAATCGGTCTGCCGTACGAAGTGACGGACAACCTCTCCGGCTGTCATCTCGGTCGACGGAAGACGTTCAAACGGTGTAGTGCGGCGCGGCAGCCGCACTCCGCGGGTGTTTTCGTCTCGAATCCAGTCTATTTCGGCAGGCGGTTTTAGATAGTTGACCGGCAGACCGGATTGTATTAGACGGCCGATAATATAGGAGTCTTCCCGATAAAGGTCTCTTGGCTGTTTGATCCCTTCGACGATAACTTCTCTGTCCCACCAGTCCGGCTTCACCGACTGGGAATGGGTGAGATCTCCCACGAGAAACAGAATTGCAACGCATAGGAAAACAAATATTCGACGCATCAGGCACCTCCTTGATTTACGAGTCCTTCGCGCGACGCTCACCAGGCGGGCCAATCGGAGCAATGGTCAGCGCCAGGCGTTCCTGACCCTCTTTCGGATGTGTAATATCTGGCGTCTTGTCCCTGTGCAATTTTGAAAGTATGGGCAACATCATAGTCTCCCACATTGAGGTTCAGATTTACCCACTGTCCGCTGTCGCTTGGAGCGATCCAGAGATTCTGATGGTTTACGACCTTACAGTCATCGGAAGATGTCCAACCTTTGTACTGTTTTTGTCCCAAGAGATCCGTCCATGAATCATTATAGTCAATTCGAAAGGGATTGGGGTTATACATTATGTACTCTTGTATGTCGCATTCATCGTCCGCCTCTTCGATCTCTTCTTTCAACCAGAGATACCGGAAATGCAGACCGGTGTTATTGCCGGCATAGTAATACTTTTCATAAACACGATAATAGTCCTCGTGAGTATACCCTATGGTTGCAAAAACGAGAAGAGGCCGGCCGGAAACGCCGTTGGAAAGCC
>CAZTDD010000075.1:0-33364 GCA_964612675.1 uncultured bacterium
GCCATGACACAACAAAATCCGAAAGCGCGAATCTTGGTATCGGTCCAATGCCGGGACGGCTTCCTCGGCCTGCATCTCTCCAACCGCTTTAATCGCCAAATGCAAGGTCCGATCATATTCCGTGTTGACCTCTCCTGGTTTCTTTTCGAGCAGATACACTAATCTCCGAATCAACGCAGCCCGCTTCGCCTCCAGCTTCTTGGCTTCTTCATGAACAGAGATGATTTGCCTGTACGTTTCGGATCTTACTGCGCCGTCATCGCTTGAAAGTCCCTGAACTGTGACGTCCTGCCACTGAGAAGAGCAAAACAGCAAAAGCGATAATAATGCCTGTCTATGTCCCCAAACCATAACAAATACTCCTTCCCGTTACCTGTCGGGATTCTCTCTGTCGAGTTCGCTGAGTAACTGATTTATGTATTCTTCCGGGCGCTCTTTGAACCGGGGAAGACCAAGAAACCCTTTCAAGGTTCCATTCTTCAACAGCCATAGACCCTTCAGGGCAAGGTATTGAACAGACAGATCGCGTGATCGAGATAAACACGCTTGCAGTACCTTTTCCGATTTGGGATCGGCGATCATAGACAGGGCTCGCGTCCCGTCTATGAGTAGCCAGCGCGGGCATGATTCGTCCAGCAAGGCGGCATGAAGGACGGAGAGTGCCCGCTCGTCGGTACATCCACATTTCTCGGGAAGAGGACTGTAGATTCCGATAAAAGGAGCCCAATCTTCATCCTTATGAGCAACGGCGAATTCAATATGCTCAGGTAGATAAGAGTATTCTTTGGACCTTACCAGCCACCGGAGGGCAACACCTCGCGCGTATGCGTTCTCGATTTCGCGCATCTCCTGCAAAATTCGGATGAAATCTTCACGTGGGCACAATTCCTCAAGTACACTCACGTACCCTTGCAAAAGGGAACGGCGGCTGTGAGTGTACCCGGACACATCTTCTTCGAAACTGTTCGGATTTCGGCTCCATGTCATCACGGTCTCAGTGATTACCGAGGCCACATCAGTGAACTCGTTACAATCGAGAGCCGTTCTAGATATCGGCAGGTAATACGCATAATCGTCGTGGGGACGATATTCATCACCGGATTTGTCGAGGAATACCATCACCGGGCCTTTTCTGATGGCCCAAAGAATAGCGCCCCTCCAGTTTCTGTGACAACGTATCTGGATATAGTCGTCCGTACTTCCCTTTGCATGTCCACGAACCCTCATCTCTGCAACGAGAGTTTGGGCCTCAAATGATCCAGATCCGCCGACGTGCACTCTTTTGGAAACTGGAGAGTAGACACAGCTGCCGGTCGTTGACACGTTTCTCACCTCACCAATACAAACAACATCACAACCGTCGTAAACTTCCTGGATCTTTATGCCTCGCCACTCGGGCGCGCTGCATTCAACATGTCCCACCGCGACGGTCAGCAATAATCCGAGCGTTAGAGAAAACCCTGTCACTTGTTTTATCATAATACTCTTCCTTTCATTCGTGGCGACCATGGTCCTGGTAAATCTGCCACTTGCGGGCGTATTCTCAGTTCAATGTCTTCAGTTCAATTGACCCCATGATATTGAGTATGGTATCTTCTTTCAGTTCTATCGCGATATGGTCTGCGGGGAGCGGGGGCTTTCTTCTGGTTCCCGGGGACCAAAAACACACTCAATAAAAAGCGCTAACAATCGGTTGATCCAATACTCCCATCAACCGACGGGGAGGATTCTTCTGTCTATGCACCGCTCTGTGAAATCCATTGTTGTATCCGCAGCCGTTTTCAGACGCGATGCCGATACCTGGAGTCGACAAGCGGAATCGCTCCCCCCGTGTGCCAGTTGCCAGGACCGATTTGGCCATAACACGGACGTGTACACGGACATTCTAGTTGTAAGGTTGCTGAATGACAGACATCAGGGCTTTTCTACCGGTGCAGCTTACGTTCACGTCCAGAATGGGAACATGTCGAGTTTCAACCAGAACCTCGCAGGCGTGGAGGTTATTGAAAGGCTGCAAGCCTGGTGCTATAATCGTTCCTGTTGTGGTTCCTCGTGTTCTTCAATTGCCAACCGATGCCGACATAATCCCCAAAGGAGATCATTATAATGAGGAAAGCCGTCGTCCCGTGTCTAATGGGATTTTCTGTTCTGAGTTTTACTTGTGCATTATCCGCCCAGAATCTAGGAATTTTCGAGGATACCGCCGACTGGAGCGGCCGAGGTTCGGATAAAGCACCGGGCAGCGTTTCTGTTTTTGGCACGGGGGACACGGCAACGTATACCATTCGTGGGAACGGTGACGATATCTGGGATGACGAAGACGAGGGATTCTTCGTTTACAAGGAGCTCGCGGGTAGCTGGCGAATCAGTGGCAAAGTCAGATGGCTTGTGCCGGGAGGGCACGCCTGGGCGAAACTCGGATTGATGATTCGTGAGCACGCAGCGAGCAGGACCTCGAAGAATTACGCAGTGGTACTGAGGGGGAATGACGGCGGAGACATTTCTGCCATCCAGTTTCGTAACCGCACGAGCGGTTACTCAGGAAGTTATTACGCCGAAGGCCCGAACGGTGCCTATGTAGGCGACCCAGGTGACGGCCTTTGGCTGCGTATCACTCGCATCGCGGAATGTGACGTTGTGTTCTCAGAGTATTCCACTAACGGAAGAGACTGGCGTCTTGTTCATGATTTCCAAATGGAGATGCGGAACACAGCAGCATACGGATTGACGATAACCAACCACCAAGACAACAAGAGTCTGGCCGTGGGAAAAGCGAACGGCGTGACAATCGAAGAAGCCCCTGATGTGATTGCCATACGGAAAATAGAACAGGGGTTCTTTCTTCCGGATACCCCGGTACGTGTGTCAATCGATGTCTGGAATACGAGTACCGGTAGCCGGGCAATAGAGGTGTCTGAAACAGTGCCGTTCAATTGGACCGTGGTGGGAGTCGAGCAGGACGGTGATTCTGTAGGACGCACAATCACCTGGGATATGTCATTCCCTCCAGGGAAGACGACGCTGAGCTACACAGTGGAAGCGCCGAGTAGTTATGGGGATGTTGCGAAATGGTTGGGGGCCGTAAACGGCTTGACGACGCTCGGGGAGAAGACTTGTCGGCAACCGGGGGAGGGAGCCGGGGATTTCCGTTTCACTTCTCAACTCATCGATCCGAAAGACCCCAGCCATCGCGATGGAGGGATTGAATATGACGCGACAAAGAAAGAATTTTCGATTTCGGGAAACGGTGTCGGTCTTCTCCATCCTAATGGCGAAGCGTTTTTCGCTTTTAAGAAGGCTTACGGGAATTGGGTTTTCGAAGCCGAGGTGGAAATGAAGACGGTTCCCCACATTCGAGCGAGAATCGGTTTGATGTGTCGTGAGTCACTCAACTCCGATGCCATGGCAATGAGTTCCTACCTTTTAGGCAACAAGCGGGATGTTGAAACGGCCATGCGAGATCAAACCGGTCACCAAGCCTATGGATATTACTATACTCTTCCTTCGTCAATGCAAGGCAAAGCTGTACGAGTTCGGCTTCGACGGAACGGAAGACTATTCACCGCCGAGTGCTATGATTCCACGCAACGGGGATGGGTGCAGATCAAATCGGTCCTCATCGATATGCAAGACGAGGTACTGTTGGGGCTTTTCGCTACATCGAACACGGAGACCACCTTGGTTAGCGGCTACGTTCGAGATGTTCAGATTAGGGGAAGTCAACAACCTACATCAACGCCAACATACACCCGAAGACCGAGTCCTACAGCCACTTTTACTCCCAGGCCGACATCGACACCGACTCGGACACCTACCCCGACCTTTACCTATACTCGTACGCCAACCCGGACACCGACCCAACGGCCGACCAATACTCCAACCAATACGGCAACGCTGCGCCCGACCGCGACCGATACACCTGTTCCAACAGATACGCCAACATATACCTCGACACCGACACATACACCAACGTTTACAGCTACTTCCTCCCCCACACCGGTTGATTTCCCCGAAGGAAATCCATACGAAGGGACTTACGAGATTACGGTATACGGTGATAGTGAAGGTACTGGGACGATAACGATCGAGGAAACCGGACGAATCACCGGCGAGGCACAAAGCGCGGGCGATTATTTTCAGATACAGGGATCTGTCAATCGCAATGGAATCGTTGATTTGGAATACGTTCTGGACGGATTTGTTTTCGGTACGGCCACCGGAGTCATCATCGGCGATAACGGTACCGGTTCCTGGGAGGATGTCACCACCTCCGAAATGGGTGCGTGGTCGGCAACAAGAGTGAAGGCTGAAACACCGACACCGACTTCGACACCGGTAACATCGTTGGTGGATTTCGCAATCAAAGTCTTTGATGCGAACACAGCAGAGCCGCTTTCGGGTGTTCAAGTCATCGTCCAACAGCCGTTTCTCATACTCGAGACGAACGAACACGGGGTTGCGCTTCTCACCGAAATTCCGGTTGGTAAGGTCCACGTAATTCTTACGAAGAGTGGCTATGAGAACGCTGAGCGCGACATTGAAGTGACACCTGGCATGGACCGAGTCAGCCTTTTCCTAAGCAAAACAGCTCAACAAACACCGACGGAGATAGCAACAGAAAGACCAACCGAGACACCAACACCGACACTCACACCGACTCCGAAAGTGGAGGGTAATTTGACCTTGATTGTTATGAGTCGGTCTCGACTGGAGCAGCGGTATGGCACGGAACGTGTTGTAAGATTCATGGAGAGATTGACCGAACTGATCGAAAATCCCTCTGTGCGCGGCGAAATTGTCGATTTGGATTTGAATCCGTCATTACGGAATTTATTCCAGGAATGGGATGCCAGTACACGACGACTCGCTTCCGCGACCGACGCTGACCGGCGGGAGAATGTCCTGAAAGCGACCATTATTTCCACCGGTATCAAGACAATCATTGGCAATCAACGAGACCGTGTCCGAAATGAATCGGTGGAGTATGTGGTGCTTGTCGGCTCGGATGGAATTCTCCCGCATTACCGTCTCCCGGACCTATCACGTTCGAAATACGGCGAGTCGGAGTACGAAAAACGATTGCTCGATGTAACTCATCCGCTGGGTGCGGCACTCGCGACGAATCATATTCTGACCGACGATTTCTACGCGGATGCAACACCGAAATCATACGCGATTCTGAACCGCGAGTTCTATTTGCCCGACTTGAAAGTCGGACGTCTTGTAGAAACACCTGAGGAGATGAGTTCGTTGATTGATGCATACCTGCTTTTGGACGGCAGAATCCACTTTGATCGTGCTTTCGTTGCTGGGAGTGACACATTCTCAAATGGAGCAAACCGAAGCAAAACCCTTCTCGAAGCAGATTTGGGCGAAGTAGACCGTCTCACGGAAGACGGTGTAGACCCCTTTGAATTGGCAGATGGACTGAATGCGGGGAACGCGGTGAATGTCCTGGGGCTCCACGGCGACCACTCGGCTCTCTACCGCCGCGGCGGTGAATCGCCGTTGACTGCACAAAGAATTTCGCAGTTCGTATCCAACGATAAAGTTCAAGGCAGAGTTGTCATGAACTTCGGCAGTCACGGCGGTTTGAATGTCGATGAGGATTACAAAGCGGAGAAAGAAGACCTACCGCAGGTCTTTGCAGGGAAGGGTGCGGGAGCCTATATCGGAACGACTGCTAGGTCTGGGGCGAGCAATGCCAGCGTCGGATTTACCGAGGATCTAGCGTCACGCTTTATCCATTCTCTGGTTTCAGGCAAAGAAGCGGAGACCGTGGGCGGTGCACTGCGTGAAGCGAAGCGAGAATATGTGATCAACGAACACAATGGTATTCGAAATTCGAGTTTATCCGATGATGAAATTCGAAATAATATCGGGGAGGATGAGAAAGTCGTTTCGGGGATGAGTTTGTACGGGTTGCCGATGTACACGGTGACCTCCAGCAACGCCGCCGCCGATCCGCATTTGGCGATGGGGAATCCGGAATCGGCCCTCACCCCAGCAGAGCAGGAGCCACGCGTGAGGGAGTTGAACGGCGGGGATACTGAAATCGCCCTCACCCCGGCCCTCTCCCGGGGGGAGAGGGAAAAGAAACTACAGGTGGAGAGTAGTAGTCCCCTCTCCCTCTGGGAGAGGGCTAGGGTGAGGGCAAAAATCCTCTGGGCAAAACCGCAGGCCGTCGGAGGACCGCTCCAACCCGCGCAACAGGCGCTCCCCCTTCAGGATGCTTTCTTCGAAAAACACGAAATTTCCTCAGGCACATTCTACGCCTACAACGGCATTACCCAGGCCAACGTGAACGAACCCGTCCAGCCCCGCGTGGCCTACTACACAGGCGCGGAGGGATTTTTCCCGAAAGGTGCCGTCCTCGAATCCGCGGAGTATCGAGTCATCGAAAACTTCGATCCGGTAATCGAAGGGTCACAATGGGGAGCGGGTGAAGCAGAGGAAGGGACGTTCGATAAACACGGGTTCTTCCCCGCGATCCCGTTCACAGTGAACACGATTGCCGCGAAGAGCGGTATGCCGGCGCTTCAACGTTTTGTCTTTGTTGCCGGGCAATACAACGGCCAGACGCACCAGGAGCGGCTATATAAGGATCTCAAATGGACTACCTACTACACCGCCGAGGTGACAGACGAAACGCCGCCGACAATCATAGACATATCGACGGTGGTTCAAGGCGAGCGAGTGTTGGTCAGCGTCGAAGCTGAAGACGTTGACGGCGATCCGTTGTATCGCGTTGTCGTACTATGGACGGACGGAAATGGCGAATGGAACGCGGTCGATCTCGAACAATCTTCAGCGAACCCGCTGATTTGGGAAGGTGAATTAACAAAGGTCGAGGGTCTCGAATTCTTTGTCCAAGCCATCGATACGCTTGGAAATGTTGCCTATGCCGATAATCGCGGTCGCTACTATCGGCCACTTGAAGGCGGCGAAGAACCAACGCCGACACCCGCACCAGAAGACGTGTTAGCCCATATTGATTTCTCGGAAGCAACAGTCGAAGAAGCAGGTTTTGTTTATAGTCCGGCAACGGGTTTCGATCCGGCGGCCATTTCAGTAGGCACTGTTCCCGCAGGACCCGGCACAGATCATCGCGGCCTGATTATCGAGGCGCAGCCGGGAAAAGGCACGTTGGCGATATCGACCTTTCCAATTGGCGCAGACAACGGTGCGGTTATGCTGTCGGTGAATGTGCGAGCAGACGGTGAAGGTTGTTCAGCGGCTTTAGCCGCACTCAATTCTCCAATTGACGGACAGCTGGGGTATTCGAATGCGAGTGGTGCGGATGTGCCGGTCGGTGAGTGGGGCAAATTCGTTCTGATTTACGATCCCCCGGCGGATGCACTTCAGCCCGGCCTGCAAGTAGCCGTGCCGGAGTCGGCAGCGGGGCCGGTTACGGTTTATTTCGACAATTTAATTATTTCCGAATTACCGGAATATCAATTTGAAGACGTTGTTTTGGATGTGGACGGGTCCTTGGATGGAGATACATCCGGCATCCTGAAAAACGTGAACGGGAATAGCGGCAGTTTTGTAATCCTGCCCCATGCCGGCGGAGGACGAAATGCCTTGCTGTCGATATTGCCATCGGATGACGCCGCCAATGTCGGTATCTTCGCCAGTCAGCTGCAGGGCGGTTTTCCGCATATCCTCCAGGCATCGGTGGATGCGCGGCTATTCGACGGTTCCGGTGGTGTCACCGCGCTGGTGATAACAAACGGGAATGGCAATGTAGGAGTCTTTGTAAACAACGCAGGATTAGCGGGTGATGAATTCCAGGAAGTGACGATCGGCGGCGGATTTACCGCCGAAAATCCCGCGTTTCCGGTTTTATGCGTTGTCCAGAACGGCGGACCGGGTGTCGAGTCGTCCGTGTTGGTGGATGACTTGGAATTGAATAGGATGATCGGGGGAATGTAACGCCCTCACCCCAGCCCTCTCCCAGAGGGAGAGGGGGAACGAAAAACAGAGGCAGAGAAAACTCGATTCTCCCTGGGGTGCGTGGTTTTACGCAGTCGATTCTCGGTCGGAGAACCGGGAAATGGTATCGACCAATCTTCAGGGGAAAGAAGAATATCAGCGGAAAAGAGAGGCGTGGTACACCGTTAAGTCTTTCGGTTCAATCTCTGAGTTCAGTCTCTCAGCTCCGTTGTGTGGGGAACCAACTCGCGAACGCGGATGCAAGAGACGAGACAAATGCTAACATAATCGCCAGTGGAGCATATCGACACGGTGAGAGACGATAGCCGACCAACCACTTCAACATCTCCATTCTCCATCGGTCGACATGACGGCCTTCCAGAGCGTACCGCCTGCGGCAACATTCGTTCGCCGAATAGTAGAAATCGTTCGCTCGGCGCATCCGCCCCACGCGCTCGAACTGTTTCGCGATCCAAATATAGGTCCGTTCCGCAGCAGCATAATCCGTTGCGGTTTCCGCCGCCAACTCTTCCGGCACCTTCGGGCGCCTCAGAAATCCTTCTCCGGGCCACCGGCTGCTCGTGAAATCGCACGCGACCTTGAGCGCCTTGTCAAAATAAGAATTCCTGAGAAGGGTTTTGAATCGCAGCTGCGCTTCACCGCCCTGAAGGTTGGAAAACAATGTCCGCGTGGTCCCAAAATCAGTCTCCCAAAAAGAGACCTGACAGCCGCCGAGATCCGAATCTCTGAGGTCGAACTGCCGTCCATGGATAACACTGCGATTGAAAGAAAACCTCCTTGCGGTGACTTTCGCGTCGGAAATGAGGAAGGAATCGCCCGACCAGAGAAGTCGATGGAAGTAGACATGATTTCCACCGAACAGAGATTTCTGGAAGTCGACCGTTCCCACCCGTAACCGTGCGTTGGAGAACGAAACACGGGACGAGACAAATTCGGTTTCCCTCGCGTCGAACAGATCGGCCTCTATTCGCGCCGAGGTGAATTCGAGACTCTTACCGCCAAAGTGGGCGCCGCGAAACGAAACCTCGGGACTTTTTAGTTTCAATCCATTGCCGCAAATCGCGCCTTCCCAGTCGATACAATCGAACCGAATCGCATCTCGAGCGGTAAAAGCAGCCCAGTCGAAAGCAATGGAAGGCGTGAGAAAAACAGTTTCCTCGAAAGAAATCGTGTTGCCGTTGACTCGAGCGGCCTTGAAGCTCAACAAACTGCCCAGTCCCAGCCTCGCGCCGCGAAATTCCAGATGGTCAAGATTCCATTGAATCCGCGCCAGGAGCAGTACATCCCCGTTCCACCGACTCGAAGCAAATGAGCACCGTCCCCCCTCGATAACGGAACGTGCAAAGGTAAATCGCCCCTGACGCTGAACGATTTCTTCAAAAGAAAGCAGATTGCTCTCAAAACGAGCATTTGAGAAATCGACTTCGTCCGCCGCAAATTCGGCCCCCTCAAAGAACACAGCGTGTCCGCGAAATACTGTGCTCTGAAAGGAAACTGTTTTGCCTCGAAATCGGCTCAGGGCAAACGCCACACCGCGAGAGGTCTGAAACACTGCGTTCGCCATCTGGAGCTCGTCGCCCAGAAACGAGACTCGCTCGAACGAAACCGCGTCCACTTCAAACAGACATCGAGAGAAATCTGTTTTCGTGCTGGAAAAAGTGACTCCGGCAAAATCAACTTCAGGTCCCTGGAAATGACAGTCGGAGAACACCGTCGTACGCCCGTTGAATGTCGTATCGCGGAAATCCACACCCCCCAGGAATTGTGCACCATGGAAACTTGTTGTTCCTTCGAAGCTCTTTCCACGAAAACTCACTGGAAACGGGCACAGGATTCCATCAAACCAACACTGACCGGTCTCAATACGACGGGTAATCGCGTCCTCGAAAATATCGACTGATTTCGTGGGAGAAGGATCGTGAAGAATACAGAGGGGTTGATCGCCTTTTGTTACAGCCGGTTCCGTACATCGCCAGCCGTCAAGAGGAGACGTGTAGGAGCACTGGGGGCACCCGGAACGTCCGAAACCTATGTCTGTTAACGACCGTTTGATAGCCATGAGTTGTTGAAGCCTGTCTTCCCTGGACCATGAGACGCTCACCTCCATCGAGACACAGCATGCTTCACTGTGATAATTCGATCCCGGAACCAGGGGCAAAGGAAACGCGCAACATTCGAATCTCTATACCTTTGCTAGAACAACCGCCCCATAGCCGATACAACATTGAAGCAAATCACAAAAGTAGTCTACCATATCTGAGAGCAAATATAAAATGGCAAACCTATTGCTATACTGTTATTTGTCGTCTTTGGTATGATAAAGCTTGAGAATAAAATGGCGACGGTCGCCATAGCTTACGACACAATGCTCATCCGGGCCGTGAGAACGCACAGTCCGCTCTCCGGATCTTGAGAAGGTTGTAACTTGTTTATTTTATTGGTTTTGTGTCAATAAAGAGATGTGGCGGGTTACAAAAACGATCGTAAAACGTTATGAAAATCAAAAGAATCCACAATGGCAAGGTCATTGGGTTAGCCATCGAGGGCGATCTGGATCGGCAGGGTGCCGTTAAACTGCGACGCGCCTTCGACATCGTGGGTAAGCGTAACCATCCTCTAATACTTGACTTACAGCATACAGGCATGGTGGGCCCCCTCGGGCTCGCTTGTCTCGAAGAAGAAGCCGCCAAACGGTCCGGACAAGGAGGCACTCTCCGAGTGATTCGGATCCCTCAGCGTCTGCAAGACATGTTCACTGCAACCCAACTTTCCAAATCGCTTCATGTGGATCCATTCGGCGACGAGTCCGGCTTCATAGAAAGAGAAGATGTCCCTGTAGCGCCGATCAAAACCATGAATTTCGACAAGAGGATCAAGGCGGAGAGGTGCCCACAATGTAAGGCGACGATGCGTCCCGGAGCATATTCGTGTATCGAATGCGGCGAGACCATTCGCCCACGCCGAGCGCCACGGCACAAAGTGGCTCTGCCGATGCTGTATCGGACCAACAATCAGGATGAATTTGTAAGCGGTTCTTGGATACCAGCCATCACCGACGACATGGACTTGCAGCGGTTCTCCGGGGTGGGCTTCTTTTCAACCGAGTCCTTTGAGATGAACCGACAACTGCATCTGGTCTTCCCTACACTGCAGCCGTTACGCGATGGAGATTCCTGTAATGTCCTGGTGGTTTTTCGAGGCCGTGTCAAGAATCAGGTTCGTATCGACGACTATCACCGTGTCGGCTTAGCTCTATTCGATTATTATGAATACGAAGGGGCATGGGAGGTCGAATCCTCTCACGGTGGCGTGTAAGCCGACAGAAATGAAGAAAGATAACGATCTATGGTTGTTTGGAACGTTCGTAGACTGTTGCTGTCGATAGTGCTAGCGGCAGTTTTTTCCCCTCCGGTTTTTTCGGTTCAACGGGGGGATCCTGTTATCGGCCCCCGCGATGTGCTGAAAATCGAAGTGTACGATGAGCCGGAGCTGAGTCTGGAATTAGTTGTTTCCGCTTCCGGGACGTTCAGCTACCCGCTTCTGGAGCTTGTTGACGCAACCGGGCACTCTGCCCACAGTCTTGCCCGTCATATGGAGAAACGTCTTTTCAACGAGCGGTTTTTACGCTTTCCCTCCGTGAACATCGCCATTACTTCACAAAAGAACTCTGTGGTGACACTGTCCGGATCCGTCCGCGAGCCCGGGACCTATTCACTGGCACCAGGTACTCGGTTGAGAGAGTTTCTTGCAGACCACGGCGGAATCCTCAACAATCAAGCCGGGCCGGTGATAGTTCTCCAACGCGATCAGGGACCCTCTCTTCGAATTCGCCGGGATGATCTGTATTCGGCGGATATTCTGACAAGGACCAAGAACAACCCGTTGCTCTATCCGGGGGACGAAGTGATAGTGCCGGAAAGCGGTGTCTTTTACGTAACAGGTGCGGTAACCAACCCATCTGAATATCAGATAGACCGAGAGATCGCCGTACGAGACGCGGTGGCGACCGCCGGAGGACTTGCCGACGATGCCGGAGAGACTGTTTTGTGGCAGCGCAAAGGCCTAGAAGGAGAAGGCGAGACAATCATCTTCAGTCGCGACCTTCTTTCCACTCAAAATGAACGAGTCATGCAGCTGGTCGGGCCGGGAGATACAGTCTATGTCCCAAAGGCGGAAACGTTCTTTGTCGGCGGCGAAGTAAAATCCGCGGGCGAGTTTCCATGGGAAGCCGGAATAACGCTAACGAAAGCGGTAACCCTCGCAGGAGATATCGAGGAATTTGGCGGAAGCCATGCAAGCATTATCCGCGAGACGCCGGAAGGCGAGAGAGTGATTCGGAAATACAATCTCAAATCCATCAAACGGGGCAGCAAAGAAGATCCGGAGATTCTGCCCGGGGATATCATTACGGTCGGTAGCGGATTGCTTAAACTGCCTTCGAAATTGCGCAAAGCGTTGCCCGTCAGCATTCCATTGTTTCTGTTTGAATAAGATGCCAGGGTGAGGAGTTTTTGGTTTGTAAGGAGTGCCTGTGGCCGATAACGAACTTCAACCGATAGCCGGTCCTCCGGCGCATACACATGGAGGGCCGCCCGCAGAGACTGTCGACGAAGAAGCGTTTTCCGTACGCACGCTTCGCGACATGTTTGTGCGCCACCTCTGGGGGTTCATCGCGGTCTCCGCGATTGTCTTCGTTGCCGGTATCTGGCTCATTTTTAAAGACCCTCCCATTTACCAGGCCCGCGCTCAGGTGAAAGTCGAAGAGAAGAAACAGGTCTTTACGATTCAAGAATTCATGGACTTTGAGAACGTCACTTCGGATTTTTATAAGACTCAAGTCGAGTTGCTCCAAAGCCGTGACCTCTGTCGATCGGTGATCGCAGGATTACAGCTTCAGAACACTCAAGAATTGGCAGGGTCCCCAAGATCGGGGATGTCCCGCTTTTTAGAAGACCGGGCTTCGGAAGATCAGGAGCGCGTTGCGGAGCTGCTGAAGTCTATCACCGGCGAGGTCCGTACCGCAGCCACTAATGCAGGGCAGCTACCGGATCTGGATGAATCCGCCTATACGACACGACTCGTCGACCGCTATTTGAAACGACTCACCGTACGGGCGAGCCGGCAAACACCGCAACTGGTCAATGTCTTCTGGCAATCAGAGAGCCCTTTTCTCTCAGCCGCCGTGGCAAATGTCCACGTGCGCTCCTACATCAATCGCAGCAGCATCTCGAACGCAGCCTATACAGCTGATTATATCCGCAGCGTGCGGGAGATGTTGAAAGAGACCAATCGACAGATCGAGGAAACCTCGAGCGAGATCGTAGAATATAAACAGGAACACGGTCTTTTTCAGATCGGCGATGTGGATAGTTCTCGCGTAATCCAAGATATCGACGATCGGCTGACCCGGGTTCGCACCAGTCTGACAACAGCCCAAGAAGAGAAGCGAACCGCGATCGCCGCGTACGAAGCGGTATACGAACCGAGGCATGTCGGCGATCCTCTCTACCTGCGGGAAGAAGTGCTTGACTCAACGTTAATGCAAACCTTGTTAACGAAACGTTCGGAAGCCGAACAGAACTGGATTCTAATCCAGTCGCGGTATCTTGAGAGGCACCCAAAATATATCGCAGCTCAACAACAGCTGGATGCCCTTGATGAACAGATTGAGCTTGAAAAGCGGGCGGTTGTCGAGAAACTGCAGAGCCGGGTACGGGAAACCTCTCAACGTGTGGAACAACTGGCTGATGAGGAACAACGATTGATCGAAGAAAAGTACAGGCGGGATGCGGAAATCCGCGAATTGCAGAATCTGGAGCGCAGCCTCGAGGCACTTGTGGCTCAATACAACCGCCAAGTGGAGGATCTACAGAATGCGGAGTCCAGTATCGAAGCGCGCGAAGGGACGGAAGAGCGAACATTTGAGATTGTGGACTACGCAGAGATTCCCCTCAGCCCAATCAACCGCAATATCCTCAAATCGATGCTGATGACCATCGTGGCCGCAATCGGTGCCGGTTTCTGCGGCGTTCTATTCCTGGAATACGAAGATCAGACCATACGCACCCCGGTCGAGGTGGAGCGCTACACCGGCGTTCCCATGCTGGGATGCATTCCGATTTATGAAGAACCTCCAGAGGAATCCGCACTTCGTCCACCCGAAGACGGACGTGTATCCGTCCCAACCCCGGAGTCGTTTGTGGCGCTTCGAACCGCGATTCTCTTTTCCGCGATGCGCACAAAGAGCCAGGTCATTCTCGTCACCAGCAGTCTTCCCAACGAAGGCAAGTCGATGACTGCGGTTAACCTCGCTTTTGCGTTGGCAAGGTCCGGCAAGAAAACAACGATCATTGATTGCGATCTTCGTACGCCCCGCCTACACAATCTCTTCGGGGAGTTTCGCGAGCCCGGGTTCGTCGATCTTCTGTTTCAGACAGCGGATGTGTATGACATCGTTCAGGAGACCGAGGTGCCCAATGCCTTTCTCGTAGCTGCCGGCTCCCGAGTGGATCGTCCAGCGGACCTACTCAGCTCGGACATGCCACAGCGGGCGTTGGAGGAATTACGGACTGTTTCCGATTTTCTGATCATGGACACCTCGCCTACTCTTGTTGTTCCCGACGCATCCATCTTGTCGGGATACGCGGACCGCACGGTGATGGTTGTGAATTGCGGGAAAACAACACGAGATGCTGTAACAACAGGTATCGATCATATCCGTACGGCAGGAGGCGATGTCAGTGGGATCGTTTTAAATCGGGTTCCGAGGCGCGAACGACAGGCCTATCAACACTACGGTTATGGATACGGTTATGGCTACGGTTACGGAGAGGAAGTGCCCGCCTCTGAGGCTTAATGTGGAATAGCGTATGGACAAGCTACTACACTTCGGTATTTCGGCAGGTCTGACATTCATTCTGTTGACTCTGTTGTTCTCGACCGCCCCGCAGCTCCGGGTTGAGACATGGCGGCTCAGTTCGGCCCAAGCGGTACGCCGGCGACGTGTCGCGTTCGGTGCTGCTCTCGGGATGGCGCTGATTGTTCTTCTCGGCATCTGGAAGGAATGGGGGGACAGTCTTGGTCTGGGCAATCTCGAGACGATGGATTTTATAGCGGATGTGGCCGGAGTAGCGGCGGGCTATTTTTTGGCTATCGGTAGGCTTCGCGATATGACACCTACCCCCAAATACCGCGTCCAACTTCGGCAGCAGACCGGCGGTCGCCAATCTCAAGGCTCGACAGCCTCCACCAAAGGTCCTCAGCTGCGTTCCAAGATTCGTAAAGGCGAAGTCAAGAAACAAGAGTAATCGTGGGGCGTCTCGGCTTACGCAATGGCTCTCTTGAGACAATCCACGACTTGCTCGGCCATCTCTTCGGTCATCGATGGGAAAAACGGCAATGTTATCTCACGGGCTGCCACACTTTCGGTCAATGGCAAATCTACCGACTGTTGTTTTTCGTATGCTTCGAATAGATGAATCGGGGGATAGTGGACAGACGTTTGTATTCCCAGATCGTTCAGTCGCCTCCTGGTTTCATCTCGATTGATCTCTTGATCGAGAAGAATCGGTAGAATATGGTACCCGATTTCTCCAAAGCGATCGCGAAATGGTATTTGGATTTCTTGTACGCTGCTCAACAATTCAACATAGAGGCGGCGGAGTTCGCGACGGCGTCTTAGTAATTCCGGAAGACGTCGCAGCTGAGCGATTCCGAGTGAAGCGCGCACATCATCCAAGCGGTAATTCCAACCCAGTTCGGTTACATCATACGAAAGCGCCGATCCCCGATGCCTTTCGGCGGTACCGGTTGTCATCGCGTGGGTCCGGAGACGACGTGCTCTTTCGGCCGCTTCGGCACTCGATGTGACCAACATGCCGCCTTCGCCGGTTGTAATATTCTTGTTTGAGTAGAAACTGAAGCAACCGCATACACCGGATGTACCGCAGTAACGTTCGCTCTCGCGCGTGAAAACCGCATGAGCCGCATCTTCAACGACAACGAGACCTTTGCGCTCTGCCAGCTGGAGAATGGATTCCATGCGGCACGAAAACCCGGCGTAATGGACAACAATAATGCCTTTGGTTCGCGGGGAGATTTTCGATTCGATGGTTTTCGCCGAGATCGTCGGATCCTCCTCGCTTTCAATGTCGGCAAACACAGGCACAGCCCCCGTATATCGGACGGCGTTGGCGGTGGCAACAAACGTAAGCGACGGGACAATCACTTCATCGCCCGGCCCGATGTCGGCGAGCAACATCGCGAGATGGAGAGCGGCGGTTCCGCTGTTCACCGCAACCGCGTACGGTACCTGCAGCATCTCGGCAAACGTCTGCTCGAATTCCGCGGTTCGCTTTCCTTGCGCCAACCATTTGTCGCTTATCGGTTCGGTAACCGCCGAGAGTTCATCGGCGCCGATATCCGGATCAAAAAGGGGAATTTTCCACATCAGGCTTCATCCTGAATGTATAAGGATCGATGTTTTTCAAACTCTTGAATGGCTTCTTCATAGTCGTCCAAACGACCGATGTCCAGCCAATGTCCGCCGAATGGGAACGCATTGATCTGCTCACCGGCGCCTATCAGACGATGGATCAGGCGATCGAAACCGAAGTAACGATCCGTGGGAACAAACTCTAACAATCGCGGTTCAAACGCGTACACTCCCATACTCACAGTGTAATCGAACGAAGGTTTCTCTTGGAACGAAACGATGCGGTGGTCCTCACCGCATTGGATGGTCCCGAATTCGATAGAGGTGTGACGTTGCGTTGTGGCTACCGTTGCTATTCCCCCTTTCTCGGCGTGGAAATCGAGGAAGTCCGTGTAGTTCAAATCGGTCAAAACATCGCCGTTCATGACGAGAAATGTTGCAGAGAGATCGGCTATCCGTGCCAAGGAGCCGATTGTCCCAAGGGGTTCAGTTTCCACAAAATACTCGATTTCTACATCGAACTTCGATCCGTCTCCCATGAGCGCCATGACGAGATCCGCTCGGTAGCCCACGGCCAAGGTGATTCGACTCAACCCATGCCGACGAAGCTGTCGAACAACGATTTCGAGAATGGAACAGTCCCCAATTGGAACCAACGGTTTGGGTAGAATCCACGTATAAGGACGCAAGCGGCGGCCCTCTCCACCGGCCAATATGACGACACGTTCTTTTCTTTTCACTGGCGTTATTGTCCGATCTGACACCCCAAGGCGTCCGGTGGAGATTCCTGACTAAACCGTCCACACAAGCGCGGCAATTGTCTGTAAACTCAAGAAACAGTATGATACTCTGCTGGCAAAACGTCGTTGAGTCAAGAATTCATTCCAGCGGACGGTTACGTCGGCACGGTGCAAATGAACTCACAAATATTCCGCAGATTCAATGAGCGACTGACATGAGAGGGGACTACCTGAAAGAGACCTTTCAAGGAAAACGGGTTCTTATCACAGGTGGCTTAGGTTTTCTGGGTTCGAACCTCGCCATTGCGTTGGTCGACCTGGGGGCCGACGTCACTTTGCTGGACAATATGCTGCCTCTATATGGAGGGAACCGGTTCAACATTGAACCGGTTCGAGATCGGGTCCAGATCAATTTCTCCGATGTTCGCGATCGTCCCTCGATGAATTACATTGTGCAGGGGCAAGATTATGTCTTTCATATAGCGGGCCAGGTCAGTCACGTCGACAGCGTCCAGGACCCCTTTACCGATGTGGACATCAACGTTGTGGGTACGTTGTCGGTACTCGAGTCCTGCCGACAATTCAATCCACGGACGAAGATCGTCTTTACCGGGACGCGGGGACAGTATGGTTCCAGTGTCCAACTCCCCGTAAACGAAGACGCGCCGACGAACCCCAAAGGGATCTATGCGATCAGTAACCTGACCGCTGAGAAAATCACGCTCATGTATCACGAGGTTCATCACCTCCCGAGTGTGTGCCTCCGCATCACGAATACGTACGGCCCACGGCACCAGATGAAGCATAACCGGTACGGCGTTGTGAATTGGTTCATACGGTTGGCACTGGATGACGAGACAATCCCCATCATGGGGGATGGCAAGATCCTTCGCGATTTCCTATACGTAGAAGATGTTGTGGAAGCGGTCCTTTTGGCAGGTGCCAAAGACGAAGCATACGGCCGGATATTCAATGTAGGATCTGGAAAACCTACCGATTTCGTCGAGTTGGGAGAGACGATCGTGCGGCTTGCCGGAAGCGGACGTTGGGAGTTCGCTCCATTCTCCGACGAAAGAAAACAGCTTGAACCGGGCCATTACTACGCAGATATCACGAGAATAAAGGAAACAGTCGGATGGAGTCCGCGAACCTCGCTCGAAGAAGGGCTTACGAAGACGATAGAATACTATCGTCGATACCGCGACCAATACTGGAGACCTCCTCATTCAGTTCATCTCGTTGAACGAACGCAGTCATGACCAAGAGAATCCATTTGATTCGCTATACCCCTGAGATGGAGAGCAGATGGGATGAGTTTGTGAGCCATTCGATTAACGGCACAATGCTGTCGACGATGCGTTTTCTGTCTTACCATCCTCCGGAACGGTTCCGAGACCATTCGCTTATCGCCACACAAGGAGATCGATGGGTTGCTGCGTTGCCTGCCGTCGAGAGATCACTCAACGGCCGGCGAGAGCTGAACTCTCATCCCGGCTGTACCTACGGTGGATTGATCGCAGCCCCGTTCACCAGGACGGAGATTCTCCAGAGTATAGTCGAATCCATTACGGGATATGCGCGAACGAATTCTCTTGACCGTATCGTGGTTGCTCCGCCGCCGGATCTGTATCACCGTTTTCCATGCCACCACATCGATTTCGTGTTCGAGAAAGAGGGGTTTCATTACCGAACGATCGGACTTTCGACGTGTGTACCATTGGCGGAAGATGCCGAATCCGACCTGTACAAACGTATGTCACCCAATTGCAGATGGGGAATTGGGAAGGCTCAGAGAGAGGGGGTAGAGGTCGGCAAAACAGAAGATTACGAAGCGTTTTGGGAAATACTCGCCGATAGTCTTCGGGCTCATGGTGTGTCGCCGGTACATACGGTCCCGGAAATTCGTCTTCTCCAAAGCCGTTTCCCCGACAGAATCCACCTGT
Organism: uncultured bacterium; assembly: GCA_964612675.1. Lineage (GTDB taxonomy): Bacteria > Hinthialibacterota > Hinthialibacteria > Hinthialibacterales > JAKPRU01 > CAZTDD01. Next base: position 19,074 of record CAZTDD010000075.1, read on the forward strand.
TCGGGGCTTTCCACGACGGGAAAATGATCGCAGGTTCTGTAATATTCAATCCCACGGATACGGTTGCACATACCCAATACCTCGCCAGCCGGGCGGAGTATCAGCGACAGCAGCCGTTGAATTTGCTGATCTGGAACATTATGAAGTGGATGAAGGAGAGGGGCTTTCGATTCTTGAATTTCGGTGTATCGACGGAATCGGAGGGAGAGACTGTCAACTGGGGGCTGCTTCAATTCAAGGAGTCTTTCGGCGGAACAGGCGTGATTCACACTCGCTATACTCTTGAGTTGACAGAACAATGACCACGGAACGAGGTTGATCGATATGACGGGAACACCCCGGGAAGAGCTGGAAAACGTAGCCAAAACCCTTGAGCACTTCGCTGGTTTCAACGAAGTCCTCGCCCATCTGACATACGAAGTACTGGCGGAGCATTTTGTAGGAGACACCTGTCTCGAGATCGGACTGGGGGAAGGAATTCAGATTCCGCTTTTATTGAGCCGGTTCAAAAAAGTGACTGGAGTGGATGCGGCTCCGACGCTGATCGAAAAAGCGCGAAAGAAAGGCCGGTCCGAACGACTCGAGCTGGTGTGTAGTATGGCGGAAGATTATCGTCCGGAGCGTGGATTCGATACGATTATCATGGGACATTTGCTGGAACACTTGGACGATGGCGTTCCCGTCATGCGCGGTGCTCTCGATTGGGTAAATCCCTCGGGACGACTCCTGGTTTGTGAAAGCAACGCCGATTCGCTTCACCGGAAAGCGGCGGTCATCATGGGTCTTCTCGAATCTGTCACGGAACTCGGACCGCTCAAAAGCTCGCTCGGACAACGAAGAGTGTATACACGTTCTCTCTTAGAGAAAGAGATTTCGGACGCTGGGTGGGTAATTGAGCACTTCGGAGGATATTTCCTCAAACCGTTGACAAATGATCAGCTCGAGAAAGTCGGCACACCGGAATTGACTCGTGCTTATCACGAACTTGGCAAGGAATATCCCGAAATTGCGGCCGAGATGATCGCGGTCTGTCGTCCGCCTTACTGAAAGAAACGGAATACGGGAAACGGTACATGTACAGAGAATCCAAGGTTTCCGGTCGCAGAGGCGAACGATTGATCTTTGTCGGTGGTTCGCCACGATCAGGTACAACCTTGGTTCAGAACATGCTCGATTGTCATCCGGACATTTACGGCGGTCCGGAATTCGACAGAATTCCTATGATCGTCGAAGTCCGGAAAACACTCCTCAGCGCCGTTGTAGCGGGACGGATCGATACCTTTTGTACCAAAGAAGACGTCGATAAAGCGATCGCGTCACTGATCGAAAGGCTCCTGCTGCCGGTCGCAGATAGAAATCGTTGCGACTACCTGAGCGAAAAGACTCCTTCCAATGTATTTGTCTTCAAAGAATTACTGGAGATCTTGCCGGCTGCACGATTCATTCACGTGGTCCGCGATCCACGCGCCATTGTGGCCTCGCTTCTGATGGTGGGGATGCGTGCAAAACGAAAAGGTATCCAACCTGTACCTATCAGTGTCGATATCCACTCCGCGATCCATGCTGTCAAGACAGGAACTCAGGCGGGATTCGAGGCGGCCCGCCAGGCACCGGACCGCGTGCACACTATCGTATACGAGCGAATTGTGACCGATCCAACGGTGGAATCTCAATCGCTGTGTTCGTTTCTCGGCGTTTCGTGGACGGAGGATATGCTCCATCCCGCAGGAAAAAAGCACAGCGGGGAAAAAGTCTTGGACGATGTATGGTATGATCGGCGAACCTACTATAGAGATCCCGTTCCGACGGAAATCGATAAATGGAAGAGGATACTGACACCCGAACAGCAGGCGATGGTCTCTTCCGCTTTCCGCGATGATGAGAATCACGCAAAACTGGGCTACAGCTTTCTATAGGAAGCGGATTTCGTGTCAGTTCAGTGATGGAGGCTGGGATTCGCAGCAGTTGGATTTGGAATTCGGCATAAGATTGCGCACGGAGTTGCAACATGGCAACCGTTTTGGGAAAGAATCCCAACATCGACAGAAACGTACATTTTGATTGTGTTTCAGCCCGAAACATCAGCATCGAAGACACAGTGATCGGAGATCGTGCTCGTATTCGCTCCGGCACAGTGATTTACACGAATACCAGAATCGGCCATGACCTTTCCACCGGACACAATGTTGTGATACGAGAAGAGAACATCATCGGGGATTCGTTTTGTATTTGGAACAATTCCGTTTTGGATTATGGCTGCAAAGTCGGGAACAATGTCCGAATTCACAACAATGTGTATGTAGCCCAGTTTACGACGCTCGAAGATGATGGTTTTCTCGGCCCGGGTGTGGTGATTGGCAACGATCCGCATCCGCTCTGCGGCCTCTGCCTTCAGGGTCCCACAATCCAACGTGGTGCGAGAATCGGCCTCAACGTCACCTTGCTGCCAAGAGTCGTCATTGGTGAATATGCGTTGATCGGAGCCGGAAGCGTGGTCACTAAAGACATACCGCCAAGATGTTACGCATTCGGCAACCCGGCACGTGTCATTGGAAGCGTTGACGATCTCGAGTGCCCGTTTGACCTTGTCGAAAAACCCTATGTGCAGGGACGGGATGTGCTCCTTCGAGGAGGGAGCCGCTTGCAGAGAAAGCCCATGTCCGCCGATATAGAGCAAGAAGAGAAACGTGAGCGTTGAAATCCGACTGAAAGAGTTCTGACGGGGCATTAACCGTTTGACTTGCGGTACGTATAGGTTCAGAGCACATCTCAGCATCCCGAATCTCTTCGACCATTCCGAATGGATCCACGAGGAAGATGTCAAGTCCATTTGAATTCCGCAGCAGCGAGTTGAGTCCTTTTTTCTATCATCGTAATCTGGCCGAGTTGCGATTACGGTGGCCTGATCTCGCGACAAGAATCGAAAATACCGACTCGAGCCATATCGTGATGATTCCGGAGGGAGGTCCAACCTACCAATGCCGTGTGGATGCGAACTGGATTCACGGCCCCCATACCATTGCAGACGAATGCGCAGAATTACGGAAATGGCTCGAACGGGCACTGCGTTCCTCGGAGACGGAGTTGATTTACGTTCTCGGCACCGGACTGGGGTACATGGTCAGCGAAGTCTTCCGGGAAACGGAGAGTCGCAGGGGCCAAGACGGCACTCCGATAGCGCTTGTCCTGCTGGAACCCCGTCTGGATGTATTTCGGGCGATGCTGCAGCTCAATGATTGGACTTCGTTGCTGTCTTCGCAGCGAACGTTTCTCTGCGTCGGTGAAGAACTCATTCAGTTATGTCGCGAGGTACGTGAGCGGAATCACCTCGACGCGTGTGCCCGTCCCGTCCATATGTTCGGACGTCCCGCGTGGCCGACGGAACAGTCCATGTATCAGGCTCTTTTACGGGACATTGATGAAGGCCGACGGCGATACCAGTATGCGAAGCAGAACCTGCAGAAGCAGCTGTTCGAGCAGCACAGGAGAGGCAGAACAGAGGTTCGCAAAATCTGGACGTCTGTAAGCCTGGGAGATCGTGCAATCCAGCATATTGTACGCGCCTTAATGAGAGCGCTCGAACGAAAAGGATTCGAAATCCGGATTCTCGAGATCGACCCGGACAGCTATCAGCCCCCGTGGCGTTCTTTTATGGATATCTGTTCTTTTCAGCCGGATCTGCTGCTTCAAGCCAATTTTCCGAGCAGCCTCCTTCTGCCGCGCGAGGTTGCTCGAACGCTTCCGATTCCCCGTGTGACGTGGTACGTCGACAATCCGGCGTACTTTTGGAGGCAGCACCCGATGTTCTTCTTCACAGAGTTTGACCATGTCTTTGTCTGTGACGAAGCGTTTGCGGCATTTGCTCGATCCTGTAAAGCACCCGAGGTCACGACACTGTATTTTGCCAGCGATCTGGAACGACCGGGACAGACACACGAGGAATATCGTTCACCGCTTGCCTTCGTTGGACAGATTGTCGACCTCAGCGAATCCTGGAAAAAACTGAGGCCGGACGAACGTACCATTTTGAGCAAACTGGTTGACCTGCGCTTAGCGGATCGTGCGACAAGCGAAGAGGAACTGCTCGCTTCCTTGACCAGACAGGAGAGAATCTGCGTTTCAAAGGCCTTACCGAGGCTTGGATCGCCGTTACCGTATTTTCTGTATTCCGCTGCAAATGCACGTCGACGAATCCGAGTCCTTGAATCCGTCGCACAGTACGGACTGAGATTATACGGAACGGACGCGTGGATCACAGCGACGAGAGAAGATTCTCCCTTGCGCAAATGTTTCTGCGGGCCTATCGAATATCAAACCGAGTTCCCGTTAGTCTGCAAGTCGGCCGACATCAACATCGGCATGCACAGTCTTCAGGCTGTCAGTTGTCTGAATATGCGCGATTTCGATGTTCCACTCCGCGATGGATTTCTGTTAACCGACTGGATAAAGAACGCCGATTCTTTCTTTGTTCCGGACGAGGAAATGGTCTTCTGGCACAGCATCGATGATCTGAAACGAAAGATCGAATGGTTTCTTGAGCGCCCGGAAGAAAGGGAGAGAATCGTAGAACGGGGGAAAGCAAGGATCGTACGCGATCATACGTACGATGCTCGGGCGTCCCAGTTATTGGAAGCGCTAGGGATTCGCCCTCTGGAATGACCCGAAAATGGGTTAACGCCTTTGTTGGGGCCGATAGGGACTCTTTGGAACCTGCCCGGGGGGAGTAGAAGTCGCGGATTCCTTTTGTTCCGGAGGCGCAGGCGGCTCAATCTCATTGCAAAACACCGCCATGCGCTCGGCGCTGAATATCGGATTATCCCCGCCATAGACCGTAACGAAATACTTCGACCAGCTCGATACGTGCTTATGGGCGAGTTCGAGCCGATTCCGTGCGCTTTCATCGGATTCGTTCTGTTTCCAAATCTGATATGCGCAATAGGTGTACGCAATGTCTCTCCACAACCGTGCGGCGTCATCCAAGATGCTCATCTGAGAAGACATGGCGATGTAGCCGCTGATAGTGACACCGGAACGAGCCCGTTCCAATACAGCGCGAGCTTCAAGCGCTCGGGCGACCGCTTCGTCTTTTTCCTTGACCAGTTTGCCTGCCGTGTAAGTAGACATTTTGAGGAGGTTTCGTTCCGTTCTACCGAACGATGGATCCCAATTGGACAGTCCCTCCTCGCTCAAGCGGTTCTGGGCTCCCTTCAAACTCGGGATGCGGCTTTCGTCACTTAGAAATAGGGACCCTTCCGAGAGAAACACACGTTCAACCACCTCGTCGGTCGATTCCAGACATGCACGAAGCTGCTCCTGATCGCTCTTGCCAAACGTTTCGCGAAAATAGTCGGACCAGACCGTTTCCAAACTCGTGGACGGATTCTGCAAAAATCGGCAGAACGTCCAGAGGTTGATCGCGCAAGCGCTTCCAATCACATGGTCTCTTCCGCAGTCGACTCTGGCGACGGCGCCGACTGCGCCTTTTTCTCGGGCAAACTTCAATTGCTCGGCAACCCGCTCGGCATAGCAATACGGAAGGATACATCGCCCGAAGTTGCGATTTGCGAGATCGAACTCAACGATGTGCCTTCGCTCGCCGAATGTTCCAAGCGCCGGATGATAAGGAGATTTCGGACTCCACTCGTGGATGACAATTGGCACAAACACTCCAATGGAAGGGTTGGAATCGGTGACGCCTTTGGTCATCCATTCCAACTCATCCGGTGTCTTCGCGTCTAACCGAACCCAAAGATCCCAATCGACACCGCTGCATACGCCGTGCAAGAGATCCACTAGAGTCGTAAGAGCACCAGCACGTTCGCTTGCTGAGGTTCCAGACAAAGAACCCGGATCGAGATCGAGAACCAGACCGTCGATTGCGGGAAGGGCGGTATGGAGACGCGTATACCGCTCACGGATACGATTTGCAGTGAGGGGATCTCTGATCGATGCACCGGGTGGCAGATCCTGCAATTCCGGTGCCCAGAGAAAAACCGTCATATCTCCTTGTTTTGCGGCAAGCGCGACCTGACGCAGTTCACGAACCTTCTCGCTGTCCGCGACAAGATCGCTCACAGACCGGACAATCGAAGATGACATCTGGATGTGATTGATCTTGTGTTTACGACCGATCTCGACCGCCTGCTGCAAATAGGGAAGCCGTCCGTCCTCAAATTCCCAGCCGATGATTGTATCCGCACCTGCCGGTAAGGCGGAGAAACATACTAAGGACAAGAGAAAAGCAACGTGCAGGACCGGCGGGCAGCCCTTATCATTCATTTCCAAGACTCCGATCTTTTTTTAAGATGGTTCAGTGAATCCTCAAACCGGATAGTAACCATAAAACAGGGGATCTGTCAGTTTCGCATTCGCCCGATCACGCCTCCAACATCCGCTCCAGCAGGGAAGCGACGGCCATGTCGCGACTTGTGTGGACCGGAACCATCTGTCCGGAATGGCTGTCGGCCAGGATTTCGAGCAGACGGCAGGTAGGCTTCAGAAGAATGGCAACGGCGCTGCCCCCCCGTTCAAAATCCTTGATAAATCGAAGCAGGAAACTTACGGACGCCTCCGAGTTCACCGTCATCTCGGTCATATCCAGCAAAACAAGGGCTGAGGAGGATCTCAGTTTCTGCAGGGCCGACTCCAGAATGGATGCGCTCGCGACTCCCAGTCCTCCGGTAACGTGGAGTGTTGTGATTGAACCCGCTTCGGATGCTTTGACCGCCAGGTCATCCTGCCCGACATTTCCTGCGCGGATCTGATCGCGAAAATGTTTTGCCTCTTCCGTAACCAAACGAAGGGTGACCATACCGCGCCCTTCTGTACGGCTGACCTGGCCCATCTTCAAATTGGGATGTTTTAAGAGCTCATCAACCCCGATTTCGGTCCCATCCCAATCCTTTGGAACCGGCGCAAGGTAGACGGTTGCCCCCTTTGTCATCGGCGTGGAAGTTCGAAGTTCGGCGACAAGCCCCTGAAGAGAAGCCAACGAGGCGTAAAACGGTTTGTCCTTTCCTTCAATCAAACAGACATAAAGTTGTTTTAGCTCTTTTTTTTCTGAGTTCTTCACCATTCCTCCATCGGAAACCAAGACGATTTTCGAAGAAATCAGTACATAATTCGCACTGTTTTGACCTGAAAGGAGTCAATCGGTACGAAAGCGGTGTTTCCCGCGTATTCTAAGGGAAGAGGTCCTTCATCCAAAAGGGTAAGTTCCTCGGCTGCCAGAAGGGGCGACCCGACCGTCACTTCGGCTCGACACGCCACTCCCTCTGTTTCCCACAGCCGTACAAGCAACCCGTCTCCCCTTGTTGTTGTACGCACGCTACCAACGACAACATGGTCAGGGACAGATTGGATAAGCGAGTACATCCGGGGAAGACGTCCAGTGCGTGCCTCGGTTTGGGCGGCAATCAAAGGATGTCGAAGCTCCTGCGCTTCCCTATATACATTTGCCGATCGCCAATCACCCTGATAAGGATATAGTCCGGCCCGGATTTCCATGGTGCGTGTACCCGGTTCCAACGCCAGAGTCAGTTCGTGGGGACCGAAAAGAAAGCCTGTTCGGCTGCACGTCAATAAGGCAAAACCGAGCGACTGATCGGGTGAAGACAAACCGGCCCAGTCATGACCCGGTACAGGACCGTTGATACGCAGGCCGGTGACGGTTTTCCACTCTTGGATAGATCCCGCTACTCCAGCAACCATAGAAGGTGCAAAAAAATCGCTCTTGGCGGAAAATCCCAGACTCCGGCTCAGGCCCTTACAGCCGGCGGTCACGTCGATCCGTGGGCGCCCGGCGACCGCCTCGTACTCGTGCACAACCGATGCTGATCCCAATAATTGACTCACACGGATTCGTGCTCGAACCGGTCCATCTTCAATAACGTCAGTATTGACATTCTCCACTTCCATCAGATCGCCCCATAACAATGTCGGTCCAAACCCGTCATCGGAGCTTAGTATTCTCCCGTTCGATTCCGTTAACCGCAGGTCTGTAATCCGGCCGGTGTCCTCGTCCACAGTGAAACGGTAGTTGTCAGTCGCAACAGTCTCTCCTCTGACTTCAAGTGAGGTGGGGGGAGCATCGGTGAGTGACTTTGGCACCAGCTCGAAGACCTTATATCCCAATGGCGGTACGTTCTCCGCCAGAAAACAAATCTCGCGTCCCTGCTCGACGATCTGCGAAGGGACTGTCTCATTCCAGGGGTTCTTGACCGAGACTTCGCCCTCTTCGAAAGGAATCGCAACGGTGACAGCATCCGTTCTGACCCACGAGAGTGGATTGAAGACCACAACGGCGTGCTCCATCCCGTCCGTATCCATCTCCGCAGCCAGTTTCTCCAAAGCCGAGGAGCATCGATCTTGTAGATTCCCGCGAAGGTCGGTGAGCTTCTGCCGGGCGTTGTTCAACACATCCTCTTCCGCGATTCCCGTGAGAACAGCGCGCCTGTGAAATGAAAGAAGCTGCCTCCACAGTTCATTCAAATCCTCCCCGGGGAAAGAATCGGCCGCCATGCGGGAAAGCAGAGAGCAGATTCGTTCCAGATCGATCAAAAGAGCTTCGGCTTCTCCGGCAAGCTGTTTGATCTCTGGAACTTGAATGAAACGCTGTGAATGCTTGGCAAGGTTTACACGCCCGGTATACAGCGGATAACTGACGCCATACGGATTGCTTACCAGGCGATCGAAGAAACTGCCGGGGTCGGTATAGATCACGGTAGGAAACAGGGGACGGGACTCTGCACTTTCCAGGAAACGGATGGTCTCTTCACCGGAAGGCCTTCTTTCTCCTGTAACATCGAAGAAAACTCCCACGTCGCGAAGTTGGTGTCGATTATGAACAGTTTCCAGCTCCAGTAAGATTTGACGTTCCGGCGTCGGTGCGGATCGGTGTGGCGGATAGTAAGATAGTATCCGGGCTGCCGACGGCGACTGCCAGGAGAACAAATTCCACGGAAAGGTGCCTTCGATCGAGTCGAACATGACACCAATCATCCCACACCCCGAGAGGAATTCGGGCAACATCGATCCGGCACTCGGTGCGCCTGGGAACGTGGCAATTCTCACTCGCTGGCCGAAAACCTTCTCGAAATACTCTACACCCAGCTGATACTGACGGATGATGGCTTCGCCCGACACCAAGTCCGGATCGAAATGGGTCCACGCGCCACCGGCCAATACGTATCGGCGTTCGGAAGCGAATCGGACAAGCTCTTGGTGAAGACTCGGATGTTGTTCTTCCAGCCATCGATGAGATCGAGCGTCCCAGCCGGTAATCGCAAGGTCCGGGTATCGCTCGAGCAGCTCGACGACTTCCTGCGCAGCTGATCTGGATACCTCGACGAGCTCTTCGCTCGTTTCCTTTCCGAAGGGATCCAGCAAAGCACGGGCGCCAGCATATACATTCATCTCTTTCGAAAGGTCCCGCAGTGCTGAAAGAGTCTGCTTACATTGAGAGGCGGACAAGGCGAAGTCCTTTGCGTCGCGAGCGTACAAAGCGTCAAGATCGATCCGGCGTACCGCATCCAGAAAGCATCGGCGCCACTTTCCTTCTTCCTCACCATGGGTCAAACGCAGCAGCAAGAGAGCGTTTTCCAGATTTCCGAGAAGATCTCCAGCGATTCGTCGCAGTTCGTGGATCTCTTCAAGCATCAAATCGACCGAACGAAACACCACCGGTCCTGCTGTTTGACGTACGTGCATGGCAACAACGATCTCTCTGCCGGGATATGCCCGTTCACACAGAGGGACAACAGCGTCACCCGGGCCGAGATCCTGCACGGGACGACCGTCGATATAAACCCGAACGTGTCCGCGGCAGTCTACGGAAAGCCAGGCAGGTCCACCAACCAGCGGTACCCCCGCAATGTGTTCTGGAATCACGAGCGTTTTTCGTACCCAAAAGGGGGCAGGGACGCCGACCAGGCTCGGGAGATCCCGTTCCGACCAGGAGCGTACATCGTAGGCAGGCTCCTCAGCACCCGGCTGACGATCCGGATTTACGCGCCACCTCGAACTTACATCGGCGGAAACAAACTCATCGAGGACATCGACGGTCTCCATCGGTACCGCCGCCCACGAGAGCGCCGCACCCAGCAAGAGAACAAAGAACCAGATACACCGGAGAGGCATCCGGGCACACCTCCGCATTTCTTGATAGCCCTACTGATACCGGGCGTACCGATATCAATGGTACAGATTATGTCTGATTGGGAAACGATACTCTACGGGGAAGACATCCGAAAGCGAGATGCCGGAAATCACAGGGGCCGTCACGACGTACAAAGCGGAACAGGATCACCGTTCGCGCTCTGTTTCCTCTTCCTCCGATTGCTGCGAAAAAGGGAATGATTGATCTTCAGACGATTTTTCCGATTCTTCCTCAAATCCAGGCTGTGTTTCCGACTCGTATCCCGACTCAGTGCGTTCTTCTTCCTGCTCGGGAAAGGTCGATTCTTCTTCCGTCTGCGATTCCCCTTCTTCTTCGTAACCGAGTGCCTTCGGCTCTTCTTCGGCAGGTTCGGCTTCTGGTTTCTCTTCCTCGGCAGCTGTGGCGGGTTGGGCAGCGGTGCCGTCCGACACCATCTTATGGATGATCACACGAATTTCCTGAATGTTCTGAAATCCGAGGGTAGCAGTAATCTCTCGCCGCAACAGACCTTGGAACTCGCGGCTGAACGTGGGGATATCTTTTTCCAGAATCAAAACCAGACGGCTGTGGACGATCAGCGACCCGGCAGACACCTCGGAGTGAATTTGCAGGTCTTTCACCCCGGTCACCATGCTCCCCTTTCGCTGGAGATACTCTTCCACAGCATCCAAGGCGACAGCAATCCGGCCGCTTTCTCCCTCGATCATCAGATGACGCACATAGGTCGGCGCGATTCCGAGCATGACGGCCAGAACCGAGAGAAGGCAGTTCACCAGAACAATGACGATCAGAAGCAGAACTACCCACGAAAACGGATAATTGAACATCAGATCCGTGCATCGTTTGGCCGCGTTAACCAGGAATGTCTGATCCACAAAATACACATATCCCAGGCCGACGATAATCGCCAACATGAGAAGAGCCGCTACTCCCAACGAAATTCGTCGAAACGCAGTCACAATATCCTCCTCTCGCAACAGCTCCACGCCCGCGGTAAGAGGTCAGGCCTCTTCCAATTCAATGTCCTGAGATTGACTCGGGGGCGACGGAAGCGCGGTGGATTCGGGGCGCTCACAATAGACCCGATCCACGCTAATCGTAATATCCTGCACCTCGAGTCCCGTTCCCAGGGAAATGGCTCGGGCGATGCTGCCCTGTAAATCGCGCGCCTTCAAGCGTATCCGTGTCCCGAATAACACCTGCAGATTCAGGCCGATATAAGGGCGACCGTCTTCGAAATTTATTCGAATGCTGTTTTCGGTACTCCGCTTGCTGAAATACTCCCCGATTCCTTCCCCGCGCGTAGGCGAAAAACGAAAACACGGGGATCCCTCTACCTCTTTCACGACAAAAGTCTTCACAATGCTCGGTGCAATACTGATTCGTCCGTTCTCGGTTGTATAATACCCATTCATGAGCAACCTCCATTACCGATGCTCCGGTAAAAAACGCAGTCATTTACCTGAAACGTCACTATATCTGAACCTCAAACCCTGGTCGTTTCTTATGGTCGTCCCATCCACCGTGTGCTCTACCGGCCTTCACGTCACTACCGATCATAACATCGCGATAGGGAGTCAAGCCAGCGTCCCATACTTTTCATGGGCACTGCCCGGCCTTTTGGATCACGGTTCGCCGTAAGCGCTGGCAGTGATTTGCTCCACCGTGCTGGTGTCAAACTCGCCGGATCGGTACTGCTGGCTCGCGAGAACGATTTCCTGGAATCCTATCGTACTCGATATCCCTTCAACAACCATCTCGAACAGTGCGCGGCGCATCCGCTCGATCGCTTCATCTCGATTTGTCCCCCACGCGATCAATTTAGCAAGCATTGAATCGTAGAACGGAGGTACCACATACTCCGCATAGATGTGCGTATCCACACGGATTCCGGGGCCTCCCGGAATATGCAGCGCGGTGATATGCCCGCAGGAGGGCATAAAGTTCCGCGTCGGGTCTTCCGCGTTGATACGACATTCGATCGCGTGTCCGTTGACCTTAATATCTTCCTGTTTGAACCGTAGCGGCTTTCCCGAGGCAATGGCTATCTGTTCTTTGATAAGATCGACATTGGTAACTTGTTCGGTCACAGGATGTTCGACTTGAATTCGCGTATTCATTTCCATGAAATAGAACCGACGGTCCGGGTCAACGAGGAATTCGACGGTCCCCGCATTCCGGTATCCGACGGCCTTCGCGGCCGTGATGGCGGCTTCTCCCATTTGCCTGCGGAGAGACTCATCCATAATGGGGGAAGGAGCCTCCTCCAGAATCTTCTGGTGCCGCCTCTGGAGCGAACATTCACGCTCTCCGAGATGGATCACGTTGCCGTGGTGGTCCGCTAGAATTTGGAATTCGATGTGACGAGGTCGTTCGATGTATTTCTCCAGATAGAGATGAGGATTTCCGAAGGCTTTCTCGGCTTCCGATTGAGCGGTAGCAAACGCCTGAGCCAGGCTCAAATCCGTGTGCGCCACTCGCATCCCCCGTCCACCTCCCCCTGCGGCGGCCTTCAATATGACCGGATAGCCGATCTCCCGGGCGAGACGGACCGCGTTATCCGCACTCTCAACAATCCCTTCCGATCCCGGAATAATGGGAACGCCGCTCTCTTTCATCGTCTGGCGAGCCATCGATTTATCGCCGCTTTTCGCTATCGATTCCGCCGGGGGGCCAATGAAGGCGATGTTGCAGGACGCGCAAATCTCGGCGAAATGCGGGATTTCCGCAAGAAAACCGTATCCGGGATGGATCGCGTCGGCGTCGGTCACCTCCGCGGCGCTGATAATGCGGGGGACATTCAGGTAACTCTCGCGTGGCGACGGGGGACCGATACAGATATCCTCGTCCGCAAAACGCACGTGGAGACTGTCGCGATCCGCTTCCGAGTACACCGCCACCGTTCGTATGCCGAGCTCGCGGCATGCCCGAATGATGCGCAGAGCGATTTCACCTCTGTTAGCGATAAGGATTTTGCTGAACATGGGCACTGTCCGGGTGGGACCCTCCTTGGCTCCGGACAATTATCCGTTTTTCCGAATATGGAATAAGGGTTGGCCGTATTCGACGGGCTGACCGTTTTCCACCAATATGGCCACAACACGCCCACGGATTCCGGCTTTCAGTTCGTTCATCACCTTCATGGCTTCGAGGATACACACAACCGTATCCGGACTGATATTGGTGCCTACTTCCACGAAGGGGTCAGCGTCGGGAGCCGGTGCACGATAAAACGTGCCGACCATGGGAGATGTGATCACTTCAATGTCTTCGTCGAGCTCCGTTGAATCCGGCGGTGCGGTCTCCTCGACTGTTGGGAGAGGAGCGGCGGCAGCTGGCGCGGGGTAAGCGACGGTTGGCGGTGCGGTCTCGATATGTTTCCTGACGGAGACACGCAGGCCCTCTTCCTCGACCTCCAGTTCGCTGATGTCCGCTTCTTCGACTAGAGCGACGATTTTTCGCACCAGTTCAAGGTCCATATACACATCTCGCTTTGTCTAACCTCCGCTCCCGTTCCATGAGCCATTCTTACCTACGAAAAGGCGTTTCGTCAAGCACAGATGGTCATTTCCGGCTTTGAAATATTCCGTTGTCCGAGTGCACAGTGTATGATGAAGTGGGAATGGTTTACAACGGACTGTCACATCCCTATAGTCGCAACAAGCGAGAGACACTGCTTTGCGAGGAATGTTATGCCCCAAGAACATGACGAAACACAGCCGCCTGAAGGGGAAGGCGCGAATATCCCCAAAGGCCAGTTGAATTTGGCCATCCATGCCAGGGTAGAGGTGGCCTGCGAGAATCCCGATTGTCAGAATCATTTCGGTCAGCAGATCTTTTTCGATCCTTCTACCTCGTTAGACAATCTCGGCAAGGCGTTTGAGCAACGGAGTTTGGAAACTGTAGAATCGCAGGGGTGGGTTTGTAGCGGGGAGAGATGGTATTGTTCTGAATGCGCGAAGAAGCAGTGAGAGGGTATAGGAGGGGTTCCCGGCCCTGACCTGCCGGGGCTCGAACTGGTAGTATAGCTGCTCGTTTTCGCAGTCTCTATGAAGCTGTTTTTCGGGCCATTAGCTCAACTAGGCAGAGCAACGGACTCTTAATCCGCAGGTTCCAGGTTCGATTCCTGGATGGC
>CAZTDD010000076.1:0-32962 GCA_964612675.1 uncultured bacterium
GAGGTTCGCCCTCCCCTCGCTCCTTCTCTGAAACTTAACTTAATGACATTGACCCCAAGCCTCCCCTGACTGTGGCCACGCAAGCGCGTCCCTCTTGGAAAGGGAAATCGAAACGGAAGCCTGGTCGAACCGACATAGATTTCTTTCCCTTCCTCCCCCGAAGATCGGGGGAGGTTAGGAGGGGGTTGAGATCTGTTTTGCTCACTTTTTGCCGGTTCGTCAAGCCTGGGGGAGATTCAGAGGGGATTGATTCCCTACCCCAAAATATGATCCTCCACCAACTCGTCGATCAGCGAATGGATACCTTCTTCCGTCGCCGGGATCACCTTGCTTTCTCCGCCGAGAAGCGTAACTCCCCATACTCTCTTAACTCGTGTCGGCGATCCGCTCAAACCAATTCGTTCCGGCTCCGCCTGAACATCGTCGGCATCGAGGATCGGGACAAGAAGTCCTTTCGCTTCCAGCGACTGTGCCTTCTTCTGCGCTTCCTCTTCTATCTCTTCCGGGCTCAACCCGGCGGCTTGTTTCTTGAGTTCTTGACGCAAATCGAGGAGAGTTCTGGCTCGCCTGTATTTCATCACCCGTTTCGCACTCGGCGGCCGCGCAACAATCCCACCTGAAATCGTAAGCAGCGACGGCATCGGCACCCGCAGCACCTCATAGCCGTTCCCCATTTCCTTCTTCACAAACGCTGCACCATCCTCGATACAGATTTCCGTCACATAGGTGGCCTGAGGTAAAGCGAGTTTCTCCGCCAGCTGGGGGCCGACCTGAGCCGTATCGCCGTCAATCGCCTGCTGTCCACACAGCACAAGATCCGGGACTCCAATCTTCTGTACTGTTTTCGATAACGTGTAAGAGGTTGCGAGAGTGTCGGCAGCGGCAAATCGTTTGTCAGTGACCAGGTAAACAGCGTCGGCTCCACGGCACAGAGAATCCCTCAGAATCTCCACGGCTCGCGGAGGCCCCATCGTGATTACAGTCACACGTCCACCATACCGATCCCGGAGAGACAAAGCCATCTCCAAGGCCGACAAATCATCCGGGTTGAACACGGCGGGAAGGGCCTGACGGTTCACTGTTCCGTCGGCTTTCATCGCCTCACCGGTAATGTTCTTCGTGTCCGGAACCTGTTTGGCCAGAACAATCAGATTGAACCCCACGGCTTCTCAAACCTCCAAAACCGACTTCCAAAACCAGACTTCAAAATTAGCCTTCAAAACCGGCCCCCAAAACCGACCTTCAAAACCAGCCTTCAAAACCAGCCTTCAAAACCGGCCTTCAGAACCGGCCTCCAAAACCGGCGTATCAACCGTGCCTTTCCTCCCCCAAGATTGGGGGAGGTGTAGGAGGGGGTTGATTCCTTCTAAAACACACACTCGTGTTTGACTACATCCTGAACAGAACTGAAGAAAAGCCAGTATACCAGAGTTGTTCTCCCGACAAAGGTACGTTTTTCTTTCTCTCTCCCTTCAAACCCGCCAAATGCGTCACCTCATCGGCACGCAGAACGCTTCCTGAACACTTTCTTAGGTTCAGAATTCTTTACTTTTACGTATTGACAAGGCGAACAAAAACCTATTATGATCCCCCAGAAGTCAGGTCGCTTCGTACCGAGTGCGAAGGGGGCATAGTTTTTGTTCCGCCGGGAAACCGGCCGGCCCATCCCGATCATAGAAAGGGGAAGCAATGAGACGTGCTGTTTTGATGGTGTTGGGTTGCTGCCTGATCGTATCGGTTGTTGGAGCACAGGAGTATGTCGATCCGCAGCAAGGAACGAATCCGAAGACGGCCACGGCCTACCAGATTCCGCCGATCACAGTCGACGGAGATCTGAGCGATTGGCCGGAGGGACTGGAAAAGCGTGTATGTAACGAGTTCTACCCAAGCGGCTACCAGGTAACCTCGCCGGCGAACAAGACCGAGGAGAATTACTTCATGGTCGCCTGGAACGAAGAAGAGAACCAGATTTATGTGGCCGGTTGGTCGCATGACGATGTCGCCGTATTCAAGCGAAGCGAATGGTGGAACGCCGATTTCAGCGACATGGCCGCCCGCTCCTGGTTCGTTGACCGCTGGGAGATCTACTTCGAGTGGGACAACACCGACGAGGGAGCCCATGGCGACGACGGAACCGTTCAATACGTCATCGCCAGAAACGACCCGGAAAACGACGGTGTGCTCGGACATGAAATGGATAACAGCGGCAACCCGCTGGAAGACGGAACCGCGTTCTGGATCAACCAGAAAGCAGACCTGACAGCGGATGGCCGTCCGTGGCGCTCGTCAGCCGAACTGGTCGTTATTCCCGACGACTCGGATGACCCGTTTGGACCTCACGTCAAGCGGTTCGAAGCCGCCATCACCGGCTGGACCTTCTACGACGGCGACGGCAATACCGACGCCGACGCACTCGATCTGGGTCCCGATGTGAACGGCGGGGACGGTATCGGCTTCGACGTTACGATGATGGACAGAGACGGCTACGAACGCGGGACGGAAGACCAATACACCGAAGACGATCAAGGTGCGTGGATCGGCTGGTCTTCAGAAAGCAAGAATAGTGCTCCCGAGGCTCTGGGGACACTGTTCTTCAACATGGACTTTGCCTCCACAGAGGTCAGGGATTGGTCTTTGCACTGATACCGGTACTCACAAAGCCGTACCGGAATCATCCAATGGAGTAGACAGTTTTATCTCGGGAGGGCGAATCTCCCGATGAGCCTTCACTATCGAAAACAGAATAGGCTCATCAGGCGATTCGCCCTCCTTGCATCCTCTAGCGAGACACCTTCAGGCTTTCGTTTACCGTGTCCCCAGTTGTTTGATTCGATCCTTCGCTTTCTGCAATTCGGGATCGGCGTCCAAAGCCTTCCGGTACCACTCCAGCGACTCTGGGAAATCCCCGTTTACTCGATAGCTCTCCCCGACCAGGTACAGCAGATTCGCGTCTCCAGGCATCTCTTCGATAAGAGAAAACAAATACGGTCGTGCCCGGTCGCCGCTGCCTTGTCGAATTAACGCGACTGCCAAACCATGTCGCGCTTTGGAATGCCGAGGGTTCGCCTCCAGAAACCGCGTCAGAATTTCTTCGGCTTCCCCATAGCGCCCGGCAATGCCGTTCAGAATCCCAAGATTGTAAAGCGTTTCGAGATTATCCGGGTCCAGTTCGACGGATCGCTGGAAACTTCGCAAGGCCCGAGCGAATTCCCTTCGCTTGAAGTGGAGAACACCTTTTTGATGCAGCAGGCCGGCAAGCCGCCACTCGACGATCCCTTCTTCCGACTTACGGTTCGTCCCCTCTGCATCCTGCTCAGAATTCCCTGTCGACCCCTGCTGAATCGCGTCCAGTCGTTTCTCGTGGACGGCGATGAGATTCTCCAGAAGCGTTTCCGCCTCCTCCAACCGACCGAGCTCGACGAGGACCTTCGATTTGCGACCAAGGGCTTTTTCATGAGAAGGATCAAGTTCGATAACACGGTTCAATTCGTTAAGCGCCTCTTGTGAACTTCCGTTCTCGTCGAGAAAAACCGCCAGGTTGAATCGTTCGGCGATTTCAAAAGCGACATCCGAAACCGCCGACTCGCCCCCGACATAACCGAGAGCGCGCAAACGCTCGATCTCTTTCGAATCCGCGAGTTCCGCCTCGGGCAACTCCGCCGGTTGATAGTCTCCGTCCAAATCCCCGACACGATTCACCGGCCCGGGAACCAGCCCCGCCGTCTCTTGGATCTCCGGAAGCGCCCGGCCGAGCATCTCCAACGAAGCGGGAATTCCGTAAAGACTCAACAGCGTCGGCATGATGTCGTAAACAGTCGCGTTTCGGATCTCTGTTTTCTCAGCACCTGGGCGGTAAGCGAGGATCGTTCCCTCGAGCCGATGCCAAAGCGCCGCAGTTTCAGTCGTGGTCTCTGAGGAAACACGGGGCCGGTCGTCTCCCGACAGAAATCCATGGTCCGAGACCACAATCAGCATATCCGCGGGCCGAAGCCGCTCCATGACGTCGCTGAGGATTTCATCCGCATGCTCATACGCCGCGTCGACCGCTCCCGAGTATCGGTCGAACTCCGCCTGCGAGATCTGCGGCTGCTTGGGAGGACGAGCAGGCATAAAGAGATGAGAAATCGAATCCGTGAAGGCAAAATAGACCATAGTAAGGTCCGTTGGATGCCTCTCCAACATATGCAGCAGGACGTTTCGATACGTTTCCGCCCGCCCGACGATTAAGCGGAGATGATGTAGAGGATTCTGTACATCCAGGGAAGCATCCATCTCCCGTTCGTATGCTTCCCGCGACATGTCCACATATCGGCTGAGTTCCTCGTAACCGACCTCCGTTGCCTCTACCCGGAGCGGGGTCAATTCTTCCACGAGATCGGACGGATAAGTGACACCGGGGAAAGCCGCCTTATTCTCGGAAGATAGATCCTCTTCGAATTCACGACCGAATCGGTCGGATACAAGGAAGCCGTCCGTCTCTTCCGCAGGCCAGGTCGCCCACCACCCGATTACCGTTGTAGACCGATCGTATCGAGGAACGATGTTCCATAGGGCGGCACAACGGCGGCGGGAAGATGGGACGACTGTCGCCCCGACACGATCGTCATGCACGCTGAACCCCAGGATCCGATGCTCGTCCGGGCCGCGCCCGGTCGCCATCGTGGTCCAAATCAGAGGAGACAGAATCGGCCTGTAGGACCGAAGCTCACCGGACAATCCCTCGGACAGGATTCGCTCGAAACAGGGCAGACGCCCCGCTTCGACCAGCTCATCGATGATACGGAGGTCAATTCCGTCCAGCCCCACCAGGATCACGCGAGATTCAGGCAGCTGAGACTCTCGCCCGCACCCGGCAAAAAGCACTGCGAATACGGCAAAGAGACGGATAATGGACCACATTTGAAGTCTCATCGTATAATAAAGATAGTACTCAATGGCGTTCTCGTCTGTTCTCGCTCAGGAAACGAGAAGCAAACATTTACATTTTATTACATCATTTCGTGGTTTCTACGTCGACAGATTTCACTGATGTTAGTATATTGTTAACATGCGTCTATATTCAGCCATATCAGTAGGATTCTTCCTCTTTTTTTTGTCTTCGGGAAGCTGCCCGGCCTCCGGCGACTCTACAGAGCAGCGGATCGAACGCTTGGAAAAAGAGAACCAAGAGCTCCGATCCGTCATTGACGAGCTGCGTGGGCGTCTGAATGTTCTCGAAAAGAAACTGCAGCAACCGGCTGAAACCGTGGAACAGCAGAAACCGCCGGAGCCGGGAGAACAACCAAGCCTGCTGGAGAAGATAGAAGAACGCATTATCGATCTTGAGGATTTCAAAGAGAATAACGAAAAAGGATGGATCAAATCAAAAAAAAGGGAATGGCTGGAGATCGGCGGCGAGATCGAACTTGAGTACATAGATACGCAGAACGAGTCCGATAGCCGGGCGGGCGAGACCGCCGATCCACACGGTCAATTCCAGATCGACCATGTGCGCCTATCGCCTCGCGTTCGTTTCACGGACGATCTCACTCTGGAAGCGGACTTTGACGCCGGAGACCAGGCGACCTCGGATTTGCAGGAAGCCTATTTGACCTGGGAAAATCTGCCTCTGAATTCGGAGGTCAAGATCGGACAACATAAACGATTCTTCCGTCCGGATCGCAAAACTGAGAGTTATCCGCTGGCGGGTATTGCCTACTGGCGCGACCGTGTATTGGGACTGACCATCGAGAACAATTTCGATCCGTTCTATACATACTTTTCTTTGGTCAACGGCTCCCGCCTGAACGATGAAAGAATCGGCGAAGATGAGTCATTCCCCATGGTCGTTGACGATTTGGACGGCCGGGATGCAAACGACAATAAAGAAATCGGACTTGGACTCGGGTGGGAGAGAAAGAACGATACATGGGGCGACGTCGATTTCATGCTTTTCGCGGTGATGGCAGAGCTCTCACACGATGATGAGCGTTTTCTCCATCGACTCCCGGGCTACGGTCGGTTCGAAGAGGACGACGACCGCTACCGATACGGTGCGAATCTGGAGTACCAGATTTGGGACGCCGAGTTGTTCTCACAATACATCACGTCTGAGGACGGCGGTTTGGACCGGGACGCATGGTATGTACAGACCTCGTACGAATACGAGCCGGAACTGAAATACCTGCAGTCGGTTGAACCCCTGGCCCGATACGGAAGACTGAACATGAATTTGTCTCCGTTTCCCACGAACTCGCTGTTGTGGGATCGCGAGCAATGGACGTTGGCGGTGATTTTCGAATTAACCGATGACGTTTTCCTGCGCACGGAATATACTGTAAATGATGAGGATACAGGCGCTGGGGATATACGGAACAATGAGGCGCTGATTCAACTCGAACTGCGCTTCTAATGAGTGTGAGTGAAAACTCGCAACTACGCAGCAACCAGGAAATGAATGAGATGCGAAGGAACAGCCCCACTCAGCGCCGCAGAAGGTTTTCCTTGGGATCGAAGCAGACAATGACACCGAAGATTACAACAAAAGCAGGTCCCGCGACAGGAGCGTTCTTCCTGGAACAGGACTTTTGGCGTCTCTATTACCGTCTCTGCCGGCAAATCCGGCCATACATGAAGCTGGTGATCATCTCCATCATCCTGGCTATCCTTATGATGGGGTTTATGGCACTCCGGCTCTGGGTCATTAAGCCTCTCCTGGACTCCATCGAGAAA
The DNA here is from genome assembly GCA_964612675.1 of uncultured bacterium. Taxonomy (GTDB): domain Bacteria; phylum Hinthialibacterota; class Hinthialibacteria; order Hinthialibacterales; family JAKPRU01; genus CAZTDD01. The sequence continues at coordinate 6,712 of CAZTDD010000076.1, forward strand.
GGGACGCTGCAGAACAACCTCACCTGGATATTCCTATTCGTGCTGGTTGTCACCGTTCTGCGAGGCGTGACACGGTTCAGCCAATCCTATCTAACACGGTATATCGGTCACCGAACGATACGCGATCTGCGAAACAATGTATATGACCACGTGGTCTCGCTGGGGATGTCGTTCCATGATCGACAACGGTCCGGTGACGTGCTTTCCCGTCTAACCGGGGACATCAGCAGCGTACGCTCATCAGTGAAGCTGCTGTTCAACGATATCTTCCTGAAACCCATGGAGTTGTTTGTTTATATCGGGCTGATGGCCTGGGCAAGCTGGACACTTGCGCTGATGCTCCTGCCGTGCGTCCCCCTGATCTCCTGGATCATCCGGAAAATCAGCGATTCGATCAAAAAACTGAGTCGGCGAAAACGTGTCGAAAATGCCGAGTTGTATACCATGATCACGGAGAGCCTCTCCGGCATGCGAATCATTAAAGCCTTCAATCTAGAGGATTATCACGGCTCTCGATTCGAACAACAGACAGAACGACTGTTCCAGCTGACAATGCGGACGCACATCTTCAAGGCGATGAGCAGCCCCTTGATGGAGGTGATCATCTATACAAGCGTTGCGGTTGTTGCGTGGGTTGTTCTGGGATTCATGCAGGGTATGACGCTGGGAGACAAGGGTGTCTTCTTTGTCGCGGCATTCATGAGTTTCAAACCGATCAACAATCTTACAGATATTCAGTACAAGATTATTGAGGCCCTGGCGGGAGCCGAACGAGTGTTCTATCTACTCGACCAGGAACCGGATATCACCGACAAGCCCTACGCTCGCCCATTGGCGACTCCACAAGAATCCATCGTCCTGGATAACGTATCCTTCGCCTACCATAATGAAGACTACGTTCTGCAAAACATCAATATTCACGCCAAGGTCGGGGAGACGGTCGCGTTTGTGGGTCCCAGCGGTGCGGGGAAAACCACATTGGTCAACCTTTTGGTCCGATTCTACGACCCGACAGAGGGAAGTATCCGAATCGACGGAATCGATATCCGGGACGTGCAGGTCAAATCGCTTCGATCTCACATGGCGCTGGTAACGCAGGATCCTGTTATTTTCAACGATACAGTCTGGAATAACATTACCTGTGGAAAAACGGAGTTCTCGGAAGAGGAAGTCTACCGGGCGGCCCAATTGGCGTACGCCCACAATTTCATCAGTGAAATGCCGGACGGGTATGATACGATCGTCGGCGAACGGGGATGTACAATTTCCGGCGGACAGCGGCAGCGTCTTGCCATCGCACGGGCATTGCTCAGAGACCCCTCCATCCTGCTTCTGGATGAAGCCACTTCTTCATTGGATTCGGAGGTAGAACGGCTGGTACAGAAGGCTCTGGAAGAACACTTGATGGCCAATCGGACAACCTTTGTTGTGGCGCACCGTCTGTCCACGGTTGCAAACGCAGACCGCATATTCGTCCTGGACCACGGCCAAATCACCGAACAGGGGACACACCAGCAACTCGTGTCGCGTGGCGGTCTCTATGCAACTCTCTATGAGACCCAGATGCAGTCAAGCGAGATCCAAGTCTAGTCTTCCCGGGCCAGACAGAACCGCGCAAAACTCGCAGCACCCCGTTCTATGACATGAAGGTGGGGCTGCGGGACAAGAGTTCCGGCACACTGAATTGCAGCTCAAATCCAGCGGGACAAACATTTCACTTGCCTTTTGAAGGGAGCCTGCTATCTTATTGTAATTGCAGAAGAAAGGATTTGTTGCCTGAGACCGCTTCTCACCACGGAGATAGTCCCATGCGTATATCGAAAGGACTTTTAATCGGCTTCCTGGCGCTGCTCCTCAGCGGGTTCGTCGGGTGTGCAAACAAAGAGTTGGCACAGGTTCAGGACGATGTAACCGACATCCATTCTCGTCTCTACCAGATCCAGCGCAGCTCCGAACGCCAGACTTCCGTCACTACCGATACCCTTCAACGAGTGACCGAGAAAATCAACGCGAGTTTCGAGGAAATACGATTTACTCAATCCAGCTTGGAGGAGAAGATTAGCCAGCTCTCGAATCGCTTGCTGGAGGCGGAGCGACAACTCGAAAGTCTTCAATCCGGACAGGCACAGATTCGCACGCAATTACAGCAGGAGAGTCGAGCCCTGCGGCAGGAAATGTCCGCACAGAAACAGGAACTCGAATCCTCCATTCAGAAGACCGCAAGCGATGTATCCGAACTGCGAAAGGAATTAGCCTCGCTCGAAAGCAGCCAGCAACGAGATATCCAAGCCCTTCGGCAGAACGTCGGCCAAATTGAAAACAACTTAAGCACACGGATGGACAATCTGGACAAAGAGGTTCAAGGCGTCTACCGAGACATCATGGAGGAACTCGGCGGTACAGCCCCCGGGACTACGACGGCAAGCCAATCGTCCGATTCGCAGAGTTACTCCGGCCAGACCTACACCGTTGCACCAGGAGATACCCTGGGCGGGATCGCTCAAGCGTTTGGGATCACCCGTGAGGCGCTCCAAGACGCGAACGGCATCACTGACCCGAATATGATCCGTGTCGGACAAGTCCTAAAGATTCCGAAGTAAGACACTGTGACTCCAACGCCCACTGCGACCCCTTTTGCGCTGCCCACACCGGGAATGGAATCCCTTCACAACGGTGTCATTCTGACCAACTCCGTCTTGTTGAATGAGATTCTCAGCAGCAGCTGGTTCGCCCGCTGCATCTTTTTCGTCCTGTTCGTTTTGTCGATTCTGACGTGGGCAATTCTTGTGAAAAAAATCTGGGACCTCCGCGTCGAGCGGTTTCGATCCCGCTCGTTTCGCGATCTGTTTGACCGGGTGGAAGGCGATATTCTCAGCCTTGCCCGGGAAGGCATCATCGCCCGCAACAGCCCCTCCCGGATCTTTGTCTCGGCCTATGACGAACTTCGTCTATGGACTCGACTTGATCCCGACACCGATAAACTCATATCGGAAAAACCTATCGCTTCCCCCCTGGAACGAACCCTCGATCGGGCGATCGAACGCGAGCGCCACGAATGGGAGTGGGGATGCTCAACACTGGCGACTATTGCGTCCGTTTCTCCGTTGATCGGTCTGTTGGGAACAGTCTGGGGAGTATTTCACGCGTTTTACAATGTAGGCGCTATGGCGAATCCCGACCTGAAAACGGTCGCTCCGGGCATCTCCGAAGCGCTGTTGACTACCGTCGTCGGTTTGATGGTCGCCATCCCCGCATATGTCGCCTACAACGCCATTCTCAGTCGTGTGCGGCGGATTGAACAAGAACTCGAAAACTTCGCCGGACAGATCCTCAATAGTTTCGAACGCCAGGTTAAGGTCCGGCAGAATTCCAGTAAGCAACAGTAGGTTATCGTGGCCCGATTCCGTAAACCCGTTGACCGTCGGCGTCTCGCCGCGGATATCAACATCACGAACCTCGTCGATGTGACGCTGGTTCTGCTGATTATTTTCATCATCGTCGCTCCGATGCTGAAACAGGGTCTCAAAATCCAACTGCCCGAGGTGAAAGTCGCCGAACGGCTCGGACAGCACTCCATCCTGGTCGAAATGGATATCAACGGAGCCCTGACATTGAATGGCGAGCCCATCAGTCTTGAAGAACTCGCGCCGGCACTCAAGAGTCAACGTGCCGCCCATCCGGAGTGGCCGGTATACTTCAAAACGGATGGCAAAAACACCATCCAAAACGCCTCCGATATCTGGAGCGCAATGTTACAGGCGGGAATCAGCGACTTCGGCCTCGTAACCAAGTCGAGCCAGCCATCATGAAACAATCGTTTATTGTCTCTTTCTTGGCGCATGTTCTGGTTTTAGCTGCCGTAGCACTGTGGCCGCCGACTACAATGCCGACACGGAGCACGACGATCACAATCCAGCAAATCGAGCTCGCTCAACCCAAACCGAAAGTCGAGCCAGAACCGGTTGAGCAGGTTCAGCCTCCTCCCGAACCGCCCAAGCCGAAACCGAAACCTGAGGAAGAAATCGTCTCCAGACGAATCAAGAATCTGCTCGAGAAACGACTCAAGAATCGCAAACCGACTCCGACACCGGTTCCAACGCCGGTACGAAAGAAAACACCGACACCCGCGCCTACAAAACCTAAACCCACACCGACACCCGACAAGAAAATCCAGTTCAAACCGTTTGACCAAATCAGCGAGACACAACCCACCCAAACACCGCCTACTTCGAAAGTGGACGACCAGTTCACTTCCGATAAACAGGTTGTATTTGAAGAAGGCTTCGATTACGAAGGGTATACAGACAGATTGATGCGTGTTCTTCAGAGGAACTGGAATCCACCCGCCTGGCAGCCGGACCGACCGGAGGGGATCTATACCCAGGTCTGTTTCACGATCCTTTCGAACGGTACGATTGTGCGGGCGTATGTCGAACGCGGTTCCGGTTGGCAGGAACTCGATGAAAGCGCTCTCCGGGCGGTGCGAAAAGCATCTCCCGTTGAACAACTTCCGTCCGATTACGGACGCTCCAGTGTGCGGGCTCACGTTCGATTCCGTCCGCTACCTAGATGATCGATCGCCCTTGAGAAGGGCTTTGCGGCGAGGCGGCATATCCAGCCGGTACGTCACCGGCGACTCCATCGGGGAGGTCTGGATTGATGACAGTCCGTCTCGCCTTCGTGGCACTTCTGGTATTCTGCACAACGATAGTCCCAGCCCAAGATGAAATCGAAATCGACGTCACCGCCGCTGCTCCGGCGCCGATGCTGGCCATCGCACCCCCTCATCTGGAAAGCGCGGGACTCGAAACATCCGGCAAGCAACTCCAACAAATCCTCGACTATGATCTGAGATTCAACAAAGCGGTTCGCGTTCACGAGAACACACCCCGCATTCGGCAGCAAGCTGAAAAAGACCGTGACCAAGGGCATGTCGAGTATGCGGCGTGGGCCGACATGGATATCCAATACGTCGTCACCTCCGCCATTCGCCAAAAAGGCGAAAGCCGGATCGAAATCGATGTTCTGGTCTACGATGTCCGTGACCGACGACGTTTGATGGGAGCGCGGATGAGCCCTGCTCAGGCCCAGTTCCGCGATGCCGCCCACAAATTCAGCGACCGAATCGTCTACGAATGCGCGCGCGGCGATGGCATCGCGCAAACCTCTCTGCTATTTGTTCATCACGATCCTGGTTCGCACACAAAGGATATCTTCATCGTCGATTATGACGGTTGGTTGGAGAGTGTCCGGCCGTTGACTCGCTATGGAACCATCACGCAGTTCCCTTCCTGGTCGCCGACCGGAAAGGAGTTCGCGTACTGTTCATTCCGCAGCGGCTGGCTGGATGCGTATATCCAGGATGTGTCCACAGGCGATACTTCTTTTCTTGCAAAGGCGTCAGGGAATAACCTCACTCCCAGCTGGCTGCCAAAAAAGCGCGATTGGCTGGCGATCTCGCTCTCCTACCCGGGTAATCCCGAGATCTTCCTACTCCGCAAAGACCGAAAACAACCCCGCCGCTTGACGAGACATCCGGCGATCGACACCTCCCCCGTGGTATCGCCGGATGAGACGCAGATCGTGTTCACTTCCGACCGAAGCCGCGTTGCGACCTTGTATCTGATGAACATGGACGGTGGAAACGTACGCAGGTTGGTATCGGATCGCCGTTTGTCCTGCGATACCGCACAGTGGTCTCCTGTCCCGATTGACGGGACGTACCGGATCGCGTTTCGCGGGTATCAGCTGGGGCAGGTGCGGGGAGATATTTATACTATTGCCGCCGACGGTTCCGACCTACGGAATTTGACCGGTGGACGCGGTGATAATTCGAATCCGACCTGGTCGCCCGATGGAGAATACATCGCCTTTTCGACGGCCCGCCGCTCGGGCAAATCCGAGCTGTGGGTGATGGAGCGTGACGGCGACTCCCCGCGCAGAATCCTCTCGCTCAAAGGCAACTGCATCCAGCCGGCCTGGGGGCCGAGGCCCGCGGCGCATTGAAACGTATCGACAACAATACAATCCAACAAAGACATAACAAACAAGCCGGCCGTGTAACAACACAGCCGGCTCGCTAATGAAAGTCTATTCAAATTGCTTATACAACTGCGGTCAATGCAGAATGAACTTTTTTCAACCGCTCCGGAATGTCAAACGAAGCGGGACAAACGTCACAACACTTCCGGCATCCCTGGCAACGATCCGCACGCTGCTCCGGCCGCAACTCGGCATACGAAGTGCGCGCAAGGTCGGTTTCACCAAAGCGGTGATACGACTCAAATCGAAGGATATCGCAAACGGCTACACCATTCGGACACACATCGCACGAACCGCATGCCCGACACCCGTTCGCGCGAGCGTAGCGAATTACTTCGTCAAAACCGTCAGGCTCCACCGAGGCGTATTTCTTGAAACAGGCATCGATATTCACTTCGAGATCGTCAAAGCTGGCCATCCCGATCAGAAGAGTATCCACGTCTTTGTTTTTGAGAGCGCTGGCGTAGCAGTCTTTAACCGTTTCCGGGCTCATGTCGTCCTTTTCGAGACCGCGAAGGACTTTCATCGCCATCATTCCCATGTTTTGCTCTTCCTTGGCTTTCTTTAGAAGAGAATCCATCTCCTCCACGTTTTTGGCGTTATACACAGGCATCATCATGTCATACCAGCCGACTTCAATGGCCTTCGCGACCGTCTCGGGGACGTGTTTGTGCGTGGCAAAACCGGTGTAGCGGATTTTTCCTTCTTTCTTTAGTTTTTCGAATGCCTCCGGCAAACGTTCGTCGGAGATTCGGTCCTCCCCGTCGATCCCCGGCATGAGGATATCGACATAATCGGTGTTGAGTTTACGCAGGGAATCGTCGATTCCGCCGAAGGGACTCTGTTTCAGTGCCAGAAATGTATCCTTCCGGCGTGTTTTCATTACCTCGCCGTAGATCTCCATCGTCTTGCCGCGCTGGTAGCCCGGCGAGGTGTGGATCAGGTTGATCCCTTTATCGAGGGCGGCGTTCAGGAGAGCCGGTCCGCCGATCTGGAGACCGCCGAAAGTGATCTGCGTCACATCGAGACCGGTGCGGCCTAAAACGCGGAGACCGTCTTTTTTCGCTTCGCTTGCCCAACTCAGGGCTGGACAGGACATTCCGGCTCCGGCAACGGCCAAAGCCGCCGAACTGCGGGACAAAAACTGCCGTCTGGAAAGATGGTTACTCACGGGTCACCTCCTGGGTTTGTTCGGAGTAAATCGATTCAATGTATCAACGGGCTCTGACTGCGGACAAGGAATCCAGCCAATCGGAACGGGACCATGTCCATTGGCGCCACGGGATGTTAAGCCTGAGGATGTAAGAAACAATGGTCGGGCGTGACAAGTAGCTCCAGCATACTCATTATCCTATCATTCAAACAAAAAAAACACCAATCCAAATACTGGCCCCATCGGGCTGGAGAATGTAGTCGTCCGGACATCAGGGCATGGGCGACTTTGTATGTCTTCGGACTGAGGCCGGTTCTACTTCTCCTCCTTCAATCGCTCGCGCGCCAAAGCCGCAGCCCCCAGGATTCCGGCGTCATCCCCAAGCGCCGAAGCAACAATACGCACATTCTCGGAACAGATGGGAAACGCGATCTTGAATGCTTTTTTCTGCACCCGCTCGACCCAAAAATCCGGCATCGCTTCTACCAATCCTCCCCCCAACACAACCACTTCCGGGCTGAGGATGTTCAGAAGGCTTCCCACGGCAATCCCAAGATGTTTCGCAGCGAACTTAAGAGTATTTCGGACGATTTTGTCATCCTTTTCATACGCTTTGCGGATCACGCTGCTTGTCATGCGCCCCATATCGCCCTTCACCAGGTCGGGAACGACCGTCTTCTCCCCCGCTTCGATCGCATTTTCGATCTCCCGCTGAATCGCAGTCCTGCTCGAATACGCCTCCAGGCAACCGTGATTCCCACAGCCGCATTCCGGCCCGTGCGGGTTCAGAATCATGTGCCCCAACTCGCCGCCGTTCAGGCTGAATCCATGATGCAGGCGGCCATTGATAATGATCCCCCCGCCCAATCCTGTGCCGACGAAAAGTCCGACGGCGTCTTCAACCCCTTTCGCCGCACCGTACACAAACTCACCGAACATCCCCACATTCACATCGTTATCCATAAATACGGGACGGGAAATCCGCTCTTCGAGCATCTCTTTCACGTGAATATCGACAAACCCCGCGAGATTGGGAGTATCGATAATGATACCTCGGTGAGGGTCGAGCGGTCCCGGCGCTCCGACACCCGCCGCAAGAATATCGTTCATTTGAAAACCGGCCGCCTCTGTTGCGTCTTTCGCACAGTCGGCCATCCGGTCCAATACATCTTCCGGTCCCTTCTCAGACTTCGTCTTTTTCTTGCTTCGCGAAAGGACCTGCCCCTCGTTGTCGACCACGGCGGCCAAAATCTTGGTTCCACCCAGATCGATGCCCAAGACAGGTCCCTTGAGATCCGTATTCTCCACGGTGTCCTCCCTTAGTTTTCCAATATGTCTTCAATTCGGATCGCGAGGTTTTCGATACGCTTCAGATCTTTGCGACGCCCCTTTTGGGGTTTCACGTCGAGCTGGCGAATGGCCGAAAGGATTTGCTCGTGTGTCTGGACAGAGATCCCCGACTCGTCTGGCGTGTAGCCGCCGGGCTGGTCTTCAAATCGTTCGACAAGATATTGGATCATCGCTGTCACGCGGATGAGGTAGGTATTCGTAACCTCTTGCATGAGGGAGCGCAGACGGCGCAATTCGATAACGAGTTCCTCACGCTGGGCCGGAGAGATTCTGTTTTTCGATCTGGATCGTCGTCTTTTTGCGGGAGGCGGGTCGGGATTCATCGAACTTACACCATCGCTATTCGACACCGAGAACATGTGCCAGTTTCGCCTGCAATTCGAGCTGAATTGAATGCGACGTACGGTTACCGTTGATCACTTCAAATCCATACTGATCCTGTAACTGCGAGAACTCGATCTGAATTCGCCGCTGATACTTGACAAAACTCTCAAACATATCCTGGGAGAGACCGATATCCATCCCGGACTCCCAATAATCAAGGGCCTGGTCTTTGTTGAACGTTCGTTCGATCAAATTGTTCGGACTCACCTTCAAATAGAAAACCGCATCCGGGACCAAGGCGACGCCGACAAGGTTCTCGATCCATTCGCGATTCAATCCCCTGACAACTGCACGCGCAATCAAGGTATAGATATACCGGTCGGCCAACACGATGAAACCCGCCCGCAAAGCGGGGATGATGCGATTCTCGAGCTGGTCGACAAAATCGGTGACATAAAACAGTTTCATCGTGGTCGGACCGAGAATGTTGCCCTGCTTCGCTTTATCCAGCTCGCTGCTGACCAGATTGGAACGCCGTAAGCCAACGCTCACTGTGGCGCGTCCGTGACCCTCGAGCCAATCGTTGAGCATGGAAATCTGCGTGCTCCGCCCGGAACCGTCCGCTCCTTCAATAACGATCAGCTTGCCAACCAGGTCTTCGGAGTTGACTCCCGGAATCCCTTTTCCAACCCATTCTTTCGGTTTGCGCTGTTGTGCTGTAGTCACTTTTTTCCTCGCAATCGGTAAGAGGCCAGATCGATCCGTGAACCGACGATTCCACGAACCTCTTCCTGCATGGATTCAATGGTTTTTGCCGCATCGATGACAACGAAGTTGAACTCATCGATCATGTTGTGATACTCATCATTGATCTTCCCCTGGAAAATCGCAAATGATTCATATGGATCTTTCGAGAAATCCATATCCATGCCGGCCTCATGATACTTCAGAACCGGCCGACCCGAGAGAATCCGATCCAACGCGACCTCCAAGGGAACCCGGAAAAAGAACGTGATGTCGGGAAGAACAGCGAAGCTGTACATCGAGCGGAGCCATTCACGGTCGCAGCCGCGCGTGGCATCTCGGGCAAACGCGGTAAAAATGTATCGATCGCACAATACGATATACCCGGCTTTCAACAGCGGCAGAATCTGGCGTTCCCACCTGTCGGCAAAATCGGTGCAGTGAATCAGACTGAACGTCGCTGAGGTGAGCAGATTCTGTTTCTTTCCGCGTTTTGTCGCACTCTTAACAAGCGGTGATGAATTCCATTCCGAGAAAAAGACTTTAAATCCCTCCAGCTCCAGCCAACGCCGGAGAAGGTAAATCTGTGTCGATTTCCCGGAGCCGTCGAGTCCTTCAACAGCGATCAATTTGCCTTTCAACTTGTGATTCTCTATGGGCCGCATTTTTCCATTCTTCTTTCCGATCACCGGCTGAAAACCGGAATGCGCGAGATGGGGAAAGATAGGAATTTAGGTCTCAACAACCCCCAAATGCAAATCCCGTCCGCCAACGTGATCGATGGTTGTCCACCGCTTGTAAAAGCAACACCTTCAATTGGTTAGCAGGAATTATGACAGAGAGGCAGCCTCTGCGCAACCCCATCGCATGCCTTTGTACGCAAACGTTATGAAGAGACGGGCGCAATCACACCGAGGGGGACCGGCTGATCCGCACCGGTTACGCTAGGCACGTTGCCGGTCCGCCCGGCAAGGGTGAACGCCGCCAGCACGGCAAACGCCAGCGCTTCTTTCGCCTCCGAGGGGATTCCCCAGTCGTCACTCCTAGAGAATCGGACATCGGGCAAACAATCGCGCAACTGCGCCAGGAAGAAATCGTTCTTCGCCCCACCCCCGCTCAAAATAACCTGATCGACTTTGTCCAGGGGCAAAAGGAATTTTTCATACGCTCGTACAATACTCTGCACGGTCACCATGGACACCGTCGCAACGATGTCTTCCTGCAGGAGCCCCCGGCCGTTTGCTTCTTTCACCAGCTCCTGAGCATACTGCCGTCCAAATGTCTCTCGTCCCGTGGATTTCGGCGGCTTCCGTTTGAAATATGGATGTTGAAGCAGCGTTTTCAACCAGTCCTCGTCAACAACTCCGGATCGGGCCATCCTGCCACCGCGATCCATCTTCTGCTTGCCTCCGGAGAAATACTCGCACAGTGCGTCTACTACCATATTCCCCGGGCCCGTATCGAAAGCGATGATCGAATTCTTCGATCCCCGAGCGGGAAGAAACGTCGCGTTCGCTATCCCGCCGATATTCTGCGCGATCCGAGATCGTTCGGCACCGCCAAATAGGAGGTCGTCCACAAGCGGAACCAAGGGGGCTCCTTCACCGCCCGCCGCCATGTCTCTCGCACGGAACTCGGCCACGGTCGTTACTCCCGTTCGTTCGGCGATTATCGATGGATCCCCGAGTTGGAGTGTGGACCTCATCCTCCACCCTCGTTGTCGGTCGCGGCAGGGTATGTGGTAAACCGTTTGGCCGTGCGAACCGATCACGTCCACCTCGGCGGGTGTCAGGTTTTCCGATTCCATCAGCGAACATGCCGCTCGAGCAAAAAGCTCCCCCAATTCGAAATTCAACTGACAGACTTCGTCCACTCCCAGATCGGTTCGTGGATCGCAAACAGCGAGAATTCTCTTTCGAGCCTTTGCAGGCATCCGGTAATGGTGAAAGGCAAGAAACTCGACATAGGGCCTCGAGCCCGAGAAATCGATACGGGATGACGCGGCATCGATTCCGTCCGCCGATGTCCCCGACATCAGGCCGATTGCCAAAACCTTCTTCTTTTGTTTTTCGCGGGTTGTCGCACACATATAGCGGACCTTATTTTGGTTGATACTCTATCGCGTCGGCACAGATCGTTATTCCGTCGGAGATGGGATTCTTCTTCCCTGTGACACGCAAAGTCACCGTATGCTCGCCGGGTTCGACGCCCACCGAACAATAGACGGGATGCGAGTCATAGCCCGGATCTTTCTCCCGATGGACCCCGTAAAGATCTACCTGCGCGAGTACACGTCCGTCCAGAATCACATCCATAATCCCGTAATTTCGACATCGTTTCGACCAGACACAGAAGTTGCGTCCTTCGTATTTGAATGTTGCTTCCGCCCCCTGTTGAGACGATTCCAAACCATCGCCGCCATGACACCCGTCCCCGGACAGCACACCCCATTCCCCGTGAGCGCGGCTGGAATCCTGTTCAACAAAATGGCCGGTATGCGCATCAAAAACATTCTCTAACGGCGGGAAAGCAGCGATCGTGCTCAGATCCACCCGTTGCGCCCATTCCCGGTGACCTTCGTCGCCGAAATGGGTGTCGTCTCCAGAGTTGAAAACCGGATGGATACGAAACGGATCGTCCAGGGAAATCAACTTCGCGGGAATATCCATCAGTTCGTGTTTCGGTCCCGCCCAGACCCGCAGCCACTGATTATAGGCCATCAAAGAAAGAAGTCTCTCCGCGCCAAGTCTTACCCGCGGCTGCCAGGTCACCAGCACGGTTCGGATTCCGTTTTCGTTGAAAAGATCTCGGTATTTCTTTATGTCTTCCATCACCTGCCGAAGAGTGCGGTCCTTTGCGATATCGTTGCTGCCTTGCATGATCAGGCAGACATCCGGTTGCATGGCAATGATCGCTTCGGGCGTCCGCTCTTCTTCGAAAAAAGGTATTGTTCCCCCACCAACACTCTGGTTGATAACAAGGTGTGGGAAGATCCGCCGCTGCAACTGCATGGCGAAAGAACGGTCATACGACGACGCGCTCGCCCCCCTCATCGATGACGTTCCCCATAGCGCGACCCTGATCGGTTGAATGGAATTGCCCGGTTGTGCGGAGAGACACGATACCGAAAGAACGATAAGTAGGCAACTCAGAACGCCTTTTGTTTTCATATTCCACTGACCTTCCTGAACAATGTTTCAGATTCCCATTGTGGAACAAAAGAGACGAACAAGATATGTTTCCTATCTTTTCTATTCAGCGAAAGCGTTTGTCAATGAGGGCCGGGCTGGTAGGCATCGACCGAACGTTTTGCCCGGGCGACCGTCAAGGAAAAGCCCTCACCCCAGCCCTCTCCCTCCGGGAAACTCGTCCGCTGACATCAGAAGTTCCCCTCTCCCGCTGGGAGGGTTAGGGTGAGGGAGTGAGCGGGGTACAAGATAAGACCGCCTCTTGCTTACTCATCCTCCCGCAACGGATGAAACGGCTTCTTCTCGACGGGTGTCTCTCGAGCTCGCATCTCCTCAAATATCTCGATCAGCGTCTTCTGAAGATCGCGCGTATTCTCGCTATTCAAAGCCGAGATCGTAAAGATCCGCTCGCGAGGGAGATCCGCCACAGGCAGAAAATCCTCCAGAATCACTTCCAGATCCCCCTCATGCAACAAGTCGCTTTTGTTCAAAGCGATGAGTCGAGGCCGTTCAAGAATCGAAGCGTCATAAGCTTCGATCTCATTCAACAGCTGCCGATAGGTCACACGTGGCAACAGCGGATCGTTCGGCGATAATTCAAGCACAAAAACAAGGATTTTCGTGCGCTCGATATGCCGCAGGAAATCGAGCCCCAGACCGATCCCTGCATGCGCGCCCTCGATAATCCCTGGAATGTCCGCCACCACGAGACCGCTCCCATCAACAAGTCGAATCGTGCCGAGGATGGGATGTAACGTCGTGAATGGATACGAATCGATGCGCGGTTTGGCGGCGGTAATCGAGGCGAGCAAGGTGGACTTGCCGGCGTTGGGCAATCCCACCAGTCCAACGTGCGCCACGGATTTGAGCTCGACCAAGAGCTTCCGTTCTTCCCCCGGAGTGCCGGGTTGAGCGAAACGCGGAACCTGTCTGGATGCGGTCACGAAATGGCTGTTGCCCTTCCCTCCCCGCCCGCCTGCTGCAACCACGGCCGTGCCGTCGGTCTGTTCCATGTCGACAATCAGTTCCCGCGTGTCGAAATCGTAGACCACCGTCCCGGACGGAACAGCCAAAACGACATCCTCGCCGTTACGACCATGGCGGTTGTTCTTTTCTCCATGCCCGCCGTCCTCGGCATGGTAAGCGGGTTGAGAATGAAGCGATTCGAGTGTGTTCATCCCCCGGTGAACTTGAAAAATAACATTGCCGCCGTTGCCCCCGTCCCCACCATCCGGCCCGCCACGCGGGACGTACTTCTCCCGATGGAACGATATACATCCCCGGCCGCCATCCCCCGCTTTGACACGGACTGTCGCTCGGTCGATGAAATCGGTCGATCCAGGACACATTGCAGGATTCTCCACAATACTAAGAGCAACTAAGAGAAACGGGGGAGTATGTGAATCACATTCTCCCCCGTTTGGCGGCTTTGTCAATTCGGAATGTCTATTGAACGGCGATCTCGTCGATCTTGAGGATGGTATACGGCTGACGATGGCCTTGTTTCCGCCGGTAGTCCTTGCGGCGTTTCATCTTGAACACAGTGACCTTCTTATCGCGCCCGTGGGCGACCACGTGACCTTTCACCGTGACACTCTCGACAGAGGGGGTCCCCACGCTCAACCGTTCTTCGTCGCCATACATCAACACACTGTCGATCTCGACAGATTCCCCGATTTCGACCGGCAGTCGCTCGATATGAACCTCATCACCGGGCTTGACGCGATATTGTTTGCCGCCGGTTTCGATAATTGCGTACATGGAAAGCCTCCACGGTTGACTGGATTACACAAACTATCAATATAACCTTGATTTGCTTCTCTGTTCAAGGCTTCCTCATGGCAGCAAAGGTCGCCGAGATTCGTGCTCATAATCCAGCCGAGTATCCCGTCTAACACGTCTCCTCTAGTCCATAATGACGTTCCGAGTATAGTCATGGAATTGATCGAGCCGGAAGGAAAACGTCGGCCAAATCTAGACCATTCTAAGGAATTCCCAAATGAAACAAAAGAACGTCTATTGTGTCCTATTCATCCTCCTCCTTGCATTTGTGGGATGCGCTGGAATCAAGAGTCAACAGGAAATTGCCACAAACCAATACTTCGTCTCCCCCGACGGGAGCGACTCCTGGTCCGGCCAACTCGCCTCCCCGAGCAGAGACGGTACCGACGGTCCGTTTCGCAGTCTCGACCGGTCTCGAGATGCCATCCGGGCACTTCGGGAGAAAGGATTCGATGGAGCGGTAACTGTGTCCCTCCGCACAGGGACCTACTCGCTGGAGGATACCTTCCGACTCACCCAGCAGGACTCGGGCAGCGCCGGCAGACCCGTCATCTATAGAAACTACCAGGATGAGCAAGTGCGATTGCTCGGCGGGAGAGAAATCGGGGGGTTCAGAGCGGTCACCGACCCGAGGGTCCTCTCACGGCTCCCCGAGGCCGCTCGCAACGAGATCCGCTGCGTGAATTTACGCGAGCAAGGCGTCCAGGATCTCGGTGAAATGAAACCGCGCGGTTTCGGACGGCCTACCTATACCGCGGGTCTCGAACTCTTTTTCGACGGTGAACCGATGACCATCGCTCGCTGGCCCAACAACGGCTGGGTCAAGATCGCAGGCGTCCCCGACGGAAAAGACGGCGGCAAGTTCATCTATTCCGGCGACCGCCCCAAAGAGTGGGCCGACACAGACAACATTTGGGTCCACGGCTATTGGACATGGGATTGGGCGGACTCCTATGAGAAAGTCGAGTCCATCGATACGGAGTACCGGATCATCCATACGCGCGAGCCACACGGAGTCTATGGATACAAAAAGGGACAACGATTTTACTATCTCAACATTCTCGAAGAACTCGACCGCCCCGGCGAATGGTATCTCGACCGGGAAACAGGCAACCTCTATTTCTGGCCGCCCAAGCCGCTCGACAAAGCCTCGTGTTTCGTTTCCATCCTGGAAACGCCTCTCGTATCGATGGAAAACACCGACAACATACGCCTGGAGGGCATGACTCTGGAATGCACGCGCGGAAACGCGGTCGAAATCCACGGTGGAGCTAGGAATGCCGTCGCGGGATGCACCATCCGCAATATCGGAAACGCGGGTGTGGTGATTAACGGAGGCACCGAAAACGGTGTCACCAGTTGCGATATCTACGAGGTGGCCGATGGGGGAGTCAATCTGAGCGGCGGTGACAGACAGACTCTCACGCCTGCCGGGAACTTCGTACGCAACTGTCATTTTCACGACTTCAGCCGATGGTGCCGTACCTATCGCCCGGCTGTACGTGTGAGCGGCGTCGGTAACCTTATCGTGAATAACCTCATCCATGATGCCCCGCACATGGCGATCGGATTCTCAGGCAACGAACATCGAATTCAGTTCAACGAAATTCACCATGTCTGTTGGGAGACGGGAGACGTCGGAGCGGTGTATGCCGGTCGCGATTGGACAATGCGTGGAAACATCGTTCGCCATAACTTCTTTCATCATATCCATGGACCGCATACGCACGGAGCAATGTCCGTCTACTTGGACGACGCGTTCAGCGGAACCACCATTTACGGCAACGTTTTCTACCAGGCGAGCCGTGCAGCATTCATCGGCGGAGGACGCGACAACACCGTCGAGAACAATATCTTCGTTGATTGCGAGCCCTCCGTTCACATCGATGCGCGAGGACTCGGGTGGGCCAAGGAGCATGTCGCCAAAGGCGGCGGATGGCACATCTACCGGAAACTCGACGATGTAAATCATGACGAGCCGCCGTACAGCACTCGGTATCCTGAACTCGCGACAATCCTCGAAAGTGACCCCGCCGTTCCGCTTGGGAATAGGGTCGTACGCAATGTTTCCGTCGGAGGCCGCTGGTTGGACCTTCAGGGTGTGAAGAAAGAATGGGTCCACTTTGAAGATAATTTGGTCGATATAGACCCTCATTTTGTCGATCCGGAAAACATGAATTTCCAACTCCAGGAAGACTCACCGGCATACGAGCTGGGTTTTCAGCGAATCCCCATGGAGTGTATCGGTCTATATAAGGACAAGTGGCGTGGTGATTGACAGTTGAAAACCGCAAACATTCTCTGACATGCTCCGACATGCGCATTGACTTAGCCGGTCTACGGTGATAAGCTTTTGGCATAGAATTTTCTACACGGTGTAAGTAGTTGTTATGTAGATACTTACGCATATGGATTTCTGTGATTTTTTGTTGGTTTGTATCGGGCGGCTGCACGGCTCTCAGAGGAGGGGATCTGTTTTGTCTTGGTTCTTTCCTCGACGCCGGAATCGTTTTTTGATCGCAGGGCGGACGGATGGAACAACGACTTCAACTCCACCAGAAAATGCAACAGCGGCTGATCATGACGCCGCAGATGCAGCAATCCATCCAGCTGCTTCAACTCTCCACCCTCGAACTGAGCGACTTGCTCCAGCAGGAGATGGTGGAGAATCCCCTCCTGGAAGAACACTCGCCGGATGAGCAATCGGATTCGGGCGGCGAGGAACCGACTTCGACTGAAAAGGAAAATGATGAACCGGTCGCGGACCTCGCTGACAGCGGGTCCATCGAGCTCGACGATAACTGGGAAGACTACTTCAGCGATTCCAGCGATGTCGGATATGTTTCCGGCCAAACCGAACACGGTGGTGACGAAGTCCAACCGCAGATCGCCGGCACCGAAACCTTGAAAGACCACCTCATGTGGCAGTTGGGAGTCTCGACAAACAGTCCCGAAGAATACACGATCGGCGAGTATCTCATCGATCAACTGGATGATGATGGCTATCTCCCCGAAACCGGTACTCTCTCCACCGCAAGCGATAACGGCGGTGAGGAGGGCAAAGAGATCCCTATTGTCGCCTATGTCGCCGAAATGCTCGACGTGCCTGTCGAGCAGGTAGAAAAAGTCCTCCGAATCATTCAGGGATTCGATCCCGCAGGTGTCGCCGCGCGGAACCTGGTAGAGTGCCTCGAAATCCAGTGCCGCTATTACCAGTTCGACAAACCGGCAGTAATAAAGATCATCCACAATCACCTTGCGGATTTGGAAAGGCGCCGGTTGAGAGAGATCGCAGGCAAGGTCGGAATAACCGAGGAAGAGGTCCAGGAAATCGCCGACCTGATTGCAACGCTGGATCCACGACCGGGACGACAGTTCATCCCTCAGGATAATGAGTACGTCTCGCCGGATGTTTTTGTCGATATTGTGGACGGAGAATATTACATACGAGTCAACGATGACGGGGCGCCGCCGTTGCGTATCAGTCACCGTTATCGTCAGATGCTCGAAAACAAAGACGGGATAACAAGCGAAGAGTACGAGTTCATCCGCAAGAAATTCCAGTCGGCGATTTGGCTGATCCGTAATGTCGAGCAGAGAAAACGGACTCTGTATCGTGTCACAAAAGCGATTGTCGAACACCAGCGGGATTTCTTCGAGGATGGAATCACCGGACTGAAACCTCTCAAACTCAGGGACATCGCTGACGAACTCGGAATCCATGAGGCCACGGTTTGCCGTGTCGTCAACAAGAAATACGTGCAAACCCCCCGCGGATTATTTGAATTGAAGTACTTTTTCTCGACCGGCCTTCAATCGGACGGGACCGATGACATGTCCGCCAAGGCCGTCATGGAAGTCATTCACGATCTGATCGAGAATGAAGATCCCCGCAAACCGCTCTCCGATCAGAAGATCACCGATATCCTCCACAAAGAACACAAACTCAATATCGCACGGCGCACCGTCGCCAAGTACCGCGAGAAAATGGGCATCCTCTCCACCAGCAAACGGAAACGACTTTGAACCGCCCGCCATCCACTTGTCCCCGACGCCATGTTCGAACTTTGGAAATCGATGCCGAGTCTCTATGATTCATCTCATGGATTTCTCAATCATCATCATCCATTACAATACAATCGGTCTTTTGATGCGGCTCCTCGAATCGCTCCAACGCGATTCATTGCTTCACCGGACAATCGTGGTCGATTGTGCGTCCACGGAATTCGACGTTGACGAACTTCGCAACCGATTCCCCGCCCGATATCTCTGTCTCCCAGCGAATCGCGGATATTCATTCGCGGTTAACAAGGGGATTTCATGCACCGATTCGAATACAATTCTTCTGTTGAATGCGGATGTTCTCATCAACGGACAACAGATCCGGGAACTCCTGGAGATCTGGGCCTCGCTGGACCGTCCCGCGGCGCTTGGCCCCATGCATCGTAACGAGCAGGGCAATCCACAACTGACATGCGGTCGCGAGCCGACCGTCCTGAACGAGTGGAGGAGAAAACGCCTTGAAAGGGCTCTTCGGCACGGCAATCGGAAAGTCATTCGGAAGTTTGAGCGTTCCGTGCACGGGACAAGGCAGACCGCCTGGGTATCCGGTTCCTGTATGCTTCTCGGGCGCGACGCGATCGAAACCGTCGGCCCCTGGGATGAAGGGTATTTTCTCTACTTCGAGGATATGGACTGGTGTCTTCGCGCACGTGAGGCGGGTTTTCTCGTTTACTATACAAGCGAGGTCTCCGTTCGCCATGAACACGGGGCAAGCATGCTGTCCGCGCCTCAAGAGACACAAAACGCTTACCGCCAAAGTCAAATCCGCTTCTTCTCATCCCGCTGGGGTCCACTGACGAGAGATCTCCTGTATTGCTATCTCCGGCTTTCGAGAAAACTCAAGCAGCCACCGGTCTGGGGCACCGCGATACCGAAAGGGATGCGCTCTCCCCGGGTTCTTCACGTGGTCGCGTCGCTTGAAGGGGGTGCGGCCGAGCACGTCCGACTGCTGGCCCGAGGACTGATCGACCGTGGATGGGAGACATCGGTCTGCACAGACAAAGCGGAGACCGATTCCGGTGATTGGTCGCGTGTTCCGCTGGTGGCGTGTGATTTCGAGAGCGAATCAGTAGGACGAGGCGCACTCCGTCTCCGGCAATTGATCCGGGACGGGAACTGGGATGTTGTCCATTTTCACGGACACCGGGCGGGAGCGATTGGACGAGCCGCGATGCTTGGGCTCAGAAATCGCCCTCGTATCGTTTTGACCTACCATGGCTACCACCCTCCGAACTACAGGAGCCCCCGGAACAGGATGCTGGCGACAGCGGTGGAACGCCTCTTCCGCCGAAAAACCGATCATTTCATCGCGGTGTCTCCGTCTGTCGCCCGCGATGTCGCCCGATGGGTTGAAGTCCAGCCGGGAAAAATCCATGTCGTCCCCAATGCCATCGACAGATCGAAACATTCCTGTATCTCGCCGGAGCACCGCGAGAAAACGCGTAACGTACTCGACCTCGCACCACGCGACATCATGATCCTGAGTGTCGGGCGTCTGCACCGCCAAAAAGGACTTCGCTTCCTAATTGAAGCGTTACCTCACCTCGGGAAGGAAGCCGAGCGATTTGTTACTCTCATAGCGGGAGAAGGCCCCGAACGAGAGAATCTTTCGCGGCTTGCGAGCGAAATCGTCTCCCCCGGGCGGTGTGTTCTCTTGGGTCGGCGCAATGATGTTCCGTCCCTCCTTTCCGCCGCCGATCTCTTCGTATTGCCCTCGCTATGGGAGGGGTGTCCGTTGGTCGTGTTGGAGGTCTGGGCGGCGGGCGTTCCTCTGATCGCTACCGACGTACCGGGAACGCGCGACATGGTTCACAACGGTGAAAACGGCTTGCTCATACCTGTGCGTAATCCCGACGCAATCGCCGAGGCGATTAAACAAATTCGAAACGATCCCGATCTTGGCGACCGAATTATCGAGGGCGGTTATCGTTCGTTGGAGAACTACAGTCTGGATGGAATGATCGACCAAACGCTCGGTGTGTATACAGGATCGGCGGCAACGACAAGATTCGCTACTGAAGGTCCTCCCGTCGAACCGGACTCCGCGACGGTCGACTCGTACCGAGCCGGTGTCCCACGACGTCCTCGATTTCGCCGGGGTACACCTCGCCGTCGCAGCGCATGGATATCAAATCGTCCTTTTCGATGACCGCTCCCTCGCGCATATCGCGAGCGAATACAAGATAGCGGCGAACCAGATGCTTAACTTCATGTTCGCAAAGTTGCGGCTCCTTCTCTCCGCTTCCGAGGGCTCGTTCGATTTTCCGAATCCCTCGAACCATCTCCGCAAGTTCGGAAGGTTCGAGCGAACTTTGCTGATCGGGACCGGGCAAATTCCTTGACAGCGTAAAATGCTTTTCCACAATTACCGCCCCCGCGCCTACTGCCGCCAGCGGGATTTCAATTCCTTCTGTGTGATCCGAAAACCCGATGGGAACATCGAATTCTCGTTCAAGTGTCTGAATCGCGCGCAGATTCACTGCCTCCGGCGGCGTCGGATAGCTGGACGTACAGTGAAGTATGGCGAGCGGCGGATCGCCGCTGTCGAGAATAACATCAACCGCCTGCCGCACCTCCGTGAGATTCGACATCCCCGTCGAGAGGATCACAGGCAAGCCTGTCCCCGCTATCGAGCGCAAAAAGGGGAGGTTTGTCAATTCGCCCGACGGAACCTTAACCGCACTCATCCCAAGATCGATCAGAAACCTCAGACTCTGAACGTCAAACGGTGTCGACAGAAACAGAATCCCTCTTTTTCGGCACGTCCCGATCAGCCGCTCGTAGGTCTCTTCGGCCAGCTCGAGATCCTTGAGCATCTGGTACTGGGATTTCTCCCCGGAACGTTTCTGGTAGGAAGCCTGAGGCACATCGTGAGACGCGAGTTCCTCCGCTCGGAACGTCTGGAATTTGACCGCGTCCGCACCCGCTTCTTTCGCGGCATCGACCAAATCCAAGGCCAGAACGGGGTCGCCGTTGTGATTCACACCGGCCTCAGCGATAACAAAAATCGACTCGCCGGAACCGATCGTTCTATTTCCGATCTTGAAAAGGCGGGACATTTCTATCGCCTCGATCAGAGAATCCCTTTGTCCTTCAGGTAGGTACGCAGTTCGTCCTTCGAAAATGGATCGTCTTTCGTGGTTGCGAATCCAGCAAACGTCTGAAGTTCTTTCCCCTCGAATTCCTTGATCCGATGCGGAGGAATAATGACCCCCATATCTTCATCGACGAAGAACGTACGATCGACTTCACCGGGAGCCACGAGATCCTCGTCGAGTTTTTCCCCTGGAGTGATGCCAATGACTTGGATCGGGATATCTTTCGGCATCCATCCGTATGCAGGCGCATACTCCTCGATGATGACCTCCACGAGGTCGCGGATATAGACCGATTTCATGCGCAAAACATAGATCTCCCCGCCCTCCGCATAGGTCGCCGCACGAAGAACGAGATGGACCGCCTCCGGAATCGACATGAAAAATCGTCGCATATTGGAATCGGTCAATGTAACCGGTCCACCCCGGCGAATCTGATCGCGCCACAGCGGAATCACCGACCCCCGCGAGTTGAGAACATTACCGAAACGGACGGAGCAGAATGTTTTGTGCGGTTGCCGCCGGTAAAAGGAAGCCCACGTTATGAGCCGCTCGGCAAGCAGTTTCGTCGCCCCCATGGTGGATGTCACATTAACCGCCTTGTCCGTGCTGATCGAAACCACACGATCCACTTTTCCTTCCAGGGACGCAACAATCACGTTCTGCGTACCGACAACGTTGGTCTGAACCGCCTCGAATGGATCGTACTCCGTAGCCTCCACCCGCTTGAGAGCGGCCGCGTGAAAGACAACATCTACGTCTTCCATCGCCCGCTGGAGCCGATACATATCCCGCACATCGCCAAGCAGGTAGCGAAGGAAACGATGCTCTCTGAATTCCGCACGGAGGAGCGATTGTTTGTACTCATCTCGGCTGTAAATCCGCAGGTGCCGCGGTTTGTAGGGAATGAGTTGACGGACGATTTCACTGCCAATCGAACCCGACCCGCCGGTCACCAGTACGACTCGGCCTTCAACGATCTTGCGCAGTTTCTCCTGGAATTCAGAGCTCGTCGGTTTCATCTTCGTCGTCCTTTACTCCACGGGCTCGCTCGATCAATCGCACACCAATACCGGAAATTTCGTACAACACAACGAGCGGTATAACGCACATCAGCTGACTAATCGGATCGGGCGGCGTAAGGATTGCCGCCAACACGAACATCCCGACAATCACGTAGGGCCGGAACTTCTTGAGATGCTTATAGCGTGCCAGGCCGATATAAGCGAGAAGAGTAATGACGACAGGCTCTTCAAAGACAACGCCGAACGCCAACATGATATGCAAGGCGTTTGTAAAATACTTGTCCACCGACCACATATCGTCGATTGTGGGACCCGACAAACTCGAAAAGAAATAAACCGCCATGGGAAGCACAATGAAATAGGCAAATAGCCCTCCCACAATGAAGCAAAACCACGCGGATGTGATCGTAGGGAAAATGAACTTCTTCTCACGCCTGTACAACCCCGGAGCGATGAACTTCCATGCCTGAAAGAAGATAATCGGAAACGCAATGAAGATCCCCGCAACGATGGAGAGTTTCACTCGGACCATGAACACTTCCAGCATCGAAAGCGCCACCAACCGTTTCTTCTGCTTGAGCAGTTGACGCTCCATCTCGTCCATTTCGGATACGCGGGGAGCGGGTCCGGCTTCCTCCTCTTCGCTTACCGGGATTTCTCCCAGTTCACTCTGAATCTCCTCACTTTCGAAAAACCGAAAATTGGTGGCCTTGTTGATACACCAGTCCATCGCCGGTGCGAGTTGATCCTTCAAATTCAATAACGGCTGCCTTTCAACACCAATCCCCCAGTAGTACGGCCGCATCATCACGTCCAGAAGTTCCCCGCTGACGAAGAAACAGACAAACGCAGCGATGGCCAAACTCATCAGGCTTTTGATCAGCCGTGAGCGCAGTTCCTCGAGGTGTTCGAGGAAGGTCATCGACCCCCCAAGTTCCTCATCTCCGTTATTGGTCTCTTGCTCGCTCTGCGGCAGGTTAGGCAGGGCCATTGACTCTATTTCCCATTTTCCAGTTCAGTCCAAAGTAGGGTGGGTTAGCGACATGCTCAACCGCCGGTTCATGGATCGACTTTCGACAAGCGTAACCCACAAAACGCATGGAGACACCCCTCACTCACTCAACTTCTCCGAGGACACTCGGTACGGATCCTCTTCCGGCACTGAGGCTTCTTCGGCCTCATACTTCTCTTCTCCGTGGGACTCTGTGCTTGTCTCCTGCGACTCGGGCTCGTACGGAGCGGTTTCTTCGCCATACGCGTCCGGCTCGCCACTGTATTCGCGCGTCTCCTCGACATAGCCGCTCGTTACCGATTCATCGCCGGTCTCCCCGGAATCGTAATCCGGGTAAGCGGAGTCGTAGTCAGTCCCTTCCGGATCGTAATCATATGTTTCCGAGTCGTACTCGGTCGATTCAGGAATCGACGGCACATCCACACGTTTCGGCGGGGTGCGATAAGACGGACGGTCGAGATCGTCCAGATTCAGATGGTTCTGGATCTCGCGGGATGCCTCTCGAAATAGACGCATACCCTTCCCGACCTGACGCCCGATCTCCGGCAAACGCTTCGGGCCGAAAACGATCAGGGCCACCGCAAAAACTACCAGCCATTCCCATCCACCGGGCATGAACATTTGCGTGTATCCTCTTCCGGTCGCGTCTTCGCATACCGGCCACTTTCTCGATAACTCCTATCCACCACGTATGATACCCAACTTCCGAAACCGGTGCAGGGAGCACTCCGCCAAAAGCCGATCTCATCGGGTCAGTGTCTGAAACAGCACTCCTATGTCGATCCCGAAAGTGTATTTCAAACCCATCAGAAACAGTAATACGTAAATAACGCGATTGAATATCGTATCCGTCATCCGCCGATTGAGCCAGAATCCCAGGCAGGTTCCAATCGGAACAAGCGGCATCAATGTCAGGCTCACAGACAGATTCCCCGGACTCAATAATCCGAGCCACGCATACGGAATCAGCTTGACATAATTCACCGTAGCAAAGAAGAACACCGTCGTCCCAACAAACAACATCCTCCCCAGCTGCTGCGGCAGCAAGTAAATCACCACGGGCGGACCGCCGGCATGGGCGACAGACGATGTGAACCCTGCGGCCACTCCGAACAGCCACCCGTGCCAGGTCTTCGGATGGTATTTCTGAATCGAGGTCGAGATCCATGCCCGTAGAGACTGATAGACGACAAACAAAAACGCGATGATCCCAATGCCGACTTTTAGTATCCGTTCACTGGAGATCCCCAGCCAGAGAAACAACGCACCCAACGCAATTCCCAGCATCGCTCCGGGAAGCAAAGAGAACAGCGCCGACCGATGCCACATCCGGCGATAAAAATACATTGAAAAAAGATCGCACGCACACAAAACCGGCAGCAGAATCCCGACCGCCTGGTGCACTGGCATCACAAGCGCCACAAGCGGCGTCGCCAACACACCGGCTCCGGGGCCGAAGCCGGTCTTGCTAAGCCCGATCAATATCACAGCGAGGGAAGTGACAAACCAGTACATGGTGATTCCGTTCAATTAAGCCGGAGGTCTTCGCCCCCCGAAGAGTCTGAAAACCGAGGAGATAGACACTGAAGCCAATCTGATAAGTCTAGTAATATCAACCCCACCCGACCCATTTTTGGCTGACACTACGACACACTTAACACTGTGGTCTGGTGGCCGTATGGTTGGGGCATGTGGATCAGCGGTCAGTTTTTCAATACGGAGACAGTGTCTCGGATTTGTGAAGAGGTGGAAAGGGAGCCGTCGCTATCGCGGCGCGCGTTGTCGCGTCGGGTATGCGAATGGCTGGATTGGCGTGGTGCGAATGGTCGGCTGCAGGAGATGAGTTGCCGGAAAGCGTTGTCGGTCCTGGATCGGCGGGGAATGATCCGGCTGCCGAAGTCGAATGGGGGGTACGCATTTGCGGGTCGCTCGTAGCCGAAGATTCCGGAGGGGACGACAGTAGCGGAGGTGACATGCAGCCTGGCGGAAGCGAGAGATGAGCGGACATTGGGGCGGTTGCACCAACGCTATTTGGGTGTCGCCCTTCTAATCGTCGATGAACTCGGATTTACCCCGTTTACGAAGAACGAAGGCGAACTGTTGTTCAATCTGATTGCGGACCGGTACGAACGGCGCTCGACGATTGTGACGACGAACTTAGAATTCGGCGAATGGGTTCAAGTATTCGGGAGTGAGAAACTGACCACGGCTCTGCTGGATCGGTTGGTTCATCACGCCCAGATTCTGACCACGAAAGGAGCCTCCTACCGAACCCAGAAGAAAACAGCGAAAAAGTCCGGTTGAATAGGAGTCTGTGGATCGTGCCGGGTCTGCCCCTTGGATAACTGCTCTGCAGTTATCCACACGCTCCACAGCCAAAAGAACAATTCATTTTTTTTATTTATAATTTTAAAAAGACAAAAGACAAAGAAAGAACGACTTGAAAAGAATCAGGATCTCAGGTAAAACACCGC
>CAZTDD010000077.1:0-32917 GCA_964612675.1 uncultured bacterium
GGAGGGAATCTTTGCTAATCGGGTTGGGATTGCGATGCCAGGGGTAAATTGGTTTCAAAGCACCCAGGTGAATCCAAATGTTCTTCTGGGTATTGCTGTCGGTCTTGCCGTTCTTATCTTCCTTCTTATCTATGGGACGTACCGATATCAGCGTTGGCGCCAGTATCGGCGTTTCGTTGATGAGATGAAGATCCTCGATTTGGACCCTTCCGAGGAGAATACTCTCGGTGACATGGTGAAACGGTACGCCATGAGGGAGCCCGTCCAGATCCTTTATTCCCAACGTATGTTTGACGAACTCGCCTGCAAAGAGATGCAGCGAATACTGGCAAGCGCAGGTTCCGCCGATATCAAAGAGCAGTTTATCGACACTCTCTATGAAATTCGGACCAAAACCTACGAACAAAGTTGGCTGCCGCAAGCCCCTCGAGCCGGTTCCACCGAAGCTGCCTGAAGGGAATCGGGCACACCCCAGAGTAAAGAATCACCACTTGGCCTGTCTGTACAATGATCTGAAAGCACGATATGTATGAATACTCGTGTCACTCAATCCATAGAGCATACTTCTCAGAACCATCATCCATGATTCAGGAGTCGATACCTGGGTGTCCGTAGGAAAAGCCTCTCAAAGTCGGAACATATCGAGACGAGATCTGTTACGCGGAGCATTGTTCACTGCCCTGGCTGCAGGTTTGGCATTTGCCTCCAGCCTGTTGAACGGATTTGTGTGGGACGATCACGTTTTCCTGAAGAAACTTCAAGACGAACCGTACCAGGGAATTTCCGACATATTCGTGGAACCTTACGCTCATGGGGCCGGGGAGTTCGAAGGAGAGCGGATTTACTATCGCCCGCTTTGCTCCATCGTCTATTGGACCAACTACTCGCTATTCGGGCACGAACCGTTCGGCTATCACCTGGTGAACGTGTTGCTGCACGCCGCTGTCTGTGCGGCCGTCTACTTGTTGTTCATACAGATGACAGGACGCCCCGGCACGTCGCTGGTGGCGGGGATCCTGTTCGCGGTTCACCCCGTTCACGCGGAGAATGTTGCTTGGATTTCAGGTCTGACCGATCCGCTCTGCGCGCTGTTTTTGGTGGGCGCTCTTCTCGCAGGGCTTCGAGCAACACGGGAAGATGCGGAGAAATGGTGGACCCTAGCGTCTCTCTCCATGGCAACATTCGCCCTGCTTGCGAAAGAACTCGCGGTGGTGTTCGTTCCTTTGCTTCTGGTTTTATCCCTGTCGCGAAACGAATTCGACTCGCGCAGGTTGGGTATCCTATCGGCGGCGGGAAGCGTCCTCACCCTGGGCTTCATCCTGTGGCGACGTTGGATTCTGGGACATTTGGCGGTCTTTTCGGGACGCGTGGTGGACCTGACGCCTACAACGCTTCTGACCGCCGCAAAAAACATCCTTGCTAATGTCTACATATTCCTCTTTCCCTGGTGGTCATCGCCCGCAATAGACAGCACGCCGGTAAACGGGGCTCTCGACCCGGCGGGACTCTTCTCCGCTCTGACGCTGGCCGCGATCACCTTTCTAGCGATTCGCTCGCGCAGATCGGCGCTCGGCTGGGGGTGGTGTTTCTTTGTGGTAAGCCTCTTGCCGTCCAGCGGTATCGTTCCCATTGGCGATACACTGGCCGAACGATTTCTCTATGTCCCGTCCATCGGCCTATCGGTGGTGGTTGTAGAAGCGGCAAGGCATAGTGTGCAGAGTTTTTCCTCGCGGTGGTGGGTGTGCCGCGATCCTCGCTTTTTGGTTGGGGGCTCGTTTGTTGTTTTAAGCTGCCTGACTATCTTAACTGCTGAAAAAGCAAGGACGTGGGTGAGCGATCTCGCCTTTTTTGAAGCCGCTGCGCAATCGGGGGCCTCCGACTCCATGTATTGGTTCAACTACGGGCTGGCGCTCGAGGGCGCGGGAAGGTCGGACGAGGCGAAAATCGCCTATAAGGAAGCAGTGGAGCGAGGCAAGGAGATCCATCTCCCGCTTAACAATCTGGGCTCTCTTGCACTCAAGAGAAACAAGCCGCAGGAAGCAGAGAAATACCTTCGAGAAGCGCTTCGCCATCAGCCGCAATACGGTCCGGCATGGCTGAACCTGGCAGAGGCATTGATTCGATTGGAACGGCCCGAAGAGTCACTTGCCTGTGTCGAATCCGCTCTGCGACATTCTCCGGAACTGGCACATAAAAAACCAGCCGCACTCCATTTCTTACTGGGCCGGTGTTTTGCCATAACGAATCCAGAGCGCGCCCTGCCGCACCTGTCCACGGTTATCGAGATGAATCCAGATGACCCCCAAGCGAGAATGCTCCGTGGAACGGTCTATGCAACGAAAAGCATGCTGAACGAAGCGATCGCCGACTTCCGCACCGTCATTGAACAAAATCCCGGCATGCCGCAAGCGTGGAGAGACCTGGGCAGAGCGTTAGCGTTTCAGGGCGATTACCCGGCTGCCAAGGACGCTTACAAGCGGGCTTTGGCACTCCATTCCGAAGACATCGAGGTCTGTGTCGATCTTGCGGCTGTGCTCATCGAAATGGAGCGATGTACCGAAGCGGTGACTCTCCTTCAGGATGTACTCACAGAAGTCCCCAATCACGGCCGTGCGAGAACCAACCTTGGCCTCGCGTTCTATAAGCTGGGTGAACCCAAAAAGGCTGTAGATGAGCTGCGAACCGCAGCTCGACTTACTCCGGAGAATCCCAAACCACAAGAATTGCTCCGGCAGATCAACGAAGGTTAAGAACGCTTTCCGGGGAATCCGGTTTCCTCGCCACCAAGGCGATATAAGGAGCGAAATCGGGAAACAGCCTGGCAAGCAGCCTGGAAGCGGCCCGGTCTCCCCACGCACGTTGGAGAACCTCCATGTGTTGCCGACGCAGGTATTTTGCCAGATCGATCTGACATGCAAGATAGAGACTGTCGGCATCCCCGCCGACATGCTGATCGGTGAGGTCGGGTTTTCTATACACAAATTCAGGGTACCGCGAACGGAGTTTGCGTAAGGAAAGCACGGAGTTCTTTCGCAGCCAGCCAAAGGCCTGCGTCCGCGTCTCTGCAAAAACCGGACGTCCACCGCGTCCTAGAAGAAGGGATACCAGGTCCAACAGGGGGAAGAACGGTGAGCAGAGATTCGGGGAATGGAACAGTAAGATTCCCCTGGGTGCCAACACCCGAATACTCTCCGACAGCACCGCCGGCACATCCGCCACATGCTCGATGAACTCAAACGACACGACCGCCTGGAAGGAAGCCGAGGGAAACGGAAGACTTTCGGCGTCCGCCGCTACAAGGTCCACACGCTCATGCTGACCTCCCTGCCGGAGAAACAGGGTCGACAAATCCGCCCCCACAACGTCATATCCCCGTTCTCTCAGCATCGAGGTGGAGAAACCTGTTCCACAGCCCAAATCCAGAACGCGGGAGCCGCCGGGAAGCCATTGTTCTACAAGGTGTATGAACTGACGATGGTAGTCCTCATCATGGGTCTGAAGATCCTGCAAATAACAGCGGCTTGTTTCGACATACTGACGGAATGCGTCTCGGTCCGACGTCTGTTCGCTCGGTGGCTCTGTGTACACAGAGGTAGAGGCCTCGGGCACACGCCCACCTAGACAATGTGGCATGTTCGTCCCCACGGGAATCCGTCTCCGGGTCCAGCCGCCAAATCGGCTGGGCCATCGACCCGCAAACCGTCCGTGTCCCTGTTTTTCAAGAGTTCGTTTCATGCGAGTAGAAAAACAAAAAGCAGCAATGGGTTCTATCCCATCGACTCACTCACCATGACTGTGATGTCTCTGTAATTCAGGGAAGCACCTTTGCCTTCCTGATACAAATAGAGTCGCAGCGTATAAAGATTCGGGTATGTGGGCGCTTCCAACAATAAATCGACATCGACTGTCTCACCCGACCGCACGGGGCCCGGCACATTTGTATTGGATCGGCCGGGCTGTTCGCCGATCTCTCCGCCGGGCAAAGGAAACAGCCACTTATAAGCAAGCCGCCACTGTTTCTCGGAAGGGGTGCCCTTCGGGTTCCAAATGTCCCATCCATCGTTTCGAATCCGGACTTTGCAAAGAAGAGTCTGGCCGGTCCTGATCTGACGCGGAATGGTGTGACTCCGAAAGAAAGGTATCGATTCGTTTGACCCTCCGCTGTGTTTTCGGAGCAGATAGAAGAATGTATAAGGATCGACAACCTCATACTCTCCCGGAAAACGCCGGTGCATCTCGTTAACAAAGAAATATAAGTTGGTGGGGGTAGTCAGCACGCATCGGTAGATCTGAAATGCGGGCTTCTCTTTCGGCTTATGGGCTATCAGTGTTTCCAGCATCTTGTTGACCGGTGTGCTTTGAAGCGAAATTTCGCCCGCATGGCGGCAGAACGGAACCAGATCCACCGAAAGCGGCTCGTAGAGACTCTCGCTGGTCCCGACGCCATGCGGGGAGAAGGAAAAGAACGCATCTTGCAGCGTTTCCGTAAGTTGGCCTGCGTTCCCGTTATCGACGTGTCCGGTAATTTGAATATCAAATTGCCGATACCACGATCGATTGTGTTTAACCCAGATATCTAAGCCGCTGCTGAGCCCCGAATGAGGACGATTCCCTTCGAGGAGGAACCCCGGATTGATCCAACCGGCCCCAGACCGCGCTCCCACAAAGTAATCGTTCAGCGTCCGGGTATTGAACAGATAATTGAACGCCTGCGGAATTCGATCCGACAGCGTTGGGTTGATTCCCCAGGCTAGGGGCAGTTTTCCCCGGGACACGTCATCCCAGATCGTTGGAATCGCCTGCGCCAGCCAGGCCGCCGAGTCGTACTCCCCCATGTAAAACATCAGATACGTCTTGTTCCCCAATTCCTGACGCGGCGGGTTGGCATTCTGTTCGAATCGTTCAGCGAGTTGGGCGTGCTGGAAGACAGACGCATTTGCCAGCCCGGCAATCCCGTATGAGTCTCCCTCGACGAACGCATTAAAGGAGGAAGCGATCGCCAGAAATTCCTTCTGTGTCTCCTCCGGATCGTGTTCCCCCCCAGCGGATTTGTAGCTGCTGTATTTAATCCACCAGGGAACAAAACCGCCGATACGAATCATCGTGCGGAGTCCACGCGTTCTCTCCTCCGCTGAGTGCAGAATCTCCTTAAGGACATCTGTGTCTACGCCCTCAGGCAGTTCCCGCACCTCTTGAGGCGAAATGGCGGAAAGCAATGTCTTCGCATCGGTTGCTTGTTCGTCCCACCACGGATCCAGATCTATAAAGAACGCTTTCTTCGAAATAAAAAAGTCGTGGTTCAAAAGACCGGTATTGGTCAAATCGGGATACTGATAGCCGGGTTGATCGGGATCCCAGTCAAACGCATCGGGATAGTAAGCTAGTTCGGAGGGGTCAGTGAGTCCGCCGTCGAGATAGGTTACCTTCGCCCACCGATAGGCGTCGGCTTTCCGGCTGCCGGTGGACGGAACATCGGTGTCCGGCAGAGTCCCATACCCCTGAAACAGATTGACAATGTATTTCCCCACCATGATCTCCGGTCCCCCTCCGACAATATCGGAGAAGAGACTCCCCTCCTCGGTCACGTAACGAACCGGCAAAAGAGACTCGACAGCGCAGATCGTCGCGGCAACGTTCGCTGTGGCGGGCACCTGTGGGTCCCAAAGGACAACCTTCTGATAATGCTCGCGGATATCGTCGTTGAGAAGAAGCTCGACGAGGTCGGTCATCTCGATGATACGGTAGTCGGCCAACAATTCGCCGGGACAGCGGAGCTTTCCCAGCCAATACCGATCGATGTCCAGATGATGGGAGGATATTCCCTCGCGTGCGTAGAGAATATAAAGAAGATCCTCCGGCACTGCGTCTCCCGGTTCCGGACGATTGACCAATCCCTGCAAGGAAGCAACCAGCTTAAGTACATCATACTGCCAGACTGTGTCGCGTTCGGGATGGAGATCGAAATAGGCCTGTACGTCAAAGATGTACAGTTTTTTGTCGATTTGCGTCGCAGCTTGTCCGTTGCTCGCGGGGCAGAAAACCGCGATGGAGACCGCAATACACGGTAACAGAAGGCATTGGGTTATCGATCGTAGGGTGATCAAGATACCGGGTTCCCTCCGGCTGGTCGTTGTGTCTCTCCCGGCTGCGTTTCAGCCGTTCATGAATCACTGAACGAACAAACGTTCGTCGGCGCAAATCGTCTTACTGAATCGCGGTGTCCTGCGCACAGAATAACACAAGGTACCGACGACGCCATACGGAGCCGATTGTTCTTTTTTTTCACTTCCGACCGGCCTCGATACCCGCTCGTCTACACGGGTCAGTTGAAAAAGGATAGAGCGGCGCCGCAAGAAGCTTCGTAATGATTGTGTCACGTGTGGTACACTCGGCAGATTACAACTGACATTTGGATTGACATCTCATGAGACCTTTCATCATACGATTGAGCCGATTCTTTGCGTATACCTCGATTGGAGCAGCGGTAGCCTTCGTCTCTTTGCTGGTGTGCCTGTTATCCCTGTCGTGCGGGTCCGGGCCGCCCGAAGGCTCAGAACTGGTGTTCGCCTATCCTCCGGGTCCGCTGACACTGGATCCGGCGCGTTGTACCACCGATTTGGACCGAACACTGTGTGCGCTCGTGTACAGCGGCATCGTCCGTCGTCGATTAGACGGGAGCCTGACACCGGAACTGGGCCTTCCGCCTTATCCCGAGCGGGGAGTCGACCCTTTCGAATGGATCCAGATGGATTTGAGCAGTCAGTGTGCGAGTTCCAACGGCCTTGTGTTCCGGTTTCGGGTCGATCCCGATGCCCAATTTGCCAATGGGCGGGAGGTCTTCGTTCAAGACATTCGATACTCCTTTGAACGGCTGGCCGATCCGGAAACGGAGTCGGCTCATACGGAACTGGTCAATCCGTTACTCGGTGCAATGGATTTCATTGCGGCTCGCCGAGATCGATACGGTGGACGATCCCCCGATCCCATCGCAGTCGATTCCATTCTTGGCATAGAAGAGCTCGGCCCAAAGACATTTCAGCTGACGATGACCTCCCCCAATGCTTCCTACATGACGAGACTCGCACTGCCCTCCATGAGGATTCTACCGGCAACCGAAACCGCAAACGCGATTCGAGCGGCAACCGATCCGTTTGCTCTCGCTTCGAATGGAAGCGGTCTATGGGAAGTCGAATCGGTCGATCCGGATGAGGAGGTGGTTCTCAGGTGTAAGCAAGACCACTGGTCCGGGATGTCCCCAAAGACCGAGAGGCTTCGATTCAAGATTGTCGAAGATCCACAGCAAGCACGGACAATGTTTGCGTCTGAGTTGCTCGCTCTCCTGGAACCCCCGGCGAATGTTCGTTCCGACTACATGGGCGACGCCACTTATCACGATCAAATCCTTGCCGCTTCCGGACCATCGACCGCTTTCTTGGCATTCAACTTTCGGAATTCTTTCTTCCGGGATGTCCGCGTGAGACAAACGATCCGGGAGGCCCTCGATCCGCATCATATCGCCGAGACCGTGGGGCTCTATCATGTGAGTCCCGCACACGCAGCCGTACCCGCATGCGTCTATCCTGTTGAAGATGCCGGGCTCGAAGAAAGCGTGGTGCCGGTAGATAAGGCCGACCCGTCCAACTGGCCGGCTCTCTCGATCACGGTTTCAAACGATCCACTCTTACGGCAAACCGCCGAACAGATCCAAAGCATCCTCGTCCAAAATGGTCTGGAGATAAGTATCCGCATTCTGGACCCAACCGAGCATCGTAAAGCACTGGATGAAGGCGACTTCAATTTAGCTTTGGCCACCTTGAGTGGAAACGTTCCGGATGATTTTCTCACTCCGTTTCTCCTGAGCGAGGCACGTTCCGGAGGGGCGAACTTCAGTCGCTATGCCAACACCTACTTCGATCGGCTCCTTCGGGACGCACGCTGCCAACCGGATCGAGAGAAGCGCAACCGGATGTATCAACAGGCCGACGAACTTCTTCGAAAGGATTGCGGCGGTGTTTTCCTCTGGCATCCGCTGGACGTGTATGTCCGTCAGATGTGGCTGTCGGGTCTTCGTTACTCTCCGTTCCCTACCAGCTCCGTCTGGAACAACCTGTTTCGTGAAACCAATGAGAAACGATACGAACGTCGGGAAGATCTTCGGGTCAAACCGGCTCCCCCTCGTTCAAGCATTGAGTCGCTCACCGTCTCCGACGCAGCCATTCTTGGCTTTGTCCAAGGGTTGACAGAATTCCTCCCGATTTCCAGTTCGGGACATCTAAAGATCGCGCAACGGTTATTCGGCCTGGAGGGAGGATCGCGGTTTCTCTTCTTCGATTGTTTGCTGCATATGGGCACACTGTTGGCTGTCGTTGTCTTCTTCTTTCAAGATGTAAAGACGCTTTCAAAATCTCTCCTCGACACGCCCAAAGTCATCTACTCAACATACCAACAAAACAAGGAACTAAACAAAACAGAGAATGCAAAAAAGAAAAAAAAGAGAAGGAAAAAGAAACAGGAAAACAAGATTCAGCTGCCCGAAGAGATAATGTATTTGGGCTATCTGGCGGTCGGAACATTTGTGACGGGTGCGTTTGGGCTTGTGTTCCAAGACTTGCTGGAGTTTCTGTTTGACAGTCTGCATGCTGTCGGTTTTGCATTGGTAATAACCGGTCTGCTTCTACTGTCGACACAGGTGGTGCATCGGAGAGAGGAAACGAAGTTGAATGCCAAAAGGGCGGCGATTATCGGTCTCGCACAAGGTATCGCGATCACACCGGGACTTTCACGATCGGGTACAACCATTGCCACTTCCCTCTTGTTAGGGTTATCCCGTGAAACTGCTGTTCGGTTTTCGTTCTTGCTTTCGATCCCCGCCATCGCCGGAGCGACCCTTCTTCAGGCCATGGATGCTACCCGGCGAATCGCCATGCTGCCTGCATTGGCCGGGACTGGAGTCTCTTTCCTGTCCGGCTTGTTGTTCCTGTGGTTTCTGGTGTTGATCGTGCGAAAGGGAGGACTTTTTCTATTTGCTATGTACACGATCCCGCTGGGCATCTTCGTCTTTTTGGTCGCCGGTTGAGTTGGAACGTAAATCGAGAGTCTCCCAGAGTTTTTTGCCGAGTGTCTCGACGGTACAGGGCTTCACAATGTAGTTATTGGCTCCGGCCGCCAGCGCCTGGATCACGTGTTGTTTATCCCCTTCCGTCGTGACCATCACAACCGGCATGGTAAAACCTCTCGACCGGATCGCTTTCAGGGCATCTAAACCATTCATCTCCGGCATATTCCAGTCCATAAGAACCAGGTCGAACTCTGAAACCGCCACCTGGAAGATCGCTTTCCGTCCATTCGAAGCCTCTTCGATCTTCTCAAACCCCAGTCTTCCCAGATAGTTGGATAGTATTTTCCGCATGGCGCCGGAATCATCGACGACCAGCGTTCGAATCGTACTTGTCTCTACCACGTTGGATTGGTCCTCCGATTAATTTAGAAGCATCGCAGACAGATTGTTCCTCCCGATCAATCCGCCAATTCATCCCTTTATTCACTATATCGACTGTTTCCGAACATGCAAATCCGAAAAGGATCAGCCACCGGAACGCATAACGATATCTCCAGTGCTTGCAAGGCCATTGGTCGCTACGTACGGTACACCCCGCCAGGGATCGGAAGCGTTGCTGGAGGCACCATACGGAATCGAACCGAATCCCCGGTCGGGTCCACGGCCCAGCAGAGCGACCTCGTTTACACGAAGCGGCTTCAAGCCAAACTCTTCGGCTCGTGGAGATTTGAGAATATTGAAGGCGTGGTCCAATCCCGATATTTGCGGGTCATCGTCAGCGTAGTAATAGGTCTGATGGCCGGAATCCTGGGGGCCCTCGAAAAACGGGTCCCGGGGAATGCTGCTCATATAAGATACGGGACTCGTGAGCGGAGCGAGGATATGCGAGGCCCCTCGAGACCCCTCCGCGGTATTCCCGACATTCTGGAAGACCTCCTCCAGTCGTGTTCTCCCGATCTCCGTGTCGTCATCCCACCAATCGACTAAAAGAACGCCGGTATCCATTCGCATCGTCTCGATCCCGGTAAGAACCGCGCGCATATCCGCTTGATTCCGCGCGATTTTGGCTCGGATCTGCGCATTCAGAAAGTTAGGAACCGCGATCGCGGCGAGAATGCCGATGATCGCTACCACAATTAGCAGCTCAATGAGCGTAAATCCGCAATCTTGTCCCTTTTTTTCCACGGAAGTCATTCCCTTTCTGTCTTTCTTCAGTCGTCGCCGACGGTGCTTCTGTGTCATAATCTCCGGCCGGTTGCGTCCTGGTGGCTGTTCGATTGCGCGATGCATGATATCTCCCTTCCTGAAGTCGTCCACTAGCCTAAATTCTTTCACATCAATGTGTTACATTTGATACTATCCTGGATATCTGCCGGGACGGGTCACCGGTGACCGCCGGCGCACTTAGAGAAACGCGGCGTTCCCCGCCCGCAGGACCATCGATACCTAGCTGTATCTAGGATCGGAATTGAATAGTGCGTATCCTGACAATTAGAAAGAACCGTTCTATCCTCTCATGATAGACTGGGAATTTTGCATGTTATCGCCCACTCGATATGTAGTCGACTAACAACAACCCGGACGGATATTATGACAGATTCGACCCATTTTTCTCGCGGCTGGCGCGTTTTTCTTATTCTTTCTGTTGCATGGACAACCGGCGTCGTCTATGCCGCCGGACCTCGGCTCGCCGGTCCACGCAATCTCCCCACTCGGTGGCTTCTCGAAGAAGACAAGAAATTCCTCCAGGTTCAAACCGATGCGGGGAACCTCGCGGAGAATGTTCCCCAGGAGCAGGTTCAGTCCTGGGTCTCGGAAGCCCTCAATTGGTGGGTAGCGGGACAGTACGTACGTCTTCCCGGCACGCCCGACACCGTATTTTCCGCCACCGGCCAGGTGCTGACGACGGAAGGGTTGGTTCAGGCGGCTACCGGGATCGCCTTCGCAGGTCCCGTGGCGCTCGCGACGGATATCGCAAGTGTCACCGAATACCAAATGGTATCCGAAGCGAACCTCGATCCCGGCAACATCGTCCAAATCGTGAGCGACGCAGATGGTAGCGTCATCGACCTGTTGTACGGTGAGAACGCCCGAAATTCGATCCTCGGACTGAGTGAGAATGTGGTGTCGGTCGAAGGGAGAGATATTTCGGGGCAAATTCTCCTCAGCACAATTCTGCTGAATGGCGATTTTCTCAACCGAAATCCATCTCAGCAAACGTTGTATCCGGGGGTCATCCTCCACGAATTAGGCCATTCGCTCGGGCTCGATCACGCACAGCTATACTCCCACTTGGGTGGCGTTCCGTACGGAGAGAATCTGCCCGTGATGTATCCTCTCGAATTCCCGGTCAGTTGGGCGGGGTTTGTTTCACCAACCGGAGGACCGCGCTTTGACGACACCGCGTCGCTTTCTCTGCTTTACCCCAGCGAGGATTACTACACAAATCTGGGACGGGTATACGGTCAAGTAATCCTGGACGCGACGACACCGGTCCTTGGCGCCAACGTGGTCGCTCGCAGAAAGTCCGGTCCCACAGAAAACCAACTTGTTTCCGAACTCCAATTCGTTACCTCTTGTGTTTCCGATTTCCTCGCAACCGATGATGGAGCCTTCTATTTCGGAGCGCTGCCGAGCGGAACCTATGAGCTGTGGGTGGAGCCGGTCTTAACCGAGTTTGTCGGATCGACAGGGGTTGGTCCGTACAGCGAAAACACAGGCGATGAATCCTTCCGTGTGCGCACATTGCCCGAGTATTGGAGCCTGCCGGAGGACGCCAGCCCGGAAATCGACAATCGCAGCAATTGGACCGGCGTATCGGTCGCTGCGGGAGAGGATGTTTTTCTCGCGTCTCCCTTCATCGTGTCGACGATGGTTCAAGACTCGACAGAGGAGAACACGCAGATCCTGGCGGACCATCTGACACATTTCGGAGGGATGGAGCCTGCACCGAGTTTCACCGACCGGTTCCAGTACACCTTTCATGTCTCGCCCGCCGACCTGGTCGTGATCATTTCCATTACGCCGGAGGTTTCTGCGGCACCCGACCCGGAAATGGATGTCCAGGATTTAGATCTTTATGTTCGGAAGAATGACCGCGTGTCACCGCAAGAATTCGATTTCCAGAGCGCTCAACCAGAAATCAGTACGGAACAAATTGTGTTGGCGAGCGACGTGGAGCCAATCGACCCGGGGGTCTATTTCATCGGGGTAAACAACGCACAAGGTGGCGCCACCCGATTCAATGTCACTGTTGACAGAGCCGTGGCGACACCGACGCCGACTTTCCCGCCGACCCCCACACCCACACCACCGTTGTTGGTCGACCGCGCGTTTCTCGCAGGTCTCAACCAAGATCCCGACTCGGACAATCTCGGTCGCTATGGCACATCCGGCTCTGTGGAAGCTCGAATGGAAGGAAATCTCATCGGTTCGCCAATCGCCTCCATGTTCATCACCCCCGGAGGTGCGTCGCCGGAGGGCTATTTTGTGCCCGCGTACGACGAGAACATCTCTGGCGGTCTGCTCGATGCGAACATCGAGCCCGGAGATACGCTGCTGATCGCTGCCGAACTCTCGCATGTCGCCACCGGGATCGTTACACGCATCGTCAGCGCAACCCCCGAAGAAGACACCTATTTGGAAGCGCTCGCGGAACTGAGCCAGTGGGTCGCTGCCGATTTCCGGGCGGAAAACGCTACCGCCGGCGTGCTGTCGCTCGACGCGTCCGGACAGCTATCAACCAAGACGGGGATTTCAGCAATACCGCCGACCAGCGCGACCGGTGTCGTTCTGTCGAGTTCGCCTCTGATTTTGGCCACAGACTCGCTACGGGTCATGTGGGACGGCCGCTTCACAAGGCAACAGCTCCGGATCGCCGATAAAACCCTGACAACGCGTGATCTCATCTCGGCAGCTACGTTGGTTGTGAATGCAACGGGTCAGAATCTGGATCGACTCGCTTCGCCGATCGGCGTGGACCTTGACGGACCCAAAATCCTGAGTTCAACAGACACACCCCCGATCTCTGTGCCTGTCATGCAGAGACCATGGCCGGGCGCTCCGGACCGACATCTGTTCATCTACCGGACCGGTGGAGAGATTACAAATGAATTGATCGCGGGAGACATCGTCCTGGTGACCGGCCTGCTCGACGTTCGGGAGTATCTCGACGGTGAAGACCAACTCGACGGCGATATTCTGGGAATGAATGATGTCGACGTGGATTTCTCCGCCTTTGGGGGTCAGGCGAGCCCGCTCAGTTCAACGACACATCCCCAGCTCGGCGAAGAGTTCATCAAACTTGTGACGGGCGGAGTGATTGTATCCGTTACGCCACCCGTTGCCGGAGCGGTTCAGTATTTGGCTACCGGGTCGGTCGCCTCGGTAACGAATTTCGTAAGCAGTGGCGATTATTCCCTGGTCGAATTGGTTTTATCCGCGACGGATGATGTGACCCCGTCGACCAGCACCTCTGTTTTTCTCCGCGTAGATACCAGCCCGCTCGTGATCGCCTCAGTCGAGTCTCAACCCAATCCCGACCGAAGGTCGCCGAACAATCCGTGGATTGCCCTGTTCCAGAATGACGAACTCACCGTCACCTCGGCGATCATGCTGGAGGGCGACCCCCCGGACGCACCGATTGTCACAGCGGACCTTTCCGACATCCAACCGGGCCTGACACACGCCTCGCCTGAGATCATCGAAAGCACAACGCAGTGGTTAGCGATTCGCTTCACCGCTCGTGTCACCGAGGAAAGCACTCCGAACAACGCCGCTTCATTCGTGATCACGGCAACCGACGACGCGGGCAACGTGACGGTATTCGACTCCGAAGAGGTCGATATGCTGGTGTCGGTCGATCCTCGTCCGTACGTCGAGCCAACTCCAACCTTCTACGAGCAGTACACACCGACCCCAACGCCGACTGCGACACCCACTCCTCACCTCTCGCTGCCAATGGATGACATAATCGTTGCAGCAAGCAATGCGGACGCGATTGTCGACAATCAGGGCTTTAAGCAGGGACTGGTCTCTTCTGCAGAAGGCAACCTGGTTAATAGCGCAACAGCCGCATTGTTCACGATCCCGATAACCGTGCCACCGGGAATAAAGGGCTTGCAGCCACTCTTCGATCCCACGATTTCCGGAACACTCTTGGACCGAAACATCGAAGTCGGAGATACGCTGTTCGTCGCGGCCACAATCTCCGGCATCACACCGGAGCTTGTCGATGCGGTAGCGAACGCCGTTCCCGGAACGGCCGAGTACGAGACAGCACAATCCGCTGTGTTGCCGTTGGTTTTCGCACGCGTGAGCGTTCCGGCAGAGCGAATGCTCATTGAAAATGCAACCGGAGAAATCTTCCCGACAGACGCGCGGGAAGTGATCGGTGACGAAGGACGCGAACCGGACACCCTTCTCTATGTTTGGGACGGGTTCCGTACAGAACCTGCCTTACAGATCGCGTCCGCAACAACTTTCGATCCACAAAGCGTTCTCGATATCCATCTCGCCGAAGACCCGGAGCGATATATCATTCCGGCCTCCGCAATCGGCGTCGATACGGTGGGGCCACGCCTCCATCCTGTATCCGACTCGCCGATCCCAGCGTTGATTGGTGTTGAACGAAACAATGTCACCTACATGCTTACGGAAGGTCTCCTCGATACATTCGAGCTGCGCAATGGGGACGAAGTCACCCTATTGGCCGCTATCGACGTTCGGGGGGACTGGGACGGAGAATCAGCCGATTTTGGCGATTCTTTGACTGCGAGCGGCGTTAATGTGGACTTCTCCGAGATCGGAGGGCCAACGTCGCCTATGCCGGAGGATTTCGCATTTCAGAGTGCAAACGATTCAACCGATTCCGAAGAAACCGCCGGTCTGTCTGCCGCTCTTTCGGCACGGGCTATCGTCGGCTCCAGTACTCCCGTCACTACATCGGGCGCGTATGGAATGGCAAACATTGTGGTCTCGATCACTACGGACGTGGTCGGACCGTACATAGAGAACCTACCCATACGAATCGACACGGCCGGACCGGATATTTTGGGTGGCAATGTATCTTCCCAAACCGCACTACGCGTAGATGACCGGCATTATGTGCTCACACCAGGGGATGTCGTATATGTCACCGGGACAGTCGACCTGAACGGGGATGATATCGACGCAACCACACCGACGCTGGAAGCACCCAACCTGGGAACAACCCAACGCCTGCTTAGCCCGACGTATTGGGCGGAACACCCGACAGAAGAAGACACAGCAGAGGCGTCGTTCCGAATCCGTGTCGGCCAGAGCGCAATCACAGTCTCCGCAGCACCGCTGATTCTTCGAGCAACAGACAACGCCGGGAATATGGATGAAGCCAACCTGGCTCTGTTCGATATCGCACTCGACGTTCAAAACGGTCCAACCCCTACACCCACCAATACCATTCCGCCCACGCCGACGTGGGCACCGACGCTGACGTTTACGCCCACGCCGACACCGACGCTTTTCCACCAGTTCACTCCGACGCCGACACCGACAGCGACAAATACACCCACACCACCGCTACGCCTCGCCGCCGCCAATATCATCCTTGCAGCCAGCAACCTCGATGCCGTTGATGACAACCTTGGCCGGTTCGGTGCTCCGGGAACGGTTGAAGCACGCAGTGTGGGAAATCTTACCGGTACATCGGCTGCATCGCTTTTCACATTCCCGTCCGGTGACGCGGAAAACGGATTCCTCGCTCCGATTTACGATCCGAACGTGGAAGGTTCGTTGATCGATCAAAACATCGAGCCGGGCGACGTACTCCTTGCAGCGGGAACTGCAACAAACATCGACCCGGAGATCGTGAGCGCCATCCGAGGTAACCCGCCCGGTTCAGCAGAGTATCGGGAAGCACTTGAAAGCCTCTCGCCGAACATCTACTTGCGATTCGTGGGAGATGCCGCATTGCTCGATAATGCCGAATTGCTTCCGTCAACCAGGGTTTCGCCAACGAGCGCAACCGGGTTACCGCCGGGAAGCGACAGAGAACTGACATCGTTGCTGTTCCATTGGAACGGTTTCGAGACAACCCCATCGCTTACAATCGGCCCGGCAGCCGTGTCGTCCACAACGGCTGTCACGATGGCTCGACTCGAGATCGCGTTCGCTGGAGGGATCATTGGAGCAAATCTCAATCCAGTTGGCTTTGACGCGGACGGTCCCGATTTCGAATCACCGTCGGAGTTTGAGATCGTATCCGCTGTACGCAACGATCCAATCAGCGGCCAGGAAATCCCGCTTACGGTTGAACCGGACACGGAGTTCCTCTCGGGAGATCGACTGATGATTGCGGCACGGCTGGAAAGCAACGCCGATCTTGACGGACAGAGGGAAGTGAACGCAGACCAACTGCGACTAAGCGACGTGAATCTGGACGCATCAGACATCGGCGATAATGCTGTCATAGCAGACAAGACATTTGCTGAATCGACGGAGAATGGTTTTGTCCGGATAGATGAACCTCTGACTGCAGAGGCGATCTATCTTGCTACCGTCTCCGTCGAAAAACTGTCTCCCGTCACCACGGAAGGCGACTACTATGAAGCTCAGCTGGAGTATTCGGCGTGGGACGATGTGCGTCCGGCGGGAACAGCTTCGTTGACCGTTCGAGTCGATACCGCCGAACCGCGAGTAACCGACCTGATCTTCACGGATCTCAGCGGCAACTTGCCGAGCCCGGCCCTCCAAATCGCCGCCGGGGACTATGTCGCGGTCACTGCGACAGTCAATCTGTCCGGCGATCCGGCCGATTCGATCAGCACGGACAATGTTCGAGCCAATCTGACCGCTCTCGACCCGACGTTGGAGTCGGTACCCGCAAGACGGCTCAAGACTGTTGACACGACAACGCCGATTGTGGAGGGCTACTGGACGGTCCAAGCACAATCGTTGGCTTTCACCAATCCACGAGGTTCTATTGTGGTACATGTAACTGACGACGCGGGCAATACGGATGAGCTCGACAGCGCTGAGATCGACCGTTTTATCTCGATTGATAACGGTCCGACACCAACCCCGACACAAACTCCGACTGCGACTGCGACGCCGACCTCCACACCGACGCCGCGTCCCTATATCGCCGCGAGCGGAGCGATCGTCGCTGCCAGCAATGTCGATGCGGCATCCGACACCTTCGCCGACATTGCGACGACCCGGGAGCAAGAAGGCGATCTCGTCAATTCACCGCTTGCCGCGCTTTTCGTGGATACTGGATCGAGATTGCCCCTATACGATCCGTCGGTTCGCGGCTCTTTGACTACCGCCAATATCGAACCGGGAGACGCGTTAATCCTGGCGGCCACGCTTTCGCAGGTGGATCCATCTCTCATGAACGCCATTCGCGACCCGCAGGGAGATCCCGATGTATATCGGGCGGCTATAGCGGCCGTCACATCGATGGCCTACGCGAGATTCGACCTAACGGATTCGGAAATCGCCATTGAAAATCTATCGAGGAGGAATCGGGTTTATCCAACGGGGGCATTCCCCGCCGACGATACCTCCAGAGACGTGATTCTCCAGTGGAACGGTTTCGTGACCGAGCCGAAGCTCGTCATTAGCGAACAGTCTGAGCCGATGACAACAACACAGAATATTGTGCAGGTGTATGCCTCCTCGGATCCGGCGAATCCGATACCGGGGACCCCAATCGGCGTCGACATGGCCGGCCCCGAATTCGTACCGAGAGAAGGAGACGAAACACCTGGGTACCTGTTATCCGTGCGGAGGGAGCTATGGCCGGATCAGCCGCCGGTGTATTTGCGGCTCTATGACGACCCGGCCGGACAAGGCTATCTGAACGAATTCATCGACGGTGACATTATTTCCATGGCAGGCGACCTGATCGTTCATGAAGATTTGGACGGCGAGGAGCAGGAGAACGGCGACCCGCTCGATGGTTCGATGATGACTCTGGAAGCAGAGGAGCTGCAAGGCGGCGCCCACCAGACCGGGCAACCCGACGGCGATAACTCCGATCCCGAGCAAGGGTGGACAACTCCAAGAGGCTTCTTTGAGATCGACCGCGGTTGGGTCAGACCGATCCCCGAACCTGTCACCGGAGAAACACAATTCCACGCGACAGCCGTCGTGGCGTCTGTCAGCGAAGTCTCCACGGAAGGCGATTACACAGAGTTCGAGATGACCCTCGTGGCGGCGGATGATGTCGGACGCGGGGATGAAACACAGATCCGTGTTCGTGTCGACACGATTCCGCCTTCCCTCGCGGAT
Organism: uncultured bacterium; assembly: GCA_964612675.1. GTDB lineage: Bacteria > Hinthialibacterota > Hinthialibacteria > Hinthialibacterales > JAKPRU01 > CAZTDD01. The sequence continues at coordinate 18,332 of CAZTDD010000077.1, forward strand.
CTTCAGTTCGAGACAACCTCCGACAAAACATTCCGAGCCGGAGAGACGGTAAGACCGTTGTTGTCAGTCGGCGACGAATTGACGCTCCGGGCGATTGTGCGTCTGGAAGGCGACCCGCCGGACGCACCTTGGCTCATCCTTCATGCGAACTCAGTGCGGCCGGAAGCACCGGACGTTCAGAACACGGTTCCTCCTGTACCTGTGGACGAGGAAAGTGTCGAGGTTGGGGTCAGCACCAGCGTGTCGGCTGCGGCGGTAACCACAAACTCGGCAACCGTCGGCCTGACAGTATTGGACGACGCTGGAAACAGCATCACGGTCGACTCAGCCGACTACGGCATCATTTTCGCGATTCAAGCCGAGCCCACGCCGGTGGAACCCTCCAACGGCGACCTGAACGATGACGGTGAGGTAAACCGTCTGGACCTCTATCTGTTTGCACGAGCGTGGTTGGACGATGCGGCTGTGCCCGGAACGGGAGCTGACCTGGTGGTCGATCCGGGACGTCAAATTGACGATGCGGACTTGCTGCGTTTGTTGAGACTGCTGAAGAATCAGGCACAGTTCCGACCAACGCCCACACCGACACCGGTTCCCGTGCCGCCGACGCCGACACCGACGCCTGTGCAGGTACCGGCAACGCCGACACCAACGCCGGTGGTAACTCCGACTCCGACCGTGACGCCAACGGCGACAGTGACACCCAGCCCGACTCCGTCGGCTGGATGACAGCGGGTGCCATGCCAGAAGCGAGAGGAGAAAACCGCACTCCGTTTCGGCCCCACACAGCATTTCGATCAACCGCATAGGCCCACGCCGTGGCATTCACACCTCAAGCGCGGGCATGAAGCACTCTCGTTACAATTCCGTAATTCAGTGCTGTTATGACCGAGTTGGGCATGCTACAATCTTCACTCATCCTGTTCGATAAGAGGCACCGGTACCATGCGAAAAGGATTCACGCTTATCGAACTTCTTATCGTCGTGGCAATCATCGGCATCCTCGCTGCGATAGCGGTGCCGAATTTCCTGAACGCTCAGGTGCGCGCAAAAGTCGCTCATGTGGACTCGGGACTCCGCGCATACATGATGGCGATCGCCACGTATCGGATCGATTGGCCCAACATGCCGAATCACTTGAGCGGCCATTTCCCCTGGCAAAACCGGTTCCTCACCACGCCGATCGCCTATATGAACGAATCGCCGAAAGACCCGTTCCAGACCTTCACAGGTCCGTCGAGACTGTCCGATCCCGTAAAACGCTATACCTTCGGCGAGTATCACGCAGATGCCGTGTTCGGTGATGCGAACCAGGGATCGTTGTTCGGACGGACATTCAATCGGCCCGAACTCCGAAAGAAAGCGGGATCGATCGGCAGCAAAGCCCAATTGGCGTGGAGTTACGGACCGGATATGTTTCACCCGGCGGTCGTTCCGTCGAATGAGGCTGCCGCCCGGCTTCAGTATCCGCATTACGATCCATCCAACGGCACTGTGAGCGATGGAGACATTATGGTGATCGGTCCGTGATTCGGATCGGTCCGGTTAAATGCAGAAAAGGCGGCTGAAGGCGCCGCCTTTTTTTCATCTCAGTAAACCAGAATGGCTCTCTCAAGCCATCAGATTGATCTTCTGCCCACCTGCCTGTCCGGGGCCGAATTCCTGCATCATTTCAGGAATTTGCGGTCGCGGGGGTTCTGCGGGCGGTTGCTGTTGTTGCCTCGCACCGATGTTCATTTCTTCTTCCTCGGGCGGCGGGGGCCGCTCGGGACTTAAAGGAGGCGGCGGAGGCGGTTCACCCACCACAGCCGCTGTACGCACCGTTGCCGCATTGGGCGGTGTGGTGCTTTCAGGGCCACCGTTGGTAGATGCTCGAAGCGCCTGTTGTGACACGCGGACGGAATCGGTTCCGTTCGTTGCCTGCATACCAGGCATTCCCTCACGGCCACGAGCCGGTGCTGCCGCCGGTGGTCGATTCATCGGCGGTTGTACCGCCGGTATCCGCCCCGGTCCTTCCGGTCGATTCAGAGGAGGCATATTTGTCGGACCGCCGGGTCCTTGAACCATCTTCATCACTCCTTTTCCACGTATCCTACTTATAGTCTAACATTTAAGTCCCCAGTGTCAACAACGTGGGATTGGTTTGCTCGAAAAGGAATGGTCCGTCAGGATCAGCGCATCGTAATCGGATTCTGGATCCTGAGTGTCTCTCGCCATGCTGCCATAGAGCAGTATCGTCCCGTCCGGTAGAAACCCGTGGACAATTTCCTGGAGCGCCTGTTTGTCCTGCTCGCTCAGAGATGCTGCGTTGTCAATAGTCTTCATGGCCGCTGATTCTTCATATAGAATCCAGGCTGAAACCTTGTTCTATGGTATCGAAATTGCAGACCATTTTCGACCTGTAATCCTATAATGATACGATAGAGTTGATCGGAACGAAGGAGAAAGGATGAAAAATGATTATAAAGCGAACAATACCAGGTCTTTTTCTTGTACTCGTCTGCGTTTTTTGCGTTCGCGCGGCTGAAACGCCACGTTCGGAACCATCAGTCGATTTTTCGCACGGGGATATCCAGGTTCATCCCGGTAAACGTTTTCTTCAACATCACGACGGGACACCATTCTTCTATCTCGGCGACACCGCCTGGGAACTATTTCATCGTCTCAATATCCAGGAAGCCGAGCGCTACCTCGAAAACCGACGTCAGAAAGGCTTCACGGTCATCCAGGCCGTTGTACTCGCGGAACTCGACGGCCTGAACACACCGAATGCTAACGGCGACAGACCTCTCATTAACAACGATCCCACAAAACCGAACGAGGCCTATTTCAAACACGTTGACGCGATTGTCAAGATCGCACGTAAAAAAGGTTTGGTGATTGGAATGCTCCCCACCTGGGGCGACAAAACCGTCACGCTCAGCTGGGGTAAAGGACCTGTCGTTTTTACCAACGACAGACCGGAAGTTCCGAAAACCTATGGGAGATTCTTGGGCAAACGATACAAAGACACGCCTAATATCATCTGGATCTTGATTGGAGACCGGCCGGGCAACGGGTATGAATCGGTCTGGCGGGCGATGGCGGAAGGACTGAGCAAAGGTGACGACGGTCGGCACCTCATCACATGCCATCCCATGGGTGGTCATTCATCATCGGAATGGTTCCACAATGAGAACTGGCTCGATTTCAACATGCTTCAATCCGGCCACGGTACGCGTGATAATCCGAACTATAGGAAAATACTCGCCGACTACCGCCTTACGCCTGTGAAACCTTGCATCGATGGCGAGCCGCGCTATGAAAACCATCCCATCAACTGGAAACCGGAAAGCGGTTGGTTCAACGATTTTGATGTTCGCCAGGGGTGTTATTGGGCTGTTTTCGCCGGAGGTATGGGCGTCACATACGGCTGTCACGATATTTGGCAGATGATGGCCCCGGGGCGTCAACCGGTCTCTTCCGCGCGCGGAACCTGGTACGGTTCGCTCGACCTGCCTGGCGCGTGGGACATGCTCCACCTGCGGCGCCTCATGCTCTCCCGCCCCTATTTCGACCGGCTTCCCGATCAATCCATTATCGCTGCAATGCCGAAAGAGGAAGGCCGTCATATCGTAGCGACCCGGGGAGAACAGTATGCTCTCGTCTATTCGCCGTACGGTGACGAGATCGAGCTGAGAATGGGCAAAATCACAGGAGAAAAAGTGAATGTCTGGTGGTTTAACCCTCGAACGGGCGAAGCGCAAAAAGACGGCGTGACGTCCAATGAAGATCTCAAAAACTTCGATCCGCCCGGCGAACCGGAACGCGGCAACGACTGGGTTCTTGTTCTTGACGACGCTGACGCCGGTTTTGTCCAGCCCGGTGCGGTTCAATAAGCAACTGAAGGAGTCTCAGTGATGAAAATGTGGTACAAATCATTTTTTACTCAATTGTGGTTGTCATTCTGCCTACTCCTTTTTTGTAGCCTCTCGAGCTACGGTGTCGACAAACAGAATAATCCCCGCTCTGCATGGCTTCAGTATGGCAAACTCCGAGTATCGGAAAACGGACGATATCTTGTCCATGAAGATGAAACGCCGTTTTTATGGCTGGGCGGCACTGTATGGGGAATGTCGGAATGGCTGACAAGAGAAGATGTCGATTATTATCTCGATAACCGTAAAGAGAAAGGCGTAAATGTCATCCAAATCTGTCTGTTGTGGGGCAAACGGCACGATCACCCGGGGTGCGATTCTACGCAAATGCGCCAAACGCATACGGACACAGGGCGTTGTTGTATACCGACGGTATCCCGGACCCGGCCAAACCCGATACAGCTCCCGGAGGTTCGCCCACGTCGCCGAATGATTATTGGGACCATGTTGAATACATTTTCAAGGCAGCGGAAAAACGGGGGATGTATATCGCCGCATTGCCTGTGTGGGGAAGACGTTATGTGAATGCAACACATAAAGGGCATTCTCAAAAACTGTTCGATGAGCAAAATGCAAAAAGCTACGGAGAATTTGTAGGGAAACGTTTCCAGTCATCATCGAATATTATTTGGGTGCTCGGAGGCGATGTAAAAGCGGTGGAGAAGAATCATAATGTTGACAAACGTTCGGTGTACCGCAACATGGCGGAGGGTATCGCACAAGGAGTTACGGGCAAGAACGTATCATGGGATGAACCCGATCCAGCCTGGGACCAGGTTCTTATGACCTATCACCCCAGCGGCACTCCTCTGGTGAATTCTTCCGATTGGTTTCACAGCGATCCGTGGCTGGATTTCAATATGATTGAAACACACATCAATCGCGACCAAGTGTACAGAGCGGTCTCAAAAGACTACAAATTGGAAAACCCTGTGAAACCTACAGTCATGGGTGAACCCAATTACGAAGGCCATACAAATAAGGTGTTTGCAGGAGCAATCCATGTCCGGCGGCAAGCGTATCAAACGTTTTTTGCTGGCGCTGCCGGATTCACGTATGGCGCCTTTAGCGATAAACCGAAAGAACGGGGTCCCTTGTTTAGTCCTTTTGATGACTGGAAGCGATTATTAGACCTGGAAGGCGCACAAGCGTTACCCATTCTCAGGGAATTCTTGATTGAACAACACTGGAACGAATGGATACCGGATGCAGACCTGGTTATTGAGAATGAAGGAAAAGGCGAAAAGCGCATTGTATGTGCGCGAATAGTCGATAAAAACAAGGTATTGGTTTATTTCCCTGAAAATAGGCGGGCAAAAATCAAATTACCCGAGTATTGGACGGATAGAGACATCACACTGACGTGGTTCAATACTTCCAACGGAGAAACATCGGAAGCGAAAAAGAAGAAATCGTCCCAATTTATCTCGCTTAAGCCGCAGGAGGATTTCATGGATGCGGTAGCGATTATCGAATGTCGGTAAACATTCGCCGGAACCACGGTGAGTCGGGATGAGACCGGAGGACGATCAGAATATCCGCATCGCTAAATGCCGTCGCATCCCCGCGCGCGAGCGAACCAAACAGACCTGCAGCGGCTACTCGTTGATCTTCAGACGTCAGCCGCTCTGCACATCCTTTCAACTCTTCAATCGCGGCCTGCTTATCGAGAAAGACAATCTTGACAGAATCCGAGGATACTCTCCGCAGCGCGGATTGCTTCGCGGGATTTTTTCTCTTTGAAATAGTCGGCGGGTTTGCCTTCGTCGAATCCGTTTGGATGCCGTGTTGGAATGTAGAATCGATCCAAGGGGATAGGAGTTATTCTTCGCCGATGTCGTCGCTTTGCATTTTTCGGATTTGTTCCCCAATTCGTGATACAAACAGATCAGACTCTTTCATCCAGAGGGCTACGTCTTCCGCGGCAAAAGCCACCCAATCGTCATAATCGCCTTTCTGTCTGCGCTTGAAAAGGCGGCGGTAGAAACGACCCATGTCAGCGTCAAACCGCCCGGATTTGATCCAGTATTCGTTGAACAAGGCCATGATTCCTCTGTGCTTGGAAGATGAATGGCCCTCCGTAAGTAAAAGCGAGGAGACCGCATAGAAACAGGCGTAGTACAACCGATTGACAGCCGCATGAAGATGCCCATTGTCGAGGAGCAGATGTGCTTCTTCCAGCGTTTCGTTCGCACGATCCAAACGGTGTCGAATTAGATCAGAGGGTTCGAAACTCACAATAAGACCGCGTCCTTTTGGACATTTTCATGGAATGGCATGGCACGCCGAATGGGGGCATTCCACTGCTCGTGAGTATACATCATGGCGGAAATTAGGACTCCATGCTCCAGTTCAAGATCATAAATCGCATCTGTGATATCGTCCTCCTCTTTGCTCGAAAAGGGGTGGTTCGTCAGGATCAGCACATCGTAATCGGAGTCTGGACCCTGCGTGCCTCTAGCCACGCTGCCATATAAAAGTATCGTCGCATCCGGCAGAAATCCGTGGATAATTTCCTTGAGCGCTAACAAGAGCTGCTTGTCCTGCTCGCTCAGAGACTTTGCGTTGTCTATCGTCTTCATGGCCGGAATTCTCCGTAGAATCCAATTTGACAGTCTGCCCTATGGTATCAGTATCTCAATGCTTTTTCGATGTGCAATCTCATGGCGACGCGGTTTATGTCGGTGAACGCCCATGGACAGTTGGTGCCGCGTCTTTGAGGGACGGGGAAGGCCGGCCCTATGCTGATCACAAGACTTGTTTCTTGAGGTGCTTTACAATCCCAATATCTCCCGCCAGGGGGATCAGTTCGCGGACCGCGGTACACATCAATCCGGTTTGTTTCAGCATCTTGTGGATCTCGTCCAGAACATAGGGAAAAGGCTCGACGGAGAGGGAAGTGCCGACGAAAGCGTCTTGATACTCAGGGATTCGACGGAACCACGGTGAGTCGGGATGAGACCGGAGGACGATCAGAATATCCGCATCGCTAAATGCCGTCGCATCCCCGCGCGCGAGCGAACCGAACAGACCTACAGCGGCTACTCGTTGATCTTCAGACGTCAGCCGCTCCGCACATTCTTTCAACTCTTCAATCGCGGCCTGCTTATCGAGAAAGACAATCTCGACAGAATCCGAGGATACTCTCCGCAGCGCGGATTGCTTCGCGGGAGTCCTTTTCTGTGTAGTAATCTGCGGGTTTGCCTTCATCGAATCCGTTTGGATACCGTGTCGGTATGTAGTATCGATCCAGTTCACGACCGTATTGTATCAGATCCGGGGTCGATTCGAATTGCTCGGGGACGTGGTCCAGCAGGGTTTTTACGGAATGGCCGCGTGCCTCCGCGCCGACGTGCTGAAAAACCGCTTTCACCGCCTTCTCGGCTGCTTGCTGGGCGGCGAAGCAGGCCCACTCGTGATGGCCGAGTTCACACGCCTGACGGGCATGGTCCAAATCCCGTTCCGCCTGTTCAAACCAGTCTTTCGCGCGCGATGGCATGATGGTGTCTCCATAAGGTGCGGTCTCTCAACCCGGCAGTACGACTACCGGGCCAGCGAAAACCGGAATTTGTCTTCCGCCCCTCGCGGCCCCGCCGCCGCGACTGCTTTTCTCTACAAGTTGCGCGAGCGTTTATTTCACGATATCCGACATGATATCCTATTGAACATCTTCTCTCCCGGGGATACCAGTGGGAACCTACGATAGGCTAACTCGTAGAATCTTAAGTGGTGAATCTGACGCTGCCATTGATTTTGATTCTCTGTGCCAGCTATTGCGTCGGTTGGGGTTTGACATGAGGACCAAAGGAAGTCACCATATCTTCCGTAAGGAAGGTATCGAAGAGAAGATCAATTTACAGAAGGACAGAAAGAACGCAAAACCTTATCAAGTTCGCCAGGTGAGGAATCTGATAAAGAAATACAACCTGGAAAGCAACGACAAATGGACAAATACGAAGTAATCATCTACTGGAGCGAAGATGACGGAGCCTTCATCGCAGAAGTCCCGGAGTTGGCCGGTTGCATGGCGCATGGTAACACACACGAAGAGGCGCTCAGCAACATCCGAGAGGCCGTGAGTCTCTGGATCGAGACGGCGAAGGAATTCGGCGATCCCATTCCGCCCCCAAAAGCTCGCCGTTTGATGTTCGCATGAATCTCTGGCCCGGCAGTACAGCCAGCGGGCAAGACGAAGAATCAGTCCAGGCCGAACGGTCCTCCTCGTAAACGACGGGAATCCCGCTTGCCGATCAGCCAGTCAAACCAGCTCCTTTCATTCGCACCGAGTTTTCCCAAACGCTTAGGCTTCAGGGCGGCGACAAGTAAAGCCCCATTGGCAAACACGGCTTTCTGCGATTTCCGGAACCGGGATAGCTGCTCCTGGTCGACCTTATCAAAGGGCTCAGCGAGTGTGAGGCGGGGCAGTGTACCCGAGGCGGCATGAACCTGAGCAGAGAGCTCGGCATAGTGCTTGGAGAGAGCGTTTACTGCCGATACGGCAAGCCCGGAGGATTCATTCTTGAATCTCTCACGGGTATAGGCAAGATACCAGGCAATCTCCCGATGCGCGCAGTAAGAGACAGGCTTATCCACATCACGGAGAAAACCTCTTGATGGGTTCTCGGCGAATTCCTCCCACTCGACGGGATGCTCTTTGAAATACACGTACCAGACAGCGAGTTCGACAAACCTCCGCAACTCAACGTATGACAACGAGACTTGCCGACATGCCAGCAGGAGAGGCACACGGCGAGCCACACCAGCCGCACCTTTCAAAAAGGGCAGAACCTCCCTCCGACTGAACTCAACAAGGACAGAGTACGTTGCAAGACTCGTCTTAAAGACGGAACGATATCCAGAAGAACTCTTGAGAAGAGCGATGTCTCCGCCAAGTACTTCTTCCAATTCAGTGAGAAAATCGTGCACTTGGCGAACAACAACCGAGGAATGTGATAGTGGCCGGCTCACTCTCTGCCCCCTCGAATAACATCAAACCACCGGACAGTCTCACTCTTGGGTAAAACACCAAATAATGAAGCCAGTTTTTCAGATCTTTCTTCGGGAGAAAGCCTTGAAAGAGATCGCAGAAGTTTTGAATGCATTCTCCTTCTTCCGTCTTTTTCGTCAAACTTCACATCAAATCCCAGATCGTTTAAGTACCCGGCCAACTCCTTGTTTGTCTTGAATAAATCCTTATGAAACATCAGATCAGCGACTCGTTTCTCGTAACCATTTGTCCGCCGCATCTCGACGTCAGCTGACTTCTTCCTCGATGCAGCGGCGTCTTTCTTCTCCGACTCATCGGGAGGGGACAACCGTGAATGGGAATTCTCACCTGCACGCTTCGCGTCCCGGAGTGTCTTGAGACAGCGCCGCATGCTCGGAGACAGACCCTCTGTTCTGGCAGCCATCTCAAGCTCGGAAATCTCACATTTCCCAAGCAAGTCATAAACACGAGCGAGTATTTCGAATTGATTCATGATTCTCTATCCTTCTTGTGAGTCAAATCGTGGATACGTTGCTCCATTTCCGTCACCAATGTTGAAATCTGCTTCTTGGTCGCCCACCGAGCATGGCTTGTTGCAAAGATTGGTGTCTTTCCGTGTACGGATCGCGAATATGACTGTGACCATCTTATTCGCACGGAAAAAACATGTTCCGCCTTTTCTTCGATGCCCTGCATGTACTCGTCTTCATTTGGTGAGTTGCCTCTTCTCACTTGAGTGAAGACGACCCCCAGATCTCTCACGCTGTGAGGATCGGGATAACTCCCCCTGAACTCCTCAAGAGTCTCTTGCATTAGACCGTATCCTATGACAGAAAATCTGTCCGGTTTCACCGGTATCAATACATAATCTGAGGCCATCAACGCGGTATCCGTTAAGACAGAATCCGTCGGAGCACAATCTATAATAATATAATCATAGCGATCTCGAATAAGAGTCAATCCCTTTTCCAGCTTGTACTCCACCCCTTGGGGATTCTTGATCGCTTTGGCTAACACCAATTCAGAAGGTAAAACGTCGAGTCTCGCTCCACTCGTGAAAGACTCTCTCACGTACAAGTATTCTCTGATCGGAGACTGGGTTTTCTTTTTCTTTCTTATACTTAAGCGCGATTTATGCGGTTCGATGAGAAGATCCGCAACTGTCCCTTTTTCCCTTTTGTGTTGCTCCCATTTTTCGGGTTCGATGAGGTATTGAGAAGCATTGAACTGAGGATCCAAATCAACAAGCAGGACTCGCTTGTCTCGGCTGCGGCAAAGAAACCAAGCGAGGTTCACCGCAAGAGCAGTTTTCCCAACGCCTCCTTTCATGTTCAGAAGCGCGATCGTCTTCGCCAAGGCCATCTCCAAAGAACCTCCAAGCTCGGATACAACACACAAGAGTCGTACCTAATTCAGTCTAGTCGTATTATACACCATTTTGCATCGAATTCTCGAAGGTTTCTATATGTACCCAACTCGTGTCTCTTCGGTCTTCCCCTACAGCTGCTCCACCACCAGTTTATACAACGCCGGTAGCGTATCCTGAAACGGGCCGTTGATGTAGAAACCGGTGCCTTTGAATGCCTGCGGGATGCGGGTGACAACGCTTTTGATGTCCCGGAAATAATACGTCGGTTTCGTGTCGTCATCCGTGTGTGCGAGATCGGCCGGCCGCAGATCGAAATCGGCCGTGGTGATCCGGTTCGGCACATTGCCTACATTCGCCGCCATCGAGACCGCTTTCAAGAAAACCTCCGGGCCCGTGACCGCGGAGCCGATGTTCAAAAAAACACCTCCGCCGATCATCCGCTCGACCTCGGCGGCAAAAACACCGAAATCCCGGCCGCTTGTCCCGCCCATCGCCTCACCGTCAAACGAGGGATGCTCGTCAATGATGTCCGTGCCCATACTCACATGCACGGTCGCCGGAAGGCGCACCCGATAGCATGTCGCCAACAAACTCAACTCCGGGTGTGTAAACGTTACCTTGTCCGGAAACACCTCCCCTGCGATCATCGCACCCAGCGCTTCTCCCTGCCCTAACTTGAGCCGGTTGCCGTGATCGATCGCCGCGTTCATATACGCACCGGTTTCATACGCCATGCCGAACTTGCCAAGCGGAAGCGCATTCGGCACATGTTCGCTCGTTTCACCGATGAGACCCAACTCAAAATCGTGAATCGAGTTCGCACCATTCATCGCGACCAGCGTGATCAGTCCGCGCTTCACCAGATCGATCACGAGAGGCGATAGGCCCAGTTTGGTCGCATGCGCACCGGTCATCCAAATCACCGGTTTCATCTCTTTCACGCACGCGACAATGCACCGAGCGACCTCTCGAATCTCAGGGGTGTCAAACCGAAGCGGCTCTTCAAGAACTCGCTGGGGATTGACCAGATCGTCCGGCTTGACTTTATTCGGTCGGTCCGCAATCGGATACGTGTTGATCCGGCTGTAATCAAAAAACTTGTATTTTCCTTTGTATTCCACAGGTATCTCCTATCGGGAACGTGTCTTCTTTGGACGAAGTTCAATCGTCACGATCTTCTTCTTCGGTACGCTGAACGATACGGTATTCCCTGACGGTTCGAGTTTCTCCAACCTCTTTTCGTTCAGGTTGGTCAACCAGGAGCCCGCGATCTCCCATCCCACAGCGACCTGCCCTCGAAGCGTTCGAGCGGTCGGATTATAGAGACGCAGGATCAGAGATTCACGATCTTCCGCATGTTTCATTGTGCTCATGATAAGCGCGTCCGGTTTGACTTGAACCAGCGACTGCTCTTTCGGAAGATCGCCCTCATGCGGGCCGACCTCGGCGGCTTCCAGCGGCAAGGTAAATCGTTCCGCTTCGCGATACACGTTTGCTTTGTCCCACGTGCCACCGTGCGGATAAATCGCGTAACTCCAATCGAGCTTCCCGAGACAGTGACACATATCCATCTCGGGATACACATCCCACCGGTCAATCACCGGCGACTGCCTGAACTCGAACGCCCGAAAGAGAGTCAGCGCAAGTTCACGTGTGGGACTGTCGACCGCTTCGTATTCACGGATACCGTTGTTGAGAAGTGCGAGCCCCGTGTTGCCGTCGCTGAGATCCACAAACCGGTGCATGGGATAGGTTGGATTGGGTTTGCCGTAATAGAGCGAGTCCGGGGGCCGGTCAATCGCACGGTCGATCACATCGAACGCCGCCTCCGCACTCGATACCTTCGCGTCCAGATGCGTCGGGAACACGACGCGAAGCCGATGGAACTTGCAGGGATTGTCCACTGTTGTTGTTACGTAAACGGTTTGAGCCCCTTTTCTGAGGGTGAACCGCGAACGGACAATAACGTTCCTACAAATCGAACTGCGGTGAACGCCGTCCTCCCTTTCTTCAACCCCGACGGGAATCTCCATCTGATAATCCACCCGATAGCGGGCAAGAAGAGCGCCGTCATCTTCAAGCGCAATCTGTACGGGCACCGAATGGCTGGTGAGAACTTCATCGTGCTCGGGCGGCATGTGGATCCAGGAATGGCCGACTTCGCCACCGTCCTCGATATAGTGCAAACCGTCGAAAACATGGCCACTCTCTTTGTGCACGATCCGCAACGTCCCGTTATCGTTGATACGGACGTGAAGATGTTCGTTCTCCATGCAGTTGCGCTCCGGCACAAGGCTCCCGGTCTCGGGCGTGTCTTTTTCCTCGTGACGGAGGTGGAAAGTCTTGTATCCCAGAGCAGGAATGTTATCGGCCTGGAAATGGAGCAGATGCCGTTCCGCCCGTTGTTCGAGGCTGATGTCCTGCAGATTTCGAACGAGTGTGCCGCAAGGATACTGGGAAACAGTCTGTCGATGCGCCTCTTTCCCCTCCGGGTCGCGAATGGAAAACGCCTCATAGCCGGAACCGTCGGGGAGGTCCACGTATGCAGTTAGTACCTCGCTGCGCGCGAACGGTGAAGGATTAAAAACCGTAATCAGCGCGTCGCGGGCGTCAATATCGGAATTGTCGATTCGTTTCTGGATCTCCTGCATTCCGCGCCGCATGATCCCCTGCGAGATCATGATGCTTTGATCGAACCGGTAGTGGAGATCCTTTTCCATCTGGTCGTTACCCGCGCCACAGATCGTGTCATGCGGATGATTCTGAAGGATGTATCGCCACGCGCGGCCGATAGGCGCCGTGGGAAACTCTGCGCCAAGCGACCACGCCAACCCGGCGAACGGTTCCGCCCAACGCTGAACCATCGTTTCCGCGTCATGGTTATGGCGTTTGATCCGGCAGCGGCTGGAGAGGACGTCCCCCATCAGGTGAGTCCATTTGCCGGTAGCACCCGGATCGCGGCTCTCGCCACGCACGATGGTGGGATTGTCCATCTTCTTGATTTCCGCTTTGAGTTTTCGCATGTATTCGTTCAAACTGCTTTGGAAAATACGTACGCCTTCGGGGAGATGCGGTTTACATTCTTCGATCAAATCGATCTCGCGCGGGTCGGGTTCGGAGGAATCGAATCCCTGCATGCAAGCGATATACGGTGTCGTGAAGTGTTCGCTTTCGTCATCCAAGAGACGCTTCACCATTTCCGGAATTTTCTCGATGAGCCAGTGTTTCTTGGTTGGGTCGAGGATGTAGTAATGCCCATGGTGATGCGGCCCGCTACAGAGACGAAACGGTTCGGCGCCCTTCTCCCAGGTATACCACCATTCATCCCGGCTCATGCCTTGGACCACGTTGCGGTAAATGTAGAAATAGTAGCTGAAACGAGAAAGCGCCCCGAATCGGGTCCCGTAAACCTGCGAACCGTCCGCTCCTTCCATAATGAATTCGGAATGCGGTGTGTTGATCCCTCGGTAAAAAATGATCGTGTCGATATCGAATCCATGGTAGATCTGGGGCATCTGTGAGGTTTGGCCGTAGGAGAATGGTGTGTATCCGAGCTTGCTGACCTTGCCGTAGGACTGGGCCACACGGTGTCCGATCAGTAGGTTTCGAACCAGCGATTCGCCGTTAACAATGTACTCCTCCGGCAGGCTGTACCACGGTCCGACGATCAGACGGCCTGCTTTGACCTGTTCCTCGATTCGTTCCCGATTCTCCGGTCTGACGTCGAGATAATCTTCCACACAAAGGGTCTGAGAATCCATCAGGAATGAGTGGAAATCGGACCGTTTTTCAAGCAGTTCCAGAAGATTGTCCATGAATTCAAGCAGCAACAAACGGGTTTCCTGAAACGGATACGCCCATTCCCGGTCCCAGTGGGTGTTCGAAATTACATGCAGCTCTTTCTGCCCGCCTTTCCCGGCAGTTCGTCGACTAGTCGTTTTCTTCATTCTTTTCCTCTCAAATGCTGTAAAGGTGTTCCGTGAGGTCGAGTTTGTAGGGTACAATGCTTCATGACTGTGGGGGAAGACGCGTGGAGGTAGAGTTTGTGCGTGAAGACGATGGGTACTGTCAACATCAGGTCAACCCCCTCCTACACCTCCCCCGGTCTCGGGGGAGGAAACGGAACGGAATCCGAATCAGTGCGACTCAGTATTTGTTGCCAGGTAGACTCAGCCTTGGTTGTCTGTTTGAGTCAGTGTCCGTTTTAGTCGCCCTCCCCAAGACTGACGCCGTCGCAAAAAGTCGAAGGTTGGCATCGGAAGTTCCCTCTCCCCCCGGGAGAGGGTTAGGGTGAGGGGCGTTAGTTGCACCGG
>CAZTDD010000078.1:0-14626 GCA_964612675.1 uncultured bacterium
GGGAGAGATTTGGAAATGTTGGCAGGAGGAGTCAGTTTTGCAACGTTAGGGTAGAGTATGAGAACTTGTCTTTCGACTGCGATTGTGTTGCGATTAACCGGAGATTCACAGCGAGGGTACCTATATGGACTACAACGCGGAACGCGAGAAACTGCGAAGCCTTCTCGGAGATCTTCCGGGCAGAAATCGCCCCATCGGCGCGCGGAGGATCTCCGAAAGCGAAAAGGTCTCCTATACGCTCGAAACATTGATGTTGGATCTCAACGGCATCGAAGAAGTGCCGGCCTATTTCACACGTCCCAGGAACTCGGAACCGCCGTGGCCGGTCGTACTGTACAACCATGCACACGGCGGCCAATACGAAATCGGAAAAGAAGAGTTTATTCACCCTCGCGAGCCCCTGCAGAAGCCCCCCTATGCGGAGGAATGCGCTCGCCTGGGCATCGCAGGACTCTGTATCGACGCCTGGAATTTCGGTGAACGACGCGGCCTTACCGAATCGGAACTCTTCAAACGCATGTTGTGGAGAGGACGGGTTCTGTGGGGGATGATGGTTTACGACAGTCTTCGTGCCGTGGACTATCTTGTCTCGCGTGCCGATACCGATACGAATCGGATTGGGACAATCGGCATGTCCATGGGCAGCACCATGTCCTGGTGGCTCGCCGCTCTCGAACCGCGAGTCACAGTGACCATCGATATTTGCTGTCTAACCGATTTTGAGACCTTGATCGAATCACGCGGATTGGACGGACACGGAATCTATTACTACGTACCCTCTCTTCTCAAGTATTTCTCGACAAGCGAAATCAACGCACTGATCGCTCCGCGTCCCCATCTCTCACTCGCCGGAAACCACGACCCTCTGACGCCTCCGCAAGGCTTGGACCGCGTGGATGAAGAGTTGAAACAGGTGTATGCGAAACTCGGGGCGAGCAATGCTTGGACCTTGAAACGGTACAACGTCGGTCATATCGAAACCGCCGCGATGCGGGCGGAGGTCATCAGTTATCTCAAGAAACATCTGAATCCGGGGAACTGAGGATATTCAGAATCTTCTCCACTCGATGACAGACTGTGTGTTCGCGCAGCAGCCGGGCATGTGCGGTCGATTTCATAGCCTGCCGACGGTCGGAATCGGAAAGTAGATCGCGAGCGGCATCGACTGCTTCCTCTTCAGTGCGGAACAGCGCGACTTCGCTCTCTGAATCAAAGAAATCTCTATCGAAATCTTCCACCCAATCCGCCAACAAACATCCGCCCGCCATAATCACATTGAAGTCACGAGCATTCAGGCAGGTTGGACACTGAAAACTATGCAAATTCAACGAAATCTCCGCGGAAGCATACGCATCTCCCGCCTCCTCATAAGGGACAAATCCGCCGTACCGGTCTTTGTACTCCGAAGGAAGAACATCGAGCCAGGTCTCCGGACCGAACACCCGCAAACCGAGCGGTAACAGCGACTCAACGACCCGTTGTCTGTAAAGGTGGTTGATTATCACATAGAGAAAGTAGGCGAGTATTTGCTCCGCGTCGGTAACCCCTTTCGACGTTGTGGCGTGAAACAACTCCGCAACGTGCTGGAGTTCATCGCGATCGCGCGAAGATAAGGGGCAGTTCTCAACGATTTCTTGAAAAGGAATCCGCCGGTCCCGGAGTTTGAGTGACAAAGTCTCAGAAACCCACTCTTGCGCGTTCGACGAAAGACGATTGAGATAAGAAGCCGTGTTGTGAATGCTGCCGACAAATGAAATCGGGGCGGCATATTTGGTACGTTGCTCACCCTGAGCAGACACTGTCGGCCCCGCAGGCAGATGAGCAACGACCCTGGCTCCACAGTCTCGGAACGACTCCATATAAGTCCGGTCAGCGCAAAAAACGTAGTCGCGAGTCGAGTACCCGCTACGAAGTTCCGAAGAACCGGAGAGATCCATGTCATCCACAATCCATGAAAGCCTCGGCCTCGCAATGTCTCGCTCCGCTGCGGCATTGATCCCCGCATTCGTAAGATAGGCACGAGATGGACCGTTCAGAAAAACATACAGGTCCGGCACAGAATGCACGATAGAGGAAGCCAGCCGGAAGCTGGACGCAAAGTCATCGCCCGCCAAATCGCACCGCGTATTCCACCCATGGGCTTCGAAACCGCTCATCAAAGACCGAAGCAGCGGAAGATGAATGAACGCTCTCGGATGGTGATAAGACCAGGCCAGGCCGGGAAACTCGGGCGGTTTCACGGAGCGGGATAGAAAGTGCTCAACGGCACTGTCGAATTTCCGCAGCGACGGTTCAAGGAGCTTCGGCAGGCCGCCAACCAAGCCCGAATAATGTTCCGCTTCCTGAGCCGCTGTCGGCATCGCTCCTAATAGATACTCGATTCGATCGAAAGGAAGTAGAAAAAGACAGTCCTCTCGGCTCAGACGAAGCATTTTCTCCTGCACGTCCTCGCCGACAGCCCAGAGAACGTTGAGCGATTGCGCCAGCGGATTCAATTCGTAAAGCGTGGACGCTACTAGAACCCGCAAGGGGTCATCCTCGACAATCAGAAATCCTGTTGTCCCCGAAAGAAAAGGCTCCAAAGTCTGACAGAGATAACCGACACCGATGCCCGATATCACAACCAGTTTGGCTCCCCCTTGAACGGCCTTTTTCAAGGCGCCGGCTTGGGCCTCGCATCTCTCGTGAAGCCTGTCCGTTGGGACGAGCATTCGCTTTCCGTCGGGAAGTGTCGCACGCGCAACCCAGTGCCCGTTCTCGTCACAGGCCGCATCCAACGCCTCCAGGAGGGGCTCGTGCCGTTTCAGATACTGCACCACAGCCGGATCGCGTTTCCCGAGTTCGTCCAGAAAGATCCGGCGTCTTTGGGAGGGGAAAGAAGATATGGGTTGCCAGTCAAGCGGGGGCATAATATTCAAGCTCTGTAACGGTCAACTCCACCCGAGCCTTTCCCAATCTTGACGGGGCGGTAAAAAGTCGACGGGCAAAAACAGAATAGTCTTCAACCCCCTCTGTATCTCCCCCAATCTTTGGGGGAGAAAACGCAGACGGACTCGGCTTGATTCAGCCTCTTTCTTTTTCCTCCCCCGAAGATCGGGGGAGGAATCTCATGGCTTGCCCAAGGCAAACATGAGAGCCGTAGAGGAGGGGGTTGATATGTTCTCTACGCAAGGTCCCTCAGAAATTATAGTCGTACGGTTCGCGCATGGGCCGGTCCAGATGATCGTTGGCTTCCGGATCGTTGACAAACCACTCATTCGTCGGATCCCATTCGAGTCTCCGTCCGAGCTTGCACGCGATGTTCCCCAGGTGGCATACCGTCACTGATCGATGACCAATCTCGACATCCGCGACCGGCTGTTTCCGTGTTTTGAGACAATTGACCCAGTCGCGCATGTGACCGGGGCTTTCGTATAAGTGAACTTCGTCCGGCTGAATTGGCTCTTTGATGATCTCTTCAGGAGTCGACTTGATCTCACCGCGTTTGACCCAGATCTCACCCTTTTCGCCGATGAATGTAATGCCATGGCTGCCATTTCGGAAATGAATGGGGATTCCGTTTTCGTACGTGTAGGTAATGTCGAATGAGGTGAACGTATCATACATGCCGGGCTTGGTCTCGCCTTTTCCTTCAATAAACCGAGGCCCGTAGCGTTCCATGCCGAGTCCCCACTGTGCGATATCGAGGTGATGCGCTCCCCAGTCGGTAACCATCCCACCGGAATAATCGAAAAACCAGCGGAAGTTGACTCGTGCACGTTCCGGATTGAAGGGGACGTACGGTGCCGGCCCCAACCAGAAATCCCAATCGAGACTGGGCGGAATGGGCTCGTCGGGAACCGGTTCTGTTTGCGGTGCTCCTCCGACTTGGACGACGACTTTTTTGATCTTTCCAATGCGCCCGCTTCGCACACACTCGCACGCGTGGCGGAATTTCGAGTCGGAGCGCTGCTGACTGCCAACCTGAAATACGGTGCTGTTTTCTCGTGCGGCGCGAACCATGCGACGGCTTTGATTGATGGTCAGGCTAAGCGGCTTCTCGCAATAGACGTCCTTCCCGGCATCGCACGACTGGACCGCCATAACGGCATGCCAATGGTCCGGCGTGGCGATGATCACCGTGTCGATGTCCTTACGGTCGAGAATGCGGCGATAATCGTGGTAGCAATCCACCGCCTTGGGCGGTTTTGGCGGACGCCCTTTGACACTGCCGCCGCTTTCGAGTTCGGGGCGTTCAACTTCATACTCAAAATCGCATTGGTCGCGCGCCCGTAACAAGAAAGGAAGATCTACCTCCGCCAGCGCGGCTACCTGCAGCTCGTCGATTCTGAATGCGTCATGCAGAAGATCGATGCCACGCCAGCCGAGACCGATAACTCCCGTCGTAACTTTCTCGTTCGCACCCCAGGCACGGCTTGACACAATAAGCGGCGCGCCAAACAACCCAACGCCTGCGGCTCCCGTCGTTTTCAGAAAACTTCTTCGATTTCGTGTAACCTTTCCCGACATAGATCCGGTCCTCCAGTCCTTTTTATTCCCAACCGATGGTTTCAACCTGCACCCGTTTTGTTCAGATCATCCGTCCCCTGCTTTTTGACACAGTCGGAAACACGCTGCAGCGACTCGGTCGACTCCTGTTTTCCGCACTGACGTTCATTGAGCGTGCTCCGTAGAAAACCTTTCCTACTATCCATTATGGTTCAGGATCACCGTCTTCGGTACGGTTCTCTTGAATTGGTCTTCGCGCTTCAAAACTCCATTTGAGACTCTGCGGCCAGACGTTCGATAACGTCGGCGAGCGGCTGCGGACCTTCGTCTCCCTTTTTACGGCTCCGCACAGCCACTGTTTTGGTTTCCTGTTCCTTCTGACCGATGATCAACATATACGGTACTCTGTCCAACCGGGCGCTCCGTATCTTCGCGCCGATTTTGTCGTCGCCAAAATCGGCCTCGGTACGAATCTGTGCATCTCTCAGCTGTTTCGTAACCTCTTGTCCATACTCGACGGAGGGGCTACTCACTGTAAGAACCTTCACCTGAACGGGAGACAGCCACATCGGAAACTTCCCTTCATAATGTTCGATCAAGATACCAATGAAGCGTTCGAAACTGCCGTAGACCGCTCGATGAACAACCACCGGACGCTTCTCGGTGTTGTCCGCATCCACATAGGTCAGATCAAACCGCGACGGGAGGTTAAAATCGAGCTGAATCGTCGCCAGCTGCCAGGTCCGGCCGATCGCATCGCGGACATTCAGGTCGATCTTCGGTCCGTAGAATGCGGCTTCACCGGGCTGGACTTCGTAGTCGAGTCCCTGGGTTTTGATCGCCCTCTCCAATGCAGCTTCCGCCCGGTCCCACAAAGCCGACTCGCCCATCGCCTTCTCAGGGTTTCGAGTCGAAAGGAAAAACTCGTACGTGAGATCGAACGCTGTGTAGATACGATCGACCAAGCCGAGAATCCTGCCAATTTCCTCTTCAATCTGCTCCTCGGTAATGAAGATATGAGCATCGTCCTGGCAAAACTGGCGTGTCCTCGTCAGACCTCCGAGGGCTCCGGCAAGTTCATTGCGGTGAAGCACGCCTTGATCGTTGTACCGAAGCGGTAGTTCACGATAGCTGCGCCTCGTGTTCTTATACATCAACATATGCGCCGGGCAGTTCATCGGCTTCAGCCCGTACACCTGCTCGCCTTCTTCGAAGGTAAACATATCTTCGTGGTAGAACTCCCAGTGACCGGATGTCTCCCAAAGCGCCTTGTCGAATACGAGCGGGGTCCGGACCTCCATGTATCCTTCGCGGAGATGCAAGCGACGCGATTTCTCCGAGAGAATGTTGTACAAAATCGTGCCCTTATGCAACCAGAAAAATGCGCCGGGAGCGACCGGATGCTGTTCGAACAGCCCGAGTTCCTTGCCGAGTTTCCGGTGGTCTCGCCGTTTCGCTTCTTCCCGCTGGTGAAGATAGGCTTTCAGATCCTTTTTCGTCTTCCATGCGGTTCCATACAATCGCTGCAGCTGCTCGTTCCTCGCGTCGCCTTTCCAGTAGGCGCCGGATACCGCGAGCAATTTGAAGTGTGCGCATTCTCTCGTGGAATTGACATGCGGGCCTTTACACAGGTCTGTAAACTCGCCGCTCCGAAACACGTGAACGTTTTCTCCAGCCGTCTCCTCGGATTTCTCTTCGATCAGGCGCAGTTTGTATTTCTGCCCTTTTTCGCGAAAGAACGAAATCGCCTGATCCTTGTCCCATTCCTCGTGAACAAATGGATGGTTCTCTTTGACGATGTCGTTCATTGCGTTCTCTATCTCTTCAAGATCTTCCGAGCTGAGAGATCGGGACAGTTCCATGTCGTAGTAAAACCCTGGAGGGTCATCCACAGGCGGTCCGATAGCCAGTTTGGCCTCCGGAAACAAACGTATGACCGCTTGTGCCATGATGTGGGCCGTGGAATGCCGCAAGGCATACAGTTCTTCTTTGCTGTTCTTTTGAGCTCCGTTGTTTGCCATGGTGACTATTCTCCTTTTTCGCGGTACGGGCCTCTTAAAAATAAAAATGCCCCGGATCGTCCGAAGGACGAAAGCCGGAGCTTCCGCGGTTCCACCTTCGTTGGCCGGCCCCGCCGGCCCACTTTGCGGGCACGTTGATGCCCTCCCCCGTTCTACGGTGGGAAAGACCGTCGCAGCCTACTGCCCGGGAACGCGAATCCGAGGTTCGGTGCGCAGCTCGGGAGGGGTTTTCCGGTCGCACAATTTCGAAGGAGCTCTCAGCCGCGGCCCCTATTCTCTGTCGACTGCGCTAACCGTACTCGTCTCCGTCGTCGCTTTTGGATCACTTGATATGTAAGATGCCTAATCTATTCCCCTTCTGTCAAGGATAAGCCAATCCACAAGACTCTCTCCGCTATGTATGCGAAAAAGCCGACATTGCGTCTTCCATCGAAGGGCATACCCGGAAGACTTCGTCCAGATGCGTCTCCCGAAACACTCGGTCAACGTGGGGCGAGAGATTGAAGAAAGCGATGCTCCCGTCTTTGATCCGCTTATAGGCCGATAAGAATGTCGCCAAGGCGGAGCTGTCCAAGCTGTCCATGTTTTCGCAGTCGATCGCGAATTGCTTTTTTCCTTTCGCCACCAGCCGATGCAAAGTGGACTTAAGTGTGGAAACATCTTCGTAAGAGATATTTCCCGAAAGCTTCAGCATTACGACCTCGCCCATGTCCACCTTCTCGATGCGCATAATCCATCCTCCAGCCGACGTTATCGTCGGATCTTCGAGACGTCCGCCCCCCAGCCTACCGTTAGGCCCATCTACACTCGTACAATTCTAGCGCATTCTTAAGATCGATGACAAGACACTTTTTTACAAATGGGAGAATGAAAAGATGCATCCATCACGCGTCCTGGTGTTCGGAGCTCATCACGATGACGAAATCGCCATGGCTGGCACAATAGCCGCCTTAGCTACTGAAGGAACTGAAGTTAGCATCGCGATCATGACGGACGGGTCGGAAGGGTATCCCACTCCCGAGATGAAAGAAAGCATCGTGGAGATCCGCCGGACAGAGGCCCATGCATGCGACACTGTCCTCGGAACCCAAAAAAGAATCTTTGTCGACAGGCCCGATATGGCCCTGGTGAATGACAAAGAAACGCTAAAAGAGATCATCCGGATCATCCGAGACCTTCGTCCGGAGATCATTTTCACCCACGGCCCTTACGATAGACATCGCGACCATTGCGCCACATGCCACCTTACCCGCGAAGCCGCCTGGCAGGCGGGAGAACCGGTAGCCGCCGATCTGGGAGCACCGTGGGTCACTCCTCTTGTCCTCTACTACAAAGGGGTCAGAGATCCACTTCCCAAAATCGAGATCGACGTCACAAAGACAGCCCACAAACGCTACGAGGCCCTTGCGACGCAAGAGTCACAGCACACACTCTTCGAAACCACCAAGGAGCAGTTTCTCGAAATGGCGGAACAAACTCGGCGAAGCGCCGAACCGCGCGTGGAAACATTCTGGATTGGAGAGATGAATGTATTCACAGACTTCCGCCCGCTTCTTCAGGCCCGGAAATAGAATGGACAAAAACGATTGATCCTGATCGTTTCCCACCGTAATAGTAGAGCCCTTAATGCATCTGTAACGCGTAGGGTGGCTTAACGACAAATACCCGGTCAGTCCTAAAGAAGCCTATCTGGAACCCACCCCACCGACAACACGGCTCACGAGAGAATCGCCCCCATGGCACGAGAACACGTTATCCCCATACCTGCCCCACGTGAGAAAATCTCTATTGAACTGTTCGACTTGTCCGATCGATTGGTCGCACGCTGCAACAACCCGAGAAGCGTAATTATTAAATCGCCGTTTCGCGATCTTGCAGCGACCGCCTGGGTCGAGCTATACAGCGAGAACCTGAGTATTTCGCTTGATTTCGGATATCGCGCGGACATTTTCATCCGAGACCAGCTGGTGTTTCGGGGCGAGGTCGACGAAATTCGCTTGGATTCTGTTGAAGCGCCTTTGACACTCGTCGCAAGGCGCAACCTGCATCGTCTGCTGCCACACTCTGTAAGCGGACTGTATAAAAACATGTCCCCCACGGAAATTCTGATCGATGCTCTGGAAAATACTCCTGTTCCTCGACTCGACTACGTTATTGACTCGGGATCGACACGAGTTGTCGAACGGCTGGGATTTCTGGAAGAAAATATCTTCAACGTCATTTCGCTTCTGGCCATCCTGGATAACAACGCGCGCTGGGATATTTCATGGGACTGTGTACTTCGATATCGAAACTCAGAGAACGAACCCGACCATTGGATTCGATTCGATCCGGATCGGACAACGATCCGAATGTGGCATACCGGTGAAGACATCCGAAATGCGTTTCTTTTTCACGGCGGTCTGCAGTCTCCATCAGGCGCGGAATTTCAAAAAACGTTCAGTGACCCGGATTCAATCCAACGATTCGGCTATCGGCCGCAACATCTCTATAATCGCACAATTGTCACCGAGCATGATTTCGAGTTGTACCGGGATGCGATTCTTCCGGTATTAGCGCAACCGGATACGCGTAGGTTTCTCGACATCGCCGGATTCCTGCCGGTCGTCGCCGGAGACCTTATCCAGATTGAGAATCCGCCCTTTCCTCTCTCCAAAGAACTGCGCCGCCGGCATATCGAAATCGTTGAGATCATCTATCGGCACACGAGAGTCACTACGCGTCTTCATTTCGATGCCGGGCTCTCAAAAACGGAAGGTGTCCGAAGTGAAACAAGGTTGGTCGCTGTGGCGGACGCAGTGTTCAGCCGGGTCGGTCCTTTTCAGCTGGATCGTTCTGCATTGGACGGCGCTGCGCACCTGGATGCAGCTCCGTCATAGAAAGACGATGAAATCCGCTTCGCTGCCACCCCCTACGGTACCTGCCCCATTCTCATTCGGGCAGATAGTTGTAATGCGAAATGAGTTCCGCCGAGAGGGGTTCGACCGATGTAATTGTAAAGGATCCGCTTCGATTCGGCAGCGAAACCTCGACGACCTCGCCCTCCCTTTTCCCCGAAAAACAACTGATAAACGGAGCCTGGTAAGACAATATATTCTGTGAAGGATCAGATTCCCACGGTCCAAGAACAATAATATCTTCTTCTTGCCCGTCCCCCCCATTGAGCCGTAACCGAATACCGAATCGGACCCGGTCCGCCTCGATTTCCTCCAAATCCACCGGGCGCGCTTTGCGAAGTTGCTCCTGCAGGTCGCCTGCCTCTCCCGACAGTGTCTTCTGCTTGTCGCGGGCCGCATGATATTCGGCGTTTTCGCTGAGATCGCCCTGTTTTCTCGCTTCCTCAATCTCATCTGTAACACGCGGAAGTTCAATTTCGACAATATGCCGAAGCCGATCCCGCTTGGTGTCCAAAGATCTTCTCGTACAAAGAAACTGTTCTGATTTTCCGGTTTCCTCATCGACCGCAGCGAACAGTCCGGGATATCGACCAAGGATGCGACGGGTGATTCGTTCGCGAGCACGCACATCCAAACCGGCATTTCCGCTCGCACGTTTGTATAGAGATGCGGCGACGGATCGGTCCATTGTCTCTAACAGGTTTTGCAGGATGCCAAAATCCTCGCGCTTGATAAGGCTACGAACGGCAGCGGCCGACCGGCGAAGGTCCTCCGCTTCATCTTTTTCGACACGCTTCGCTCTGTCCGTAAGAAAATCGACCAAGGACAATAATCGCTCGAATAAAACCGGCCCTTCGATCCCCAAAGGAACCGCGTCGTCCGACTGGAACAACGCCTTCTCCACGAACCAAACAAACGCTTTTGGATAATCGCGAGAATCGTGAGTCACTTTTCTCGCTAATTCCTCGAGGACATTTTCCATGCCTTCCGCTCGTAGGTCCGCGGCCAAACGATCGCGGATCAAACACGAAGAATCGAGGATCAATATCTGGCAGATTTCTTTCCATTCGTCCGGATAGCGAGTTTTCACCCTCTCCGCCAACCGCCACTGATGCTCTTCACGGCGCAAACTCAACAAAACATCCAACGCCTTCGAGCGATCTTTGAAAATATCGGAATAATCCTCCACAGAAGGCGGGTCAATAGACGCTTCCACGTGACTCAGATCTTCCAGAACCATGAGCATCTCAACTCGGACTTTGAGACTTCGGCGTTCTTTTGCAAGCACGGAGAGGGATACAGCGAACCGGCGCAATAAGTCCGAAGACCGATCGGACGAAGAAACGCTTCGTAGATAGGATTGGACAACATCGCACTTATCGGCGGGGTTTTTCTTCTTATCGAATTGTTCCAGCCATTCGTCGTCGGCGCTGCCGGCCTCGGCGCGGAGTACATATGTTTTCGACGCAGCTCCTGTGGAACCGATGTACGGGTCCCGGCGTAACAGCCCGCTTACATTTCCCCACCATCTCGACCACTGTTTCTCCGGAATCACAGCGCCCAGAAGCCGTTCTTTGATCTGACGGGTGGAAGCCTTCCCACCCCAGCTCACCAAAGCCATTTTCACGATTTGGACGGGGTCCTTTTCGACAAGCTCTGCTACACGCTCCGGTTCGCGTATCACCGCCGCGCGAATATCGCTGTGGGGCAGTGGATCAAGGATATCCTGAGCCAGGTCGACGCTCATCTCGTGGTTCTTTTTGCGTTCGAAATCGATCGTCACCCGTTCGGAGAACAAATTCAATTCCTTCACAAGGCCGACTCCCCAATCCGGATGATAACAGGCTTCGCCGTCCGAAAAGGGGATGAATCGCTCCGCCCATTCCAGCGAATCCAAAATCGCGCCCGCTCGGCGGAGGCCGGAGTGATCGATGACGTGCTCCAACGCAGGCGCGCCCGCATGTTTTGCGCGTAGGGCTTTGATCACGGCATCGCGAATAGAGAGATCTGTGGGAGCAAACGCCGCTGCGCGACGAAGAATGGACAGGACGTCGTCCCAGCGGCCATGCTCCTCGTAATAGGGCACGAGAAGTTGTAGCAAAACGCCGGCTTGCTCCTTCCGGCGCGCTCCAGTCAAACGCTCAGACATCGAGAGAAACCATTCAAGATCGGAAGGATCCAACTCACAAAGCTCCAGCCAAAGATCCTCCACCTCACTTTCATCTCGGGCTCGGATAAACGAAGCAAGCGCCCGCCTGTACCAGGTGATGGCGGATTCTTTGTCTCCCTGTTCCAGATAATGCGCTCCAAGCGACTTCTCCATAGGACCGGGGCGGTCTTCGAGATCGGCCAGCCGACGCCATACTTTCGGCAGTTCTTCTTTCGCGGACTGATGCTCCAGCGCTTGCGCAAGGGCCCGCAACGCGAAAACATCGTTCGGTTCCCGTTTCAATAGGTCCCGCGCGGCTTGTTCTACTCCCTCCCAATCTCGTGTCTCCCGGAGCTGATTGACTCGCGTATTCACTCGAACTTCCATCGTTCTTTCCCTCTAGGCTAATTTCGATATTTCAGAAAAACCCAACACAGGAGATTTTCAACTTCACGTAACGGAAATCGGATAATACCGGCATGCGGCGAATGTATCGAGCATGGTCACAATGTTTTGCGGTCGCACGCCCGCCTGCACGTTATGCACCGGACAGAAAACGAATCCGCCGCCCGGCGCAAAAATGGACACTTGCCCCCTCACATGCGCTTCCACTTCCTGGGGGCTTCTGTCCGGAAGGACGGTTTGTGTGTCACAACCTCCACCCCAAAATGTGAGCCTATCACCGAATCGGTCTTTCAGCATGTGCGGCTCCATATTGGCGGCAGAAGTCTGAACTGGATTCAATGCCTGGATTCCCGCATCGATCAGGTCGGGCAACAAAGGACTAATCGATCCGCAGGAATGCAACAAAACGCAGGCGGAGGAATTCTCTCGCACATAACGGTATATCTTCTTATGTCTTGGATAAAGCAACTCGTGGTACATTTCGGGGGAGATTTGCGTGGCATTTTGTGTACCGAGGTCGTCGCCCATGAAGATAACATCCACGTTATCGCCTGCCGCTCGAAGGAATTTCTTCAGATTATCCAGATGAGTCTCGACCATTTTGTCCATTAAATCTTCGGCAAACGATCGATTCTCGACCAGATCCATCATGAAATTCCCCCATCCACGCAATCCCTGCCCAGTCTCCAGGATATTTCCGCCGAACGTGGCGACAATCGCATAATCCGTGTTTTTACGCAGCCACTGTGCCCGCGTCTCCATGCGTTCCAGAAAATCTTCACCGAGGAGTGGAAGCCGATAAGAAGCCAGTTCCCTGGGAGGTTCACCAAGAGGCGGCTGGATCGACTCGAAATACAGGCATCCTTCGGGCATCCGGGCAATAATCTTGCCGGACGATTCCCTGAGAACATGTCCCCCGCCTTGGTCCCGCTCAACCTTGAGTTCTGCCGGACGTTCGGCCGGACGGCCGTCCGGCAGACTCCACGAAACCCATTCTCTGTCGTCCGGACAAATATGACTGTTAAACAGGTCGATAACATCTACGCCGAATCGGTCGAGAATATCCGGTTCGATTTCCGCCAACTGTTGTCCAAAATCATGGACCCGAATCCGCCCTTTTGGCAGACCCAGGTATTCCCGCAGCTCACTGTAAGCAATCGCCATAATTCCTGAGGAATGCGTGGCGCCGATATCCAGTGGAACTCGGTCCGGCTCGCAATGACGCAACGTCGTTCGTACGCGTTCTCGACAGTTCATATTCGCCCTCGGCAATGGTTGATGAACAGTGCGCGGGTCTTGGAAGCGAGAATATCTTGATACACTATAGTAGAGGAAGACTATACACGATCAAAAGGGTTACTGATATGTCACACGGATCCTCGTCAACAGCGTACGATGAACGACTTTTCGCACTATTTTGCCTAACGGCATGCATCGCCTTCGTTGGATTTCTCATCGCATGCAATCGCTCGCATTCCGGACCGCCCGATTACAGCAAACTTCGTCAACAAATGGTCAAAACGCAAATTGCTGCAAGGGGGATCAAGGACAAACGGGTCCTGGAGGCGATGAGAGAGGTCCCGCGTCATCGATTTGTGCCGGAAGACAAACGATTTCTCGCGTATGAGGATTTCCCGCTGTCTATCGGTCACGACCAGACCATTTCGCAGCCCTATATTGTCGCACTGATGACCGAATTATTGGAATTGGAGGGAAAGGAACGGGTTCTGGAAATTGGAACCGGGTCTGGATACCAAGCCGCGATTCTAGCGGAGTTGGCAAAAGAGGTGTATACAATCGAAATTGTCGAACCACTCGCCGAACGATCCAAGAAGATCTTGAAAGAACTGGGCTACACCCATGCACATGTCCGTCACGGAGACGGGTATCGAGGGTGGCCGGACGCAGCGCCTTTCGATGCGATCATCATTACCGCCGCGCCGGAACACGTACCGGAACCTCTCATCGAGCAGCTGAAAGTCGATGGAATTATGGTTCTTCCCGTCGGTTCCTACCAGCAGGAATTGATACGAATTCGAAAAACGGAAGAGGGGACCACTACCGAAGAGGTCCTGCCGGTTCGTTTCGTGCCGATGACCGGTGAAGCACAGAACAAGAAACCCTCCAACAAGTAAGGCGGGTATTCCGGGCTCGGCATTACACAACATCAGAGAAAATCAATTATATTGGATTTGTCTACCTACAGATAAAAGCGAAAGGCCTTCCCGCCTCTGTAGAGGGAAGGCCTACGATAACCAAACAACGAGAATCAATACCGGGAAGGACTGACTCAGAGCAGAATATTCACTTTCAGTTCTGAACCGTGTCGTTCTGCCGTTTCGTTTGCCCCAAAACCTTGTGCCGTGATAGTAAACAACGGAAACGGACGACCTCGCCGGACACGCAAGACAGTAAAAACGAACAGCAAGATCAACGAACAATAATTACAACCGAAGACCTGCGCTCGGATTGTTCAGGCACGTCTGGCAAGATTCCGGCCGTCATCCCACCGTTTTCAATCATCCCGGCATCGGCACCCGGATTCTCTCTTCCGACTAGGAAGAGAGTTTTGGCCGACCGGGCCCGCGTTTCTTGGTGGTGCTTCCTTTCGGTCGACCGGGACCGCGCTTCTTCGTGGTACTCCCTTTCGGACGACCGGGACCGCG
>CAZTDD010000078.1:14726-32639 GCA_964612675.1 uncultured bacterium
CGACCGGGACCGCGCTTCTTCGTGGTACTCCCTTTCGGACGACCGGGACCGCGTTTCTTCGTGGTGCTTCCCTTTGGTCGACCGGGACCACGTTTTTTTGTGGTGCTTCCTTTCGGACGACCGGGACCGCGCTTCTTGCCCGTGGTTTGGCTTTGCGACCTGGCAAGTTTTCTCAGCTCCGGCAAAAGGTCAACCACTTCTTCCAGTTTTCCCCCATCTTCCAGAAGGTTCAACGGTATTTTCGCTGGCATCGTTTTCCTCCTTCCCAGCGTTGGATACTCGCTCGTCTCCCGCTTCCGTGGAGATTACAACATTACATCAACAACGTCAATACTTACTCCAAAAATATTTGATTTTCGTACTAAGACCTTCGCAAATACGAATCGCTGGATTATGGTCACAAGTGACAACATTTAAAATCTGGACTCGAATGATTCTCTGTTTTTGTCCGGTGCCGGTACAGGAAAAGTCCATGATAGGCTATAAGTTTGCTTGGAATTTCGCATATTCTCGCCTATGATACTTGTGAGAATGCTTCAAAACGGTATTCCAAGCTGGGTCGATTATAGCATATAGGGAATTGAAATATCCGTTTCATCGTAAATCTCTTGTAGATTGACAGACCGTAGAATCCAACACTGAACCTGCGAATGAAACATCCACATATAATTCTGTTCCTGTTGTATGCCGCTTGTGTCTTGCTACCTGCATGCAAGGTGCCGTACGTGGCGAAGTCGCCCCCCAAGCCGATTGTAGTGGAAACCGCTGAGAGCCAATTTCGACCTCTTCCTCCTGTTTGGGGAGGCGCAAATCAACATCAACTCTGGTTTCAGCCCGAATATCGGCGTCGAAAACAACTGGAGGCCATGCACACGGCCGATTTACGCGTTTTGAGGGTTATCCTGGGACATCGTGAACAATCGGTCTGGTGGGAAGATCCGCCTCATCCCTATACATTTGAAGATCCCATCGGTTTCTTCCACGAAGAGGAGTTTCGCCAGGTGGATCAATTAATCTCGGAATGCCGTGAATACGGTATTCGAATGATTATCTGCCTTGGTGTACCGGCAAACTATTTTGCCGAATTCGGCGATTGGGAATTCTATGCTTCCGATTCGGCCCGAGAGGCCTATCTAAATCGAATCCGTCAATGCCTGCTGCGAATCCACAGTGAATCGGGGATTATGTGGAAAGATCTCGATGATGCGATCTGGGCGTGGGAAATTGCAAATGAACCCGGAATCAACTTAAAAGGGAAAAACTCCCATTCTTCTGAAGAAACCACGGCCGTTCTGCGTTCATGGCTCAATGTGTGTTCATCGACAATTTCAGCGATCGACCCCGATACCCTGATTTCTATCGGTACCGCGGGCTACAGCCGGTACTATGGATACAATTGTGGCGATGATTTACTCGCTCTCGGTAACATCCCACAGGCAGACATTTATACTCTTCATTTCTACGGCGGCGATCTGCGCAGATGGATACAGGAAGCAAAAACAGTCACGATTCCCCTCGGAAAAGAGTTGATTGTGGAGGAATTCGGCAGGCAAAGAGAGGTCGGCTGGGAAGCACTCACAAGTACGTACCGTTATGTGATCGATATTTGCCGGGAAGAGGAGGTACCTTGGATGTTCTGGAGACTCGGACACCGTAAGGACGATAAAAGCTGGTGTATCATGTCGGACGACCCCATTTGGGGTGAATTGTTTATGGGGCCTCTCTGAATTCCGTCAGTAGAAGATCCTTCCGATTTGCTGCAATTTGAACAGATAAACGATGAGATCCTCGAAAAAGTACCGACCTCGCCTCTCCGGTCGCCGGCAGTTCACCGACCTCGCTTTGGGGTGTTGAGTCTTTCCAGTCATTGACAACGTTTCCAGGTATTATAAGATTCTGGGCGGTAAGCTACTACTTGAATCGAGGA
Source organism: uncultured bacterium (assembly GCA_964612675.1). Classification (GTDB taxonomy): domain Bacteria; phylum Hinthialibacterota; class Hinthialibacteria; order Hinthialibacterales; family JAKPRU01; genus CAZTDD01. The sequence goes on from CAZTDD010000078.1 coordinate 16,654, forward strand.
GAGAGTAATGAGGAGACAAAAGGCGTTTACGTTGATCGAGTTGTTGATCGTTGTGGCGATTATCGGGATTCTCGCGGCGATTGCCGTTCCAAACTTCCTGAATGCGCAAATGCGAGCGAAGATCGCACGCGCTCAAGCCGATATGAAGTCGCTCTCAACCGGTGTCGAGCAGCTGCGTTTGGACAAAGGAGTCCTTCTAATCGATTACTGGGACGACGATATGGCGGACGGACAGAAGCGGCTTATAGAAGATTTCAATGGGGTCAGCGGTGCGCACAACGACCGCGGCGGAACAGCGGGAATCTGGGTACCGCTGACGACTCCGGTCGCATACATGTCGTCGATTCCTATTGACCCGTTTTTTGCGCCACACATGGGGCCGGATACGGCGAGTAATTTGATTTCACAGGATATCATACCGCCTTACGCTTACATGTACGCGGACGAAGACCCGAAAATCCAAGGTCTCGATTACGGCCTCGCCTTTTTCGCTCCGGGAAATTCAAACGCACGGAATATGGGTGTGGACCCCCTGCGACCCGGAGAATATGTGATCATCGGGGCAGGCCCCGACGGAGAACGAGGCGGCTACAACGACAGCGTCACCGGTATGGGATTTCCCTACGACGCCAGCAACGGTCTCACCAGCCACGGAGATACTATCATCCGCGCAGGGGGCTGAGACAGATAGCAATCAATCTCGCTTCTGGATCGAGAAAATCAAAAAGGCGGAAGGGAACAGTCCTCCCGCCTTTTTCTTATTCACTATCCGGTTTCTCCCCACGTTTCGGTGGAATCATATAGACAACCATCGCCTCGCGAAAATCCTCGTCAGTATCGTACGCCAGGTGGAGAACAATGTTCTCGTTTACGAAGTCTTGAAATTTCTTTCGCTCCTCATTCGTGTCCAACGGGAAAATCGCCGCCCGAAGTATTTTTCTGGACCGGTGAAAACGCGGAAACGAACGTTCGCTGGATTCACGAAAGAACTCCTTGAGCATCTCCACCGCCGCATCGAGATGTCGTCGAACCGTGTCTTTCGATAATCCCAGAATCGTGCCGATTCGAGCATGCGACCATCCCGTAAGCATAGAAAGCAATATACAGGATTTTGTTTTACCCCGCAGCTTTCTATCGATGGCCTGTCGAATTCTATCCAGATCTCTGTCGAGAACGAAACAGGATTCGTCGCTATCGGATATCTGTTGCAGGTCGGGCAGGTGGTACCGCTCTTCAAGAATCGGAAGTATCAATGGATCGAATGGAATTTCGTGTCGATCCCGATATACAGTGACGTCCTTCAGGATTTCTTCCCACTCCTGTGGCTGTTGTTCGCATTGCGGATATTCACTATTCATCGCTGCCGTTCACCTCCCTTGAGAATTGTGCAAATCGTATTGCTGCAAGGAATGTGCCAAGGCAAAAACGAGCAACGTAAGTGTAAATAAAACAAATAGGTTCCAGAGATACAACAAGAAGTCTGCAAACAGGTTTCAGAGATTGTTATGAAAATCAGATATCGTATGTCTTTGGATCTCGGAGGGCGGCCGCAATGTCAGCAAACGGAACCTTTCGGCGCTCGAAAGCCCCGTGCCTGCCGACTTCGACGACTCCTTCCCGCAACGATCTGCCTCCAACAACAACGATACGAGGAAGACAGATCAACTCTGCGTCTTTGAATTTCACACCGGGGCGGACGTCTCTCTCATCATGCAGCACTTCCCACCCGTCCTGTTCCAAGGATGAAACAACAGAGCAAGCCGCCTCGTTTACCTCATGATCCTGCGGAGCCAGATTCAATACATGAACATCGAACGGCGCAACAGACACCGGCCATACGAGACCCTTTTCGCCGGTTCCGGATTCGACTATCGCATCAAATAGAGAGGATATATCCAAACTTTCGGTCTGCAAAACGATCGGCTGAATCGTTCCATCTTCATCGGTATACTGCAAACCGATATTCTCAGACAGAGTTGTTGAAGGTATTTCACTGCCGCTCAGTTGAATCGCTTTTTCGACGGAAAGTCCGCCGTCGCCGCATTTTCCACAGATATCCCCGGCTTTCGCCGCCCGAACGTCGACCCATCGATCGACCCGATAGTCTCGATCCAAAACAACACCGCGAAAATGATAGTCCGCTTCGTTAGCGCCGGTTACAGCAGCCCTTACGGTACGCACTGAATAATCGCCGAGGATTTCCACACCGCTCAGCCCAACCGGTCCCGCAAAACCGACCGGGGCTTCAGTCAATTTCTCAATCGTTTCGGCAGACGCCAATTCCACGGATGTTCCGAGAATTGTGGACAATTTGCGCACGGAGATATCGTAGTCTCCCCTTAGAAGGACTGCGACGACCCGCTCACCGGCGCGAAAGAGAATTGTCTTAATCAAGTCGCTGACCGAACATCCGATGGTATGCGCCACATCTTCAACGGTCCGCAAATTCGGTGTATGGATTTTCTCGAGCGGCTCGTCGCTGCTCGGTGGTTCGGATTCTTGGCAAAGCGGGAAGATCTCCCGGTTTGCGCATAATCCACATTCCGGACACACGGCAATGGAAATCGAACCACGATTGGAAGGATAAACAAACGCCAGCGTCCCGTCGTTATCGCTGCGTCGTACGTCTTCAAGCCCGAATCTACGAAAAATCTCTTCACACACCGACTGCAGATCACAACGAAGCGTCAGTGCCTCGTCATCGTTTCGGCAAAACGCGGCCATTTCAGCCACAAGAGACTGCCGCACGCGTCCGACTCGCTCGTCGTCAATGCTCTTTTCAACAAAACGGAAAAACGACTTTGGCAAATCACGGTAGGAATTCAACTCCCCTTTGACCAGATCCGCCATTAATTGCAAGAATCCCCCGATTTGAGAGTTCTCCCCGGTCTTGTCGAAATTCGAGATTAATCGAGGTAGATGAACCTCCAATAAGCGTGTCGACCGGAACGCTTCTCGTATCGCGTTCTGGATTTTGAGCAGTATCTTCTGCCCGAGCGGAAGGTAGGCCCGTGCCCCGGATCCCATTGGACGAATAATCCCTGCGCGAAGCAACAGAGTCTCTCCGCGGCGACCGGCCTGCTGGGAAGTCTCGCGCCGCGTCGGCATGTACAATTGCGACTGAAGCATCGTAAATCACCTGCATCTGCTATTTTGAGGGGAAGGGACAGTATTTGAAGAGGAAACACTCGCTGCAGAGCGGTTTTCTCGCATTGCAAATTCTCCGCCCGTGCTGAAGAACCCCGTGGGAAAATCCCGTTCGATCTCTTTCCGGTACAAGTTCCATCAGATCGAATTCGATTTTCACAGGATCGCTCTCCCGGGTGAGTTGCAACCGTCCCGCCACACGTTTCATATGTGTATCCACCATAATGGCCGGACGGCCGAAAGCATAGCCGAGGATCACATTCGCCGTTTTGCGCCCCACGCCCGGCAACGACGAGAGTTCATCCATGCTGTCCGGGATGTTGCCGTCAAACCGATCGATCAACTCCTGACAGCAATTCCGAATCGCTTTGGCTTTGTTGCGGAAAAACCCCGTGCTCTTGATTTCCTCTTCCAGCTCGGTTTGATCCGCTCCCGCCCACTCCTCGACACAAGTGTATTTCTTAAATAGTCCGGGGGTAACCTGATTCACGCGGACATCCGTACATTGTGCGGAGAGAATTGTCGCGACGAGTAACTGCAGAGGAGTGGAATGATCCAACGGGCATTCAACCGTCGGATATTCTTTTTGAAGGAGGGTAATGATCTTCTTCGCGCGGGTGCGCAGCGCACGGCGATCCGTGGCACCCGCACGCGTGCTTCGTCGGGAAGCGGGACCGGAAGAGGTCTTTTTTCGCGTCACCAAACTGCTCTTTCCCGGCCGGAAACTCTACAAGATGAGTTCGAGAATCGGACGTTAACCGCGTCCGACTGCGAGAATAGACTGATTGTATTTGGCTCTCAAGTTCTCCAAATCGCAACGTACCTGGTCGATCCGCTCCATGTAGCGTGGGATCTCCTCCTCGACGATGCCCATCATTCCATAGTCGCGATTTCGGATGTTCTTGAGCCGAACATCATCGAGCACCAGGACCATCGCCTCCAGAAACTCGAGCCGATCGAGGAGTTTCTTCTCTTTTCGGGTCCAAGATTCCCCTGAGGTCTGCATCCGTTCTCCGTAATGGACCGGTTGTGTACCCGGCTCTTCAAGACGATCACGGAAACTCGGCAGTTGAACGACTTTTCCCATAGCACCTTCCTCCTTGGAAATCGACAACAACATACGTAAGCAAGGAGCATACCTAGGGAATTCCCCAGCATAAGACTCTGTATTTACTGAATTTATAGATCCATCGTCCCATTCAGGAAGCGGAATATTCTACCTCCGGGCGGAAAGGAAAGGTCCCGTCTTGCTTCTTGCAGGTCGCGGAAGCTACAATGAGCTTCAACCGAAAGAGAGATCGGGGACGGGTCAGCCGTATATGGAGAGCACTACCCCGAGTCCACAATTGAATGAAAGACGCCGCAAAACTACGTTTTCTCCTGCGCGCAATCCTGCGATACCGCACACGGCTGATTGCCACGCTTGTGTGTAGTTTCCTGGTATCCGTCCTCAGCGTCGGTTCGATTGTGATGTTTAAGCCGGTGCTGGATCTCCTGTTCGGCAAGATCAGTGAATCCCCACCGATGAAATATGAACTTCGGCCCGACGAGCTGGATATCGTGCTCGGCCTGCCGGGCGTCGAGGCCCAACAGACCGAAATAACACGCGATGGACAGCAGCTCCGAATCACGGCTCCGCTAAAGAAGAGCGACGATTGGCTGACTGAGATCTATCTGCCTGAAAAACACGATCTTCAACGAAGAATACAGCAAAACGGGCAAGGCGAATCCCCAAAGCGCTCCCGGCTGCTCGGTGGAGAATACAAAGATAAACTGCGCGAGCTTTTCGCGCCGCTGTATGTCCGTCTCGCCGAGCAGATCCAAAAGAATCGTCTCGTGGTGTTGGCGGCGGTGGCCGGATTGGCTCTCTTCCTGACCATTTTGAAGGCTGCAACGACATTTGCTCAGCTCTATTTGACCCATTGGATCGGCCGGCGGGTAATCATGGACATCCGCAAATCGATATTCGATCACATCATGGCCATGGACATGGGGTTTTTCCGAAAACGGCACAGCGGCAGTCTTCTCTCCTACCTGACAATCGATGTCGAGGTGCTCGGCTCTTCTCTGTTTGCCGTCCTTGGGCAAGTCCTACTTGAACCGGTCACCATCGTTGTCACCCTGGCCGTCCTGTTTCATCTGTATCCCGTGTTGACGTGTTTCTACCTGCTGCTGATTCCTTTAATGATTCTGATCGTCGGCATCCTCGGGCGTCGCATCCGTCAAGCGAGAACGCTTACTCAGGATGCGCTCGGTTCAATGAACGCTCTGCTTCAAGAGACGTTCTCGGGCATGCCGGTAGTAAAGACCTTTAGTATGGACGGAGAACGAGAACGTAAGTTCAAAACCGAAAATCGCCAGGTTTTCCGCACGCATATGAAAATTGTGAAGGCGCGCGGCGTATCGAATACCCTAACCGATCTTCTCGCATCCATTGGCGTGGCTGCGATTCTCATGGTAGGCGGTTACTTTGTGTTCCAAAGGGGTATGGAGGCCACGTCATTCCTGGTTTACATTTTCTGGCTGGTTAGCCTGTACCATCCGTTCAAGCGTCTCAACAAGGCCTACAACAGCATTCAGCAGGGAATGGCGGCGATGGACCGCGTTTCCAGCATTATCGAGGTTGACTCGGAAGTAAAAGAACAACCGAGTGCCCGGTCGCTTACCCCGCTGAAAGAAGAAGTGCGATTCGAAAATGTCTCGTTCACGTACGATAACGAAACGCTTGCACTGAAAGACGTCTCCGTCCGCGTTCCCCGCGCCCGGATCGTAGCGCTCGTCGGTCCGAGCGGGGCAGGAAAGAGCACGTTTGTCAGTCTGATTCCGCGCTTCTACGATCCTTCGTTGGGTAGAATTCTGTTGGATGGATGCGATCTGCGCGAAGTAACACTCCGCTCGCTGCGCGATCAGATCGGACTTGTGCCTCAGGAAACGATCCTCTTCAACGACACGATTCGGGCGAACATTACCTGCGGAAACGACAGCTATACCCAGGAACAAATCGAAAAAGCGGCGAGAGACGCGCAAGCGCATGATTTTATCATGGCGCTTCCCAGAGGATATGAATCGCTTATCGGAGAACGAGGCTCGACACTCTCCGGCGGCCAGGCGCAACGAATCGCCATAGCAAGAGCTATACTCAAGAACCCTCCGATTTTGATTCTTGATGAAGCAACCTCTGCGCTCGATTCAGAATCGGAACTTCTGATACGCAGGGCGTTGGACGGGCTGATGAAAAACCGGACCGTTTTTGTGATCGCCCACAGACTTTCCACGGTACTCCACGCCGACACGATTCTTGTATTGGAGCAGGGTCGCGTTATCGACAGCGGCAGGCACAACGAACTCCTCGGACGATGTCCGCTGTATCAGCGACTATATTCGATTCAATTTGCAGCGTCAGAGGAATCCGACATCGTAGCGGCACCGGAATCGTAGTGTAGCTTCCTGCCCGTTTGTAACATATTCGCGCCTTGTGGGAACGTCATCGCGAGCCCCGGACCAGCGAGGCCGGTGATTTGCGGAAGAAAGCGCGGAATAGAGATTGTCCGCAGGGAAATCGAGGCGGGTTACGACGAGTGGACGGTGTGTTTGGAGGAGTTGTTTCTCGTTCTCTCCAAGGTTCACGGAGTCTACCTGCCCAACGAAGAAGACTGGAGAAAAGCGGCTGAAAAAGACCAGCGAAGGCGGCAAAACCGAGCGCGGCAATTCGCACGCATGGCCAGGCATTTAGCCAAAATGGAGGATCGTGAACGTGAGAGTGATCCTGTCAAGAGTCTGAGCCGGAGAGGCACGTCCGGGCCGCAAAAGACGACTCGCCGAAAGACGCGCAAGGTCGGACGAAACGAGCCCTGCCCCTGCGGAAGTGGAGAAAAGTACAAAAAATGCTGTGGGAAGAATTGAAAATTTAACCTCCTCTGAATCTCCCACAATCCCGATGGAAGCCGCGAGAAAAACGGCACGGGAGGGCGAGGCTCCCGCCGAGCCGTAAAGAAGAGAAAACACGGCTCCCCGGGAGGTTCGCCCTCCCCCTCGCCCCCCGAAGAGCTTCATTTAACGACATTGGCCCAATCCGAGTACCAACAGTCAGCACCGCCGGATTTCGAACCCACTTTTTTCACCCACCCTCTTGACAACACGGCGATTCGTAGTACTATATGATGCAGTACTATCTACCGAGGTGGGGTGTCCCCGCCGAGGCCGGAGGGAAAGAGGATGAAACGGAGACCATTCGACGATCTGGGCGAACTCCAACGAGCGGTCATGGAAACCCTGTGGGAGCTCGGAGAAGCCACAGTGAACGAGGTCCGCGACCGGTTGAATGTCAAGAAGAACCTGGCCTACACGACGGTTCTCTCGTGCATGCAGAAGCTGGAGAAATTGGGCTGGCTCAAACACCGGGAGGAGGGCCGGACCTATGTGTACCAGGCCAAACGGACCCGCGAACAGGAAGGAACCTACTCCCTGCGACAGTTCACCAAACAGGTTTTCAGCGGCGATCCGCTGCTGCTATTCCAGCACCTGCTCCACGATGAAAACCTAAGCGACGACGATCTGGCGACGCTGCGGAAGATGATTGACCGGCGCAGAAAGGAGCGGCGCGATGCTTAACTCGCTCATGCATGAATCACGATTCTTCTGGGATTGCCTGTGGCAGAGCAGTTTGTGGCTGGTGCTTGGCGGAGCGCTGAGTTATTTGTGGGCGCGACGGCCCGCACGGGCGCACCGGGTTCTGCTGCTCGCAATGATCGGGTGTCTGCTCACGCCGCTGATGAGTACGTCGGTGCGTCAACTTGGGTGGGGAATTTTGAGTCCTGCGACTCTCACTGTTGAGAACGAGCTTGCGACCATGCCACCTGGTGTACGGGCCGATCAAGCGTCGGTCTCAGCAACCGCTACTTCATCTATGCAGATGCCATCAGGGGAAAAGCCGTCTGCAAGTATGAACGGACGTGAATCATTGACGACCGGATACGCCGGGATCGGTGCTCTCTTATCGTGGCGAGTCGTTTTGATCTCCGTATGGGCGTTTTTGTCGTTGATAGCGGCGATCCGGTTGCTTGCGTCGCTCGTTCAGGGCTACCGTCTTGTGGCTCGCAGCCAGGCGACGACGGACGACAGGGTTTTAGCCGCGATCAAGACAGCGTGCGATAAGCTGGGAATCAAAAACCTTCCCGAGGTCCGCACCTCGGATGACATTTTGTGTCCGTTGATTTGGTGTTGGGGGCGACGTCCGGTGTTGTTGGTTCCCGGCTCGTCGGTGCGCGGGGTGTCCAGCCTCGATTGGGACGGTGTGTTGTGCCACGAGATGAGCCACAGGAAACGTCGCGATCATCTGGCGGCGTTGTTCGCGGAGGCGTTGACATGTCTGCTGCCGTGGCAGCCGCTTGCGTGGTGGGCAAAGCGCCGTCTCAGCTACCTCAGCGAGCGGGCGGCGGACAGCTGGGTGCTGGCCTGCGGCGAATCGCCGGAGGTGTACGCGGAATCGTTGTTGAACCTGATGCCGCAACGGGGTACCGCTTTCGCTTTGTCGGCCATCAGTGGTCGGAAAAAGCTGCAGACACGGATTCAGGGCATTCTGCAACAGAAACCGAGTGACCCGAGAGCCGGGCGATGGTGGGTATCCGGGCTCGCTGTAGCCACACTGTGTCTCGTGGCAATCCTGGCCATGAGCCAGACACGGCCGGTTGTGGCAAAGGAATCGGAGGAAAAGCAAGATGAAACGCAGACCGACACGAATACCGCAAAGTCACTGCACGAAGCGGCCGCTGATGGTGACCTGGAATTGGTCAAGTCCCTTGTTTCAGAAGCGGCGGATGTGAATGCGAAGGATGATAAGGGAGAAACGCCGCTGCATGACGCGGCGTGGCAAGACCGGAAAGACGTCGCTGAATTCCTGATTGCGAACGGCGCCGACGTCAACGCCAAGAGCAAATTGGACCATACACCGTTGTATTACGCGATTTGGGGAGGCGAGCACAGTGGCACGGTAAGAGTTCTTGTTAGTAACGGTGCCGATGTGAATTACACACCAAAGGATGATTATTCACCGCTCCACTATGCAATTTGGAGTGAATACAAAGACATTGCGGAACTTCTGGTTGCCAACGGAGCCAAATTGCACGAGAAAGACCGGGATGGTACGACCGCGTTCTATTACGCACTTCGGCAAGGTAACCGAGACATCGTCGACTTCTTGCTTGCCAACGGCGATGTTTCCGCTTTTCACTCGGCCGCGTGGTCCGGAGACATGTCGGGCATTAAACGTTTCGTAGAACAGGAAGCCGATGTGAACGAAAAAGACTCCAAAATGAAGTGGACACCCCTGCACTGGGCAGCTTATGCAGGGCACCAAGGTGTGGTCGAGTTTCTCCTCAAAGAGGGTGCCGGTATTAACTCGAAAGGCGCTTATAACAATTTCACGCCTTTACACGCTGCTTCCCTCGCCGGCCAGAAAGAATCGGTGGCCCTGCTTCTGGACGAAGGAGCCAAAGTCGACGCAAAAAGTAATTGGGACGAAACACCTCTCCACTATGCTGCCAGAAGAGGTCACACGGAAATCGCGGAGCTTCTGATAACCAACGACGCCGATATCAATATAAAGGACAATGGTGGTTGGTCACCCTTGCATCGAGCGGTTGACGGAGGTGCCGACGTGGTGGAATTGCTTCTAGCGAAGGGTGCGGATATCAATGCAAAGGAGGGACGCGGGTGGACACCCCTGCACGTTGCGGTTCTTCGAGACAAGCAGAATATCGTAGAAATACTCGTGAACAAGGGTGCGAATCTGGCTGTAAAGGACAAGCGGGGGTTTACACCGCTGCATAATGCAGCAGCGCGAGGCCACAAGAGCGTAATAGAATTCTTGATTCTTCACGGCGTGGACGTGAATGTAAAGCGTGAGATTAATGGCTATACGCCTCTCCACCAGGCTTGCCTTAGTGGTCATGCAGATGTGACCGACCTATTGCTGAACAACGGGGCTGAAATAGAGGTGAAGGATGTTTGGGGCGCAAGTCCGCTGCATATAGCTATAAATTATGGGCAGCTAGAGATCGTAAAGTTGCTTTTGGCCAAAGGCGCGCACATCGAAGCCAGGACACGCTACGACGAGACACCCCTTTTACACGCGGTGGCAAAAGGAAATAAGGAGGCGCTGGAAGTGTTGCTTGCTCATGGAGCCAGCCTCCGCGCTCGGCAATTTAGCTTTCTGCCGGTCGATTTAGCCATGTTGAGCGGTCAAGATGATATGGTCACATTCTTAATCGATAAAGGCGCGGCCTTTTCAGATGTCCATGTCGCGGCGTATTTCGGCCAATCCGAGAAGGTGATGGATTATCTTACGGCTGGCGGGGATATCGATGCCAAAAACGGTTCAGGCTTCACGCTTTTACATGCCGCACTATGCGGAAAACAGCTTGAACTGGTTCGGTCTCTTATCGAGAAAGGAGCCGACATCAATGCGCAGGAAGACTATGGCTGGACACCCGTCCATATAGCGAGCCGTCATGGGGATGACCCAATAGTGAAACTGCTGCTTGCTCAGGGGGCAGATGTCGGGTTAGTCGACAGGGAGGGTGCTATGCCTCTGCATTGGGCAGCCGAGAACGGCCACAAAACGATTGTGGAGATGCTTCTGGACAAGAAAAGTGATCCGAACGCCAAAACGGTAAGTGGCTTTGTTGTAACTTGGGGCCAAAGGGATTGCCACCGGACACCTCTTCATAACGCGTGTGCAGGTGGACATAAAGAGGTCGCGGAAGTCCTTATTGAGCACGGAGCAGATACTAATGCAGAAACGGAAAGCGGTCATACGCCTTTGTCCATAGCCAAGAAAGAATATGACTTTCACGGCACTTCCGCTCGCAAAGAGGTAATCGAGCTATTGCGCAAGCACGGAGCGGAGGAATAGGGGCGACGGAAGAAAGTGATGAGTGCTAAGTGACGAGTTACGACTGCCGGACACGAAGGCTTGAGTGGCCGACAATAGGTGAATTCTCGGAACCACGAAAACACGAGAAACGGATCGGCTTGGATGTGAAATCGTAGCGCCCGAGTTGATCTCGGGCGGTCTGCATGCGTCCGGGATCAACCCGGACGCTACGATTTGCGCACCCGTCCAGGATGAATTCGACTGCACGGGTGCCACCAACGGCAGCCACCGCTGCTGGCTTTCCAATTCCGCTTAGGGGCGGCCCAATCCACGTAGCAACAGCCGGCATAACCGGATTCCACGTCCATTTTTTCAACCACCCTCTTGACATATACCCTTACTAGGAGTACTCTCATTTGGAGTACTTGCAATTGGAGTAAAACAGAGACTCCCTGACAGGAGGACGGAATCATGGCTCGCAAGTCCATCGACGACTTGGGCGATCTTCAACGATCGGTAATGGAGGCGGTTTGGGAACTGGGCGGGGCCACTGTCAACGAGGTCCGCGACCGGCTCAACCGCGACAAAGATCTGGCCTATACGACTGTCTTATCCGCGATGCAGAAGCTCGAGAAGGCGGGCTGGCTCAAACACCGCGCCGAAGGGCGAACCTATGTCTATCTCGCCACACGGAGCCGCGAGACGGAGGGGGTGCGTTCATTGCGCGAGTTCACCAAACGGGTTTTCCAAGGCGATCCGCACTTGTTGTTTCAGCACTTTATCGAAGATGACCAACTCAACGAAGACGATCTGGCGAAACTACAGAAAGCAATCGCCAAACGGAAAAAGGAGATGCATGATGCTTGATCTATTCCTTTCCGAATCTTCCTTTTTGTGGCGCTGTATATGGCAGACCACCGCGTGCCTTGTGCTCGGGGGCGTTTTCAGCTTTCTGTGGATACGGAGACCCGCACGCGCACATCGTGTTCTCCTGTTGGCGATGGTCGCTGCGCTGGCGACACCGTTTTTGAGCCAGCTGGTCCACGAATTCGGGTGGGGAATTCTGCGCGTTCCGTCACCGACAGTACGCTATTCTAGCGCAGCGCCGTCTCCCGCCGTCTCGGCAACGCAGGCTGGTGTCCGGTCAAACTCAACCTCGTCCGTATCCCCATCTGTCAATGAGGAAGAGACTCCATCCGTGGTCCGAGAAAACCCTTCGACCGGGGCGGGCGTTCGGCAGGCGAAGCCTTCCATCCACATAAGCACTCTCTTCCTGTGGATGTGGGTCGGTCTGTCGGGAGTTTGTTTTCTGCGACTTCTTATGTCGCTGGCGGAGGGATATCGGATGGTATCGCGTGCGCGGCCCGTCGCGGATGAAGTTCTCGAACGTCAAGTGCGTGAGGTGGCATCGGAACTTGGTCTCGGAAGACCGCCACAAATATTTTTTTCTGAGGAGGCGCGTTGCCCGCAAATCTGGTCTTGGCGAAAACATCCGGCGCTTCTGTTACCGCAATTGCGTGAGTTAAATAACCAGCCCAATGAATGGCAGAGTATTCTGTGTCACGAGTTAGCGCATTTAAAACGAAGGGATCATCTGGCGGTTCTTTTTGCCGAGGTTTTGATTTGTTTAATTCCCTGGCAGGTACTGGCGTGGTGGGCGAAGCGGCGTCTTGTCCGGTTGAGTGAGCAGAGTTGCGATGATTGGGTTCTCGCTCGAGGGAATTCTCCGGCGACGTATGCGGAATTGGTACTGAGTCTCAGGCCGCAACGCAGGCCGGCCTTGGCGCTCAGCGCGATCTCGGGCGGAAACGGTTTACAGAGGCGGATTCACCATATTCTTCGAGGCCGACAAAGAGATCCGAGACCGGGGCGAAGATGGGCTTGGGCGGCAACGGCAGCCGCAGCGTGCGTCGCAACCACTATCGCGATTGGGCAAACGCAGGCGACAACCAAAGGCTACTCCGGAAACAGTTTACCCGGGAGTCCAAGCCCGGGCCACTGGGAACAGACAGCCCATCCAACGTTTCGACTGATCAAAGCCGGGCGTGGCTCCGATTTCTCCAGCCCCCCGTCTGTCGATACCCAATTTGTGGTCGACGAGGATATAGAGACAGGCGGTCTCCTCCTCCGGAATCTTGCTACCGGTGAGATACGCCGCCTGGGCGACAAAACTTCCTGGCAAGACACGGGGGGCTACGCCGAGCATTCCCTTATCTCACCCGATTTTACAAAAGTGATTTACAGCTGGTGCAAGGATGAAAACGATCTTTATGAATTGCATATACTCGGCATCGATGGGTCACCGAAGCGTGTCCTCTATAGCCCCGAGAACCTGAGCTATCTCTATCCCGCGGATTGGTCGTTGGACAGCAAGCGGATTCTCGTTATCCAGACAGTGAACGAAGAGTGCCAAATTGTACTGATTTCTGCGGCGGATGGTTCATCCCGGGTCGTAAAGTCTTTCGGAAAACGTCAGCCGGGAACAGCCTGTTTTTCAGCGGATGGAAAGTACGTTGCCTACGATTTACCTAAACAGGACAACCTGCGCGATTATGACATATTCTCGATCACTACTGATGGTTCCGAAGAAACGCCGCTTCGACGAAGCGAAACCAAAGAGAAACTGCTCGGCTGGTCGGTGGACGGGAAATGGATCCTCTATGCAAGCGACCATCTGGGCAACATGGATGCCTATATTATTCCTATGGCCAACGGAAAACCTGACGGGCATTCACGTCTGATTAAAAAAGCTATAGGCGACATCGACCGTCCCAAGGGTTTTACGCGCGACGGTTCTTACTACTATGCAGTGGAATATGATGAGGCCGTTATTTATACCGCCGAGATTGACACTCGAATGGGGAAACTTCTCTCTCCACCCACGCGAACCGGCAGAGGAGCGGCTCGGTCATGTGCGTGGGCACCGGATGGAAAACACCTGGCTTATGTGGATGTGAGTGAAGACATTCAGACTCTATGTATTCAGTCCTTGGACAAGCGTGAACTACGGCAAATATCCCTTCCACTTGGACACTTCCAAAACATCAGCTGGTCCCCCGATGGTTCGTCCGTACTTTGCTATAAAGCGGGCGAGGGACTGTGCACAATCGCCCTTGAAACCGGTGCGGTTGACATGGTTGTGAAGGATCCGCCCAGCGGTTATCAAGTCACTCGTGGACAATGGCTCCCGGACGGAAAATCTATTATCTATCAGTGTCTGAGTCCCGAGAAAGTGCGCTTTATGATTCGAGATATGCAGACCGGCGCCGAGAAAGAGATCTATTCCAACCCAAATCCAATTTGGTATTGGGCCGTTTCCCCCGACGGGAAGCGGCTGGCCTTCGTCTCGTATGATCTTCGAAGCAGATCGTCTGCCTTGAATGTTGTCTCCACGGCTCCCAGGGCAGAACCTCGGGAGATTCTCAGCTCGGATCGTGGTATTCATTTCGCTGGGTGGACCCCCGACAGCAAAGCCTTGCTTTATCAGCCGTCTCTGAAATCGCTTTGGCGAGTTTCAGCTGAAGGAGGAGAACGACGCGAGCTCTGTGTTTTCGATCGAGCGTTGTCTGCAGTGAGTATTCATCCGGACGGGAAACACGTGGCGTTTAACAGCGGTTCTTACAAGCATGAAGTCTGGGTGATGGAAGATTTCTTACCCATGGCTTCATCGCCACGCGATAAGATTTTGCCTGATTTCGAAGAGGCAATCGCTGCTGCCGAATCCCCAACCGAATCTTTGAAAATCACGGATACGCTCGTGACCGATGATTTCGATGACGGAGACGTGGAAGGTTGGTACATGTCGGAAAACCGTCGCGTGAGCCCTGTTCACGGCTATACGGTCGAAAATGGAGAACTTATCTTGGAAAACGCAGAGGCTCGTATCGGCCGACCCGACTGGAAAGATTATGTGGTACGGGTTCGCTTCTGTATAGAACGAGTTTCTAACAGATATTGTAGTGGTTCTATACGATTTCGAGATACATTGACTCCAGAATTGACCGGTTCTTATCGGCTGGCGCTGAATCCTTGGCAAGGGATTCTTCATTTCGACTTTGGCTACTTCGATGAGTCGGCGACATATCAACACAATTCAATCGCCAGGAGCAGCTATAATTGTCCGTTCGATGAATGGCATACACTTCGACTCGAGGTTGAGGGCAGTGACATGAAAGGATACGTCGATGACGAGCTGGTGGTTGACGGAAGTGACAAGTATCTGACCCGAGGTTCTGTCGGTTTAGCTGCTTGGAATGCCAGAGCTCGCTTTGACGATTTCAGTCTTCGTCTGCTTCCGTGACGTTGATCTTGAACATCTTCCGTCAGAGGAGTGGGGCAGTGACGCGCGATCAGTGACGAATAGCGGGTCGCCCCGATTGCTCGAATTCTTCCGTTTGAAGGCAATCGGGGCGACGAAGGAGCAAGAGGGAGGGAGAGTGATGAGTGACGGAGCGAGTGGGGGGCCCGCCAATTCGCTGAAACCTATCTATGGAGGGTGGCATGCCAGCAGCGAGAGGGGGATGGAACTTCCCTTTGCCGGGAATGCAAGTTTTCCTGTTCGTTCCAACCTGTGAGTCCGTACAGCCACCTCGAAGCGCGGGCATGGAACCGCTACGGCCCCAGTAATAGGCGACTTTTCTGAACCACGGAGACACGAATAGGGAATAAAGGAAACACGAAAAAAGACCCACCCGCGTTTGAAATCGTAGCGCCCGAGTTGATCTCGGGCGGTCTGCATGCGTCCGGGATCAACCCGGACGCTACGATTTGCGCACCCGTCCAGGATGAATTCGACTGCACGGGTGTTACCAACGGCAGCCACCGCTGCTGGCTTTCCAATTCCGCTTGGGGGTGGCCCAATCCCAATGTCGTTACGTTAACCCAAATTCGTCACGATGGTGGTTGGATTTTTCATTTTAGAAAATAGGAGCGGGGGATATAGTGCTACCATGGGGATGTGGACACA
>CAZTDD010000079.1:0-32013 GCA_964612675.1 uncultured bacterium
TGACAAGGTTCCGTCACGTACAATGGAACGTCAGCGGAAAATGCAACATTCCCTCACCCCGGCCCTCTCCCAGAGGGAGAGGGAGAAGAACGATCCGGACTTTTTGCGACGCCGTCACTTCTGTGGATTTCGCTACTTCTATGGATCTCGCTACGCCTTTGGATCGCGCTACGCCTTTGGATCGCGCTACTCCTCTAGAACAGTAAATGTTCGTTTACCCAACAAGCGCTCATTGGAGTCATAGACACGGCATTCCCATTTTCCGAGGCTGGGGAGATTGTCGATGTTCTTCATGCTGTGTGTGCGCCAGTAATCCGATTTCCCAACTCGGAGGCGAACGACAAACGCGATCCGAACGTCGGTCAATTCACGTAGATCGGGGGTCCGATTCAGGACTTCCTGAAGTGTGTACCTCGTCGTTTCGTTTGTGACGCTGTCGTACAGGACGGCTTGAGAGCGGATGGCGGCCGGTTCGATCTTTTCATCCCCTCGATACAGCCAAACATGATAAACGTAGTTCTCTCCTTCCGAATCGAACGCCGTGAAGCAGACAACTTTCGCACCCTCGGTGCGTTTGACTGTAGCTCCTTCCTCAGGAAGAGCTTCTTTCACCTCTCGGGCTTCCGAATCGTAGCCGGTGCCGAGCATGATCTTCTTTAACTCAATATCTTGAGCCCCCGCCGTTACGCTCAGCGTTATAGCGAGTAGGGCGATAGTAAAAAGAGCTGTATTTCTATTCATTAGTCTTTGCCTCCGTTCGCCTATTGTCCACCGGGTATGTTGTACTATGCGTGCATCTTAACCAGTATACCGCACTTGTCTCACAAACACATCCCGGCAAGGGAGAAAAGAGAAACGATTGTCTCGGCGACTCGCTGGAGGGCTCTGCGAAATCGAGTTTCTGCGGGTATGCTGTCTTTGGTAGGCGTTAGCTGAGCAGCAATCGGTAGTATCCAGCATGAGTATTATAGAAATTGCATTATTGTCCTTGGGACTGACATTGGACGTCTTCAGTGTATCCGTGGCTATCGGGCTCTCGATGCCATATTCGACGGTGCGTCAAAGAGTGCGTCTTGGATGGCATTTCGCGGTGTTCCATTTTCTGACGCCGGTTTTGGGGTGGTTTGCAGGAATCAGTGTCGCCCAATTCATCAGTCAGTTTGACCATTGGGTGGCATTCGGCTTGCTATCTTTCGTCGGAGGGAGGATGATTTGGGAGGAACAAGAGGAAGACGCGGCGGAGGCGTTCAAGAGCGATCCGACGCGCGGACTGACGATGGTAGTGCTCTGTATTGCGACGAGCATCGATGCGTTCACGGTTGGTCTCAGTCTTGCACTGCTGGAGGTTCAGATCTGGCATATCAGTTTCTTGTTGGGAATTGTGGCCGGTTTGATGACGCTACTCGGTTTTCAAGCCGGTTCGCGAGTAGGAAACGGCTTTCGACGGTATGCGCATTGGATTGGCGGTCTCGCGATAATAGGAGTGGGGATGAAGATTCTCTTGGAGCATTTCTTCTTATCATGACAGCTCTTCTGTTGTCCGCATTTGTCGCCCCCGGGGCGGGTCAGCTTTATCAGGGACGCTATGGCCGTGGACTGTTGATCCTCGGACTCTGTCTCCTGGGATTTGCTCTGTTGTTTGTGGACCTTGTGGTCATCGTGAACGCTCATTTGGCGCAGGAACCGTTGACCGAATTTGGTAAGATTCCAGAGCGTGCTATGCAGATCCGCGAGGGGATCGACCTCACCCGTTTTGTCTGGCCGGTGGCGCTTATCCTTGTTTCGTATGTTTGGGGAATCGCGGATGCCTGGTGGACGATGCGGAAGGAGGAGACCTCGGAGGAAGGCGCGGCGGGTGAACGTTCGGAGAGCGAGGACAACGGAGGGTTGGCAGATTAAGTTCAGTGTTTTCAACCCCCTCCTAACCTGAATGTCATTAAGTTAACCCCTTCACAAAATGATGCTGGGAGGGCGAAGCTCCTGCTGAGCCGCTTGCAGGAAGGGGAATCTTTGATGCAATCGCAAAAAGTGAGCAAAAGAGATCTCAACCCCCTCCTACACCTCCCCCGATCTTCGGGGGAGGTGTAGGAGGGGGTTGAAAGCCGTTTTTCCGACTTTTTTGCGGCGGCGTCAATGCTATTATAGTCGCAAATCAACCTCCATCTGTTCCTCGCTCTTCATCATTTCATCCCACGTAACCTCGCGGCCCTCATAGGCGGCCATTCGTCCCAAAACACCGGTCAGGGTACTCTCCGTCGAGATTTTGCCGTTGTTAAATGTTTCTCCACTTTTCAGATTGTTGACAAATGCTCTCACGTTCGCGATGGCTCCGTCCCGATAAATCGGTTCCTCATCGCAACCATGCCACGGATTCTCGCCGGTGATTTCCACTTTGCCTCCGTAATGA
Source organism: uncultured bacterium (assembly GCA_964612675.1). Taxonomy (GTDB): domain Bacteria; phylum Hinthialibacterota; class Hinthialibacteria; order Hinthialibacterales; family JAKPRU01; genus CAZTDD01. The sequence continues at coordinate 2,408 of CAZTDD010000079.1, forward strand.
GAATCCACTGTTCCCTTCTTGCCATACACGCGCATACACATGTCGTGGAACCCTTGCAGGAACTGACTGGAGCTGAAATCGATCTTGACGTTTTTCGGATACCAGTAAATGACGATGAAATGATCCCAACAATCCCCGACATCCGTTCTCGCCATCCGGCCACCAGTGCCAAACGCACGGTCGGGATGGGAATCGAGATACCAATTTGAAACGTCAAGCACATGCACGTTCTGCTCAACGATGATGTCGCCGGAGAGGGCGATGTCGAAGACCCAGTTTCGCAATCGGGACTCGTCGGGGGTCATCGCGGGGTCGGATTTCGGATTCAGCCGACCGGTTTGATAGAAAACCTGGCCGCAGATCGGTTCGCCGATTTCTCCGTCATGGACGCGCCGCGCCGCTTCAATAAAAAAGGGACTGACTCGTGTCTGGAAATCGACCAGATAATTCAAGTTTTTCTTTTCCGCCTCACGGGCGCTTTCCATTATGCTTTTGCAGCCCGGAACATCGACAGCGACAGGCTTGGCCATGTAGACATGTTTCCCCGCTTCGATGGTTTTCGCCGCCTGATCGGGGTGGAAGTATGGAGGACTGGTAATAATAACACCGTCGATGTCCGAATCGATCAACTCCATATCGCCTCCCAGACCGAGAAAAATCTTCGGTTTCACCAGATCCAATTCCGCGGCCATCTCGGCTGTTCGGTCTCGGAACGGGTCGTGGAGGGCTACGATTTTCGCGTCGGTCAATTCTTTGAAAAAACGGCTGACATATCGGCCCCGACCGCCGCATCCGATAATTCCCAGCTGGGGCGCGGAGTTAGCGGGTGCTCCAAATACCGACTCCGACTTGACAACCATGGTTCCGACAGCGGCCGCTGCAGAAGTCTTCAAAAAGGTCCGTCGTTCTGTTTTTGGGGCGGATTCTTCTTTCATTGTCGATCTCCGTTTTTGCTGCGTTTCTATATCGGGACGGTACGCCGGGCCGAATCCGGCGTCAAGATATACGAACGGGGCACTCCAGGCCCCTAAAGAACACCGTACAACTCGAGGTGACTGGTGCTTTTCGCGCCGCCACCGAACTCATAAATGTCTCCCGGACTGAGGATGCCGTTTGTCGGGTCATAGCGGCAGCCCTTGCGATATTCGTAGATCCCACAAATGTCCGGGTGATTCCTTTCGTAGGCTTCGATGGCCGGAAGAGGATAGTACGAGCCGGTATTCAGGCTGCGGTCAGGGCCGAAACTCCACATCAAATACGAGTCGAAGGGTGGCCTGTTTCGATCCGCAGAAGTTTCGAACGATTTGTTGATTGTGTAATTGATATACACATAGATTTGAAGAGCTGCATCCGGATACCAGCGCTGATCTTCGAAAGGCGATTTCTCTCGGAAGTAGTCTTCCGGAATGCGTGCGATGTAGGCGACCGGCGTGGTGAGATAGAGCTGATACATGGAATGGTTGTTGGACGCGCCGGTGACGAAGTTGTAGTGGGGCGGGAATGTTCCATGATCCGCGCCGTACGAGCCGATGGCGGTCGATAGGTTTCTGAGATCGGCCTGAGCCCTCGCCACCTGAGCCCGGGTCCGAGCGTTCATGAAATTCGGTACTGCGATCGCTGCCAGGATGCCGATGATCGCGACGACGATCAGCAACTCGATCAATGTGAACCCCTTTCTCATCGATTCCCATCCTTTCGATCAGTATAGACGAGGATATGCCGTCTTCCATTCAAAACCTTTTTCGGTTTTTGTCAATGAGATAGTCGATTGTAAGTTTGTCAATTATTTGACGGTTCCATCGGTGGAGCAGCACAGATACACGATCGCCGGTTGAATTGGGGAATTGTTAAGAATCTGTTGTCAATGCTCAAGATCTGTGGAATCCCGTTTCCAAGTGCACTACAATGTCGCCTCCGTTTTTCAGGTCCGGAGGTTGCCTGTCTTCAGAATCCACCGTGTATGGATGTTGAGACGGTGGTAAATTGAATCCTGGAAAAAATGAGAACGTGACATTGGAGGTTTGGTAGATGAAGAGGATTTTTAGTCTTCTGTGTGCTTTGGTGTGTTCGGCGATCATTTTTGGCTTTGCGCAAAGCTGGGCTGAGGAGTCCTCCAGTGGGAATGCGATAGATGCTGTGCAATCCGGCGGCTCCACGTTTGAAGCCGTACCAAATGCCGACCCTGCGCCGCTGCCGACGATTGTTGTCGATTTGACGGGTTTGCCTGCGGGGGAAACGCCGCTCGAAATGGTCCTTATACCGGCCGGGACTTTCATGATGGGAAGTCCTCCCAGCGAGCGCGGGCGTTCCTTCAGCGAAGGGCCTCAACATGAAGTCACGATTACAAAACCTTTTTACATCGGCAAATATGAGCTCACGGAAGCCCAGTGGCGCGCAATCATGGGAAGCAATCCGCCGTGGTATGTGAGTAGAAAACCGAACAGACCGGTCGAGACCATTCATTGGAATGATTGCCAGGCATTGATCGAGCAACTGAATACTATGGGGCTGGGCACGTTCCGTCTTCCTACGGAGGCGGAATGGGAATATGCATGTCGTGCCGGAACCTCGACTCGTTTCTCGTTTGGGGATGCGCTGGAGTGTCCGGATACACCCGAATACTGTGAGCTTTACGATCGATACATGTGGTACCAGGGGAATCGAACGGAAGGCAGTACTTTGGGCGAGGAAGTGGGGCAGAAACGGTCCAATCCATGGGGACTTTATGACATGCACGGAAATGTGCTGGAGTACTGTCAGGATTGGTACGGTCCTTGTTCAGCCGAGTCGCAAACCGATCCGCAAGGGCCTTCCAGTGGCAGTTATCGTACGATGCGCGGGGGTTTCTGGGGCGGTTACCCGACTCAAAATCGCTCGGCCGCTCGCTCACAGGGGCCGGTGAACGATCGCGGGTATTACGTGGGGATGCGACTAGTTCGTCTTGCCGATTCTCCCAGTACACCTGCTCCCACACCTACGCCAACTTCGACCAATACACCGACAGCGACGTCGACACCTACACCGCCTCCCCCCACGCCTACGCCAACGCTGACCTTTACCCCGACTGCCACCGCGACACCGAGCCCGGCAGACCCACCATCGTCGGGCGAGGAAGCGCTGCCGACACTCCTGATCGATGTTCCCGGGCTATCTACAGGGGCGCAACAGCTGGAAATGGCAAAAGTGCCCGCAGGGATATTTACGATGGGAATCGACCCAGATCCAGATAACCCGTTTCTATTTGGATTCGAGAGTCCAGCGCATGAGGTGACGATTACCGAGGACTATTACATCGGCACACACGAGATCACTCAAGAACAATGGAAGACAGTGATGGGGAATAATCCATCGTTTGAAAAAGACGCGGACAAACCGGTCACGGTCATTACTTGGTATGACTGTATCCGATTCTGTAATCGGTTGAGCCAGCTGGCGGGACGCACGCCGGTATATGACGAGGGAACATGGCAAGCAAACTGGGATGCAGACGGCTTCCGTCTTCCGACGGAAGCGGAATGGGAGCGTGCCTGCCGCGCCGGAACGACGACGACTTTTTACTGGGGAGACGATCCCGACGCCGGAAGCGAAGACAGCCCGAATCCATGGGGACTGTACGGAATGGCAGGCGGTCCGTGGGAATGGTGCTGGGATTTCTACGCGGAGTACTCGGATGAGGCGTTGGTCGATCCGAAAGGTCCCAAAACCGGCAACGAGAATCAGGAACGGGTCGAACGCGGCGGGATGTTTCCTTGTCCTTCCGCTGTCCGCCTCATGCAGTGGCCCGACAGTAGCTGGGTTGATATCGGACTGCGGCTTGCGATGAACGTTACTGACGCAGGTCCGGCACCGACGCCAACGCCCTCGGGATATCTATTCACAGAGAATTTCGACTCCGGTTCTCCGATCGGTTGGCGTACAACGGATGGAAATTGGTTTGTTACAGAACCCGGTATTTACAATGGAATGGGCAATGGGGAATTTCGATACAGAGAGCATCATGCATATTACGATTACGAGACATTTTCCGATTTTTATTATTCCTGCGATATTCACTATCAAGGCGGACTTGAATATTCGGAATGTGCGATCACCTTCCGGCGTCGAGACGACGGCACCATGTATGTCCTCTATTTTTCTAAAGTCGGTGAATGGGAATTCTACAAAATGATCGATGGCGGGAGAGTATCGATCAGCGAAGTGAAACAGAGCCCATATCTCGAAGACGGTTGGAATACGCTCGCTGTAAATGCGAGAGGAAATCGGTTTGATATTTTCATTAACAGCGAACACGTTGGATCGTACGAGGATAATTCTCTTTCAAGCGGCAAGGTCGGATTGCTTGTTATGAACGATATTCATGCGCAATTCGATAACGTGGCGGTCGAAAACGCGAAATCCAGCTTGCCGTTTACGTCCACACCCACGCCGACACCTGCGGTTTCCGAGCCGGATCTAATGATCGCTCAGGTTCGGATTTTGGACAGGAATACCTTTGAGGAAATCAGTACCGCCGATTTGAACCAGCCGTTTCTTTCGGGTGTAGTTATCAAGAATATCGGAAATGAAGCGATATCCGACTACCATTATGAATGTAATTTTGATGGACAATTGCTCTACGATGGCGATATTCCGGATTCGCTCGGTCCAAACGAGGACATATGGATCACCTGGTACCCGTGGTTCCTCGGATTCGAGGAAGCCGGAAGGCATACGATCGAGTGGAATGTCACAGCGGCGGGTGACGACATCTCCTGGAATGACAGCCAAACCGTCGTTTTTCACGTCGGTGAACCGGAACAGGGATTTGTTCCATTCCAAGTGTACGGCGAAGGGTTGGTGGAGGATGCCGCCTATTCGCCTACGGGAAAACAAATCGTGACAGGCGGTACAACGGGCTGGGCGAATCTGTGGGATATCAAGACGGGGAAAACGGTGCGTCGATTCTTTGGGCACACACAGGCAGTGAATGCTGTCGCATTCTCTCCCGACGGCACGAAAGTGCTCACAGGGAGCTCGGATGGAACGGCAAAGCTGTGGGCCGCCGATACCGGTCGAGAACTGCGTACATTTACGGGCCACAATGACGCTGTGCTTTCTGTCGCGTTTTCTCCGGACGGCAAGAGAATTCTGACAGGGAGTGCGGATAGTTCCGCATGGTTGTGGAATGTCGAGACAGGGGAGGTTGTAGAAAAAGTGAGCCACTACTCGACGAGAATTATGGCGGTCGCCTTTTCGCCCGATGGCAAAAGAATGCTGACGGGTGCCCAAGATAACACCGCCATCCTCTGGAATGCGGAAACAGGGAGAGAAATTCGGACCCTGAAAACACATACAAATTGGGTTTCAGCCGTGGCATTTTCACCGGGCGGCAATTCAATTCTGACGGGCAGTTACGATATGACCGCAATGCTGTGGGACAGCGAAACCGGCGCTGAAATTCGACGGTTTACCGGTCATCCGTATTGGGTTACGTCGGTCGCTTTTTCACCGGATGGTCAGTCTATTCTGACCGGCAGCAAAGATTCAACCGCGAAACTGTGGAACCGGCAAACCGGCGAGGAAATCCGTGATTTTGACGGACATACGGAGGAAATAGTCACTGCGGAATTTTCACCGGACGGAGAGACGATCCTTACCGCAAGTAAGGACACACGTGTGATTCTTTGGGATGCCAAGACGGCGGAACAACAGCAAACATTGGAAGGTCATACTGACAAAGTCTACTCAGTTCGCTTTTCCGGCGATGGGAGCAGAATCCTGATGGGTAGCTATGACAATACCGCATCGCTGTGGAACACCATGACCGGCGAACGGATTCGGACCTTTGTCGCTCACAGTGACCATATCGAGTCCGCAGTATTCTCACCGGATGAAAAAAAGATATTGACCTCGAGTTGGGACAGAACCGCGAAACTTTGGGATGCGGAGACCGGTGAAGAAATCCGAACTTTCTCGGGCGGACACACCAATGTTGTTTCTTCGGTGGCATTTTCGCCGGACGGCGAAAGTATTTTGACGGCCAGCTGGGATGAAACGATCAAACTTTGGGATATCGACACCGGGGAAGTGATTCGAACATACACAGGCCATACCGGTTCGGTGAAGACCGTTCATTTCACACGTGACGGTTCCAAGATTCTGTCGTGCGGTGCGGACCATACAGCAAGACTATGGGATACCAAGACAGGCGATCTTATTCGTACATTCAAAGGCCACTCGGATCTTGTGAAATGGGCCTCGTTCTCGCCGGATGAAACAAAGATCTTGACCGGAGCGTGGGATGGTTTTATCAAGCTGTGGGATGTCGAAACCGGTGAGGAGATCTTCACCATAACGGCGCATGATGCCGCATTTTCCGTCGCCTTTTCGCCCGATGGCAGCAAGATCGTATCGGGAAGCGCGTGGGGCATTGTGAAAATGTGGGATGTTGAGACCGGGCGGGAACTGCGGACGTATACAAGCCATACCGATTGTGCGTACTCGCTTGCGTTCACACCGGACGGGACAAAATTACTGACCGGCGGCCACGACGGTACAGCCAGGCTGTGGGAGGTTGATACTCCGCGGGTTCTTATCGTGGCCGGAGGTGAGGATTCACCGGAGAACGCACTGCGCGAACAGACGAAGGCGTTGGCCGCGTATGCATACTCTGTTTGTCGCGCCCGTGGCTACGATAAATCGGACATTCGATGGTTGTCCGCTTTTGAAGAAGAACAGGATGCGGACGGAGATTTAGTCAACGATATTTTCGCCCCTGCGACACGCGAGAATCTTTCTGAGGCGCTCTCCGAATGGTCGACGAGCGACCTGACCTCTTCGGGGCGACGGTTGTTGGTCTATATGGTCGATCACGGTTTGCCCATGCCGAACGATTCCGGCGAACGCGACACTTATTTCTATTTGAACGGCCGGGAAACAATTTCCGGGGCCGAACTCGATTCATGGCTTGACGATCTGGCTGTGGCTTATCCCGAAATCGATGTTTCGCTGGTCGTGGAATGCTGTCATTCCGGCGCTTTTGTCGAGCAGTGTGCTCCACCGGAAGGAACTCAACGGCTGGTTGTATCGAGCACGAATTATGAAACCGAGGCGACGATATTGCCGCCGCCGGACTTGACGTCGTTCAGTTCCATTTTCTGGGGAGCGGCGTATATGGGGGCGACAATGGTCGAATCGGTCAACGCTGCGAGCGGGTTTTTCAGCGAGCTTTTCGAAGTTACCGGACAAAGGCCGCTATTTGACGATAACGGAGACGGTCGCAGCGACGAACATGACGGGCTTTTGATGGGACAGAACCGTTTTGGCCGGAGCTGGGCATATGCCGGACACGGGAGCGGAGAATTTCCGGCGTTCGAAGATGTTTATCCGCCCGAAGACGAAATCATAACCGTATCGCCGGGTTCGTCTTTGGAGATTTCCGCACAGATTCTGCCGGGACAGAATCCGGAAGAAGTATGGGCTGTGGTTCGGCCTCCGGCACCACAAACAATTGCGGGGAAAGCGATTACTTTGGACCAATCGTTGCGCCGGGTTCAACTTGTTCAGGATGCCCAAGACCCATCGCTCTGGCGGGGCTCGGTGGAAAATCTGAGCGAAGAGGGAGTGTATGTAGTCAGTTTCACAGCGCATTTCCCCTTCAATCGTCTCTCTCGCGCGCAAGTCACTCGCTTTCGTGTCAGCACTGAACTGAGTCCGGAGGAAACCCTGGATATTCGGGCGTTACTCACTGTGGGCGGCGGCGAGATTCGCCCGTTCGCTCAGGACATGGCCGATTACTCGTTGGAAGTTTGCTCCAAGCGTGGGTACAGGGACGCGGATATTCGAGTGTTGGGGCGAGATTTTCCGACGACACGTGGAGAATTTCTCGATGCATTGAATGCTCTTGCCATTTCCGATTCCAGCGATAAGGACTTACGGCTGTTTATCTATTTAGTGGGCGATTGTTCTTCTGACGGAGTTTTCTATTTTGACGACAATGAGACAATCGCAGCGACGGAACTGATCGGAATGCTGGACGATCTCCAGGGCACTCATTCGCTATTGGAGGTTATTCTGTTGGTCGATAGTCCGCACGCCGGTAAATTTGTTGAAGCAAATGCCGGAGCTGTTTCCGGAAAACGTGTGGTTATTGCAGGAACATCCGGTGGCGGAAAAGGACTTTTCGTTCAGAGTCTCTCGCTTACATCGTTCAGTAGATATTTCCTGTCGAACGCACGACAGGGGAAGGACCTGTGGGCCTCGTATGACCAGGCCTACGTTTCACTTGTAGACCGCCTGCGTCAAAACGAAGGGCCGCAACTGGACGACAACGGAGACGGGCAGACAACGTTCAAAGACGGTGGTGACGGGGCGTTGGCCTCGAAATGGTATATCGGGCGGCGCGGATCGTTCGCGGGTGCGGGTGCAGCCTCTCTACCGACCCTCTTGGCGGCTTCCGAGTTCTCCGGATCGGTTACCGGAGACGTAAGTGTTTGGGTTGATGTTTTGCAGGCGTCGGTGCCCGAGCGTGTTTGGGTTTCTGTTCTGCCGCTGCGTGAAGAGGGGCTCCATGCGGAGGCACTTCCCGAGATTGAATTGACGAGAGAGGCACAAACATGGCGATGGTCCGGCAGAGTGCCGGAATCGTCATTCGGCCCCACTGGCGATTATGTTTTGGTGTTTTATGCCTCCTATGCAGACGGCCGCGTCTCCGAGCCGCTGACCCAACCCATCGAGATGATCACAAATATCGTGGCTACACCGACCCCGGCGGAGCGTCCGACTCCGACACCGACGATGACACCAACTCCGCCTCCCACACCGACGAATGTTCTTTTCACTGCCACGTTCGACCAGAATTCGGTTGGCGATGCCGGTTTGATTCATAATCCGGCGACGGGATTCGAGGCCGCGAGCATTGCTATCGGCGACGTTCCCTCTGGAAAGGGGACAAACGAGCGCGGGGTGGCGGTTGAGGCCGAACCGGGTGAAGGCGTTCTTGCGATTCTCAATTCGCCGGTGAATGTTCGAGGTGAATCGGTGCTGATCTCGGTTTATGCGCGTGCAGACTCGGAAGAATGTTCTGTAGCGCTTGCTGCATTGAACGCCCCGATTGACGGCCAGCTCGCGTATACGAACGCGGGCGGCGGCGACGTACCTGTCGGAGAATGGAAGAAACTTAATCTGATTTACAATCCCCCCAGCGGGGCGCTTCAGCCGGGGATTCAGGTTGCGGTTCCGGAAACCGCGTCTGGAGCGGCGAACGTCTATTTCGACAACCTGACGGTCTCCCTTCTTGCGGAAGAGCCTGTTGAAGATATCGCACTCGACGTGGACGGTTCGTTTGACGGCGACACTTCAGGCCTTTTGAAGAATGTGAACGGTGACACGGGCTCGTCGCTTGTATTTCCAAGTCCCGAAGGCGGCAAGGGTGTGCTTCTCACGTTGATGCGGGCCGACGACGCCGCGAATATCGGGATATTTGCGAGTCAGCTGCAGGGCGGATTTCCGCATGTTCTTCGGGCCTCTGTGGATGCCGAGCTCTTCGCGGGCACTGGGGGAGTGACTGCGCTTGTAATGACGAACGGATATGGAAACGTAGGCGTGTTTGTGAACAATTCCGAACTTGCCGATCAGCAGAGGATCTCGGTGGGGGGTATATTCTTCACAGAGAATTCGACTTTCCCGGTTCTTTGCGTTGTGCAAAACGGAGGTCCGGGAGTGGGTGCCTCTGTGTTGATGGATAATTTGGAGCTGAAGAAGATTGAGGGTGCGATGTGATTAGCCCGTCTTCTCTCCCCGTTGACGCTGAAGACAGTAAGTGTCCGGTCTACTTTGTTAATCTATCCGGGTTTTTGGTCGGGAACTCAGGTGAACGTTACGATTTATTCTGCGAGATGTATGGCGCTCGTGAGGGAAATCTCGGTTAGTTGGTGGTGCGTTGGGGTGAGATACTCGCCTGGTTCTTTATTCGTTTTCACCAACGCGGGGTCAATTCCTCCATCCGATTGATCGGATGGTCCGCGATTGGCTCCAACACGTCACGCAAATATACGAACGGATCGATCCCATGCCGCTTGAGCGTCTGAATCAGACCATACCCAAACGCGTCACGGCACGGATCTCTTCAATAAAGCAGCATTTTGCGCTGCGTTTTTGACGAGAACTTCCCATCCTCCTTTCTCGAGACGAGTGATCGTTCTCGGCAGCCTGCCTGTCTGCCAGTACATGGGATACTGAACGAAAATCAGGTCTGTTGACAGTGGATCAACAGAGTTCTCCGCTATTTTTAGACGCATCACTCTATTTCCAATCCTCGGACCCGCCATCAAATAACGGTCCCGCGCTTCGATATTCGTTGCGATTACATATCCGCGTGGATATTCATTCCACACTTCAGTCCAGAGCGATTTGATTTCAGGCATCCATCGCAGCCATCGTTGAACGTCGAGAACGAAAATGTAACACGACTGAATAATGGTAATGAATACGAACTAACAGACAACACCGATGAACCGAACCTTAATACTTTTTTTAAACTATTTGCTACATTCAAATACAGTGCTTTATCTCTCGGTGCGAGACGATATATAACAACAGTCACAATAAGGATAAGGATTACATCGTATTCGAAAAACCGATCGCAGCCGAAAGCGTTGTTCCATTTATGAACCAAGGAAACAGGTACACATACGGAGAGAGCTATAAGGAAGCGACGTTGTCCAACTCGATGTGCCAAATAACCCCCGACGACAATATAGGTCAAGCATAATATACCGTAGGCGAATCGCAGGTTGTTCATAAGATATCTGATGTTTATCGGGTTGCTACCACGCGTCCATGGTGTCATGAAGTAGCTGATCCACAAAAGAATCGCTACAAATGCCCAGACACGGAATTCCAGAAGCGCTTGCTGACGTGTCTTGTGCTGTTTTCTCCGAACCCGCAACGGATCAAATAGCACAAACAATAACCCTACAAGCAAAAAGAAGAACTCGAGACCGACGAGTCGCGAGTTTCTTCGGAAAAACTCGAACCACATTGCGGCGTCGCCGGCGTGAGAAAGAATGCTCGTTCCTGAGACGTCGATGACGCCGTTGAACACTTCGTAGTTCAGAAACGTTATCTCGATTGGATAACAAGGATTGCCGAAATAAACCGAATTGACAACGAAAATCGCTAACGCATGACACTGGACCAATGGAGTTACGAAGAGCCATCTTAGCAATTCCCGCAGGGATTGTCCGCTCCGTTTTGCGTGTGCCACTGTTATCAGAAGGAGCGGAACGACGGCCAAAGTAGCATAGAGGAGACCTGAGTATTTCGTGCCAATAGCGAAGAAGAAACCAAATTGCGCAAGCAAGAATTCAGCTCCGAGTCCTTTCCAAGCACGCATGATCGCAAGAATCAGTACAAGGATAGAAAGTCCAAGCATCATGTCGCCTTTAAGAGAGCTCGTGCCAGAAAACCAAGTCCAGACCATTGGCGTCAGAATACAAATCCAGCCAAGAAGAGTACCAGTAAAATAGGGAAGTCGAAGCAGGTAGCAAAGTTCCCTGACACAGGCGACAAGACAAATCATTAAGAGCAGCCAGGGAAAAATGGTAAGATAATCAGATTTCACAAGAAGGAAGCCGGGAACAAACTGATATTCCCAGATCTGGGGATACTGCAAATGATAAAACGGGTCGACCTCTCGAAGATTAATGGAACCGCTGTGGACCCATGAAACAATCGACGGCAGATGCCTCCCGAGCGAGTCGAATCCTGTTATTAACATTGAGCGGACAGTCAGGTCGAGAAATACTGCGAAGAAAAGGAAACCGAGTCCAAATGGGAGTTCGGTAAAGAACCTGGAAAGCGTCTTGAAGACAAGGCTGAAAAATGTGGTATGCAGATCGAAACTCCCTCGGCGAATACGGTTCCAGGTAACCGCGAGAAGCCAGAGCCCTAGGACTGAGGCCGTATAGACCGGCACCGTCAATACGGATAGGAGTCCCAGGCTTTGAACGACTACCGCATTCACAAAGAAATACCCGAGAATGACCGTAAGTAATTTGAGACCAATGGAAGCGGATGATGGCAGGCGGTCACGCAAAACAGCCCAGACCGAGATGTGGAGCGCGATGATTGTCGCGAAATAAAGCCAGGAACCAACGATTAGGTCGAGACCCGGTATGCTTCTAAGGAGTATGTCGGTGAGATCGGGACTCATAAGCCGCTTTTACTGGCGTTTTGTCAAGTCACAACCACGCGCCCTTTACAAACGTTCAATAGCAAAAAAGGTACCCATCACATAAGTAGAGAATTTAACTGTTGGTACTTCAGAGCAAAACACTCCAGTCGTCAAGTGGTCCTACGAATTGCCGTAAATCGGTACCGTACTGAGTCGTCATGTTCATTCAACCTCCCTTTGCATTTTTGAAATGTTGTTTACAATTGTTTTTTACATAGGAGATACTATCATGCGTGTTTTTATCGCAGGTGTGGACGGATATCTCGGATGGGCGTTGGCTCAACATTTGGTCATGCGGGGTCATGAGGTGGCAGGGGCCGATCTCTACTTGAGACGTAATTGGGTTGCAGAAATGGGTTCTCAATCTGCAACACCGATCAAGCGCATGACCGATCGGCTTGCGGCATTCCGCGAAGTCTACGGGAAGAATCTTGTTTTTCGCAACGGCGATTTGCAGGACTACAACTTTGTGATTAATTTCTTCCGCTCATTTAAGCCTGACACAATCGTTCATCTTGGTGAAATGCCGTCCGCTCCCTACAGCATGATCGATGTTCACCATGCAATGTTTACGCAGTTCAACAATATCGGGGGAACACTCAATATACTGTTTGCGATGCGCGATTATTGTCCGAATGCCCACCTCGTCAAGCTGGGGACAATGGGAGAATACGGCACACCAAACGTCGATATCCCCGAGGGCTTCTTCGAGATTGAATACCGCGGTCGTAAGGACACGCTCCCGTTTCCCCGCCAGGCGGGCAGTTGGTATCACCAGTCCAAAGTTCACGGTTCAAATAACATCCAAATGGCGTGTCGGTTCTGGAAGCTGCGGTCCACCGACATCATGCAAGGTGTTGTCTTCGGCACGCGGATCGAAAACATGCCCGAGGATGACCGTCTCTGGACTCGCTTTGATTTCGATCAGTGTTTTGGTACCGCGGTTAACCGGTATTGTGCTCAAGCGGTCGTCGCTCATCCTCTTACCCCGTTCGGACAAGGCGGACAACGACGCGGATTCCTGCCGTTACGAGATTCTATGCAATGTCTGACCCTGGCCGTCGAGAATCCTCCCGGGGAAGGCGAATACCGCGTTTTCAATCAATTCGAAGAAGTGTATAACGTTTTCGAACTGGCGGAAAAAGTGCAAAGAGCGGCTGGATCATTAGGTATTGAAGCCAAGATCCGGCGTATCGAGAATCCACGAATGGAAATGGAGCAGCATTACTATAACCCGGACCATCATCATCTGCTCGATCTCGGTTATCAACCTACGCATGATGTCGAACACGAAATGAGTCTGATGTTGGAGGACCTTGTTCGATTCAAAGATCGAATTTTTGCGCGTGAAGAAGCGCTGGATCCGGATATTCGTTGGGATGGCAGCCGAAAACAAAGTGCCTATCTGGACTGATCGTAGCCAAGTCTCTTGTCGTCCGTTTCCCGATAATTTCAGTTCAATACCCCTTTGCCAGACTGAACTTGGAAACTGACATAGAGCCAATTGAGGTGGTATTGTGCGAGTGTTGATTACGGGTGGATTAGGCTTTGTCGGCCTTCATTTAACTGGGTTGATACTGCGTGAGAGACCGAAATGGAGGGTTCGTCTTTGTGATGATGAAAGCGTGGGGCAGCAAACCGATCTGTCGGAATTTCTCGATTGGACATTCGGCACAGATGGACGAGAAATACTGAATGAACGTGTCACAGTAACGCACACCGATGTTACACACGCGAACTCTCTAAACACGCTTGCCGCCGATTGTGACGCCGTCGTGCATTTGGCCTCCCGAACAAGCGTTCAGGCCTCATTGGAGAATCCCCGGGAAAGCGTCGAAGTCAGTGCGTTGGGGACATTAAACGTTCTCGAAGCGTGCCGAGCGAACAACATAAAACGAGTGATCCTGGCTTCCTCCAATGCGGCGGCGGGTGAGCAAAAGACGACTGAGAGCGCTCTTCCTGCACCGCGTCCCTTATCACCTTATGGTGCCGGCAAATCGTGCCTGGAGGCATTCGCCTCGGCCTATTGGCGTTCGTACGGTTTAGAAACGGTTTGTTTTCGATTTGCCAACGTGTATGGGCCGTTTTCACATAGAAAGTCGAGCGTCGTGGCAAAGTGGATTAACCGTGTTTTGAAACGAAAATCTATACAGATCTTTGGGGATGGAAGCCAGACGCGCGATTTCCTGTATGTGCGCGATACGGCTCGTGCACTGCTTCTAAGTCTGGAGGGTTCCTCCAAAATCGTTGGAAAAGTTTTACAGATCGGCAGCGGAGTGGAGACAAGCGTTTCCGAGCTCGCTGAGGTGTTGGGCGAAGTCTCGGGACGCAACATAGAAATCGACTTCCTCCCACGGCTTCCCGGCGAAATCTATCGCGTTGAGTGCGACATGTCGGAGACAAGAAGGATACTGGCGTTGGGGGATATGACACGGCTGACTGACGGACTGCAGGAGACCTGGCAGTGGTTTGTGGAGCGTAACAAAACGTTAGTCTCAAAGCCTCACTGAGTGTCCGCCAACCGTATTCAGGACATACCTTTTGTAGAATCGTTCAACTGACAAGTGCAACGTGAACTGTGTAGGTTGCCAACTGGGGCGATGAAGAACATCCCCCCGGAGATTCGGCCGTGGAAGAATTGCCCTCTTTCTCCTCTCTTGCCTTCCAATTTGAACCGTGACGATCTAAACTAATCCTATCTTTACTGGTCGTGTTTAACTGTCTCTCTGCTTGTAATGAGGGCTTGAACATGCTGCTGCGCAGTGGAGTCCGAACACTAGGAGGTTGCTTAGTCCTTCCCCACAGCGGGGTCCCGCAAATTAACGGGCCTCCTGCATTATTCAACGCTCATGATCCTTTTTCTCATCGCGCTTATCTTGTTGCTGTATACTTATCTGGGCTATCCAGCGATTCTGTTGATGATTGTCAAGTGTCGGCGGAGAACCTCTACTCTGTCAAAGACGCCGTATTTTCCAAGCATATCTGTCATCATTGCCGCATACAACGAAGAAGGCGAGATCGAGGATCGTATCACGAATATTCTTTCGTGCGATTATCCTTCTGACCTCCTGGAGGTCGTTGTTGCATCCGACGGCTCTACGGACCGCACTGTAGAAATCGCAGAATCTTACGAAGATTCGAGAGTGGTCGTATTGGCTTTCGACACAAATCGGGGGCGAGCCTTGGTTCACAGTGAGGCAGCCGCCATTGCAAAAGGAGAAATTTTAACCTTTTCGGATGCTCAAAGCCGATTTCCACCGACTTTCTTCCGAGATATTTCAACGTCCTTTGCTGTTCAAGAGGTTGGCTGTGTGACAAACGAAATTGATTTTGTGAATCGCTACTCCACTGCACTAAGTCAGTCTCGTAGTATGTATTGGAGATTTGAGTATCTTCTACGTGAATTGTCTTCCCAGGCAGGTATACTTGCGGTTGCTAGTGGAGCATGCATGGCCGTGCGCGGTTGTCTTTTTCGTCCACTTGACTATTCCACCGACGACGTTGATTTTGTAACGCCGATCGACATTGTAACACAGGGATATCGGGTTGTTCATCGAGGCGATATTGTTGTCACCGAGCACATGTATGTCAGCCGCCGGTCCGAACTCCAGTCGCGAATTCGCATGACTTCTCGTAACTGGATAGGCACTTGGCGACGGTTGAAATCGTGTTCAATCAAGAATTATGCATGGCTGTGGTGGAGTCTCATTTCGCACAAGTTTCTGCGATGGCTGACGCCGCTATTCTTGTTGACGATCTTCGTCGGCTCCGCTTTGGAGTGGTCCAATCCCTACCTCCGCGCTTTTTGCTGCGTTCAGGTTTTCATGTATGCTTGGGCATCGATTGGCTTGTTCCTACCGTCATCGACCCCTGGCTGGCTGGGAGCGCCAACCAGCTTCTGTATCGCAAATGTTGGTTTTGCGTTGGGGATTTTGTCAGCGCTGTTCGGCCGGGTCGATGCTACATACGACCGGAGGAAAGAAAAGATCAATGGTCCGTTTCGCCAAGGAAATGGCTAGGATTCGGTCTGTCTATCGCCGTGACAATGAAGATTCACCGGTCGACGGTTGCGCGACCGGACTCTTTGTCAACGGCGGGAGACTTCTTCATATCCAGAACCATCAACGTTCCTCGCTCATCTTGGTAGGCGATTTCCCAGCCGACCTTGGAATAAGAGCGGATCGCCGCTGTATTATCGGACAACACGCCCAACCGAACCCTCGTCACACCTTTGTGTGAGAGGGCCTCCAGAAATCTCACGTTCAATGCGTGGCCCACTCCCCGGCCTCGATACTCTTCACTCACGGCGATGGACATTAAACTTGCCTTCGGGAGATCGGGTATGCTCCACAATTGTTCTCGTTTCTTTTCAGAACGGAGGAGGCTCCGGACCTTTTCGAGGAACATCGTGGCCAATTTGGGATTTGTGACCAGCGGCGGCAGTAAGAGCCATAGAACCGAGAGGCACTTTTTCAAGGCCAACTCCTTCATGAAACTCTGCTTGTCGACCGCTCCAGCCACATACCCCACAATTCTCCCTTCATGCTCTGCGGTCAGTATCACCCCCAGTGGGGACTCGGAAAAGAACTTGAGAAACAGCTTCGTCATACGGGTACCGGCAAGAGACAAAAAGGTCTCCGGAAAAGACACCATATGGAGCGTTGCGGTTTGGTCAAGATCCTTCAGGTCGAGGTTCTGTATCGTGATTTCATTCTCTTTTTGTCCCACGTGTACGTCTCCAACATCAGGTGGTATGACAGGTTCGACAAACAGCGACGCCGGCAAAATCCATTAATCGAACGAATCTCTGCTTGGATCGAAGAAAGACTGAAGATTTACGTTCCTCTCAAATCGACGCGTCCTTTCAGTATATTCATTAATGTCTCACTCTGCGAGGAAAACCCTGGCTTTCGAGCTGAACCTTCAGATAAAATGGGGGTATGAATGAACAAAAAAACGACGTCACATCCCAAGCAGGGCTGGATATCCACGTCGTGAGGGTAGGGAACCAGTGTGGAAATGCTCGGGCGGGCCGAAGCCGCGTACGACTGACGGAAAGAAAGCACGTTGATGCCCCGTTTTGACCGACAAATCACCGAAATTCACTCGTATCGACCATATGATAAGAACGTCGCCCCCAGGCGGTTGTGGGATGCGACTCGCCGGTCGAACGGCCCGGTCTTTGAGGAATGCACCCGCGTTCTCAAACGCCTCATGCTTCAACGAGGTTTGTGGCCCCTGACCGGACTGCGCGTAATCGACCTTGACTGTGGTTCCGGACGTCTCTTGCAATGGCTGATCGACAACGGCGGCTTGGAACCCGCAAATGCCGTAGGGATCGGTGCGGTCGCCGGCCAAGCTGACCGAGCTCGTACAACCCTGCCGGACTCGGATGTTCTCTGTGCCTCCGCCGATGCTCTTCCGTTTGCAGAGAATGCCTTTGATGTGGCACTCGCTTTTACTCTTCTCGGTTCCCTGGTAGAGAATGACCTCAAAAATGCGGTGGTTGGAGAGATACAACGTATACTTGTTCCTGATGGCTTTTGTATCTGTTATGATTTCCGTTACGTAAGCCTGAGAAACTGCGGTACGCGACCGGTTACCAAAAGAGCGTTACGACGTTTTTTCCCCGGGTGGACGGAGAGTTCGACAACATTGACCCTGTTGCCATGCCTCCGTTCAACACTGGCGGAGCTTCCTCTGGGGCACGTTTTCTGTCGAGCACTGGCGTCGATACCGTTCCTCAGAAGCCACCGGCTGACATGTGTGCAACAGCCCCGGCAACGCTCACAGGATTCCCTGCGAATTGCCTGGATCTGCTCTCAAGAAAAAGTCGAGAGGAATCGTGCTGCGACCCAGCGTTTGCTGTATGCCTCGAAACATCATGTTGTGTATCTCTACGGTCGTGGTGGACAGGCATTTCTTCCTGAAATCGTGCGGCGAGTCCATTTTCGGCAAAGCCCCGCTCTCCGCAACCTGTACTTGAGCCACGCTTTGTTTTACGGAACGACCTTCATAGAAATCCTGTTTCGAACGTTGACGAAACAAATACAGGTTGTTTACACAACTGTCGACTACAGTTCGATCATCGGTTTCGTTTTGCGCCGCTTGACCGGCGTTCGATGGGTTGCGGATATGCTCGACGACCCGATGTTGGAAGTGCAAACTATGGTAGATTGCCGTCCTCTGCTCAAGTATATCCTGTATTCACTCTACTGTCGGCTGCTGCGACGCGTACTAAGGTATGCAGACGCAGTCCCGGCTATCGGGGTTACGCTCGAAGAAGGTTTACCCAAAACGCTCACCGACGTCTATAAGGTTCCGAAAAACGTCATTATACCGGTGTCAAACGGTGTTGATTTGTCGAAAACCGTTGCCCGGCCTACCTATCGCATGCCGGACCGCTTCATGGTCCTGTATTTGGGAGGAATTGCCTGGGTCCGAGGGTTGGATACCCTGATTCAAGCGGCCGCGTTTCTCAAACCCTACATTCCTTCACTCGCGGTCTCCCTGGTAGGTCCGTACCGACAAAAAGAAGACATCGAAAAACTAAAATGCGAAATTGACCGGTTGGATCTGACCTCGATTGTTCGGTTCATCGGCAAAGTATCCCACCAGCAAGCGCTTGATTGGATGGCTTCGGCGGATGTGTGCGTGGTGATTTTGAACCCGAACATCCAGAATTTTCGGTATACATTTTCGGTGAAACTTTTTGAATATCTTGCTCTCGGACGTGCAGTCGTCGCACCGGATCTCCCGGGAGTTCGATACGTCGTTCGACACCGGGAAAATGGGTACCTCTACGAACCCGGAAATGCAACGGATTTGTCCCGCGCCGTTCTTCAATTATACGCAGACAGTGACTTGAAAAAACACTTGGAGAGCGCCGCACGAGACAGCGTCCTCGCATTCGACTGGCACCATATCAACAAAGACCTGTTCACCGCAGTGGAATCCCGTCTCGCCTGAACTGGGCGGGTTCAGTCAGCCGCCTCTCGTACCCCTTCAGAAAAGGGCACGCTGCGAGTACTCCTTGAGCAGTCCCGGAATCGAGCCGAACAATGGATATATCAGCCCACAACGCTCACAGCGGATGGAACGGTCCGTTCTTTCTTCCAACAACCCGTGACACGATGGACACGCGATAATATCCCACAGGTTCACGTGACGTCGATACCGATGACGGAGCAGCGATTTCAGCCAGAACTTTGCATCCCGCGCCCTCCGCCATTCCCATGGTCGTTTCGTATTCCACCCTTGTTTCCCGATAATTGAAAACAGTTTCTTGACATCGTCGCGCGAGGTCGCCGCTTTCACCGGTGACTGCGACGAAAGGACCCCGTCCGCTATTCTCTCCGTTTTTATCCTCACCGTATCCTCCCAATAATACACAGTCACAAATAGGTCGTAATGCCTGAATACAAACTCCGCAAATGCCGGGTCGTCTTCGCGTTTCAATTTGTTAATGATTTCCGTTATATCTGGATCGTGGATTGCACGGCGTTTTTCCCTGAGGTGCAGGATACCGTTCTCCATGTATGTATACCACAAATGAAAGGGATGTCCCGCGATCATCTCGGAGAAATATCCCGGGGTATCGATTCGTCCTTTTGCCGCAACACGTTGCAGCTCCGCCGCAGCGAGCTCCGGGTCGGCAAGATGCTCGAATACTTGCGAACAAATCACGTAATCGAAACATCTGTCTCGAAATGGAAGATATTCTGCATCCCCGAGAACCAGAGGTCGGTCCGCGATCAGTGTTCCGGACCGTTCGGTATCATCCATCGCAAATTTCTCGCACAATACATTCGCCCGAATACAGGGATTCAAACCGCTCCCAACGTCAAGAACAAGCGCATCCTTGTCGACGACTCCGCGATACCACAGCTGCTCGCGCCGAAAGAGTCGAAATTTTTGAATAACTCTGTTAAACACGTTCTCTCTTCTTCCCGACTATTCAGAATATGGAGAATCCTAACGGGGGCCGTGTCTCTACGCAATTCGACGAACGACTCATCAAAAACCCCTTTCCCCCGTCAATCGTTCGTTTCGCCGCTTCGCGTCTGCACCCGAGCGGGCAAAAGAAGCGCTCGGGTTCCACCGCTTGCGGCGCCACAGCTCCGCGTATCTCCGGGACTCACAGATTTGAAACGCACGCTGTCCGGCCGCCCCTTATCGATCGGCGACGAGGACTGACCGGAGGCACATTCCGCGTGGTGGATCGTAGCACAAACCAATCCAAGAAAAGCCCAAAAATAAAACGCAAAAATCTTCTCATGAAGCAAACAGTGCACCACGTTGGCAACAAAGCCCAGATAACAACCAAGAAGAATCGAATCCCAAGGCTCGCCATGCCGAGTGCGAATCGCGTCGTGCAGATATCGGTACACGCTGAACAGCAAAAAAACTGCGGCGACCACCCCCGGCAGACCGGTCTCCGCCCCAAAGCGAAGAAAGAAATTGTGCGGCGTGTGGGGTTTGCTCACAATATACCGCACACTCGGATCGTCAACGTAGGGAACGTATTCGTGATAATGGTGAGAGTAATTGCCCAGACCGACCCCGTTGAACGGGTGATCGAGAATCATCTTCCATCCGATCCCCATCAGGTATAGGCGGGTCGGAATCGAAGACCGGGGGATATCCGCTCCCGTGTCTTCCTCGCTCAAGGCCCTGAAAGTGGTCACACGCTCCTGCGCAAACTCCGACATCAACACGGCCTGATGGATAACGAACGCCAGCGCCAGTATGGCGATAGACGCTTTCATCTTCTGTTTCATGGGAAATCGAAGAAGCATGACCGCGCACGAGGCAACCAGTGAAATCCACGTTCCGCGCGTGCCCGCAAACACAATTGTCAGCAACAACAACGGCAATAACACGTACAGCCACGCATGCCACCGAAAGCGTTCCTTGCTAAAAAAGAGGATCGAAATGCAAATCCAGATCACCGGTTCAAAATAGAAACCGATCTCGTTTCTCGTCAGCCATGTAAGATCCCATATGTCGGCCGGCTGACGAAAACCGGTTATCGAGGAACGGAAAACCATAATAAGAGAACAGATTCCCGCATTGAGACCGTTTCCAATAAGAAAATACTTGTACGATGTGGTCGAAGACAATGAGTTTACCACAATATAGAAGAACAGAATGTAACAACACCATCCCCCAAAAAAAATCACCCCTCGTGACACGTCAACCGCGTCGATCAGCGACACGAGGCTTATCCCCAAAAAGAAAACACAGGCGTGAACCAACGGTAACCGACCGAACACACGCCTGTGAGCCCCCAAGGATTTCACGATGTGCGTAAACCCAACCAATGTAAACGCGAGCAAAAAACCATACGGGATCTTGGAAGAGTGAATGTCGGCGAGCGTACGCGTTCCAAAAAGATTATTTGCATAAAACGATATCGCGGGAAACACCAGCCACAACCAGGCAGGGCGGGAAAGTCCTACAAGAACAGCGGGGATGCCGGCGATCAAGAAAATCTCCATAAGAGTCTTCGCTGCACGTTCTAAGAATCGATCGGTATCTCACCCGAGACGGCTAGAGAGCGGAGAGATCCCTTGTCCGCCGAGAAAACCAGCCGGCACTTCCAGCGTTGGAAATGGAGATAAGGATTGCAACGAAGGCAAGGAGATCGGGGACTTCCATCGGTCGAATACATAGAGTCGATCATTGAAGCCGACCGGGCGTGCCGAACGCGTGTCGGAAAAATACGATCTCAGCCTCCGCCCCACCTGTTGTATACGGGGTGCACAAATCCGGGATTATCGAGAACTCGGAATGAGACCAGGCGAACAATGGGTTCCAGATCCCACACCTGGACCCAAAAACTGTTATTGCTCCGAACGTAGCCTGTCGCAACCAGCTCGTCGTCCCCGTCCTGATCGACATCCATCGCGAAATACTCGCTCATTGTCGGGTCTGCAAACGATGGATCGCTGAGCAGACGAACGCTACTCCCCAGTCGGCTCTTCGCTTCAAGATCCCAGCGCTGCAGCCACACTCGACCTGGCACCTCATTGGTAATACCGATAGCAAGCAACTCCTTCTTGCCGTCACCGTCGCCGTCGGCAAGAAGAAAACGATTTGCCTCCGGGTGAGCGAAAGATGGATCGCTCAGGACGCGAACACCAGCGTATTTCAATGTCCCCGTATCGGCATCCCACACTTGCACCCAGGTTTTCTTTGTAGCGCCATCGGCTACACCAATCGCGACAAGTTCCTCTTCCGGGTCGGTGTCTACATTCCCGGCCAAATAGTGATTCAGATGTGGAAAACAAAACTCAGGATACGGCAGGACGCGAAAAGAGGAGAAGTCATAATGATTCAGCGCATTTCTGCGTTGACAATACATCTTGGGCGGATCTTGATTCGTTGTCCCGACACACAGAATCTCATCCGTGCCGTCCGCGTTTACATCCGCAACCGCATATTGATGCCAGGAGGGATCCGTCCCGTCAAACGCTGGATTCCCAAAGGCGCGGATCGACTTCAGCATTCTCCCGCTCCAAAGATCCCACGTCTGCAAGTAATATCTTCGTATCTCGTCGTCTTCATTTCTTCCCCACAGGTCCCAACGATCATACGGGAGCAACGGGAGCTCCGGCGTGACACCGACGACAACCAGTTCCTGCGTGCCGTCATTGTTCACATCCGCCACCAAATAATCGTTCCATTGCGGTTCCTGAAAATCGCTGTGAAAAAGCACACGGGAAGACGGACAGATTTTCTGACCGGTCATGAGATCGTTGACCACAATCCACGTTTTCTTGACACTCTCTTGAGTGATCAGTGCGGACACCAACTCGTTGTCTCCGTCGTTATCGACATCGAACGCAAGAAAACGATCCCATTGTGGAAACACCGGATTCAGATATGAAAACTCATCAATGAGCCTCGCTCCCCCAATCCGCAGCCCACTCAACGGATCGAATACCTGAGACCACCGTCTCGGTGGATCGTTCGAGTCGTGTCCCACCGCCACGAAATTCCCATCTTGTGCGACAATCCGCCGTTCCTTCCTCGAAATGCGCAGCGTCACGTGCATCGTGTCCGTCAGCGAGGCATCGTTCTGCGCCTGGAACACGGCTTCGAAATCGCCAACCTGCGACGCCGCAGAGGGAGTCCAACTGAATGTTCCGCTTTCCCCCATACTGAAGAACGACGCCCCCTCCGGCCCGGAAAGAAGGCTCAATGAAACCGGTGGCGCACCCCCGTCCGTTGCGCTCACGTCCAGCGTGATCTCGTCACCAACCATCCCCCCTTGAGCAACCGTTTCAACAACAATCTCTCCATCGCGGGTAACCGTGATCTCCGGGGGGTCCGCCACAACGGCGGTTGGTGTCAGCGTCGGTGTATCGGTGGGTATCGGGGTCTCGGTCGGCGTATGGGTCGGTGCCTGTGTCGGTGTATCCGTCGGCGTCGGTGACTCCGTAGGTGTATCGGTTGGTGTTGGTGTTGGTGTATCCGTCGGTGTCGGTGACTGCGTAGGTGTATCGGTCGGTGTTGCTGTTTCAGTCGGTGTTTCAGTCGGTGTTTCAGTCGGTGTATCCGTCGGTGTTTCAGTCGGTGTATCCGTCGGTGTCGGTGACTCCGTAGGTGTATCGGTCGGCGTTGGAGTCGGGGGTTCTTGGACCACGATGGTTTGGGTCGTGTTCAGGGTGATGTTGTTGTTCTCATTCCATTCAACTACCGAATTCGTTCCGTCTAATTTGACGAAAAGATGGTACGTCCCAGGGGTGCCCGGAATGTTCACCGTAATCTCGACATCCCTGGAATCACCTCCGTTGATGAGCGGTGAAGAATCCACGGGAGTGAGAAGGATATCGTCTCCATTCTCAACCGCCGTGTCGGTCGTCAGATAGAGGTAGTTCGTGTGAGCAGCCGCGAGTTTTTGAAACCAATTGCCCTTGCCGTCGTTGTGCTCGGTATAGGTTACGTCCACGGTTCCTCCCTCAGGAGGGAGAATCAGGGTGCCGTTTAGAATCGGACCGTCGGTGATGACCAGATCCGGCCCCGTCTCGCCTAGCGTTGGCGTCGGTGTTGCCGTGGGTGTGTTCGTCGCGGTCGGCGTGGGACTTGGGGTTACCCCGGGTTCCAAGGTCGGAGTTGCCGTTGCGGTCGGTGTATCGGTCGGAGGTGGACCGACGATCACCAGCTGGTTCGTGTTCATTACGAGGTTATTCGATTCATTCCATTCATCAATTTCCCCAGCCGCATCAATAGACACGAAAAGATAATAGCTGCCGGGATTACCGGGTACCTCTACCGTAATGTTCGTCTCACGGGAAGATCCACCTAGCATTAAAGAGGCCGAGTCAGTGGGACTCAGCGAAATGTCGTCCCCATTACCCATTGTGAGGTCGGACGACAGAAATAGCGTATTCGTGTGGGCAGCTGCGATCTTCTGCAGGAAACTCCCTTTCCCGTCGTTGAATTCCACATAGTAAACGTCCAAAGTGCCGCCGGTGGACGGCAACTCAAGCGTACTACTAATGGTTGGCCCGACGGACAGGGTCAAGTCTGGTCCGGCTGTACCAAATGTTGGAGTCGCAGTGGCGGTCGGAGTCGGTGTAGACGTCGGAGTGTCGGTTGACGTAGGTGTTGGACTCGGTGTCACATCCGGTGGCAGTGTGGGAGTATCTGTGGGCGTCGCTGACGGCGTTGGGGGTTCCAGCACCGTAATAGAATCATCCAAAACAATATGCGCGTTATTGCTCTCATTCGATTCTTCGACATCGCCATCGGCGTCAAGAACCACTACGAGGTAATATGTGCCGGGGTCGATGGTAAAAGTTACCTCGGCCGAGACAGCGTCACTCTCGCGAGCTCCCAAACCTGAAGAAGCGTACGAGGGTAAGACCTCGATATCTTCGCCGACAGTGGAATCCAATGAAAGATAATAGCGGTTCGTGTGGGGGCCAGCCGCATCCCAAGGAAACCACTTCGGATTCCGCTCAGTGTAGTCGAAAGATAGGCTGGCGCCGTCAGCATAAACGGTCCGGGGCGATGTTATGGAAGGAACCGCCTCAAACTTCAAGTCCGGCCGGGCACTCGCCACCGATGACATGAAAGTCAGAAGAACACAGACTCCCAGCGCCCAGGACACCTTTCCCATCCAAAGAGTCACTTTTCCTTGGACGGTGAAGTAGGTTGATATGTATTGGCTCCCCAGATACAATGTCGTTGGCACCTCGGAATCTATTCACCCTCTCAATCCACTATCATAATAGAATTTACTTTCCTCAAATATTCTATCTTGGATCTCAGCAAAGCGCAACGGCAAGGGAATACTACCTTGTTTGTCGCTTGTGACATTCTGTTCGCATGTACTCGCTTGCAGGACCTAGGCAAGCGTCCGGTCTCGTTTTTCAGTTTGGCCCAGTTTTTGACCGCGGACCTAGCACTTCCTCCCTCCCTGAGGTCATAGGGAACAAGCGGTCGTTTGCAGCAAATCGGTACGCGCGAAAGAGAAGATTGAACATAATGATCAATGTTCAATAATACGGTAATCAGGATTTAGACGACCGGTATCATCGATCTCGTCGGGTCTCGCAAGTCACCGGAGCATCCACTATCCCCCAGTCCAATAGTTGAGAACGGGGTGAATGAAGTCTGTGTTCCGTAGCACAATAAAGGATTTCAATTTAGCCACGGGATCCAGATCCCATACTTGCACCCAACGAGCGCTCTTACTCGCCACATAGCCAACAGCAAGGAGTTCATCATCATCGTCCGCATCGACATCCATAACCAAATACTCACTGATGGTGGGATCCACAAATGCAGAGTTGGACAACAAGGGGCGACTGCGTATTTTTGTCCGGCTTTCAAGATCCCACCTTTGCAACCAAATCCTGCCTGGAATCTCACTGGTTGTCCCAATCGCTAGAAGTTCCTTCTTTCCATCTCCGTTTCCATCAGCCAATAGGAAACGATTCCCTTCCGGATGTGTAAACAATTCATGCCCCAAGACATTTTCCAAATCCGTACCACCATCTTTCCGGTTGCCGGTATCCGGGGCCCAGATTTGAACGCGTGGTTTCATCAGACTACCATTCAGGAAGATAGCAACCAACTCCTCATTTGCGTCTGAATCGACATTCCCAACTAAGAAGTGATTGAGTCCTGGAATATCAAACTCGGGAGACAAACCAATTTGGAAGCTGTTATGATCATACGGACTCGTGGCTGTCCAACATTGACAATAGGTCCGAGGGGAAGTGTGGTCAGTCACACCGATACAAAGAATCTCATCGGCACCGGCGCCGTTAACGTCGCCGGCCAAATAATGATTCAACGTGGGATCGGGAAAACTAAATCCGAGATCGGCAAAAACCTCCATGGCTCCCACCCTTATGCGGTTCAAGACATCCCACGACTGGATGAAGTACCGTTTCGGCTCGGTAGGAAGATCTGTGATCCCTACTGCGGCGAACTCCGTAACGTTGTCGTTGTCAACATCCGCAACCAAATAGTCGTTATACCGGGGATTCTCGAAGCCGGCATCGGCAAGCACACGAAGACCGGGCATCAGTTTTTGCCCCGTCATTAAGTTATGAGTAAGAACCCAAGTTTTCTTATTACCAACTATACTTTCGTTAACCAAAACTGTAATCAGTTCATTACTACCGTCATTATGTACATCCATTGTGAAGAAGCGATCTAGTTCGGGATAAATCGGATTTAAATAAAGATATTCTGTAATGAGTCTTCCGCCGCCAATCCGTGCTCCAGTGAGCGGATCGAATACCTGGGACCAAATGCGCGGTGGATCGCGGTAGTCAAATCCTACGGCCACAAAGTCGCCTGAATCGCTGATAATCCGGCGTTGCTTTCTTGATACTCGCATTGTCGCGGTTGCAGTGGTGACGACAGAATCATTATTCACTGCTCTGAACGTCGCTTCGAAATCTCCCACCTGCGTATCTGAAGGAGTCCAAGTGAATTCACCATCTCCCGCGATAGAGGAGAATGAAGCCCCAGTCGGTCCTTCGACAAGAGTCAACGTGACCGGAGGGGCGCCACCGTCTGTGGCCGTAACATCAATCGCGATTTCCTCACCAACCAACAGCCCTTCCGCTGCATCTTCGGAGATGGGTTCCGAGTCGCACTCCATGGATATTGTCACGTCGTCCGGCGGCCCATCCAGCGAGCCGACGAACGCTTTGATACATATATTGGCTTTTGACCAATCTCCGCCCCAAGTCGTAATGTCAGAGAAACTTGAACCATCGGTGCTGGCATAGCTTTCACCGGCATTGGCATTCACACTCGAACTATAACCAGCATGGTAATACTCCACAGGTATGGGGTATCCTTGCATCGTTCCCGTTGTTGTGTTGAATCGAATAACTACGGCGAAATCATCGTTGGACGTTAGGGCAATCGGATCATCAAGCTGGATTGTATAATAGCCTCGATAAGTCACCGAACCTGTCTGAGTACCGAGCAGAGTGGAGAACTCAGAACCGTTGAAGCTGTCGTAGATGTAAATCTCATAAGACATGCCTGAAGCACTTGAGTAAAAACCAATTGCTTTCAAATATCCATCTGAGTCAGGTGTGAATATGTTTGCTCCCCAGTCATCCCCGCCGTCGTCCCATCCT
The DNA here is from genome assembly GCA_964612675.1 of uncultured bacterium. Taxonomy (GTDB): domain Bacteria; phylum Hinthialibacterota; class Hinthialibacteria; order Hinthialibacterales; family JAKPRU01; genus CAZTDD01. Next base: position 30,242 of record CAZTDD010000079.1, read on the forward strand.
GCATTGCCGGTCATTCCCAACGGGTCGTATTGATAAATCGTGTCGAATTGAAAATTGGCGTCATCCTCGTCGATAGCATGAGCCAATCCTTCGTATGCTATTCGAGTGTCGTAATAAGAAATATAGAAATAACCGTTTTCACCCCATGAAGTTCCCCAACTATTTCGACAAATAAACGCACCGTCCTGAGCTGCAGCCGTTACTTTATTGTCATCCCAACCGACAATAGCTATACAGTGATTCGTGTCGGCTCCCCCATCATAATAATACGAGTTTGTACCGGCATCTGCATAGTTATCATTGTGATAATAACACGTATATAAGGCCCCATAATCAAGAATCGCTTGTTTAATGTATCCATTGTCGGTCGGTCCACTGCGGGTGGGCATCCAAACAAAATTGTCAACATAACGGACCGGGTCACATGCGGTGCAATTGGGCCCCGACGAAGACTCGTCATAAGGATCGTCCGATTCTGAGATCGGTCCATCATACCTGGCAAAATAAGCCGTACTCATCTCCTCGTTCCCACCGGCGCAAGGACCGTAGTCAAATCCGTGAAGATGTTTTAGATTGTTCTCAGAGTAATCGTTATTTACGTCGGACAAATCATAAGTCTTCTTAAGGTAACTTTCTAAACTACCATAGGTAGCAAAGGCCCAACAAGAACCACAACTGCCTTGTGCTCGGATATCTGTCAAGAGTTTGTCGCTATAGTCGCCATCTAAATTCGGATCCCGCAAGTCATATTTCGGATCCGAAGCGGAAGCATATACTCTCGCATCAAAAAGTGACTTTTTTCCACGCTCAATATGCCTTCTGTCATACGTAATATCGGGTCTATGAACTTCAGTCTCCATCGGTGACGGAACTACACCGGATAGCCTGTCCCAAGCAGCAGGGGAATAGGACACACTGCGGCTCTGCTGATAAAGCAGGAAATCTTCACTAAGAGGAGCGAGAGATGCAGGCTTCTGCGCCGAAGCGATCGACACAATAAAAGAAAGAAAACAGAGTAACGTGGAATAGTAAACACCAAAAGAAACTCTTCCCAAAGGACTGGCTGGAGTTGGGATTCGTTGCGGAATCTTCATAACAACATGCATCTCCTAATAGATCGTCTCCGATTGCTGCCCACACAGAGAGAGGCTCAACAACGTGCTCCCGCCTCTTCAGGTGTCATGGAGTCCATAATTCACAGGACATCTCAGTTGTGTTGCACGCACTTTTGTGGAAAGCAACGAAAGGGCTCTTGTGCCTTAACAAGAAACACAACAGAGATTTAGCAGGATAATCTCAAGGAAAACGGCAAAAGTCAATAGGAGAATTGAGTATTGCGAAGAAAAGCAGACTTTCTCGCGATACGGATCTCTTCCTATATCCACTGCCGACAGGAAAGCCCGTTTTCTGTGGACAGTAAAATGCAACAGGAAAATACGCTCGATTCCCCCACGTGTTGGGCCATCTTGTTCTGTATTAGCAGGTTAAAATGGGTCCATATTAGCCCGGTCGTTACTTCGCTCTTGCGTTCATGAGCAATTTCTTCCCATTTCTGATAAAGAGCATAAGATCTTTATTTTTAGTTATTTGCAACAGTTCTTGGTTAGCGTCTGAGAGTTTGCAATGTCACTTCAGAAACGCCTTCTAATCAGGTCCCGAGTTTGAGTATCGGCTAGCGTGCTCCGACCTCAACGGATTATAGGGTCTGTCTCAGCGCAGTGAGGTGTACCCCAATCGTTGGACAGATTTTGGGGTAAGTTAAGGTGGATTTT